>NZ_JAGWDK010000002.1 GCF_018398875.1 Bradyrhizobium sp. sGM-13 | reverse complement strand
GGTTGATCGACAGCCAGTCGTGGGCATGGATTTTCTTCGGCGTTGTTCCGGTGGCCCTCGCCGCCATCGGACTTCTGTTGATCGCGAAGGGCCCGAGAGGCGTTACGGCTGCGCGCCTTCCGTTCGACTGGGCTGGCTTCCTGCTGATATCAGTCACCTTTCTCTGCCTCACCTATGTTCTCAATCAGGGTAGTCGATGGCGCTGGTTCGAGGAGCCTCGCATCGTGTGGCTGACCGTGATCGGCGCAGCCGCTTTGCTGGCGTTTCTCGGCCAACAGGTAATGGCCAAAAGCCAAGGCCTGCTGGATTTCACCTTGTTCCGGTCGAGCGATTTTTCCTTCGCCTTCATCGTCAGCTTCGTCGCCGGTGCCGCCTTGTTCGGCAGCGCGTATCTGATCCCGTCATTTGCCGTGTCCGTACTCGCGTTCACGCCTACCGACGCCGGCCAGCTCCTGTTGCCGAGCGGCGCGGTTTTCGTCGGCGCGCTCCTCATTGCTGCCTTTCTCATGCAGGTCAGAGGCGCTCCCCCTATCGCCACGGTGCCGTTCGGAATCCTGATGATCATGGCCGCGATGTGGATGCTGTCCGGCTCGACCAGCGAAAGTGGCGCCGACGACATGATGGCCGCCATCCTGCTACGCGGATTTGGACTTGGCTTCCTCTTCCTGTCGATCACTCTCATCGCCTTCAGCGAGCTCAACAACCGCAACCGCGCATCCGGCATCGGCCTCTTCAATGCGGGTCGCCAGCTCGGTGGCCTCATGGGGGTAGCCGGGCTCCAGACCATGATCGACCACAATGTCACCGCCAATGCCACGGTGCTCGGCGCCAGTGTTACCGCAGGCCTTCCCGCGGTCAGCGAGCGGCTGGCGACGATGAGTGCCATGCTCGCGTCACGAGGGATGGACAGCGTGGCCGCCGGCCGGACTGCGATGGGTCTGTTGGATCGAGCCCTCACCGGTCAATCCACGGTGATCGCTTTCGATACCGCGTTCGCTGCCGTCGCCCTTCTTTTCGTCGTCGCTGCACCCATGCTGGTAACCATCAAGATCGCGTTCGCCCTGCACGCGAAGATACGCGTGGCGCAGTCAGCCCGGACCGAGGAGCCATACATGACACATCCCGCGCCGAAACCTTCCCGACAAGACAATGCCGTATCGAAGCCAGACCCTCGCGCCGAGATCGTGCTGGCGTTCAGCGAGGCTCTCGCCAATTCGAGCGGCGCGCCCGCTGACCTCGATAGTATCTTGGATCGAAGCGGATACTCGAAGGAAGACATTTTATCGGCATTCGAGAGCGTCGACGATCTCATCGTCGCGATCGCCGAACACAAAGCCTCCCTCATATCGCAGCCATTGGTGAGGAGAGCGCGCCCCGGCACCGTAGACGATGCACGCGAAACACTCATCGCGTTCGGACGCGTTGCCTGGAAGGAATACTCGACCACCCTGGTCGGGTTCATTCGGATGATGATGACCGAGGGTGCACGCAATCCTGCGCTCAAGAAGCGGGTGCACGAAGCGGGGCAAGCGATTGTCACATTCAAGCTGCGGGAGTTTCTGTCCGCAGCAAATGAGCGGGGGATCCTGTCGATATCGGACGCTCAGCTATACGCTGAGCAATTGCTGGGACTGCTGAGGGAACCGCTCTACCAGGCACTGATGCTGACTCCTGCAATAGGCCAGGAGGGCGCAGCCGCCGACCGCGTCAGAGCCAGGGTCGAAAGTTTCATTCATGGATGTGCGAGCATGAAGCGATGAGCGCAGCTAATGATATTGCCCAGTTAAGACGGTCTGGCCCGAGAGAGAAACCTTCAAGACTGAATGTCGCCGGCGACGTCCCGGCGGACCTGGCGAACAGCATCGACGAGAATGGATCCCTGGTGACAGTCGACCCCGCCGACTGGATCGTCTGTTTCGTGCCCGGCCTTCGACGGCAATGGTGGCATCGCTTCGTCCATCACAGGCATAAGCATGTCTTTGCCATGCGACCCATCAGCACGGGGAGCTGGCTGCTTGTGGAGCCGTGGTGGACGCGAATGATGGTGACCATCCTGCCGCCGGCTGATGCCGTCAGATTTCTCCGGTGGGGTGCGACGGGCGATATTCTTCGCGTCCGCGAAGCGGTTCCGGGGAAAGCGAGCCAGCTTCGCGGTTGGTCTAACTGCGCGGTTCTCTCGGCGTTCTTGCTGGGCCGACCGAGCTGGACATGGACGCCGCACGGTCTCTACCGGCAGCTACTCCGCGAAAGATCAACGCGGCGCGAGAACGTGCAGCAACTTCTCGTCGACCAGTTCACCAAAGTCGTCAGCCATTACTCGTCCAACGCACTGAGTGTCGGTGCCGACCAACTTTCTTTGCCACTCAGGGAACTGCTCATCATCATTGGACGCAATCTTCTCGAGACGATGATGACGCCGTCGTTGCTGGAAGTTTGCTACACAGCCATCCTCGAAGCGGACCGCTACCCCGATGCGACGCGGGCCTACGCGCAACATGGCCCTACGCCGGCCATCGCAGTCCTTACGAAAATTCTGGCAAAAGCGAAGCAGGCCGGCGAAATCGATCTTGCGGATTGCGAAGCCGGCGCCCGCCAGTTCCTTGGGATGCTCCACGGAAACGTCCATCTGGAGGCCGTGCTTCAGCTCGGCGACATACCAACGCTTTCCGAAATCGATTTGCGCGCTCGCACCACCGTGAAAGCCTTTCTCGATGGTGCCGCGCCTGTCGAGACGGCGCCAATCGTTGCACGAGCGGCATTAACGGCATGAGAAGTAATCGAACATGCTCCGACGGGTTTTCCATTTGGCCCGCTTTCGGAGCCGAGTTCCACCGCATCCGTCTCCAAATTGTACATCGCGCCGGCCACCTTGACGCCTTCGCTTCCATTTCAGCAAGCACGGGCCGTCGCTCAGGCGCTCCCCCTCCCGAAACATCAACCCTCCAGTGACAGCGCAGCATGCTCAGTTCGGCCTCCGCATGCCGGATGTTGCTCGAGTTTTATTGGATCTCTCGGTGCACACATCATGCACGTCGCCCTCTAGTCGCGTTCCACTCAAGCGTTGCTCGGTTGGCGCACGCTAAGCGCAAGCGAGATTCGCGCGACGCTCGGTCTCGTCACAGTATTGGGGTTCGAGTCGAGGGAGCGGTACCAACCCACGCCAACACTCCTCCAAGCTTTATCGTGAGGTTCAGGGCGAGATCGACCGCTCAGATTCCGGACAGCCTACTACTCTCTGTGGCCGTCTACGCCGGCTGACGCAGAATTTTGTTCGCTAAAGAGAAATCGTCAGTCGGACGGTACAGCATTTGGTACAGCATGGCAGGCAACGACCGTGCTTAAGTGCTGATCGCGCTTCGCTTTTTGAGATGTCCCGGTCCAATCCATCATGGGCGCGACGGAAAATTTCCATTCCATCTCAATTGCTTACCCGCAACGCCGGTTCAATGCAACATGATGCTTTTGATAACCTTGCCCGTCTGATCCAACTAAAATATCGAAAAACAACCCCATGCAAAGTAGCACCCCAGTTGGGATCGTCGCCTATCTCCATTTTTTCCACCTGCATCGATCCACGGAAACCCTCCAAGTCATTGGCGCATGCGACGCCTAATCCCAGCAGCCATGTCCTCACGGCTTGCTTCGTGATCGTAGGTCGCAGCCAGCCCCATCAGGAGCTTTGAGGACACAAAGGGATGCGAAACTTGGAGCGCCTCGCCCCATTTGCGATACTTCTCTGCCAAATCGCGCTCCTGATCGCCGCCTTCGCCGCGCCAATGAACACCGGGTAAATTATACACGCCGGTATGAGCGCCATGGATTATCTCTTCGGATCGGACATCCTCCATGACATCGCGGGCTGGCTCGCATGGCCACACACCGTCCTTGCCGATGGGGGCGGCGGACAAGAGTCGGCCGATAGAGGTATCGCCGACCTTGGCGCGCCCCAGCTCTGCACAGAGGCGGCGAACAGTCGCAACCCACTTCGCCAGGTATTCTGCTTTCAGTTCGCCAAGCTCATCGTGCCCGGGAAGGCGGTGCACTGCGTCCAAAAGTTTGTAGCTGCGTTCGGCCATCGATTTCACATGGTCGGGCGAAACCTGCAATTCGGGGGGATCGGTAGCCCCGTCGTTGCGCTTGTAAGTCCACGCGATCGCTTGAGCGAATTGTTCGGGGTGCGCTTCGATATACCGTTCCAGATTCGGGATGCCATACGCATCTTTCCTTCGCTCCCAACGCCGGCCAATGTATCGATGTAGGCGAACTCTAACCGCGCCTTTTGATCGAGAGTCAGTGCCGCGCTGCCGTTCAGGCTCTTGAAGGCCGCTTCGACATGGTAGTGTTCCAGCATGTAATGCCCGGGCGGCTCGCCGCCGCCCTGCGCCATGGCGAGCAGCAAACGATAAAGGACCTGCGCATCGAGTTTCTGTGGCTCGTACCGGATGCAGGAGAAGGCGGCCCGGGGGCGATCGGCCTTTAATAGGCGCTCAACAGCTTCATTGTTTTCGCTATCGGAATCGCGAATCCATTCCGGCGCAACCTCGTTCCAGTATTTGGCCTGCGCTGGCTCGCTCAGCGTGTCCACCAGATTCCACGTGTTTTTGCCGAATGATGCAAGAACAAGCAATCGCGCGGTGGCCTCATCCGACAGGCCCGCCGTGACGCCTTTAAGCACCCGTTCGCACTTGCTCGTGTCCCGCAGTACCCGCACGGCACCTGCGATGAGATCCTTGTACGAATGAACGGCCTCTTTGCCGGCGAGGATGGGGTTGAGTGCAAGCCGAAGCAACTCTATGAGTTCCTGTTCGCTGAGGACTTTACTTGCCGCAAGCGCTCCGATCACCCAAGATGCCTTTCCACGCTCTGAAAGCTCCACGATCCCAGCGAGGCCGCGTTGCGCAAAATTTCACGCAATGCCTCAACTCTTTGTTCCTTGATGCGCTCCTCGCGCTTGTTGAAATCGATCTTATCAATGTCCTCGATCTCTTCGGCGGATTCTTCGACCCAGCCATCGCGGAATAGCCAAAGGTGCTTGTTCAGAAGATCACTCGGCTCCAGCGCCGCATAGGCGGCCTTGCCTGCGGCGGCTAGTCCCGTCGCTTCCTTCTTCGCCTTCGTGCGTACCGCCGCCCTGCGCGATAGTGTCGTGACACGGATCTTCTCGCGCATTGCCGCTTTTTCTGCGTCCGTAGCCTTGCCCTTCGCCCAAACCTCGATCAGCGTCCAAACGCGAGCCTGATCTTCATCGGTAAGGTCGTGAAGCCGCTCCACGAGATCGCACAGCATATCGAGGGAATAGTCTTTCCACGTCAGTGCCATCTCAAGCATCTCGCGCATGAACTTGATGATCGGCTCCCATGTCGGGAGCGCTTCACCGAATCCGTACCCGTCGGGGCGCCAGCGTGGCTTGTGACTGTAATGCCCTATCTGGTGATGTACGCCGAATTGAGCGACGCAAATCTTCCATGCAACATCAGGAAATTTCTTGGCCAGACTTTTCATGAGGTCCACGCGCTGCTGGTGATTGGCCGCTGTCTGCGGCATCCATGCGCGAAAGATGGACTCCAAGGAATTCGTCGGTTTGTTGACCCAGTTGTCGTTGATCTCAACTTGGGCAAGCTGGGCCAAAATGAAAGCCGCCCGCGGCAGCGTTGCACGGCTCCATGAAAGCCCTTCCAAAGCCCAATAGGCCGGTGCGGCTCGGATGACGCCCGAAGACGCTGCTGTCCATCGGACGTAAGAGACCAAGCACCGCCGGTTCGTTGGACTTGAGGTCCCTTTCTAGGATCGAGAGGAACTCATCGGAGGCCGCTTCCGCATAGGTCGGAAGATCGCGGTCGTTGGCCTCCAGAATGCGTGTGGTTAACGGGGTCGGCAACAGATCGCGTACGACGCGGATCGCCTCAATCTCGGTATCAATGCCAAGGCGGCCAGCGAACGAATGCTTGCCGTGCACCGTGAGAAGCACCAACGTCTCTGAAATGCCTTCACGGAAAGCCGATGAAAATTCTCGCGTCTTGCCGTGGATCGCCGCAGCCCAGCGCTGATCTTCGTCCAGGTCGAGCGCAGGGTCATCTTCACCCAGGACCATGCGTGCCATCGAGAAATAGCGATTCAAGTCATCGGTGGTGATCTCGCCTGCGATGGCATAGAGCAAATCGATTTTCGAGATCACGCCCCTGAAATTGCCGATTGACCAGATCGGCGCGTCATTCAACTGCGCCAATCTTTGGCATTCTTTCTCCAGTTCGTCGTAAGTATGCCCCCTCGACAGCAGCGAAAGCCCTAATTTGTCGGTTTCATTCTTGCTGTTCCAGGCGCCAACGAACAAGAACGGCACGAGGCTTGCCGCTGTCTCATGATTGTCTGCCCATGCAGGCGTGCGCACCGCCGGCACCGTGGAAAGCTGGCGTCGCAGCACGGTAAGGGAGCGGCCGGTGGCGGTCGACAAGCGCGCAATGTCGTCGCGGTCCTTGCCCATCTCTGCGAGGGCCTTGTCGAAAGCCTCATAGTTGACGGGCTCCAAGACGATGTCTGGTTCTTTGGTCGTGGCGTTGCGCGGGTAGACGACGATGGAATGCATCGACGTTGCATAAGGCCCGAGTTCGCGCTCGACCTCCCGCGTAAATACCACCGGAATGAAGCTCTGCGCGCCCGCAGCCAGGCGCGGCAGGACGCCGGCCTTGTCGAAGACCAGCACGCGGTCGCGGTACGATATCAGTTCCTCGCCACCGCGTTCGCCGAGCAGTTGCGCGAGGAAAGCGAGCGCTTCCTCGGTCGAATCCGCCGCGATCATGATTGGGGCTTCGGATGGCTTGGACAAACGTGCGAGCATGACCCGCTTGGCCGCTTCGATGGCGGGCGCGAATAATGCACCCGTCAGCGGCGGCTTGGAGACATCGGCCCAATCTGCCCAACATTTATCGAGCGAGCGCACATGCTGCGCTGGAATCTCCGTTTCGTTGGCAAACCATGCCTGACCGGACAGTGATTGTTCGAGCCATTGCTCAAGATCGCTCGCATCGTACGCGCGAACATCCTTCCAGAGCTTCTTTGCCTGCTTGGCCGATACCCATGTAGCCTTGCCGAGCCAGCGCCGCGGTGTGACGAACACGAACGTCGTCTCGGCCCGCTTTTTTTTGCCGTGCGCCTTAACGCTTTTCTCGAAATCGCCCTCGGCCTTCGTCTTGGGATCTTCGTTCACGCCGAATTCCCAGCCTGAGCGCCCGGCGGGCACCCATGGCGTTCCCTCACCCGCCTCCACAAAACCGTCCCAGCCGGGCCGTTGCGCGTCGTCATTGCCCGGGAAATCGACCTTGGTAATCCCCCTGCCGGTGGAATGGACCAGCGTACGCAAGAAAACCGCGAGACGGCTGCGTGCGGGGATGTTGTGGGAAACCCAGCCCTCAATGTTGTTGGCTTTGATCGTCAGGAACGGCGGCACATAAGCGATGGCATCGGCCGGCGCATCCTTTTGCTTGGCCTGCGCGGCATCGTATTCCGCCTGCATGTCGAGAAGCTCTTTGCGGGTGAATTTCTTGAATGCTTTCTCCAGCCGCGCTGCCATGTCAGCGGACAGCGCGGCGTTGCCGTTGAGCAGGTTCGATAAAGCCGGACGCCCTACACCCATGATCTGGGCGGCCTTCGTGACCGACATTCCGGGCGGAATAACCTCAGTTTTGATGCGAGTTGGGGTGCGGAACTCCATTCGATTCAGACATGGTGGGTTCCCAGGAACTGGCGGCAGCGACGCCGCTCAATTGGGCGGAATGTAGCGCGTAGCGCTACACAATACAAAGCGCCGAAGGAAAAAGCTGGCCCCTGCCGGGCGATGCAGCGATTGCGCGCGCCTATGGCTCGCATTCGCTGCGACGCGCACGGCGTCTTTTGACCTACATCGAGGAGCAGGGCTTCATCGTTTTCCAGCTTGACGGTGCCGGTTGGCGGATCGTGACGCTAGTCGAACTGGCCTGGGCGACTGCACCGGGCGACTCCAAATACCGAGGAAACGCCAGTGGTGCAAGGCTGCAGCAGTTGGGCTACCTGATGCAGCGGACGAGCGCGCATTTCATCGGACACTTCACTTGGTGCGACTGAGGTCATGAATGACCGGTCGAAGTCCGCTTGAGGTTATCTCCAAAGTAGCCAGTGTGACGGGCAGCTTGAAACGACGTGGCCCTGCACTTCCAGGATTCAGATACAGCACATCGTCGATCGTTTGGATCCGCGGTCGATGCGAGTGGCCGGAAACGACCACGTCAATTCCGCAAACTGCTGGATCAATCTGCAGTTCCTGAAGGTCGTGCAAGACATAGAACGATCGCTCTCCGAGCTGTACCACCTGAGTGTCAGGATAAGGTTTCGCCCAGTCGGCGGTATCGATGTTCCCTCTAATCGCAGTGACAGGCGCAATCCGACGGAGTCTGACAAGAACATCCGCACGACCAATATCGCCAGCGTGGATAATATGCGCCACCCCGGCAAGCCCTTGCTCAGCCTCGGGCCGCAGGAGCCCGTGGGTGTCCGAGACGATTCCAATCCGCAGCACTGTAGCATCCATCGATGCGCGCCGAACGGCATGTCCGACTAACTGGATCTCACATACTACGCCCCACTTCTGAGAGCCGGGTGACTTTGGCTGTCGCTGGATCTTTCTTGATCTCTCGGTGCACACGTCGTGCACACGCCGCACTCTTATCGATTGAAAAACTTGAACTTCTCGGTCCAATCCATCATGGGCGCCACAGAGAAGAGATAATCTCGCGATTTCAATTGGTTACCCCATCACCTTCCTCGCCCCCTATACTATTTTCGCGAAAATAGTATAGTCGGCAGGCGCGCGCGTGATCGTCTGGCCGTCCGTGACCGCGGCAGTACCCCCCACAAGGAGTCTCCAGGCCCAACTCCTCACGTCGCTGGCAGAGGGCATCGCCATTCTCCCCCGATCGACCCAGAACGCCCGATGCATTTGCGCGGGATCGCTGCGCATTGACGTCATTATGGAGGAACGGCAATCGAAAGAGCGGTGTCGATGAGGAGTGAGTCGGATTTCGACACCCCTATCCGATCGGACTTCTCCGCTACAGCGCGTAACCCACTATTTCGGAAGTCCTGCTTTCTTCTTGGAGGGCAGCGTGGCCGGCTCAGCAGCGCTTTGATAGTCCGCCAAACGCCGCCCTGTTGTGAAGCATTGGATCAACCTCCTGGACCCGGAGCTTCGCTGAAGAACTTGTCGAACTTTCCCTCCGCGCCTTCTGCTCGATGAGCCCTTCGGCGCCCTGGATGCGCAGACACGGGTCATCATGCAGCAAATCCTTACCAGCATGTGGCAACGGCTGAAAATCTCGGTCCTGTTTGTGACACATGACATCGACGAGGCGATTTTCCTGTCCGACCGCGTCTACTGCATGACGGCCCGGCCCGGCTCAATCAAGGCGGAAATTCCCATTCCACTTGAGCGGCCTCGCCAGCAATCGACGATGATGTCGTCGGAGTTTCTTGCGCTGAGACGCGGCCTGATGTCGTTGATTCGTGAGGAAAGCCTGAAAGCCATGGGGGCGAAATCAGTGACCAGGGTTTGCAGGGGCTCAATATTGACCTGCACGGGCAGTCCTTGGCTGACGTACTTTGAATAGTAGTTCCTAAAGAGAACCGTTCAGCGATCGAAAGCGCGGCGCACGGAGCGCCGATTGCCAAGTGCAGCGCGCCTATTTTATTGGCACGGCGCGTCATTCACATTTCGCACCCAAGCACAAGAATTGCATGGAACTGCCTTGGCTGGAGAGCGAGCGGGATAATGAACCTGATCAATCTGGACATACGGATGCTGCGTTCGCTGATGTCGGTCGTCGAGACCGGGAGCATCACGGAGACCGCACGGCGGCTGGGCCGTACACAACCCGCAATTACGCTTCAATTGCAACGGCTTGAGGAACTTACCGGAAAGGCCATCTTCATTCATGAAGGCCGGCGGCTGTTCCTGACGGCCGAGGGTGAGATGGTTCTGAGTTACGCGCGCTCCATCCTCGGATTTCACGACGAACTGCTGTCGCAGCTCACCTCGCCTGACATCGAGGGTCACGTTGTGCTTGGCACGCCCGATCTCTATGCGGCCTTCATGCTACCGTCGATCCTCAAGATCTTTCGCAAGGCCTTTCCGCGTGTGCAGCTCGAACTGAACTGCTCGCTTTCGACCCCGCTGGTCGGATGTGTGAAGCGCGGCGAAGTCGATATCGCCCTGGTCACCCGCATGAACGATTTTACCGGCGGACAGGTGGTACGTCAGGAGCAGTTGATCTGGATGACCGGCGAGCAATCCACGGCGCATAATGAAAAGCCGATCCCGCTTGCGCTGCTTCCGCCGGGCAACATTTTTCGTGACCATGCGATCGAACGGCTGGAAGCCTCGAAGCTCAGATGGCGCATCGCCTGCGTCAGCCACAGCGTCGGCGGCTTGCAGGCCGCGGCTTTTGCCGGCATGGCGGTGACCGTGCTGGGCCGCTCGGCGCTGGTTCGCAACATGCGCGAAATAGGCGCTGATGAAGGCCTGCCGCCGCTGCCGAAGGTCGATCTTCTGCTCTATAAATCGCCGAAGGCGACGTCCAAGGCTGCGAACGCCCTGCACGACTACCTCGCACATTACCTCAATCTCGATGACGAGCTGCTGCTGGGCAAAGAGCTCCCGCTATCCGCAGACGACAGCAGCGAAAGCCGGTCAACACATTTGGGGACGAAACTGAGTCCAGGGTCGCGCCCGCTCGAAAGCGGCCGCGATGCGCACGATCAGCCCCTCGTCGAGCCACGGCGCGATAATCTGAAGCCCAATCGGAAGCCCGTCGCTGTCGAAGCCGCAAGGAATCGTGGCGGCCGGCAGCCCGGTCAGATTTATCGGCCAAGAGAACGGCGACCAACCTAGGTGACGGTCGACGGCAACGCCGTCGATTTCATCGACTCCAAGTGCACCGGCCGGAAATGCCGTCACCGCAACCGTAGGCGTGACGATCGCATCGAGCTTGTCGAACATCTCCAGGAACGACGCACGCAGGCTGTTGCGGCGATAGCCGGCCTCGACATATTGGACGCCGCTGTAGGTTGCTCCCTTCGCCACGACATCGCGGTAGTCGCTATCTGATCCTGCCAGCGCGCCGGCATCGCGGGCCGCGACTGCTGCAGCCTGCTCCGTGTAAGCGATCGGCTTCAGAATCCGTTCCAGCATGTCAGGCTCGAAGTGAACGCAATCAGGAACGATGTTGGCGCCCAACGAAGCGAGTGTGTCGACCGCCGAATGAAAGGCGGTGCGCACGTCGGGTACCACCGCCGCATAGCCGAAGTCGGCGCTGCTAGCGATCCTGATTCCGTCGAGCCTGACCGGGGTCGCATCAAAGCTGCGCGCCGGCACCGGCAAACTCGCAGGATCGCGCAGATCGTGGCTCGCGATCACTTCCAGAAGCAGGGCTGCGTCGGCAACCGTGCGCGCGATCGGCCCGGTGTGCGCCAAAGACGCCCACGACGGTGGCGAGAAGCCGGGCGCTCTCGGGACCAACCCGAAGGTCGGCTTGATGCCGACCACGCCGCAAAACGAGGAAGGCACACGTACCGAGCCGACCCCGTCGGTGCCGATCGCAAGCGGACCGCATCCGGCGGCGACCGAGGCCGCGGCGCCGCCGCTGGATCCGCCGCTGGTCCGCTTCGTGTTCCAGGGATTGCGGGTGACGCCGGACACCGGACTGTCGGCCGTGAGTTTATAGCCGGATTCGCAGGTCGTGGTCTTGCAGGTGACGATCGCACCTGCCGCCTTGAGCGCTGCGACGACGGCGCCGTCGACGGTCGGCACTAGATCCTTGTTGGCAGGCGCGCCGCCAAGCGCGCGAACACCGGCGACATAGACGAGATCCTTGATGCTTACCGGCACCCCAGTCAATTTCCCCTGCGGTTGTCCGGAGGACCAGGCCGCCGTGGCGCGGTCAGCGGCGGCACGCGCCTGTTCGTATGCCGGGGTCACGACCACGTTGCAGGACGCATTGGTCAGCTCCAGCGCTGATATCACGTCCTCGATGACGTCTCGCGGCGTGAACCGCCTGGCGCGATAGCCCTCCAGCAATTCAACGGCCGACAGCCTCGCCAACGCATTGCCTTCCGTGGCGCCGTCGGCGCGGGCGCTTCCTGTCTTCACGGCAGCCTCACAAGGTCTGAAGAGCGGCCATCACGGCCTTCTTTGCCATCACTGTCACAAGATGCGCGCGGTATTCCGCGTCCGCATGAATATCGGAGCTGAGGTTTTCCGAACTCACCTTGATGACGGCGATTGCATCTGGCGTGAACGAACTTTCGAGTGCGGCTTCCATCGCGCCGATGCGAAATACGCCGGGGCCCGCTCCGGTCACCGCGACCCGGATCTTGCCTGCCTTCTGCGCCACGCAGACCCCGACCAGCGCATAGCGCGACGCGGGCGATTTGAATTTTGCGTAGCCGCCGGCAGAGGGAACGGGAAAGCGAACCGCGGTGATGATTTCTTCTGGTTCAAGGGCGGTCGCAAACAGTCCTTTGAAGAACGCATCTGCAGCGATCTCTCGACGATCGGTCACAATGGTTGCGTCGAGCGCGAGCACGGCGGCAGGATAGTCGGCCGAGGGATCGTTGTTGGCGACTGAACCACCGATCGTACCGCGGTTGCGAACCGCGGGGTCTCCGATGCCGGCGGCGAGACTGGCCAATAGTGGTACCTTGCTGCGGATTTCAGCGGACTCGGCAACGTCGACATGCCGCGTCATGGCGCCGATTGTCAGGACACCGTCTGTCACGGCGATGCCGAACATTTGCGGAATCTTCGACAGATCGACAAGCGCGGCCGGCGCGGCGAGCCTCTGCTTGATGGTCGGCAGCAGCGTCATTCCGCCAGCAAGCGGCACGCTATCGATGACACCGCCGAGCAGAGCCGACATTTCATAGAGTGTATTTGGCCTGTGAAATGCAAAGGACCTCATTGTTGCTTCCTCCTATTCCGCCGCCCGCGGCATGGCCGCATTCTGGATGACGCGCCAGATCCGGTTCGGCGTCGCCGGCATATCGACGTGCTGAACGCCAAGATGCGACAGCGCATCGACAACGGCGTTGATGACGGCCGCGGGCGAACCGATCGTGCCGACCTCGCCGCACCCCTTCACGCCCATCGGCGTGTGGGTGCACAGCGTAGAGTGGGTCTTGATGGTCATGTTAGGCAGATGATCGGCACGTGGCATGGTGTAATCCATGAATGACCCTGAAAGGAGCTGCCCGGAGATATCGTCGTAGACAGCATTCTCATACAGCGCCTGGCCGATGCCCTGGACGATGCCGCCATGCAGTTGGCCTTCGACAATCATCGGGTTGATCACGGTGCCGACGTCGTCGACCGCGGTATATTTCTCGAGCGTCACGGTGCCCGTCTCGGGATCGACCTCGACCTCGGCGATGTGACAGCCACCGGGATAGGTGAAATTGACCGGATCGTAATAGGCCTGCTCTTCCAGCCCAGGCTCCAGCACCTCCAGCGGATAATCATGCGGCACGTAAGCGGCACCGGCGATTTCCTGAAAGGTCTTTATGCGGTCGGTGCCCGCGACCGAGAACACTCCGGCCTTGAACTGGATATCCTGCTCGCCCGCCTCAAGCAGATGCGCGGCAATCTTCTTGCCCTTCACGACCACCTTGTCGCTGGCCTTTGCCAGCGCCGCTCCGCCAACCACCAGCGACCGCGAGCCGTAGGTGCCCATGCCGAACTGAACGCGGTCGGTGTCACCAAAAACGATGTCGACATTCTCGAAGGCGACGCCAAGTTTTTCCGACACGATCTGCGCAAAGGTGGTCTCGTGCCCCTGCCCGTGATTATGGGTTCCGATCAAAACCGTCACCTGCCCGGTCGGATGAACTCGGACGGTGGCGCTCTCGTAGAGGCCGCCGCGGGCCCCGAGGCGGCCTGCGAAGCGCGACGGCGCAAGGCCACAAGCCTCGACATAGGTGGAAAAGCCAAGACCGCGGAATTTGCCGTCGCGCTCCGACTTGGCCTTGCGTCCGGCAAATCCAGCGACATTCGCCGACGCAAGCGCGTCCTCAAGACAGCCCATGGGATCGCCGGAATCATATTCGACCAGCACGGGTGTCTGGTACGGATAGGATTCCTTGGGAATGATGTTGCGACGGCGCAGTTCGACGCGGTCGATCCCCATTTCCGCGGCCGCAACATCGACCAGACGCTCGACCACGAAGGTCGCTTCCGGTCGGCCCGCGCCGCGATAGGCGTCGACCGGCACGGTGTTGGTGAATACGACCTTCACATTGCAGTAGATCGCGGGCGTCATGTAGACGCCACTCAACAACGGACCATAGAGATTGGTCGGAATGTTGGGGCCAAACGTAGAGAGATAACCGCCCATATTGGCAAAGGTGACGACCTTTAGCGCCAAGAACTTTCCGTTCTGGTCGAGCGCTAATTCGGCCTCTGTGACGTGATCGCGGCCGTGCCGGTCGGAGACAAAACCTTCCGAACGATCCGCCACCCATTTCACCGGGCGGCCAACTTGCCTGGCGGCCCAGGTGATGACGGCCTCCTCGCCATAGTGAAACTGCTTGACGCCGAACCCGCCACCGACATCGGGGGCCACCACCCGCATTTTCTGCTCGGGGATTTTCAGCACCAGCGCGCTCATCAGGAAACGCACCACATGCGGAAACTGGCTGGTGGTCCACAGTGTGTAGTGGCCGGTTCCGCCATTATACTCGGCGATCGCCGCGCGCGGCTCCATCGGGTTGCCGATCAGGCGATTGTTGACGAGGCTGAGGCGCGCGACATGCGCCGCCCTCTTGAACGCGGTTGCGACGGCGGCCTTGTCACCGAGCTCCCAGTCGCAACACAGGTTGTTCGGCACGTCATCGAACAATTGCGGCGCGCCGGGACGAACGGCTTCAAGCACGCCGACCACTGCCGGCAGCACCGCATAGTCAATTACCACCGCTTCAGCGGCCGCGCGCGCTTGCTCCAGCGTATCGGCAACGACGAAGGCGATCATGTCGCCGACGAACCGTACCTTGCCCTGCGCCAGCATCGGAAACGGCGGCTCCTTCATCGGCAGGCCGTCGGCGCCGTGAATGCCCCAACCGCAGGGCAGCGACCCGAGCCCGTCCGCGGCAACGTCGTCGCCGGTCAGCACGGCCTGCACACCCGGCAGCGCCAGCGCTGGCGCCTTGTCGATGCCGCGGATCACCGCATGGCCGTGCGGGGAGCGGATGAATACGCCGAACGTCATGTCGGCCCGCTTGACGTCCGCGACATAATTGCCCCGGCCTGTCAGAAAGCGGAAGTCTTCCTTGCGGCGGGGTGCTGCGCCAATTCCGATCACGTTCGACATGGCTATTCTCCGATACCGGGCGCATGCATTGCAGCAGCGCCGGCCAGGACGGACGCCACGATGTTCTGATAGCCGGTGCAGCGGCAGATGTTGCCCTCGAGGCCGTGGCGGACCTCCGCTTCCGTCGGCGCCGGATTTTTCGTCGCCAGCGCCACCGCCGTCATCACCATGCCCGGCGTGCAGAAGCCGCATTGCAGGCCGTGATTTTGGTGAAACGCTTCCTGCATCGGATGCAGAGCGTTCGAACCACCCGGTCCCGACAGGCCTTCGATCGTCGTCAACATGCCCCCGTCGAGCATCGGCGCGAGCAAGGTGCAGCTCTTTACCGCCTCGCCGTTGAAGAGCACGACGCAGGCGCCGCACTGGCTGGTATCGCAGCCGACATGGGTTCCCGTCAGATTAAGGTTCTCGCGCAAGAGATCGGCGACCAGCGTCGATGGCTCGATGTCAACCGTCCGCGAGCGGCCGTTGAGCGTGAAACTGACTATCATGGGTGACCTCCCGTCATAGGCGACATCAGGCGAGAACACGGGCGCGGCCCGCCGACCACTTGGCCAGCAGGACGTCGCCCACATTGAAGGGATCGCGGAAAAAGGTTCGTTCCGGAACGTAGGCGACGAAATCCTCGTCAGGCACCGTGTCGAGCATCACCTTGACGAACGAGCCCTGATATTCGATTGCGGTTACCCGGCTCGGCAACGCCGTCGCGCCGTCGTCGGGGTTGTCGGCGTCGGCGCGCACCAATTCGATATCGTCGCGCCGCACCGCCAGATCGATGCGGTCGCCCACGGCAACCCGCACCTGGGCGCCCAGCCGAACCTGGATTCCGCTGCGGCTGGGCTGAGAGAGTACGACAAACCTGTCGCCGACCTTTTCGACCTTGCCCGAAAGCACATTCTGCCCGCCCAAGAACTCAGCAACATAGCGGTCGTGCGGATAGGCATAGACGTCGCGCGCCGGCCCGGTTTGCTTGATCTTGCCTTTTTCCATCACCACGACGATATCGGCGAGCGCAATCGCCTCGAGCTGGGTGTGCGTGACGTGAATGAAGGTGATCCCGAGCTCGCGCTGCATTCGCCGCAGCTCCTGCCGCATCTGCACGCGAAGCTGCTCGTCCAATGCGGACAGCGGTTCGTCGAGCAGCAGCACCCGCGGTTCCGTGATCGCCGCGCGCGCCAGTGCCACGCGCTGTTGCTGGCCGCCCGACAGATTGCCGGGCAAACGGTCGGCCAGTTCGGTCAGCCGCACCCTCTCCATCATGAGGTCGGCGACCTTATAGCGCTCGGCCTTCGACTGCCCGCGCACCCGCAGTGCAAATGCGATGTTGTCGCGAACGGTGAGATGCGGAAACAACGCGTAGGACTGGAACATCATCGCGGTGCGCCGCTCGACCGGCGCCATTCCTGCGACGTTCTCGCCGCCGATCACGATCTCGCCGGCGGTCGGCTCTTCGTGCCCGGCAATCATCCGCAGGATCGTGGTCTTGCCGCAACCGGACGGTCCAAGAAAGCAGCAATAGGCGCCGTCAGGAATCTTCAGATTGACGCCGTCGACCACGTTGGTGACGCCGTCATAGCTCTTGCAGAGACCTGCCAATTCGATATCGCCGGCCCCAGCGCGCATTCCAGACCTCAATGACCCGTCGCGCGCATGCCGCGGCGCTTGTTGATGACAATGATGGCGCCGATGCAGGCACCGATGATGATGAAGGACACGATCGTGGTGACAGTGCCCAGCGCATAGAGCGACGGCGAAGTGACGTTCAGCGTCATGCTCCAGATCTCCAGCGGCAAGGTATTGAGCGAGCCCGCGGTCTGCAGTGTGCGGGCGAATTCATCATAGGAGAGCGTGAAACCGAACAACGCGACCGCGACAAGGCCCGGCGCCAGCACAGGGATGACCACCAGCCTGATGATTTGCCAGCGGCTGGCGCCCAGGTCTCGCGCCGCCTCCTCCCATGCGCTGTTGAAGCGGGACATCACGGCGAACATCACGAGCACGCCAAACGGCAGCGTCCAGGACAATTGCGCACCGAGCGCGGACGTGTACCAGCTCGGGCTGATGCCGATCCACTGGAACAAGAGGCCAATGCCGAGGCCGAGCACCAATCCGGGCGCTACAAGGCTGCCGATCATCAGGTAGAACACTACCGTATCGCCAAGAAAGCGGCGGCGAAACGCCAGGCCGGCCATCAGTGAGACCACGAGTGTGATCACTGTGACCAGCGCCGCAAGCTTGATCGAGCGATCGAACGATCCCTTGACGTCGCCGGTGCGCACCTGCGTGAACAGATCGATGAACCAGTGCAGCGAGTGGCCCTTCATCGGAAACACCAGGCCGCCGCGGATATCCTGGAACGACAGGAGGTAGATGCAGATCATCGGGCCGTAGAGGGCAGCGACGTAGAGGATGAAGACGGTGGCGAGCGCGTAGAAGGTCCAGGGGTGACGGTCGCCGCGCGCGACCGCGGAAATCCGCCGCCTTCTGATCATTGGCATGTCAGCCTCGCCGAGAGCGACCGTCATTGCGTGATCTCCCGGCGGATATCGACGACGCGCAGGATGAGGGCGATCATGGCAATGAGAACGAGGGTGAGCAGCACGGCGCTCGCCGCCGCGGCCGGATATTGCAGCACGCCGACATTTTCGTAGAACGCGCTGACCACCGAGGCGGAACCGCCGCCGGACATCACCTTGACCACGAAGAAATCGCCCATCACGATCGAGATCACGAAGGTCGATCCGAGCGCAATGCCGCTCTTCGACATCGGAATGATGATATAACGCATCACGTCGAGCCGGCTGGCGCCGGCATCGAGCGCCGCCTCGACCACCCGCTTGTCGATGCGCGCCAGCGAATTGAAGATCGGCACCACCATGAAGATCGTCAGTTGGTGCACATAGGCGATGACGACTGCGAGCCCTGAATAGAGCAGCACTTCAAGGGGCTCCCGGATGACGCCGATGCCGAGCAGCGTCGAGTTGACCAGCCCTTCCTTTCCCAGCAGCGGAATCCAGGAAATCATCCGGATGATGTTCGACGTCCAGAACGGGATCGTGCAGATCAGAAAAAGGCCGATCGCGAGCAACTGGCTCCTGACGTGAAAGACCAGAAAGTATGCGACCGGGAATCCGATGATCAGCGTGAAAAGCCAGGTCAGGATCGCAAATTTGAGCGTCGTCACATAAAGAAGGAAGGTCTGCGCCGATGTGAGCACGTCGACGTGGTTCGATAGCGTAAGCGTCGGCAACAACCCACCGAAGCCATCGGTCTCGAAGAAGCTCGCGACCAGCACGACAAGGGTCGGCAGCAGGAAAAAGGGGACCAGCACCAGCATCAGCGGCGTGACGTATAGCCATGCACTCAAATTTGGTCGCTGCATCACCTGGCCTGACTGCTCTTCATTCTGGAACTCCGAACAACATTTTCCGCGCCGCCGACGCCCGTCCGGCGCCGGCAGGCCGATTGGCCTCAAGCGATCTTGAAATCGTTCCAACGCTTGTTCATGTAGGCCGCTTCATCCATCAGCGTGTTCCAGCAAGAGATGTTCTTGACCCGATCGAGGAATGAACCGCCGTCCCGCTTGGTGCCGGCCTTCTCCATCGGCACGCCATAGGGATCGTTGATGACCGATGGCGCAGGCTTGCCGTCGTACCAGAAGTCCCACTCCGCCGCGGTCAGGAACTTCTTGGCTGTCGACGGCACCGGGCTGTAATAACCGTAGCGGCCGACGAAGCCACCCTGCCAGCCCGACAGATACCAGTTGAGATATTCGTAGGCCGCATCGAGCTTCTTGCCGGTCAGGTGCTTCATCAGGCCCATGCCGTTGCACCAGCCGCGATAGCCTTCCTTGCCATTCTTGACGTTGACCGGCGCGTAGACACAGGGGATTTCCTTGACGCGGACAGCGGCAACCGCCGGTGACCACATCGACTGGATTACGACCTCGCCCGCCGCCATCAACTGCACCGACTGGTCGAAGGTGGTCCACGTCGCGCGGAACTGACCCGCCTTTTTCAGTTCAATCAGCTTGTCGCAGGTGAAATCGATCTCCTGCTTGGTCATGTTGCCTTTGTTGCCGTACTTGATCAGGCCGGCACTTTCGAAGCAGAGCGCAGCGTCCATGATGCCGATCGCCGGGACATCGAGGATCGCCGCCTTGCCCTTGAATTTCGGGTCGATCAGATCCTTCCATTCGGTCACCTCGCGACCGACAAGATCGGAACGATAGCCGATCGAGTCGGCGTTATAGACTTGCGGCAGGAAGGTCGCCCATTCAGTAACGCCATCATGCAACTCGGTTGCGTTAGGCTTTGCGATATACATCGCCTCATAGGGAGAAATGCCCTGCCGCGGAATCTTGTGGCCGTCGATTTCGCCCTTGGTGAAGATCGGCAGGATGTTGTCGAACTCCTTGATCTTCTTCACCTCGATACCCTGGATCACGCCGCGCTTGGCAGCGAGCTTGGCCTGCCATCCCTCGAGGTCGGCGATATCGACCGAGTCGGGCTGGCTGATGAAACGGTTGATCGCAGCCGACGTGTCGAGGTTCTGCATCGTGACCTTGAAGCCAAGGTCTTTTGCAGCCTGGTCGCCGATTGCCTTGACCACTGAATAGGAAACACCGACGTGCCGGAGTTCGATATCCTTGATCTCCTGCGCCCAGATGGTCGGAAATCCGCTGATAGCTTCGGATCCGAGCGCCACACCCGTCGCAGCCGCTCCAGCCTTGAGCAGCGCGCGTCTTGAAATGCCTTTCTTCTTCGCCGAGAGCGTGGGCGAAGAGCCTTTCGCGGCGCCATTGTCGTCATCGAACATCGTTTTCTCCGTTCGCGTTCATGGACCAGCTTGCTCTTCCAACCGGCTCGTTCGTTGCGCGACCGGGTTGATGACGAAGCGTAGCGACGGAGAAATCAGATTGTAAAATCGGAAGTTAAAATGCCGGGCATAAGGACGACTAATGGAAATCACAGCCTGCCCAATGTGGCGGCATGCCGATCTACAATTTGACCTTTACTTTGGAAGTACGGCCGGCCGCAGCCAGATCCAGATCCGACCCCGACAGAGGTATCTGCGACTCCCAGGACCTGGAGTGTCAGTAGTTGCTCCTTCTTCTTTCGATTGCGGGGACTGGCAGCGCCATATACTGGTGATTGTCTCTCAGCGACTTAAATGGCAACGTTTCTGCAGGAGTGACGTGCGTGACTGATATCTCGGCGACCAAGGATAGAATTCTCGATCCCCGGCTGAACTGGGCTGCGCTTTCCCAAGCGGAGCGCGACGCCGCCTATGATAACAATGCGGCGGTGAAGAACAGCGCAGCACTGATCGCGGAAAGAAACCAGTTGTCCGAAGCGCTTCGCGCCAGCCGTAGATCGTTTCTGGATCTGACGTATGGCGACCGCGAAAAGACGAAGATCGATCTCTATCCAGCCGCCGAGATGACAGCACCCTGCTTGGTGTTCCTGCACGGCGGTTACTGGCAGCGCAATTCGCGCGAAGTGTTTGCCATGCTGGTCGAAGGCGTCGCAGCGCACGGCTGGTCGGTTGCCATTCCCGGATATTCGTTGGCTCCCGACGCTTCGTTGACTGAGATCGTGACGGAGATATCCCTGTCGCTCGATTGGCTGGCCGAAAACGGAGCATCATACGGCATCGCCGGGCCCATCGTGCTCTCGGGCTGGTCGGCCGGCGCCCATCTCGTCGCAATGGCGCTCGATCACCCGCGCATCACGGCGGGACTGGCAATTTCCGGCGTATACGATCTCGCACCTATCCGCGATACGGGGCTGAACAATGCGCTGAAGCTGACCGACCAGGAAATCGCAAGTCTTTCGCCGCTTCGCCTGCCCGCCGTTCACAAGCGCCTCGACATCGCCTATGGCACGGCCGAACTGCCGGCACTGGTTTTCGATTCAATCCAGCTTCATGAAACTCGCGTAGCCGCGGGCGCGCCAGGCAGGCTTTGCCCGATCGAAGGCGCAGATCATTTCAGCATCCTCAGCGAGCTGCGGCGTCCTGACGGCGCGCTTGTCGATATCGCCCGCAAGCTCGTCCTATAGCCATTGCCTAAGTCATGGGCGACTTGATCGCGCCTGCATCCATCCAGACCTGGTCGTCCCTGATCTGGACCGGGTATAGCCGCAACGGCCGGCTCGGCCAGCCGTAGGAAATCTGGCCGTTACGGAGATCGAACGAGGCTGCGTGACGGGGACAGAACAGGCGTCCTCCTGACAGGTGTCCGAGACTGAGGTCAGCCTGTTCGTGCGGACACATCCGTTCGCAGGCTACCGCGCGTCCTTCGCTCCAGATCAGGATCAAATCGACGCCGGTCACGCGGATACAGACAATCGTTTGTGAAATCAGCCGACTAAGCCCGCAGACCGGCATCCATTGCTCGTTGCCTGACAACGCCGCCGTTTCGGGCCGCTCACCCGCCAAGATAGGCCTTTCGCACGTGCTCGTTCTCGATCATGTCGGCCCCTGATCCGGACAGAACGATGCGGCCACCTTCCAGCAGATAGGCGTGGTCGCACATCTCGAGCGCCGCAAACGCGTTCTGCTCCACCAGCAGCACCGTCGTTCCGGCATCGCGGATGCCGCGAATGATGGCAAAAGTCCGCTCGACGATGTTGGGCGCAAGCCCTAGCGAAGGCTCATCGAACATGATCAAGCGCGGCCGTGACATCAGCGCCCGGCCGATCGCCAGCATCTGTTGCTCGCCACCAGACAAGGTGCCGGCCGCCTGCCGCTTGCGGTCGGCGAGGCGCGGAAATTCGGCATAGATCCGGTCGCGGTCTGCCGATATCTCGGCGGCACTGCTGCGCAGATAGGCTCCCATGTCGAGATTTTCCTCGACCGTCATATGCGGAAATACCCGCCGTCCTTCCGGACAATGTGCGATCCCTGAGGCCACTACGCGCGGCGGCTTGGCGCCCGCAATGTCCTTGCCCTCGAACAGCATCGATCCCGAACGCGGCGCAACGAGCCCGGAGATCGCGCGAAGCGTGGTGCTCTTGCCGGCGCCGTTGGCGCCGATCAGGGCGACAAGCTGCCCAGCCTTGACCTCCAGCGAAATGCCGCGGAGAGCCGTGACCCCGCCATAGCTACACACCATCTCGCGGATCTCAAGCACGTGTCGCCCCCTGCCCGAGATAGGCTTCGATGACAGCCGGGTCGTTCCGGATCACGTCCGGCGGTCCCTCGGCAATGATCCGGCCGTAGTTCAGCACCACTATCCTATCCGAGACGCTCATCACCATCGGCATGTCGTGCTCGACCAGCAGGATGGTGACGCCGCGATCCCTGATGTTGCGGACCAACTGCACGAAGGTGTGAGTTTCCGAAGCGTTCATACCGGAGACAGGCTCGTCGAGCAGCAGCATCGATGGCTCGGCGGCAAGCGCAAGCGCCACGCCGACGAGACGCTGCTCGCCATAAGACAGCGAGCCTGCAAGATCGTGGGCGCGGCGTTCGAGACCAACCCATTCGACCAGTTCGCTGGCGCGCTCCCGCAAACGCCGCTGTGACGACAGGGCGCGCGGCAGGCCCAGAATGGCCTCGAGAAGGCTCACCTTCCCCTGGCGATGCAGCCCGATCAGCAGATTGTCGTAAACGGTGTCGTTCGGAAACACGCTGGTGCGCTGGAAGGTACGGATCAGTCCGAGTTCGGCGATCTGATGCGGCTTCCGTCCATTGAGTGCCGTCCCGCGATAGCTCACGGCGCCGTGGGTTGGATCCAGGAAACCGGTGACGACGTTGAAAGCCGTCGTCTTGCCGGCGCCGTTAGGCCCGATCAGGCTGACGATCTCGCCCTCGCCGACCGTAAAGTTCATGTCCGAGAGCGCAACGAGCCCGCCGAAGTGTACGGCAACCTTTTCTACCTTCAATGCGGTCGCAGCAGGCGTCATCACGCGTGCTCCTTGACGCTTCGCTCGGAAAAGGCGACCGGAGCAGCCTTTTCGGGCCGGCTCCGCCGTTTCGCAAATCGTAACGCCAGCGACGGAACGATGCCGCGCGGCAATACGAACAGGATGACGATTAGCACGCCACCATACGCGATCCATTGCGCCTCCGGTGCCATGATCGGACGCAGGAATACAGGCAACAGTCCGAAGATCATGCCGCCGACGACGGGACCGGCGAGCGACCCCTTGCCGCCGGTGATGACCATGATCACCATCGTCACCGTGTTGATGAAGGCGAACACCTCGGGATCGATGATCCGGATGTAGTGCGCGTAAAGACTGCCGGCTGCGCCCGCGATCCCGGCCGAGATCACCGCCGCCAGCGTGAGTGTCCTTGTCACGTCGATGCCAACGGATACCGCCAGCGTTTCGTTTTCCATCAGCCCGCGCATGGCGCGGCCGAAATGCGAATGGACCAGTCGCGAGATCAGCACGTAGGTCACGACCGCGACGGCAAGCACGAGGTAATAGTTCTGCAGCTTGGTGCGGAGGGTCAGATCTCCGAGACCCGGCAATCCGATCGTCATCAAGGGAACGTTGGTCAGCGCCAGCGGGCCCTGCGTCAGCTCAACCCAATTCAGCGCCACTAGGCGGACCACTTCGGCAAAGGAAATCGTCACGATCACGAAATAGGCGCCGCGAACGCGAAACGAGAGCAGCCCCACGAGATATCCGCATAATCCCGCAACGACGATGGCCAACACGAAGCCCACGATCGGCGGCCAGGGAGCGTGAACAATGCGAAAGCCGAAGGGCAAGCCCACATCGAAACCAAGTGAGGTCAATGCGCTGACATAAGCGCCAATGCCGAAGAACGCGATGTGACCGAGGCTGAGCTGACCGGTGAACCCAAGCAGCAGATTGAGGCTCATCGCTCCGATGATGAAGATGCCGGTCGTGATCAATGCGTTCATGAGATACGGATCGCGCAGCCAGAACGGCACCGATGCAAACGCGACGACCGAGAGAATGGCGAGTGCTGACTTCATCCGACGCGCTCCGAACGCGCGAAAAGTCCAGTCGGCTTGAAAATCAGAACCGCGATAATGATCAAGAAGCCCATGGCGTCGCGGTACCCCGACGAAACATAGCCCGCGCCCAGTTCCTCCGCCAAAGCCAGGATGAAGCCGCCAATGACCGCGCCGGTGATGTTGCCGAGCCCGCCGAGGATCACGATCGCGAACGCCTTGACGGCGGCGAGATCGCCCATCTGCGGGAAGATCACGTAGACGGGACCGAGCAGCGCGCCTGCCGCGGCGGCAAGGCTCGAACCGATCGCGAAGGTCGAAGTGTAGATCAGGTCGACATTGACGCCCATCAGCGAGGCGGTGTCCTGATCCTGAAACGTCGCCCGCATCGCACAGCCGAGCTTTGTCCTGTTGATCAGGAGATAGGTGACGACGATCAGCATCGCCGCCGCTGCGAGCACGAACAGCCGCAGCCAGGATACCGAGACCGGTCCCAGCACCAGCGGCGCCTCGGGAAACGGCGTCGTCACCGATTTGGCCACGCCACCCCAAATCCACAGCGCTCCGGACTGCATCGCGATCCAGGCGCCGATCATAACCAGCATGGTCGTGTCGATGTCGGAGCCGCGCAGCGGCCGCAGCAGGGTCAGCTCGATCGCCGCGCCAAGAAGCCAGCCGGCCAACACGGCGAGCGGCAGTGCCAGGAAGAAGTTAATCCCGAGCTGATGCACCACGATGAACATAATGTAGGCGCCGAACGTGTACAGCACCCCATGCGTGAAATTCACGACATTCATGATGCCGAAGATCAATGTCAGTCCGATGCCCAGCAGCGCATAAGTGCCGCCGAGCACCAGCATGTTGATCAGATGTTGCAAAAACTCGCTCAAGGTGGCTCCCGGATCCCTATGCCGGCGAGGGCCGCGGTCTGCCGCTGCCCCGCCGGTCAGTAACGTGACGTCAGAGCGTCTTCATGCCGATCTTGCCGTCGGTGATTTCGATGAGATAGACGTTGGGCTGGCTCTGGCCGCTTTCCTTGCCTTCGGGACCGGACTTGCGGAACACGATGTCGCCGTTCAGGCCCTTCACCTTGATATCCCACAGAGCCGCCTTGATCGCCGCAGGCTCCGCCTTGCCCGCCTTTTCGATCGCCGCTGCCGCGGTGCGAATACCGTCATAGCCACGAAAACTCTCGGTGCAGCCGGCGAAGTCGTAGCCGCGCTTCTTCCATTCGGCGATGAAGTAGTTGGTCGCTTCCGGGTTCGGCGTCTTGTCTGGGAACCAGGGCAGGAAGGTCGTCAGATGCATGGTACCGTTGGCCGCAGCACCGGCCTGCGCGATGATCTGATCCGGATTTTGCGAGCCGCCGGTGGTGATGATGCGCTTCTTGAGGCCGAGTGCGGCGGCCTGCTTGAAGATCAATGTGAGCTGGTCCACCGCTGTGGTCACGATGATGGTTTCGGAATCGGTGCCCTTCAGCTTGGAAAGCTGCGCGCTCATATCCTGGGCGCCCTGGTCCATGGTCTCGATGGCCCCGACCGCGATCCCCTTTTCCTTCATCATCTTGCTGAAGTCTTCAGCGGTGCCGCGACCCCAGTCATTGTTGATGACAAGGAAATCGACCTTCTTCAGTTCGAGCTTATCGACAATCCCCTTGAACGCCGCGGCCTCGATCGCCGACGGCGGCGAGATACGGAAAATATAGGGATTGCCGGTCGTGGTAATCTTGCCTGACGAGGAAGTCTCGACCACCATCGGCGTTTCGTATTCCATCAGCTTGGGCATCACGGCGAGCGTCAGGCTCGAGCCCCACGCCCCCATCAGGACCGGCACCTTGTCGCTGGTGATCAGCTTTTCGGCGACGGCGGCTGCTTCCGTTGGATTGCTCTTATTGTCCTCGATGACGAGCTCGAGCTTCTTGCCGAGAATGCCGCCCTTTGCGTTGATCTCATCGGCTGCGATCTTGGCTCCGTTGACGACGTAGGTACCGGACGCGGCGAATGCGCCGGTGAGCGGTTCATTAACACCAATTTTGATGGTTTGAGCTTCGGCGGCACCACTCAGCAAGGCGACCGCCAGCGCAATCGTTGGAACTAGTCTGAAAGTCGGTGTCATATGTTCTCCAATCTCACGCTGTTCATCTATTTGCAGTCCAAACCTCGTCGTTTCCGCATTGCGCGGAGACTTCGATCCATCACGTTGCTCCGTCATTCCTGGACGAAAAACGACCAACCCAACGCGCCACCTGCGCGCGCAAAAGACTGAAAATTAGCGCCATGCCGTTCAGCTCGGCCGCCGTGGCGTCGTCTGGTGACGTACCCGACAGGCGGCGGTCGAGATTGGCGGCGAACTCCGCGATCAATCGCGCCGCGAGATCGCGCACCAGCCCCGGCCTTCCGACCTGCGCCAGCATGCCCGTCAGCGTGTACCCGATGGAAAGATCGACCCGCGTTCCCTGCTTGATCGGCACCAGCCGATAGCGAATTTCGCCCTGCGTCGAGGACCGGCTGCGCCGGTCGCTGCCGATGCCGACGATGCGGCCGGACATATCGGTCGGATTTCGTTCGACGCGCGCGGCACCCAGAAATGTCGCGGCGATCGGACCGATCCTGACCCGAATCGCACCTTCAACGCGCTCCGGCTTCGGGGGCGTCGTCAACGACGCGCCGGGAAGGCACGCTGCGACGGCTGCGATGTCGTCAAACATCTCAAATACCTGCTCAGGCGGATGCGTGACGCTAAACTGTTGGTTCAGAACGGTGGCCGGGACGAAATCCGAAATCGAAGAAACCGAACGGGCCGCTTCAGGCGACGCTTGTTCGCTTGCTGCCGGCCAGACGCGTTCGGCGCGGTCCGCGCCATGATGCACGCTTCGACTCGAACCCACGGGACCCAGGATCTTACAGCCGCCGTCCGGTTCGGGCGCGATATCGCGAGCGCGCCGCGCTTCGATCACGGACTGCACCGCCCGCACGATACCGACATAGCCGGTACATCGGCACAGATTGCCGCTCAATCCGACGCGGATCAGGCGCTCGTCGGCTTGCGGCAGGCGCAGCACCAGATCGCGCGCGGAGACCAGCATTCCCGGCGTGCAATAGCCGCATTGCAGCGCATGCTCGCGGGTGAAGGCCGCGCGCAGTTCCGCCGTAACCTCGTCCTCATCGAGTCCTTCGATCGTGGTGACCTCTGCCCCTTCGCAGGCCACCGCATAGGTGATGCACGAACGCGCCGGCACGCCGTCGAGCAACACGGTGCACGCCCCGCAGACGCCGTGCTCGCAACCAAGATGGGTGCCGGTCAGATCCAGCTTCTCGCGAACGAAGTCTGCGAGGTGGGTGCGCGGCTCCGCAAGAGCCCGCACCGCGCGTTGGTTCACGGTGAGTGCAATCATGTTCATGCGGCGGCCTCGCTGACCGCTCGCTTGAGCACGTTCACATGAATATGCCGATGCGCAGCATTCGAGACGCCCGCTTTTGCCAGCAGGACATCAGCGACACGCGCATCGAAGCGACCCTTATAATCGCCGGCAATGCGTCCGCCGAACAGCTCTGCCGCACTTGTGATGACGATCGGCGCCGATTCGATCGCACCGATCACGACGCGGGCGGTCGCAGCGCTCGGATCGATCAGGATTGCGCCGATCGCATGCGCGAATTCGCCTGTCTTGCGACAGCTCTTGGCGTAGCCCCAGTGCGCCGATGCCGGCATCGCCGGGACGTGGATGGTCTCGACCATCTCGCCATCGCGTAGCGCTGATTCGAGCGCACCGACGATGAAGTCCTCCATCGTCACCATGCGCGCGCCTGAAAGGCTTCGCAGCGTCAATCGCGCACCCAGCGCCGAGAGCGCGGATACCCAGTCTGCCGCGGGATCGGCATGGCTGAGAGATCCGCCGACCGTGCCGCGATTACGCACGGCGCGGTAGGCGATGTTGCCGGCGACGCGCTGCATGGCGCCACGCGTGACGTCCGGAATACGTCCGTCCTCAATGTCGGCATGGGTGACACAGGCCCCAAGCACGAGTTCGTCGCCACGACGTTCGACCTGCTTGAGCTCGGCGAGACCGGAGATGTCGACGATCAGCTGCGGCTCCACCAGCCGCAGATTGAGCATCGGACCAAGCGACTGACCGCCGGCGATGATCTTGGCAGAAGCCTTGGCCTCGCCGAGCACGGCAAGTGCCGCCTGCAAGTCGCGTGGGCATTCGTAGCCGAAGGGCGCCGGTTTCATGCCGCCGGCCTTTCTGCGTCGCGCGCGGCCAGAACCGCCTCGACGACGCGATAGGGTGTAATCGGCGACTGCATCAGCTCAACGCCGAGCGGCCGCAGCGCGTCGTTGACGGCGTTGGCGATCGCGGCGGGCGGAGCGATCGCGCCGCCCTCGCCGATGCCCTTCACGCCGAACTGCGTATACGGCGACGGGGTCTCCATGTGATCGAGACGCGGCGTCGGCACTTCGGTGGGACCAGGCAGCAGATAGTCCGCGAGCGTCGTCGCCAGCGGCTGACCGGCGGCGTCGAACGGCATCTCCTCGTACAGCGCGGTGCCGATGCCCTGGGCCAGACCGCCATAGATCTGGCCGTCCACGACCATCGGATTGACGAGAACGCCGCCGTCCTCGACGATGACATAATCAAGGATCTCGACCTCTCCGAGATCCGGATCGACCGCGACGATCGCGGCATGCGCGGCATAGCTGAAGGTTCCGGTGTCGCGCTGCGGCTTGTAGCCTGCCGTGACCTCCAGTCCGCCGGGATCAACGTCAGCAGGCAGATCCTGCGGGCGGCGATACCAGGTATGGGCGATTTCCTTCAAGGTGACGCTGCCGTTGACGCCGCGAACTTCGCCGTTCTGCAGCACGACCGCAGCCGGATCGTGCTGCAACAACTTGGCACCGATGCGTCTGGCGCGCTCGCCCAGCTCACGACAGGCGGTTGCGACGGCGCCGCCCGCCATCACCATCGAGCGCGAGCCCCACGTGCCCGTGGAGTACGGCGTCATCGCCGTGTCGCCGAGGATGATGCGTACTTTGGCGACGTCGACACCCAGCATCTCATGAGCGACCTGCGCGAGCGTCGTCTCCATGCCCTGCCCATGCGAATGCACCCCGACCCGCAGTTCGAGGCCGCCGTCCGGTGTCAGGCGCGCGGACGCCTGTTCATGGCCGGGCACCATCGGGATGCCCCAGCCGGAATAGACCGACGTCCCATGCGCGGCCTGCTCGCAATAGATGGAGACGCCGACGCCGATCCGGCGTCCATCTGCCTCGCCCTTGCGCTGGCGTTCGCGCACGCCTTCGACGTCGATAGCTGCTAGGGCGCGTCGCATCGCCTCGGGATAATCGCCGCTGTCGAAGTGCTTGTTGGTGATGTTGTCGAACGGCATCTGCTCGGGCTGCACCAGATTGCGCAGCCGCACTTCGCCGGGCTCCAGTCCGGCTTCCGCGGCGACCAGATCGAGCATCAGTTCCAGCGCGAAGCAGACGCCGGTGCGGGCCACGCCGCGATAGGGCAGTATCGGACACTTGTTGGTGGCGACCGAAAACGTCCGGCAGCGATAGGCCGGCATCAAATAAGGTCCAGGCAGGATGCTGGCGACCTGCGCCGCCTCAAGGCACGCCGAGAACGGATAGGACGAGTAAGCGCCGGAATCGACGGTCGCTTCGCAGTCGATGCCCCGCAGCCGGCCGTCACGATCGGCATAGACGGTGATCCTGTAATGGTGCTCGCGACAGTTGGAGCTGGCGATGAGATGCTCGCGGCGATCCTCGGTCCAGCGCACCGGATGGCCGCGACGCATCGTTAGCCACGAAAGACAGACTTCTTCCGGCAGCAGGATTCCCTTGTGCCCGAAGCCGCCGCCGACATCAGGCGAAACGATCCGGATTCGGCCCTGCTCCATGCCGAGGCATTCGGCAAGGCCGCTGCGCGTGATGTGCGGCATCTGGGCCGAGGAATAGAGCGTGAGCTGGTCGAGACGGTGATCGAAGGTCGCGACCACGCCTCGCCCCTCGAGCGGCGACATACACTGCCGCGCAGTCGATATCTCGCGCGACACCTTGATCGGCGCATCGAGCGCCCCGGAGATGTCGACCTCGAAATTGGTTTCGAGAAAGACGTTGTCGCCCCAATGCTCATGCACCAGAGCCGAACCCGGCTCGCGCGCCCGTCGCATGTCGTGGACCGCGGGAAGCTCTTCGAGATCGAGCATCACCGCCGCCGCGATGTCCTCGGCTTCGGCGCGCGTCGGCGCCAGGCACATGGCGACGAGTTCTCCGACTTGACGCACTTTGCCAGTGGCGAGCACCGGCTGCTCGGAAATTTTGAAGCCCGGCAACCCTGAAACCGCGCGGATCGGATTGACGCCGGCGAGATCCGCCGCAGTGAAGACACTGCCGCGAAAACGTTCCGGCACATGGATGCCGCGGATCAGCGCATGCGCCAAAGGGCTGCGCACAAAAGCGACGTCCTGCAGCCCGGCAAGGCGAATGTCGGCCACGAACTGGCCGCGGCCCCGCATCAGCCGATCGTCTTCCTTCCGCGGCAGACGCGCGCCGACGCCTTGTCCGGCGCCCGCTCCGCCTGCGGAAGGAAACTCGCGCTCACTGCGCACGGTGACGTTCTCCCCGATCGAACTGGCGCTGACCTAGCTACGCCGCAACGGCCTGCGGCAGAATTGGCGCCACAGCGTCGTATCGCGCACCGGCGCGCAGGCAGAACTCAGGCTGCAGCAGACGCTCGGCGATGACTTCATTGTTCTCGTTGTCGCGAAGGACAAATCGTCCGGTTCGCTCCGTGATCACCGAGACGTCGGCGTCCCTGCCAACTTTGAGAGCGCCGATCTCGTCAGCACGGCCGAGCATCCTGGCCGGGTTGGAGGTGACCATCGGCACGACCTGTTCAAGCGTGAGCCCGAGCGCCATCATCGAACTCATCGCCTGGACCAGGCTAAACTTGGCCTGGCCGGCGAAGGGATGATTTTCGTCGTCCTCGTGTTGGTCCGGGGTGCCGGCAGGCGCCGGCACATGGGTGTTGTAACCGTGAATGTCCGCGCCGAGCGTGGTGGGAATAATTCCGGCGGCGATCGCTTTTTTGGCGAGACGATAGGAGAAATGACTGCCGTGACCGACGTCGACCTTCAAGCCGCGATCGAGCGCCGCCTGAATCACCGGATGCACTTCACCCTCACGGTTGACGAAGCCTCCCGGATGACGCGTGAACGGATGCGCCAGCACATCGCCTTCGCGCAACAAAGGAATTACGCGCGCTAAAATCGTATCGACGTCTTCGCCGTTGGTGCCGCTTTCGGGCAGGCCCCAGAGCTGGCCGAAATGCACATAGACCGGCAGATCGGCGCGGCGTCCGATCTCGGCCGCCATTTCGATGACGCGAATGCCCCAGCGCGCGAAACCGCCGATTTCCGCATGGGCCTTGATGCCGCGAACAATGTCGAGATTGGCCGTCGCCGCCTTCACTGTGGCGTCGATATCGACGCCTTCAGGACTATAGAGTTGCGGATAGTAATGACCCTCTAGCCCGCCCACCAGATAAGCCGACAGGAAGGCATAAACGCGCGACCTCGCAGGTTCGGCGACGAAGTGTCGGAAGCCCGGCAACGTCATGCAGGACGGACCGCCCTGATCGACCAATGTCGTCACGCCGGACTGCACGCCCACCATGTCGGCATTCATGCCGAAGCGGCCGGTGACATATTGATAGACATGCGCGTGGGTATCGATGAGGCCCGGCAATACCAGCTTGCCGCTCACGTCGATCACCTCTCTGGCGCTGGTCGGCAAAATGTCGCTCTGCACCGCCGCGATCTTGCCATTGCGAATGGCAACGTCCCTGATCCCGTCGATGCCGGAGGCCGGGCAGATCACGCGGCCGCCGCGCAGAAGCTGGTCGAAGGTGGCGCTGATCGACATGAACAATCTCTCCTGTCTTCGCCGGCGGCGTTACCCCGCCCTCACCAGAATACGAAGCATACTTCGTATTTTACAAGAGCAAACTTCATGCCATGATCTTCCCGTGGCGAAGGCCATCGAATCGAGCTAATCGCATCGATGTTCCGAGGCGGGGAGAGTGCGTTGCGGAAAGCAAAAAAGCGTCGTGGCGAGACCAGACATCGCCCCTGGCCGCTGTCAGAACGACCGGGCTTTCTGATCCGGCGGCTGCATCAGATCCATGTCGCGCTATTTCAGGAAGCATGCGGTGAATTCGAGATCACACCACTGCAATACAGCCTGCTTTCGGCGCTTGCGGTGCGGAAAACCGCCGATCAGACCACATTGGCGGCCGATATTGCGCTGGACAGGACGACGACGACCGGAGCGCTCAAGCGGCTGGCCGCCCGCAATTTCGTCGAGAGGGCCGTGGATGACGAGGACCGCCGCGCGCGGCTCTGTAAATTGAGCCCGGCAGGAGCGGCGCTTCTGGCAAAAATCGAGGCCTCGGCGCGGGCCGCGCACCGCGCAACGCTCGATAATTTAAGTGAACGGGAGCAAGCCGTATTCATCGACATGATGCAGCGCATCGTCGCGGCACACTCCAATCGCGAAAGCGCTACTGCCCTATTCGATTGAGTGCCACGGCATCATCTGCCGCCTTTTTAACTCGATCTGCATAATTTGTAATCACCCGAGACATGGCGCTGTATTCCATTGGACGACGCAGCGTAACGCCGCTGCAACCGATCGATCGAAAGCGGCTCTTGCGGGCCTCGTGGCAGTCATCAGGTCGCGAACGCAGCCAGCTCCGGCTCGATATGCGGCACAGCTTCGACCAGCTCGCGCGTGTAAGCGGTTTTCGGATTGTCGAACATCGCCCGGCTCTCGCCCTGCTCGACGATGCGGCCGTTTTGCAGCACGATGGTCCGATCGCACATCATGCGAACGACGTTGAGGTCGTGGCTGACAAAAAGGAAGGCCAAGTCATCCTCGCGGCGCAACCGGTCGAGCAGTTGCAGCACCACCGCCTGCACCGAAACGTCGAGCGCCGCCGTCGGCTCGTCCAGCACCAACAGGCGCGGCCGGCACGCGATGGCGCGGGCGATGCCGACACGGGCCTTCTGGCCGCCCGAGAGTTGATGCGGAAAGCGCGTCAGCAATTCGATCCCGAGTCCCACGCGCTGCGCGCACTCCTCCACCCGCTGCCGCAATGCGTCGCCCGGGCGCATGCCGCCAAGCCGCAGCAGCGGATGGGCGATGCAGTCAAAGGCGGTGAACCGCGGGTTGAGGCTGTCATTCGGATCCTGAAAGACGATCTGGATGTCCTTGCGAAACGACGACCGGTGAAAATCGCGGGCCGGGATATGGCCGATCGACTGTCCCTCGAACGCGATCTCCCCCTCGCTTGGATCGATTAGCCGGCAGATGATCCGCGACGTCGTGCTCTTGCCGGAACCGGATTCGCCGACCAGACCGACGCTCTCGCCGGCGCTGATCGTCATGGAAAAGTCTGCTACCGCCGCGGCGCCCTGATCGAACCGCTTTGCGAGTTTCTGCACCTCCAGCAGGGGAGGCGTACCCGGCGCAGGCCGCGGCCGGGACGCGACGTGCATCACAAGGTGCCGCCCCCGCTCCTCTTCCGGCACCAGGTCTGCGATCCGTGAATTCGCCGTGGGCGAAGCCGCCACCAGACGTCTGGTGTAGGGGTGCTGTGGTGCGCGGAAGAGAGTCTTCGGTTCGGCCTCCTCGACAAGCCGGCCCCGCTCCATCACCACGACGCGACGACAGTAGCGGGCGGCCAGACCGAGGTCATGGGTGATCAGGATCGTCGCCATGCCGCGCTCGGCCGCAATCCCGGTCAAAAGATCCATCACGACCTTTTGCGTCGTGACGTCGAGGCCGGTGGTCGGTTCGTCGGCGATTAAGAGCGCCGGGTTGCAGGAAATCGCCATGGCGATCATCACGCGCTGGCACATGCCGCCGGAGAGTTCGTGGGGGTAAGCGGCCATCCGCTTTTCGGGATCGCGAATTTGCACGGCGCGCAGCAGCTCCAGCGCCTGCGCGCGCGCTTCACCGCGGGGCATTCGCTTGTGGGCCGTGATCGCGTCGGCGATCTGGTCCCCGACGGCACGGATCGGATTGAGCGCTGCACGCGGGTTCTGGAAGATCATCGCCATCGCCGCGCCATGCAGATGGCGGAAATCACCCGCCGATATCCGCGTGATGTCCTGCCCGCGAAATCGGATGTCGCCCGCCGTGATCCGCCCGGCCGCATCGAGCAGGCGCGTAATCGCAAAGCCGGTGACCGATTTGCCCGAGCCGCTCTCGCCGACGAGGCCGAGCATCTCGCCCTCGCCGAGCGACAGCGTGACGCCGCGTACCGCCTCGACAAGCCCACGCCGTGTCGAGAAGGTGACGTGCAGGTCGCTTAAGGCCAGCAGCGATTTGGTCATGTTCGCATGCGGGGATCGAGAATATCGCGCACCCCGTCGCCGAGCAGGTTGAAGCACAGCACGGTCAGCATCAGCGCCAGGCCCGGAAAGGCGACCAGCCACCATTTGCCGGTGGAAATGAAGCGCGCGCCCTCCGCAACCATGATGCCCCATTCCGGCGTCGGCGGTTTGACGCCGAGGCCGATAAAGGAAAGTCCGGCGGCATTGAGGATCGCCCAGCCGAGATTGAGCGAGATCTGCACCGCCATGGCCGGCAGCACGTTCGGCAGCAGGAAGCGCAGCACGACCGAGAGGTGGCTGTCGCCGCAGGCGCGCGCCGCTTCGACCCAGCCGACATTGCGGCGGACATTCACCTCCGCCCGCGCAAAACGGATGTAGAACGGCAGATTGATGATGGCGGTCGCGATGACGATGTTCTCGACTCGATTGCCGAGCGCCGCGACCATCGCCATGGCCAGCACGAAAAGCGGGAAGGCCATCACGACGTCGACGAAGCGGCCGACGCCGCGATCGAGCCGGCCGCCGGTGTAGCCGCAAATCGCGCCGATGACGGCGCCGATGGCAAAGGAGATTCCGACTGCCGAGAGGGCGATGGTGAGATCGAGCCGTGCCGCGACGATCAGGCGGCTGAACACGTCGCGGCCGAGCTGATCCGTGCCGGCGATGTGCGCCGCGCTCGGCGGCATCAATGCTTGCGACACGTTCGAGACGATTGGATCATACGGCACGATCCACGGCCCGAAAATGGCGATGAGCGCAAGCAGGAAAACGCCGGCAGCGGCAACGGCGGTGAGCGGGTTTCCGCGCAGAATCCAGCCGGCATGGCGAAGCGACGCTGAGGTCATCCGATTGTCACCCGTGGATCGGCGATGCCATAAAGGATATCCACCAGCAGATTGACGATCACAAACACGGTGGCCATCAGCAGCACAAAACCCTGCACCGGGGCATAATCAGAAGAGAGCAACGCATCGAGCGCGTAGGAAGCGACGCCCGGCCAGGAGAACACTTTCTCCACCAGAACATTGGCGCCGAGCATGGTCGAAAACACGATGCCTGCGATGGTGATGACCGGCAGGATGGCGTTGCGCAGCGCATAGGTGACGACGACCCGCCACCAGGGAAGGCCCACGGAATGCGCGGTGCGTACGAAATCGCTGCCCAGTGAGACCAGCATCGAGGCCCGCGTGATGCGCGCCAGCGGCGCCACCACGAACAGCGCCATGCTCAGCGCCGGCAAGATCAGTTGCCTGAAGGCGGCCCACCATCCATCGAAGTCGCCGGCGAGCAGGAAGTCGATCAACAGGAAGCCGGTCCGCCTCGGTGGCAGTGACGCGAAGATATCGACCCGGCCGGTCGGGTCGGGCGCAAGCCCGAGCAGGTAATAGAAGACATAGATCAGCAACAGGCCCGAAACGAATGTCGGTACGCAGACGCCGAGTGCGCAGAAAAACCGGACGCCATGGTCGATGATGGAGCCCGGTCTCAGAGCTGCCAGCACACCGAGCGGCACAGCCGTCACCAGTGCGATCAGCAGCGCCGTCAGGGTGAGTTCCAGCGAGGCCGGCAGCCGCTCGCGGAGATCTTTGGTGACCAGTTGTCCGGTCATCATCGATCTGCCGAGATTGCCGCTGCCGACATCATAGAGATACAGCATCAGTTGTTCCGGCACCGGCTTGTTGAGGCCCATCTGCTTGCGGATGACCTCGATCTCCTCCTTGCCGGCATTCGGCCCGGAAGCGAAGAACACCGCCGGATCGCCCGGCAGCACCCGCATCAGCAGGAAGGTGAAGACGAGCACGCCGAAGAGCGCCGGCAGCGAGGACAGGAAGCGCCTGCCCGCCCGTATCACCGTTGCTCCAAACGCCGCCATGATACTGACCGTTATTTGCGATTGAGATCGCGATAATCGACCTGACGGTGGAACTGGTAAGTGTAGCCTTCAACCGAGGGCGCCATCACAGCGTCCTGGCTGGGCTGCCAGAGCGGTATCTGCGGTATCTCGCTGAAATGGATGGCGTTGAGCTTGATGCCGTCTTCCTCATACGTGGCGGCATCGGGTTCGAAACGGGCTTTCTGCGCGATCTCCACCAATTCCGGATTGTTGATCGATGAGTAATTCCAGCGCTGATTGCCGGTGTAGAAGTTGCGGTAGAAATAGTCGGTCGACGGCAGCCACGCGACAATGCCCTCAGTGAAGAAGGGAAGCTTCTTCTCATTGATCTGCGTCGACATCTGGGCGTCCGGCAGCTTCTGGATATCGACTTTGATGCCGATCTTGGCCAGCGATTCCTTCACCAGTGCCGCCATCGGTTCTGCGGTCGAGGCCTGGCCGACATTGAAACTGAACGTCGTCGAGAAGCCGTCAGGCAGGCCTGCTGCCTTCAGATATTCCTTGGCCTTTTCGAGGTCGAGCTTCACCGGCTGTGCGATTGGATAGGCGCCGCTCGATGGTTTGCCGTCCGCCCATGTCGCTCCGAACAGCGGCGAGCCGCGGCCGAACAGTGCCGCCTTGAACATGTCGTCGTAAGGCAAAGCAAACGCGATGGCGCGACGCACATTGACGTTGTCGAAGGGCGGGATCTGGTTATTCATCGAGACGAAGGTGACCGCATTGTATTGGGGCGTCGAGATCACCTTCAGCTTGCTCTTGGCCTCGAGCGATTGGACGTCGCTCGCCTGCAGATCGATGACGAGATCGGCGTCGCCGCGCTCGACCAGGTTGGCGCGCGTCGCCGGCTCCGGCACCGACTGCACGATCACGCGCTTGAAGAACGCCGATTTGTCGGCCGTGCCACGATTCCATGCCGCGTTGCGGCTCATGATCACCTGCTCGCCCGGCTTGAACGTTTCGATCTTGTAGGCGCCGCTGCCGGCCGTGTGCTCCTTCAGCCACGCCATGGCCCAGGGATCGTCTGCCGTCGCATGTTCCTTGGCGACCTTGGAGTTGATGATGATCGGATAGACGGTGGCGAGATTGGGCAAGGCCAGCTTGTCCGGCTTCGGCAGCGTTACCTCAACGGTCAGGGGATCGATCACCTTGAACTGGTCGGCTGACGTCATTGACCCCGTGAGGAGTTGTGCCTTGCCGAGGACCGGCGCCGTGACAACCCGGTCAAGCGACCATTTGACGTCTTCCGCTGTGACCGGCGTGCCGTCCTGGAACTTGGCATCCTTGCGCAGGCGAAATGTCATCTTCAGCCCGTCCGGGCTGACTTCATAGGATTCCGCCAACTCTCCCGTGATCTTGCTGAGGTCAAACACCCATTTGCCGTTGAGTTGTTTGCGGCCGAAGGAAACCAGCCGGTCATAGGTGCTGAGACTCACCGCAAAGGCTTCGCGGGTCGAACCCGGAATATTGGGATCAAGCGTGTTGACCGATGCTCCGGTCACGTAACGCAACGTTTCAGCGCGCGTTTGCGCCTGCACCGATCCAGCCGCCAATGAGAACACGATGGAGGCAACCAGCGAAAGCAGACGCCGGGATCCTGTAACGCTCATCGGACTTATCCCTGTTTTGCCAAGTTTGTTTTCTGAATGAGAACATCAACTTAAAAGCAAGGGATATGCCAACCGGACCCGCCGGAAGCACAAGCATAGTAGGTATGAGCCAAGCTCCCCAGCGTGATTCGAAGATCGTTCACCGTTTCTCGCGCGCGACCGGCGTTTGCCGCGCGACGACCGCCTGAGGCACGTCATACGCCTTGAACGACGCCCAATGCCGCTCGATGTCCGCGCGAAACAGCCCGCGCGTCAGCCCATGGATGAGCTTGGGCACAGCGGTGGTCATCGCATTGATCGACGAGCCTGAAGCACCGAAGCTCATGGTGGAGGCAATCGCGAAGACATGGATGTCCGCAATCCAGGGGGTTTCGCCGGCGACGCGCTCCATCAGCGCGTAGTCGTCAGCAAGATAGGGAAAACGCCCGAGACGCGGGCTGCGCTCGTCCGGCGGCGGCTGGTAGCGATCTGCCCAGGTCGCGATGTTGGCGTCACAGTTTTGCAGTTCGGGCCGGCCCGCAAAATTCATGTCGATTCCCGTGCCGCAAATCACGAAGTCGGCCGCTAACACACCCCGCGGCGTCTGCAATTCGACGCCGCAAGCCGTTTCCTTGACGGTTTCAATCGGCGCCCCCTCCTGCAAATGAAAGTTGGGGTGGCGGGCACAGCGATCGTAGGTCGCTTGCGGAAAACCTTCCCGCAACTCCAGGACGGCGCGCATGAAGCGCCAACGCCAGCCATCATCCAGATCACAAAAATGTCTAAGGAAGCCACGAAAGGTGAGCCAACGGTAGGGCTGGATAACCTGGATCTCGGCCCTGCGGCAAAACAGATGCACTTCAGCTGCGCCAGCCTCCAGTGCGGCCGCGGCATTGTCGAAGGCCGAGGCGCCGGCGCCGACCACAGCAACCCGCTTTCCGCGCAAGCCCGCGAGGTCGATCGGCTGCGCCGCGTGCACGCACACTGACGATGGCAAATGGCGCAACGGCTCCGGAACGGTCCAGTCGCCCATGCCTTCCTGTCCCGTCGCCAGCACAATCTTGCGCGCAAAGACTATGCCGGTGCCGTCGGCGGTCTGCACCTTGGCAGCGAGCAATCCACCGGACGCAGGCGAGATCTCGATAACCTCACAACCATTGCGCACCGGCAGGTCCAGAATGCGCCTGAACCAGAGCAGATATTCGGCCCAAAGCTCGCGCGAAATCAGGTCGAGATTTTGCCAATCCTCCTCGCCGAACCGTGCCTCGTGCCAGGACTGGTAGGTCAGGCTGGGAATATCAAGATCAGGCCCGGTGAAATGCTTCGGGCTACGCAGCGTGTGCATGCGGGCATAGGTGAGCCACGGACCTTCCCGTCCCTCCTCGGATTTGTCGAGCACAAGGATGTTGCTTACTTGCGAGCGCATCAGCCCAAACGCTGTTGCGAGACCCGATTGGCCGGCGCCTACCACGAGCACATCCAGTGCTGGTCTGTCGTCCGGCCCCAGCCTGGGTGTGAGCCACGCGGCATTCGGATGCGCAGTCTTCGCAAGATCAGCGCGAACCTGGGCTTCCAGAGCGATCAGGGCGCTATTCATGCCGCGAGCCAACCGCCATCGACCACCATCACGGTGCCGGTCGTAAAGGACGACGCATCGCTGGCAAGATGGAGCGCGGTCTCGGCCACCTCCTCCGCCCTGCCAAAGCGTTTCATGGCATGGCGGTCGCGCGATGCTTCGCGCACCAGCTCGGGATCGGCGTGGCGGGCGAAACTTCGCCGCAGCATCGGTGTGTCGATGGCGCCCGGCGCTATCGCATTGACCCGAATTCCATCCGTGGCGAAATCGAGCGCCATTGTCCGGGTCAGGCTGATGATCGCCCCCTTCGCGGCGATATAGGCGCTGTTGCCCCTGCCGCCGGCGATTGCGAGCTGCGATGCCAGCGTGATGATTGAACCGCCGCCTTGCCGCTGCATCTCCGGCACCGCCGCGCGCGACCAAAGCCAGGTGCCGCCGACATTGGTGCGGAACACCGCATCCCAATCGGCGGGATCGGTGGTCAACACTGTACCGCCGCAGGAAAAGCCGGCAGCAGCCATCAGCACATCCAGCCGGCCCCGTCGCGCCATGACACCGCCCACGGTGTCCTTCGCGAAATCGGCTTCGCTGACATCGCCGACGTGCATCGACGCTTCCCCTTTGGCGCCTTCGATCGCCACCAGTGTCTCCTGCAAGCCCGTGCGATCACGATCGACCAGCCCGACAAAGGCGCCTTCTTTCGCAAACAGCACCGCGCTGGCACGGCCGATGCCGGAGCCGGCGCCGGTCACGATCGCGGTCCGCCCTGCAAGTCTCATGTCAGGCTCCCCCTCGATGCGCCGTCCACCAACGGCTCAGATCGGCAGCCGACTCCGTGCAGCCGAACCGCGCGCGCCAGCCGAACTCTTTTGCTAAGCGCGCGACCGATAGCGGTGCCCGGTCGGCCGGACTATGTAGGTCGACCGTTGCCGCCTCGCCGGCACTAGTCAGGCGACAAACAAAGCCTGGATGCAACGCGGCAAGCTCCTGGCCCCATTTCAACGCCGGCCATTCCATGCCGGATGAAATGTTATAGAGCTGATGCTTCGGCTTCGCGGCCTCGATCAGCAATGTCACGGCCTCCGCAACATCCACGGCGTAGATCCAGTCCCTGACGCCCGGACGCGATAGCACGGCCTCATACCCCCCTTGCATCGCGGCGAGAATCTGCGCTTGCGGGCTTGGCGTGTCGCGCACGTCGTTGTTCCGCTCCCAGGGCCCGAACACGGCGCTCAGCCGCACGCTGATGATCTCCTGTTGCCAGAGACCGGCCAGGCGCGCAGCGACCTTCTCGGAAGCGAACTTGGTGATGGCGTAGAGTGAGGTCGGATCGCAGGGAGTCTCTTCATCAAGCAGCACGTTCCGGAATGCGCTCGTACCGTAGGCCGCCGCGGACGACAGATTGATGATGCGTCTGATACCAAAGCGCCGCGCTGCGATCAGGATCGGCGTCTGAGCCAGCAGGTTTACCCGCAGAATGGTCTCGGGATCGCTCGCCTCACGCGCCGGTCCGGCGGTGATCGCAGTCCCCAGAACGATGGCGTCATAACCAGTGGCGATTACCTTTTCCACGGTTTGACTATCCGTGACATCACCCTGGATAGCCGTCAGCCGGTCGCCGTGAGAGGCGAAATCTTTCCTTGCGTCAGGCGGCAAACCCGCGCGGTCGAACAACGTGACTGCATGACCGCGCGCCAGCAGTGCCGCGGCGATATTGAGCCCGACGAAACCGGCGCCGCCGAAGACAAGGATTCTCATCGTTCAATCCGACATTGCGGCGGACGGATCACAGCAGGCTCGCGCCAAAATTCTGCTCGGGATCCATGTCCGGCATCAGGCGCCCGGTCGGTTTCGCGGCCTCGCCCCCCGTGCGTGCGAGGAAACGCCCCGAGCCTGCTTCGACCGAACGCTTGCCATCTGCCACGATCACGCTCCCGCGCGACAGCACGGTGACAGGCCAGCCCCGCAGCTTGCGGCCGGAGAACGGCGTATAGCCCGCCAGATCATGCATTATCGCGTCGCTCAGCGTAACCTCGCGCGCCGGGTCCCAGATCGCGATGTCAGCATCGGCACCGACCGCGATCGAACCCTTGCGCGGATGCAAATTGTAGATCTTTGCCGGCGCGGTCGCGGTCAGTTCGACGAATTTTTCGAGGCCCAATCGGCCCTTCGAAACCATCGCGTCGAACAGCAGCGGCAAGCGGACTTCGAGGCCTGGCAGGCCATTCGCCACTTGCTTGAAATTAGGATTGGGGCCGGCGCGCAATTTACCCGTCTCGTCGAACCGGTACGGCGCGTGATCGGACGAAACGGTCTGGAGATCGCCGAGCGCAAGCGCCTGCCACAGCGCTTCCTGGTCGGCGGCGCGGCGCGGCGGCGGGCTGCACATCCATTTGGCGCCTTCCACGCCGGGCTTGTCGAGATCGTCGGCGGTGAGAAAGAGGTATTGGGGACAGGTCTCCGCGAACACCTTCAGCCCCTGCCCGCGTGCCTCGCGGATCACCCTGGCGCCTTCCGCCGTCGACACGTGAAAGATCATGATCGGCTGGTCGATCAGCGCGGCCATGCCTATCAGCCGGTTGAAGGCCTCGGCTTCCGAGACGCGGGCATGACTGATGGCGTGATATTTTGGATCGGTGTAGCCGCGCGCCAGCAGCCGCTTCACCATCCAGGAAATGATACCGTGGTTCTCGGCATGCGCACAGAGCATCGCGCCGCCCTCGCGCGCCGCGAGCAGAATGTCCAGAAGCGGCTCGTCGTCAATTTTCAGGCGATCATAGGTCATGAAAATCTTGATCGAGCCATGACCCTGCTTGATCAGCGCCGGCAGATCCGCTTCCAGCGTTTCCCTGGTCGGATCGGCGATGATCATGTGGAAGGCGTAGTCGATCACGGCACCCTTTCTCGCGAGCGCATGATACTCCTCCAGCACCTGGGGCAGCTTCATGCCGACGTGCTGGGCCGCGAACGGGATCACGGTGGTGGTGCCGCCGAAGGCCGCCGAGACAGTCGCGCTCTCAAACGTATCGGCATTGACAATGCCGGCGGCCGAAAGCTGCTCGATATGAGCGTGGCTGTCGACACCGCCGGGCAGAACCAGCTTGCCCCGCGCGTCGATCTCCCGCCGTGCTCCGGACAGCCCGCGTCCGATCGCGACGATCGTCTCGCCGGAAATCGCGACGTCGGCCTCGAACACGTCGCTTACGGTCGCGACGCGTCCGCCGCGAATGAGAAGGTCGTAGGCGGGCTCGGTCATGGCAAACTCCACAAGTATTGAGTCCTGAATCCTAAGTCCTGCGTTCACCGGATGAAAGCACAGATCGTGCCGTTACACTCCCTTGCGCTTTCGCAGCAGACAGTGGACCATGCATTGCTGGATGGCATGGTCATTGCTTCCATTGTCGTCTTGTTGCTCGCCGGTCCCGCTAGCTCGACCGACGCGTTATCCCGCGAGGAAAACATGATGTCCCGGCCGCGCATTCTCGTCATCAATCCCAATTCCAACCAGCTCGTTACGCAGGGCCTGGAGCAAGCCTTGAAGCCGCTCGGCTTTGAAGGCGGCCCGGAGATCGTCTGCGAGACGCTGACTGAGGGCCCTTACGGGATCGAGAGCCAGGCCGACGTCGATGGCGTGGCGATCCCGCTGCGCCGCCGCGTCGAAGGTGACAACCAATCGGCCGCCTTCGTCATTGCCTGCTACAGCGATCCGGGTCTGCATGTCTGCCGCGAAGCAACCGATCGGCCCGTGTTCGGCATCGCCGAATGCGGCGTGCTGACGGCGCTCGCGCGCGCTGAAACCTTCGGCGTCATTGCGATCGCACAGCGCTCGATCCGCCGCCACATCCGCTACCTCAGGCAGATGGGCTTGATGGATCGCCTGGCCAGGGAACGGCCACTCAACATGAGCGTGGCAGAGACAGCGTCCGGCGAAGGAACGCTCGCGAAAATGATCGAGGTCGGGCGCGCGCTCAAGGACGAAGATGGATCCGGCGCCATCGTGATGGGCTGTGCCGGCATGGCGCGTCACCGCCGGCCGCTGGAGCAGGCGCTCGGAATTCCCGTGATCGACCCGACCCAGGCGGCCGTGACCATGGCGCTGGGCACCGTGCAGTTTTCGCATCACTGACCTTGGCGGGGCGGTTCGGTCGGCGGAAGGAGATGCCGGACATCTAGTTTTCCGGAGGCGGCACCGCGCCGGTGCGGCTGGTAATCAGGCCGTAATGCTCAATGCGGCGGTGGAGCGCGAAATTGAAGATCGTGTTCTTGGCGAAAATGGTCGCGTCGAGATCGCAGGGGTGAACCAGGAGTTCGTCCTCTTCGGTCTTGGCCTCGACAACGATCTCGCCGTCAGGATCGACAATCAGGCTGCCGCCGATCAAGGGGTGGCCGTCCTCGACGCCAGCCTTCGCAACGCACACGACCCAGGTCGAGTTCTGGTAGGCACCGGCCTGCGCAGAGAGCCGGTTGTGGAACAGCCGCTTCGTCGGCCCCTCCTCGGGCTTCTCGGCATTGACCGAAGGCGTGTTGTAGCCGATCAGCACCATCTCGACACCTTGCAGGCCCATCACGCGATAGGTCTCCGGCCAGCGCCGGTCGTTGCAAACCGCCATGCCGAAAATGCCACCGAGCGCACGCCAGATGTTGAAGCCGAGATCGCCCGGCTCGAAGTAGCGCTTCTCCAGATGCTGGAACGCGCGTTTCGTGTCGAACTCCGAATGACCGGGCAGATGAACCTTGCGGTACTTGCCGACAGTTTTTCCGGACTTGTCGGTGAGAATGCAGGTGTTGAAGTGATGTCCATCCGGCGTCAGTTCGGCATAGCCAAAATTCATCGCGATCTTGTGGTCGGCGGCCCGTTCAAACAAAGGCTTTGTCGCCGCATTCGGCATCTCACGCTCGAACCAAGTATCAACCTCGGCCTGATCCTCCATGTACCAGCGCGGGAAAAACGTGGTGAGCGCGAGTTCCGGATAGACGATCAGGTCGGCGCCCTTCGCCTTGGCTTCATCCATCAGCGCGATCATGCGCTTGACAACGGCTTCGCGACTGTCGGCTTTCTGGATCGGGCCCAACTGGGCGGCGGCAACATTGATGACGCGCATGGATAACTTTCTGGATGCTTCCATTTGGAGCAGCGTTGCACGAAAATGAAGCTGTCTGCGAAGATCGGAGTCCTATCTGGCTCAATCGAGGCCAGCAGTTAAAGTTTTGGTCCACGCGAAGTCAATTCCAGAGACAGTCCGCGTGACGCACATCAGTTCTGTTCCGGCAGCACTTCGAGATGACACGCCACCCATTGGCCGCCTTCGGTCGTCCGAAGCTCCGGCTCTTCCATCCGGCAGCGATCGAACACGAATGGACACCTGGTGTGGAAGCGGCAGCCGCTGGGCGGATTGATCGGGCTCGGCACGTCGCCCTTGAGGATGATGGGGTTGCGAATGGCCCCGGGCTCCGGCACCGGCACGGCTGACAGCAGAGCCTTGGTGTAGGGATGCCTCGGCGCGGTGAAGATTTGCTGTCTTCCCGCCATCTCGACGATCTTGCCCAGATACATGACGGCGACACGGTGCGTCATGTGCTCGACAACAGCCAGATCGTGGCTGATGAAGAGCAGCGCGAGGCCGAACTCCCGCTGAAGATCCTGCAGCAGGTTGACGATTTGCGCTTTGACGGAGACATCGAGCGCCGAGACCGCCTCGTCGCAGACGATCAGTTCGGGTTCCGCAGCAAGCGCGCGGGCGATGCCGATGCGCTGGCGCTGGCCGCCCGAGAATTCGTGCGGCCGGCGGCCCAGCGCATCGCGCGGCAGGCGCACGGTGTCCATCAGCGCCGCAACCTTCGCCTCGAGCTCGGCGGCAGATTTGGCGAGGCCGAAATTGCGGATCGGCTCGGCCAGGATATCGCGGACGCGCATGCGCGGATTGAGGCTGGAGAACGGATCCTGGAACACCACCTGCACACGACGGCGCATGCTGCGCAGTCCTCCGGGCGAAAGGCCATCGATCCGCTGGCCATCCAGCACAACCTGGCCGGAGGTGATGTCGAACAGCCGCAGGATGGCCCGGCCAACCGTCGACTTGCCGCAGCCGGACTCGCCGACGAGAGACAGCGTCTCGCCGCGCTTGACTTCAAAGGACACGCCGTCCACCGCATAAACCCAGTTGGACTTGCGGCTGAACAGGTCGCCGCGGACCGGAAAATGCTTCTTGAGGTCGTTGACCTGGAGCAGCGGAGCGCTCATGCCGCGACCGCCTCCTTGCGCGCGTAATGGCAGGCGGCGATGTGGCCGGGTCCCTTTTCTTCGAGGCCCGGGGCAACCTGCCGACAGAGATCGGTCGCCAGCGAACAGCGCCCGGCGAAGACGCAGCCCTCGATCCGCCCCTTGAGGCTGGGCACTTGGCCGGGGATCTCGGCAAGCCGCTGCGCTGCACCTGATAGCGAGGAGCCGAGCTTAGGCACCGCGCCGAGCAAGCCCTGCGTATAGGGATGACGGGGGGAGCGGAACAGATCGATCACCGACGCCTCTTCAACCTTCCGGCCGGCATACATCACCATGACGCGCTCCGCGATTTCAGCGACGACGCCGAGATCATGGGTGATCAAAACGATCGCCGCGCCGACGCGGCGCTTGAGGTCCAGCATCAGCTGCAGGATCTGCGCCTGGATCGTGACGTCAAGCGCCGTGGTCGGCTCGTCGGCAATCAGCAGTTTGGGATTGCAGGCGAGCGCCATGGCGATCATCACCCGCTGCCGCATGCCGCCGGAGAGCTGATGCGGATATTCGCGCACGCGACGCGCCGGCTCCGGGATGCCAACCAATGTCAGCATCTCGATGGCGCGCGCCTCGGCCGCCTGCTTGTCGAGCCCCCGATGCATCCGCAGGGTCTCGCCGATCTGACGGCCGACCGTCAGCACCGGGTTCAGGCTTGTCATCGGCTCCTGGAAGATCATCGAGATGTCGTTGCCGCGGATGGCGCGCATCTCGCGTTCGGACAGTTGCAGCAGATCCTTGCCCTGGAACCGGATAGAACCTGCGATCTTGCCCGGGGGCTCGGCGATCAGCCGCATCAGCGACATCGAGGTGACCGATTTGCCGCAGCCGGATTCGCCGACGATGGCAAGCGTCTCGCCTTCATCGACATGGAAGGAGACTCCGTCGACCGCTCGATTGATACCCTCGGGCGTTCGAAAATGGGTCTGCAGATTATCGACTTCTAGCAATGCCATAGGATCAGAGACTCTTGGCCATTCGCGGATCGAGCGCATCACGCAGGCCGTCGCCGAGCAAGTTGACGGCGAGCACGGTGACAGACAGAAACGCGGCGGGAAAGAATACGATGTAGGGCTTGACCTGCCACAGCGCCCTGCCCTCGGCCATGATGTTGCCCCAGGACGGAATGGTGGGCGGCGTGCCGGCGCCGATGAAAGAGAGGATCGACTCCACGATCATGGCGCTGGCGCAGATATAGGTTGCCTGGACCAGCATCGGCGCCAGCGTGTTGGGCAGGATGTGCCGCAGGATGATCATTGGCGTTCTCGTGCCGGAGGCCGTGGCAGCGTCCACATAGGGCTGCTCGCGCAGCGACAGCACGACACTGCGCACCAGCCGCGAGACGCGCGGGATTTCAGCAACCGTGATGGCCAGGATGACGTTGCCGACGCTCGCGCGCGTCAGCGCCATCAGCGCGACGGCGAGCAGGATCGGCGGGATCGACATCAGCCCGTCCATGAATCGCATCAGGATGCCGTCCGCCCATCGCACGAAACCCGAGACCAGGCCGATGGCAAGACCGGCGATCGAGGACAGTAGTGCGACCGACAAGCCTACCGTGAGCGAGACCCGCGCCCCGTAAACCACGCGTGAATAGATGTCGCGGCCCAGCACGTCGGTGCCGAACCAAAAATCCGCAGACGGCAAGCGCGTGCGCTTGGCCGGCGCAAGCGCGGTCGGATCGACGGTCCCGAGCCAGGGCGCGAATATCCCGACCAATACGAGGCAGAGCAGCAAGGCGCCGCCAAGCGCAACTGTCGGATGATTGCGCAGGAAGCCGAGGACACCGCGCCGGATTGCCACCGGCACCAGCAGGTCCGGCAGTTGAGGCGCAATGACGAGACCCGGCGGCACCGGTGCCGCGCTTGATGTGGAGATGCTCAATAGCGGATCCTCGGATCGACCAGGGTGTAGGTGACATCGACCATCAAGTTGACGAGCACGTAGAGGAAGCTGAATAGCAGCACGATGCCTTGGATAACCGGGTAATCGCGGCGCAAAATCGCATCGATCGTCAGCCGGCCAAGGCCTGGAATGGCGAACACGCTTTCGGTCACCACCGCGCCGCCGATCAGTAGCGCAATGCCGATGCCGATCACCGTCACGATCGGAACGGCCGCGTTTTTCAGCGCATGAACGAACAGGATGTTGCGCTGGCCGAGGCCTTTGGCGCGGGCGGTGCGGACATAATCCTGCTGCAGCACCTCGAGCATGGAGGCTCGGGTGATGCGCGCGATCAGCGCGATGTAGACGGAGCCTAAGGCCAGGGCGGGAAGAATGAGGTTCTGCAGCCATGGCCAAAGGCCTGCCGCCAACGGCGTGTAGCCCTGCACCGGAAGCCATTCGAACTGCAGCGCAAATACGTAGGCGAGCACGTAGCCGACGACAAAGACGGGGAGCGAGAAGGCGAACACGGCGAACGCCATGATGGTGCGGTCCACCCAGCTTCCCGCCTTCCACGCCGCCACCACGCCGAGCGGCACCGCGACAAGGATAGTCAGGACGAGCGTAAGCGCCATCAGCGAGAACGTCGGCTCGATGCGCTGCGCGATCATCGAGGCGACCGGCAGGTTGGTAAAGATCGAGGTGCCGAGATCGCCATGCAGGATATGCCAGAGCCAGGTCCCGAACTGGACCAGAAACGGCCGGTCAAGGCCGAGGCCCTGGCGTATGCGCTCAACGTCGGCGGGGCTGGCCTGATCGCCCGCGATCACCGCCGCCGGATCGCCCGGCGCGATATAGAGCAGACTGAAGACGAACAGCGCGACGATCCCCATCACGGGCAAGGTCGAGAGAATGCGCCGGAGGATGTATGAGATCATGTGGGTTTACTGTGCCGTCATGCGGTCTTCGACACGCCCCAGAAGAAGGGCAGCGGCCCCTTGGCGATACCGGAGACGTTCTTGCGCCATGCCGTGTAGCTCAGGAAGAAGCCGGTCGGCGCATAGACAACATCCTCGAGCGCCGCTTTGTTGAGGCGCTTGACCGCAACCTTCTCCTCATCGAGATTTTTGGCGTCGAACCATGCCGTGACTTCCTTTTCCACGTCCTCGCTCGTGGGCCAGCCAAACCACGCCTTGTCGCCATTGGCGCGAATGGCGTTATAGGCGGCGGGACTGATGCAGTCCGCGCCGGCGTGCCAGGTGTGAAACATTCCCCAGCCGCCCTGGCCTGGGGGCGTTTTCTGAGCGCGGCGGGAGCCCACCGTGCCCCAATCGGTCGCAACGAAGTCGACATTCATTCCGATTTGCTTCAACAGATCGGCAGTGACATCGCCCTGCGCCTTGGTGATCGGTTGATCCTGCGCCACGACGCAGGTGACCGGCTGGCCTGAATAGCCGCTCTCGGCCAGCAGCTTCTTTGCCATTGCGAGATCGCGCTTGCCCTTCAGTATCTCGCCGCCCTCTTCTGTGTAGAGCGGCGTTTCCGGCGTGAAGAATCCCGGCAGCGGCTTCCAGAGCGCGGTATCGTCGCCGACCAGCGCGCGCATGTAGTCTTCCTGGCTCAACGCCGCGAGCACGGCACGTCGTACCTTCACATTGTTGAAGGGCGGATGCAGGTGGTTCATCCGGAACGAACCGATGTTGCCTAGAGGATCGGCGATATCGACGTTGATGTTGCGGTTCTTCTTGAGCGACGGCACAAGATCGGTGATGGGACTCTCCCACCAATCGACCTCGCCATTCTGAAGTGCTGCCGCCGCCGTCGCAGGATCCGGGATCACCACCCATTCGATACGGTCGACCAGCATCTGCTTGCCGCCGGCGAGCCAGGACGTCTTCTCCTGCCGCGGCGTGTAATCGGCAAACTTCTCGAACACCGCCTTGGCGCCGGGCACCCATTCGCCCTTTGCGAATTTCATCGGGCCCGAGCCGACATATTCGGGGATCTGCTTGAACGGGTCAGTTTGGGCGATGCGCTCCGGCATGACGAACGCGCAGGGCGTGCTGTTCTTGCCCAATGCCAGCAGCATCTTCGGATAAGGCGACTTCAGCGCCCATTTGAAGGTCCGGTCATCGACGGCGGTCAGCTCGTTCTGGATCGCCTTGATCATCAGGCCCATGGGATCGCGCGCCGACCAGCGCGCGAGACTCGCCACCACATCCTTGCTGAGCACCGGCTCGCCATCGTGGAACTTCAATCCCGGCCTGAGCCGAAAGGTCCAGACCAGACCGTCATCGGACACCGCCTCGGACTCGACCATCTGACGCTGCGGCTGCAGCGTGGCGTCGAGGCCATAGAGGGTGTCCCACACCAACGCGGCGGCGTTTCGCACGACGTACTGGGTCCCCCAAATCGGATCGAAGTTCGCGAGGTTGGCCTGCGGGACAAAGCGCAAGGTGCGCGCGGCGGCACCTTGGGAAAGCGCCGGCATCGAAAGGCCGCCCGTCGCCGCCAGGCCGCCTACTCCGGCCAATCCCTTCAACACAGTCCTGCGATCCATGAAGCTCTCCCTGTCTTCGGGTTGTCATGGCGGTTTCGGCCAATTCATTGGCCCAAGGTTCGATGCCGCATGAGGTGAAACAGGCCAGTCAAACCGATGCCAATCAGTCTCCTTTTGCTTGCAAGCGGTATGCCAGCACGGCCTGCTCATCCATCGGTTCTGCCTAACCTTTCGGTCACTCCTTCGGGTGCCACCACCGACCGGCGATGACGACGCCTTCGGACATGATCTTGCGGTCGCCGATCAGGTGCTCGCCGACGACGTCGACATAGTCGAACTGGCCTTGCTGGACCGAGATGAGGGTCGCATCTCCGGCGCTTCCCGGCTTCAGGCTGCCGAGCTCGGGGCGCCGCAGCGCCATCGCCGCATTCACCGTCGAGGCCGCGACCACATCGGGGAGCGGCATGCCCATGCACAGAAACTTGGACATCGTCGTTACCTGATCAAAGGCCGGCCCGTCGATGCACAGGGCATGGACATCTGAGGAAATGGTGTCTGGATAGAAGCCGTTGGCGAGCATCGCGCGGGCCGTCTTGAAGGCGAATGAGCCTTTACCGTGGCCGATGTCGAACAACACGCCACGTTCGCGTGCCTCCAGCACCACCCTCTTCACCGTTCCTTGCGCGGTGGCGGGCGTATTGGGAAACGGCCGGAACGCGTGCGTGAGTACGTCGCCCGGACGCAGGCGGGCGAGCACCTCCTCGTAGCTCGGTGGCGGATGGTCGATATGCGCCATCAGAGGCATGCCGACCTCTTCAGCGACCTCGAGCGCGATGTCGAGCGGCACGATTCCCGAGGTGCCCGAGGCGTGGAGCCCGACCCGCACCTTGATGCCGACGATGAGGTCGCGGTTTTGCTCGGCCACCTTGACGGCGTCGATCGGGTTCATCAGGCGCATCTCCTCGCTCTCGCCGACCATGACCCGATGCGAGAAGCCGTAGATGCCGGCGTGGGAGACGTGCAGATAGGCCAGAATGCGGACCTGGCTCGGCTCGATGACGTGCTTGCGGAAGCCTACGAAATTACCGGGACCGGCGCTGCCGGTGTCGACCGCCGTGGTGACGCCGGAGGTGCGGCAGAACTCCTCGGCGTCGATGCCGAGCGAGGTGCCGCCCCAATAGACGTGGGTGTGCAGATCGATCAGACCGGGGGTGACGATGTAACCCGATACGTCGCGCACATCGGTTCTAGGATCGGCCTTGAGCCCGCTTCCGATCATGGCCACCTTGCCGCCAGCGAAGGCGACATCCGTCACGGCATCGAGCTTCTGGGAGGGGTCGATCACCCGGCCGCCGCGCAGGATCAAATCGATAGGCATTGCAATCTCCTGACAGTGCGTGTGCCGACCAGCGGTCAGCCATTGAAGGCCGCCCGGGCTTCCGGCAAGTCCCAGATTTTGCCGATCGCCGCGTTCGCGGCCGACATTATCGAGGTCTCGTCGCCGTGAATGTATCGACCGGCATTTATCAGCACACGCCCATCGACGATCACCTGATCGACGTTGGCGCGGTTGCCGAGCGCGACCAGCCCGCGTCGTGGATCGGACAATGGTTGCAAATGGGGATGGGTCAGGTCGACGACGGTGAGGTCGGCGGTAGCACCCGGCGCGATCGTCCCAAGGTCCGGCCGCTTGATGACCGCCGCCGCGGTTGCCGTGACCGATTCGATCAGCTCTGGTGCATTGGCTACATCGGCGCGAGCGGAAGCAATCTTGGAGATCATCGACGCCGCGTTGAGTTCGCCGAGGAGGTCCATGTTGTAGCCGTCGGTTCCGACCACCGTCCGGACACCGTGCTCCGCGAAACGGCCGAACGCCGCGGTAACGCCTGAGCGCGCAAACACGCGCGGGCAGTTCAGCACCGTGGCGCCCCTCGCCGCCATCAGCTTCAAATCGCCATCGGTGCTTGCGATGCAGTGCGCGGCCAGAAGATCAGGCGCCAGCAGACCAAGCCAGTCGAGATACTCGGCCGGCGTGCGTCCACCGTGACGGCTCCCGATCGTCGCAACTTCGGCCTGGCTTTGCGCGAGATGGGTGGTGATGGGAACATCGAGTTCGCGTGCGCGGGCGGCACACGCCCGCAGCAGATCCGGACCACAGGTGTCGGTTGCGTGCGGGCTCATCGCAAGGCCGATCCGGCGGTCGCCGCGTCCATTCCAGCGATTATATAGCGCGTTCCAGGTGTCCATATCGCCCTGGCCATCCTCGCCCGCGTAATGCACCACGCCATCAGGACCCGCCTTGGCATCCGAGGTCGAAAACAAATACGGCGCACCGTAGAAGCGGATTCCCATTTCCTCGGCGGCGTCGAACATCTCCGGAATAGTGTTGCGGAATGGCTCCATCACAGTGGTGGTGCCGCCCTTCAGCAATTGCAAAATGCCGAGCCGCGCGATGGCGAGCCGCTCCGACGGCGACAACACGTCGGCGCCGCGCTTGGTTAGCGGCAGCAGCACCGTATAGACGATGCTCTGATTGTTCCGGCGACCATTGCCGTCCTCCGTATGCGTCCGGGCGACGGCTTCGCTGAAGCAATGGTTGTGCAGGTTCAGAAGTCCGGGCAGCACGAACCGGCCCGGCCTGTCGAAGACCTCGGTGGCCGACGGTCGGTCGCTCGTGATGGCGGCGATCCGCTTGCCTTCCAGCAACACCCAGTGATCGCGCAGCACCTCCTGCGCGCCATCCCTGCGCGACAACACATAGCTGCCAAAAATGGCGATCGTGCTCATGCCGGCTTCACATTCCAGAACACGGCCGTGCCGTCGAGGATGCCGGTAATGTTCGATTGGTACGCGGTCGGTTGCTTGTACTGACCGATCGGGAAGTAGGGAATTTCCTCGAACGACAACGCCTGGATATCGCGGCAGATGCGCTGCTGTTCGGCAAGATTGCCGGCAGCGAGCCACTGGCTCCGTAGTGCCCCCATCTTCTCGCTTTTGTACCAACCAGCCACTTTGCTGTCACCGCGCAGATTCGAATTTCCGGCCGGGTTCAGCCAATCGATGCCTTGCCAGTTGCCGACGCCGGCGCTCCAGCCGCCCTGGGCGACGGGATCCTTTTTCAACTGCCGCTGCAGCACCACGCCGAAATCCAGTCCGGCATATTCGACGTTCATGCCGGCCTGCTGCAGCATGTCGGCTGCGATGTCGCCGAGCGGCTTTTGTGCAACGGAATTGGTGGCACCAACAGCACCACCTTCTCACCATTGTAACCGGCGGCCTTCAGATCGGCCTTGACCTTGGCCATGTCGCGCGGCCCGCGGAACACATTGAGGCCTACATCGCTCGCCATCGGTGTACCCGGTGCAAAGAAGCCGATCGGCGAGGATTGATGGGCGGGATCATCGCCCGCAACCGCCGTCATGAAGGCAGACTGGTCGATCGCGCCCAACAGCGCGCGGCGGATGGCGGGATTGTCGAACGGCGGCTGCAGGTGGTTCACACGCAACATGCAGGTGTAACCCCGCGGATCGAGGATCCGCGTGGTGATGCCGCCAGTACGCTTCAGCACCGGCAACAGGTCATGCGGCGTAGTTTCCTGCCAATCCTGCTCGCGCGTTTGCAGGGCAGCCACCCCCGTTGCCGCATCTGGCATCGTCGTCCAGACCACGCGGTCGTAATGAACGATCTTGGGGCCGGCGGTCCAATCGGGTTTGCCGTCCTGACGGGGCAGATAACGATCGAAACGGGCGTACACGTTGCGCGCGCCCTGCACGCGCTGATCCGCCACGAAGCGGAAAGGACCGCTGCCCACGACCTCGGCTAGCGGCTTGAATGGATCCTGGCTCGCCAGCCGCTCCGGCATCATGAACGGCGCCTGGATCGCGGCCTTGCCGAGCGCCGCGGGCAGCAGAGGGAACGGCCTGCTCAGCCGAAAACGTATAGTGCGGTCATCAGGTGCCGACAATTGGTCCGTTGCGGCCATCAGCTCGGCGCCGAACCCGTCGCGGGCCGCCCAGCGGCGAATGCTCGCGACGCAATCGCGCGCCAAGACCCGCTCGCCGTCGTGCCATAGCAGGCCCTCGCGCAACGTCAGGTCCCATTGGCGCTCGTCGTTGGACACGACATGTCCGGACGCCATCTGAGGCGAGACCTCGAGCGCCGAATTCATGCCGTAGAGCGTATCGTAGACCATGAAGCCATGATTTCGGGAGACCTGCGCCGTGGAGTAGATTGGATCGATGAAAGTCAGGTCGATCACCGGAATAAAGCGCAGCGTCGTCTGCGACTGCGCCCGCAGGATTTCCGGCAGCGACAACGCCGGCGCGGCGGCAGCGGCCTTTAACAGTGAACGACGGGAAACGAGCATCGATTACTCCTCGAACGATATGTGGTCCGCACGACACTCAGATGGTCGCCGCTTCGTGGCTTCTGAAATTCGCCGCGATCGCCTCTCCGGTTGTGATCCACAGATCGGGGCAGGATTTGGCATAGATGAGAAATTCCCGCAGCAGCCGAAGCCGCATCGGACGACCGCTGCATTGCGGATGCAGCACGGTCGTGACCATCGCGCCCCAATCCCTGACCTCATCAAGCTCGTCTTTCCAGATCGAGAGCACGTGCTCCTTCGGAAAGATCGGCCGCGGGCTGAATCGGGCGGACAGTCCGTGCATCCAGTCGTCATAGCTTGCAGTCACCGGAAGCTCGATCGTGCCCGGCCTGCCATCGGCAAGGCGATGTCGGTAAGGCCGCACGTCGTCGCGAAATGATGAGGTGTAGATGATGCCGTGGCGCACCAGCGCCACACGCAGCTCTTCGGTGAATTCGCCGTAAGGCGCGCGATAGCCGATGGGCTTGACGCCAAGCCGGCGCTTCAGCGCCTCAAAACCCCGCTCCAGTTCCTCCTCGATCCAGGGATCGCCCGGATCCGGCAGCAGATGGTGATAGCCGTGATGGCCGATCTCATGGCCGGCCTTGAGGATGGCCTCCGCCATCGCCGGATGCGCTTCCACCGACCAGCCGGTGATGAAGAAGGTCGCCTTCAGATCAAGCTGATCGAGCAGTTCCAAGAGTTTTGGCGTGCCGACGCGCGCCTCATAGCCGCCATAGCTCATCGTGATGAGGCGCTGGGCGTGAGCTGCGTCCTTGCTGGTCCAAGCGCTCTCCGCGTCCACGTCGAAGGAGAGGAACATCGCTGACGTATGGCGTTTGGGCCACGGGTAGTTCGGGGCCGGCGGCGCGGTGTTCGCGGGCATGAGCGGAATGCTCGCAAGTGCTTTACTGTCCAGCATTGATCGTCGCCTTCTCTACGCCGTAGTCGGTCAATTTCCACTTCGCAAGCAAAGCACGGTAGGTGCCGTCCGCGATCAAGGAGTCTAGGGCCTCCACGACCGCTTGCTGCAACACCTTCTCCTTGACGCCCAACGCAAGTCCGGTGAACTGGGTGGCGAAGATGTCGCCGATCGGGACATAGGTACCCGGCTCAAGTTCCATCATGTAGGGTAGCGTCTCGCCACCCTGGACGGCCGCGTCGATCCGTCCCTGCCTTAGTTGGGTCCGGGCGTCGGCCGATCCTTCGGTGCCGACGAATTGAATCGGGTTGCCGCCGCAATTGGCTTCGCTCCAGGTGGCGATCAGCTTCGGAAAGGACGTGCGCCGGCTGGCCCCGACCTTCTTCCCGCAAAACGCGATCGTGTCCTTGAACTCGGCGGCGCGCGATTGCTGCACGAAGAACCGGGGCCCGTTGCGGAGATAGTCGACAAAGGTCGCCGTGTCCTGCCGGCTAGCCATATCCGTCATGCCGGACAGGATCGCATCCACCCTCCCCGTCGAAATCGCAGGCATCATCTGGTCGAAACTGGTTTGCTGCCAGTCGATCTTGACGCCGAGCCTCTTGCCGAGCGCCTCGCCAAGCTCGACGTCGAAACCAGTCAGCGTGTTGGTCGCGGGGTCGCGGAATTCCAGCGGCGGATAATTCGGTACGATGGCAACCTTGATGCTGCCCTGCCTGGCAATTTCCGGAGGCAGTTCGATCGCCATGGCTGAAGTGATAGCGGCGCAAGCGAGCGCGGCAGCGAGAAAACATTTCATCATGACAATTGCCCCATCAGATCACCGCGGAAAGAAAAGATTGAGTACGTACTTCACGGGGCTTGCCCAGAACCTCCGCTGCAGGCCCGGACTCCACGATTACGCCATGGTCCATATAGACGACCGTATCCGCTACCTCTCGCGCGAAGCCGAGCTCGTGCGTCACCACCATCATCGTCATGCCGCTGTGGGCAAGCTCCTTCATGACGGTGAGCACCTCTCCGACCAGCTCCGGATCGAGTGCACTCGTCGGCTCGTCGAACAGCATCAGCATCGGCTTCATGGCGAGCGCGCGGGCAATCGCCACGCGCTGCTGCTGCCCGCCGGAAAGCTGTGAGGGATAGGCATTAACTTTCGCCGCTAGCCCGACGCGGCCGAGAAGCTCCATCGCCTCCGTCCGCGCCTCCTCGCGGCTACGGCCCTGCACCTGCACCGGACCTTCGGTGATATTTTCAAGCGCGGTCTTGTGCGGGAACAGGTTGAAGCGCTGAAACACCATTCCGGTCTTCAGGCGCTGGCGCGCGATCTGCCGGTCGGTGAGGCGATGCAATCGCCCACCCTCTTCTCTTACGCCCAACAACTCGCCATCCAGCCAGATGCCGCCGCTGTCGATCGGCGTAAGCTGATTGATGCAACGCAGGAGCGTTGTCTTGCCTGATCCCGACGCCCCGATCAGGCAAAGCACCTCGCCTGCCCAGACGTCCAGCGAGATACGATTCAGGGCCCGAAACTCCCCGAAATTCTTGCCGACCGAACGGATAGCAACGAGGGGCTGGGTCATCGGGTGATCTGCAACGTGCCACGCGCGAAACGTCGCTCGAGAAGCATTTGCAGCGGCGTCAAGATCGACACCACGAGCAGATACCAGGAGCCGGCGACGATCAGGAGTTCGATTACGCGTGAATTCGCGTAGTAGATATTCTCAGCGTTGTGCAGCACCTCCGGATACTGAATGACGCTTGCCAGCGACGTGGCCTTCACCATGCCGATAAATTCGTTGCCGAGCGGAGGGATTACGACCCGCATCGCCTGCGGCAGGATGATCCGGCGCAGCGCGCGCAGCCGTCCCATGCCGACCGCCTGGGCGGCCTCATATTGTCCGACGTCGACCGACAGTATGCCCGCCCGCATCACCTCGGACGTGTAGGCGCCCTGATTGATGCCGAGGCCGAGTAGCGCTGATAGAAACGGCGTCATGACATCCACCGCCCGGGCCGACCAAAGGCCCGGAATCCCGATCGTCGGAAACACCAGCGCGAGGTTGAACCACAACAATAGCTGCAGGATCAGCGGCGTGCCGCGGAACAGCCACGTATAGCCGGCGGCGACGGACGCCAGAACCGGATTGGACGAGAGCCTCATGATTGCGACGACGACACCCAAGACGACGCCGAGCGCCATCGCAAGCACCGCCATCACCATGGTGTTGGTGATTCCTTCAAGGATCACCTTCGCAGTCAGGAAGCGGCTGACATAGGTCCATTCGATCTGGCCGTTGACGAAGGCTCGACCGATCGCAGCCAGTACGACGAGAATCGCTGCCGCAGCGAGCCATCGCTGCCAATGAACCTGACGCGCGATCGTCATCCCCGAAATATCGGGAAAACCCTCCGCTAGCGTGGGCGCTGCTCTCATTGCGTGGACGCATTCATCATCGGTTGGGCCACCGCGTTCGCGCCCAATCCGTACTTGTCGAGAATGGCCTTGTAGGAGCCGTCAGCGATCATAGCTGCGAGGTGTTGCGTCACCACCTCGCGGAGCGCCACGTCGTCTTTCCGGAACATGATGCCCTGATAGCCGGTGGCGAACGGCTCTCCGATGACACGGTACTTCCCCGCCTCCTGCTGCTGGGCGTAGGGCAGCGTCTCGGTGCCTTGCACCGCGGCATCGATGCGGCCCTGCTTGAGCTGGTTGCGGACATCGATGCTGTTCTCACCCGGAACATATTGCACGGCGGGCTTGCCATTCGCCTCGCAATTCTGCTTGCTCCATTTCTCGATCTCGACCGGGAAGCTGGTGCTGCGTGTCGTTCCAACCTTCTTGCCGCAGAGATCGATGGGGGACTTCGCCGCATTCTCCGTCAGGACGAAGAACTGCGGGCCCGTCGCGAGATAGTCGATGAAATCGGCGGTCTCACGCCGCGAGCTGCGGTCCGAAATGCCGCTGATGATGAAATCGGCGCGCTTGGTTTGCAATGAGGGAATAAGCTCGGCGAACGGCGTTTCGCTCCAGACGATCTTCACGCCCAGCCGCTTCGCGATTTCGTTGGCGAGATCGATGTCGAGCCCGACGAGCTGATTTGTCGTGGGATCACGATATTCCATGGGGGCGTAGGTCGAATTGACCGTCAACCGCAACGTGCCCGCCTGCTTGATCGATTCCGGCAGTTCGGCAGCTTGTGCAGATCTAATGGCGAGGAGCGCGGCGAACCCAAGAAACAATGAGAGATGTGTCATATCAGCTCCTTTGGCCCGCGCCACGACTGGCTGCTTGATGTTTAGTCGCATCGAATGCGGCCGGTTCGATAACGCCGGCACGCTCTGTGATCGCTGTGTATTGCTGGGGCCGCCGGTGCGCGGCGAAATTGAACATCTTGTCCTTGCCCTGGCGGCAGAGATCGAGGTCGAGGTCCGCTACGACAATTTCGTCTGCGAGCGTTTGCGCTTCGGCGACGATCCGGCCATTGGGATCCACGATGCAGGAGCCCCCGATCAGTCCGGAGCCATCCTCGTTTCCCGCCTTGGCGACCGCGATCGCCCAGGTGGCGTTCATGTAGGCGTTGGCCTGAGTCACGAGCTGGGAATGGAAGGTGCGCAGCGCCGCGTCTTCAGAGACGCCGCCATTTGGATCGTAAGCCGCGGAGTTGTAGCCGACGCAAACCAGTTCGACGCCCTGCAGGCCCAGCACGCGCCAGGCTTCCGGCCAGCGGCGATCATTGCAGATCATCATGCCCATGATTGCGTGGCGCCAGTTCGGTCCCGCCCTGAAGGCAGGAAAGCCCAGATCGCCATATTCGAAATAGCGCTTTTCGAGCTGCTGGTGGGATGCGCCGGCGCGCGGCTCGACCGAACCCGGCAAATGCACTTTGCGATAGCGGCCGAGAATCTCGCCGTCGCTATCGACCAGGATCGAACAGTTGAAGCGCCGACCGTCCGACGTCAGTTCGGCGTAACCGACGTAGAAGCCGATGCCGAGCACCCGGGCGTGATCGAACAAGGGCTGCACGGCCGGATTCGGCATACCGCGTTCGAAGTAATCATCGAGTGCGTCGCCTTCGATGAGCCATCGCGGGAAAAAAGTCGTGAACGCCAGTTCGGGAAAAACAACCAGTGTTGCGCCGTGCGCGGCCGCCTCCTCCAGCAACGCCAACATCCGGCCGAGCGTATGCTCTCGCGAATCCGTTTTTTGCGTCGGCCCCATCTGGGCGGCGGCGCCGCGGAGAACTCGAACCAACATTGCCTCCAAACTGAGCGGACTGCTTACTCAAGAGGCGGATGATCCCGCTCCGATAGCGCTCCGATGCAGGGATGATTACGCGGAAGCGCAGCCCTAAACGCAATCACTCGTGCTATGATATTTTCAGCGAGACAATAACCGGTAGTTATATGAACCTGCGCCAATTGGAGATCCTGCGTGCGGTTATCCGTCATCGGACCACGGTCGCGGCGGCCGACGAACTGGCGCTGTCGCAACCGGCGATCAGCAACGCGCTGAAGACGATGGAGGCGCAGGCGGGCTTCGCGCTATTCGAGCGTGTCAACAACCGACTGTTCCCGACATCAGAGGCGATGGCGCTCTACAAGGAAAGTGAAGCGATCTTTGCGCTCCACGCCAAACTCGAAAATCGCGTGCGCGACTTGAGGGAGTCCCGCTCGGGACTTCTGTCCATCGTGGCGACGCCGCCGCTGGCCTACAGCATCATTCCGCGCGCTTTGTCGGATTTCCTGCGCCGCCGTCAGCAGACGCGCGTCTTCTTCGATGTAAGGCGCTACGAGGGAATCATCGACGGCGTGTCGAGCAGGGTTGCAGAGCTCGGCTTCGCGCTCGGACTGTCGCATCATCCCGGCATTGCACATGAGGTGGTTCATACCGGCGAAATGGTCTGCGTCCTGCCGCCGAACCATCCGCTGGCCGAACGACCGGTCATTTCCGCGTCCGATCTTGTCGGCTTGCCCTTCATCGGGCTGGAGCGCGGCACGCGATTGGGCGAGGCCGTGCGCGAGAGCTTTGCGCAAGCCGGCGCGCCGTTCCAGCCAAGCGTCGAGGTGCGATACTGCAATACGGCCTGCGTGCTCGCTTCCGCTGGCGTGGGCGCGGCGGTCGTCGATCCGTTTTCACCGCGCCAGAGCGGCGGCCAAGGCCTGATCGTTCGGCCTTTCACGCCCAAGACGGTCGCTATTGCCTATATGCTGTGGTCTGAGGCGGAGCCGTTATCACGCCTTGCCAAGGCATTTTTGAATGAAGTCCGGCAAGCGAGCCGCTCGCTGGACCGAGATGTATCTTGAGCGTTGCCGGGCCTGAGGCTGCTCAGAACGTTCGTCCTAGGATTTTCTTTGATCTCCCGGTGCACACATCGTGCACACACAGCCTTCTTGAAAAACTTAAAGTCTCACTGCCAGCTATTGTTGAGAAAGCCGCAGCGCGTTCGTTAATGCAGACAGCGCAGCCGGCTGATGGTGACGGCTGGGGTAATACATGAAGAAGCCGGGAATTGGCGGCGTCCAGTCCTCTAACACACGAATAAGGCGCCGCTTCGCGAGATACTCTGCGACTTGCTCTTCATATGCGAGTCCTAGGCCGGCGCCAGCGAGTGCCGCCTGAATTACCAGGTGGGTATCATCGATTATGAGTGGGCCGTTCACGCCGATCGTAACCGTCTTTCGGCCTTGCTCGAACTCCCACCGATATGGACCGCCCGGAAGACGCAAACCTATGCATCGATGATCGTTTAGATCCTTTGGCTTCCGAGGAATGTTTCGTGATGCAAAATAACCAGGCGATCCGACCACCGCCAATCGCAGCTCCTTCGTGACCCGCACCGCGATCATGTCCTTTTGAATATACTCGCCGAGTTGAATACCGGCATCGAACTCGCCCGCAACGAGGTCTACAGGGCCAGTGACAGTAACAACGTCAAGGACGATGTCGGGGTAGGCCTCGGCGAATGCCGTGAGCCGGGGTAACAATACCATCACAGCAGCCGACCGGGACATTACAATTCGAAGGCGTCCGGCAGGTCGGTGCCGAACGCTTCGGGCATTGTTGATAGCACGCGTAATTTGGTCGAGTGCCGGAGCCAATTCTTTCAGAAGAGCAGCCCCTGCAGCGGTTGGCGCGACGCTCTTGGTCGTCCGAGCAAGAAGCTGCAACCCGAGCCGTTGCTCAAGTCCCCGAATCGTGTGGCTCAGGGCAGACTGAGATACACCAATCTTTGCCGCGGCCCGCGTAAAGCTTCGTTCACTGGCGACGGTTGCAAACGTAGCGAGGTCGTTCAGTTCGTGCTTCATGATTCATGAATATCGCTCATAATCCCATGCTATGCAACACGACTAGTTTCATAAACCACTTTGTCCTAGTTTTGGCCAACGACGAGAAGCGGCAACTTTCCGCACCTTTGTGGCCGGCTTGACGTTCGGCGCAGGTAACTGGGCCTGAGAGTTTCGCTGTAACAACTTGAGCGCCTGTAGCCGGCGATCTCAGTCTTCATCTGAAGAACGCAACTTAGACTAACGGGCTTTTAGGAGAGCAGAATGTTCAAAATGGATCGACGAGCATTTTTGAGCCGATCTGCCAGCGCAGCTTTTGGAGCCACCCTCGTCAGCGCTCCCGGTTTGATGCTTGGAGATCGGTCGATCAGCCATGCGCAGTCTCCTACCGTTCCAAATAACAACCTCATGGATAACAACCTTATGGATACCGATGCTCGTGCCTTGCGCGCTCTAGCGCAGACCTATTTCGACGGGGCGTATGAAATGGATGCAGATAAATTTGCTACGATATTTCACCCATCCAGTTCCGTGACCAAGGTCGGCGACGATGGCAATGTGAGCGTGACGCCCATTGCGACGTGGCTAGCAGCCGTCCGGAACCTGAAAGCTCCGAAACAACAGGGTTTGGAGCGCCACGATCAGATCCTATCGATAGATGTTGAAGGAGAGCTCGCACTCGTGAAGTTGAAATTGCAGATTCCGCCACGTTACTTCACCGACATGTTGTCATGCCTAAAGGTCAACGGAACCTGGAAGATCGCTCAGAAAGTGATGACTTCGAAAGCTTGACGGCTTCGGTGCCGTTTTTAAAAGTGAATCACACGCTTGGCAGGTTGTCCGTGGAAGTTCTCTCACAAAGCGCCAACACCTTGGGCTGCGCTTCGGGATCATGGAGGATCTGGTCACTCTCTGATGGATATGTCGACCTGCCCGCCGAATCCCTCAAGCATCCTAACAACAAAATATGCAGGCAGACCGAATCGCCTCAGCGGAACGATTCGCTAGTTCGATTGCCGGTCAACTGCTTCCTATTTGACCGCTCTGGCATGGACCGCGTCTTGATTGATTGTGGAGCTGGCGGGAGTTGGGATCCGTCCATGGGTCACCTCGTGGAGGTGATGGCGGAGGCAGGCATCGACACGTCATCGATCACTATGATCGCCCTCACTCATGCCCATGGCGACCACATCAATGGTCTCCTAATGCCTGACGGTCGACGGGCATTTAACGGCCTGAGGAAGATTGTGATAGCGCAAGACGCCGTTGAGGAGTTTCTTGCCGAGCCAGAGCTAGAGCAGTTTCGTCCAATTCTTGTCCCAATTAACGGAGGAGACCGGCTGGCCGATCATTTACTGGCAGTAGCGATACCTGGGCATGCTCGAGGCCATATGGGTTATCTCCTCAACACTGACGAGGACGATGTCCTATTCTGCGGCGACCTTATCCACGTTCCCGCTGCACAGTTTTCCTGTCCCGAGCTTACCTGGGCCTACGACGATGACGAAGCCACGGCGAGAGCTAGTCGGATCAAGTTGCTCAAAGACACCGCGCACACGCATACATGGCTGGCTGGCGCTCACCTTGATCGACCAGGCATTGGTAGAATAGTTGCGGAAAAGCAGGGATTTGCATTTATTCCGATCGTGTAGCCGCAGTGAGCCGGCCGGCCGTCGCTAATGCCGGCTCGACACCTACGCTGACCGCAGGGCGCATGATCAGATCGGGTTTAACTTTGCAGTCGAAGCAAAGCCCCACACAAGACAGCTAACGAAGGCTCGTCAACCGCGCACCGGCACCCTCGCCTGGATACGCGCTTTGTGTGCCTCGCCAAACGAGATTGCCCTGCGTCCCGAACGTAGTGAACATCTTTCGCGCCTCATCGCCGTCCGGAGACGCGACGGCGCTCGGCTATCACCTGCCTGGCCTCATCCGCCGTCATTTGGCCAGCGCCCAGAACCTGGTAGGCGCTGTCCGGATTTTGAGACTGTTGCTCATTCACATCGCCTCGCCGCTCCTGCTGCTCGTCTTGATTGACCGGTGCGTCGCCACCGCCGCCGCCGAAGCCGAGCACCTCGACGATGATGACGGAGGGCTGCTGGCCTCCACCGGATTGCGTTACATCCTTCGCCGCGTCGATAGCCGCCTTCTGGCTGGCGTCGCCGCCCTCGAGCTTCAAGGGAGTGGTCGAACTCTCTTTCGCCGGCAAGCCTTTGACTTCACCTGAGACCTGGAAATTGTTCGCATTCAGCACAAAGAGGGCCCCAATGTAGAGATTGCCGCTAACCCGCACGCCGGCATCGCCGGCATTCACCGTGCCCTCTGGCGCGATCAGATGGACGTCGCCCTCCTCCACGCCGGTGAAGCCGACGATGGTGCCGATGCCACTGCCGGAAATGTCGGCCTTCTCCAGAATGCGCGTCACCGCGTCGATATCGGTCTGGACCTCCGGCGCCGACGGCACGCGGGCGGTCTTGGCGCCGCGGCCGGCGTCGATATCACCCACCGTTGACCAGATGATCTCGTCGCCACCGCCAAAGGTGAGAATGCGCGAGCGGTTCACAACGACATTGTTACGGGCGAAGATATTGATGTCGCCATAGCCCAACGTCACCAGGCCGTAGCCCGACGGAGCTTCCTTGCCCAACGCCGCCACCTGCAAGCCGCCACCGGGGGTGAGCACTTCAACATTGCCACCCGCCATGGTGCGGAACAGGGCGTTGCCGATCGCAACATCACCCTTCCAGTCATTGCCCGGGAACAACGTCTGGATCGCCGTGTAACCGCGATTGTAACCGCCGTTGCGCGGCAGACCGTCCGTGCCCACCTCGTTCTGATCCTTACCGGCTTCGCGCAACTCCTGCATGTAGACCTGCCGTACGAAGCGTTCACGGGTCAGCATTGGCAGGCTCTGGAACCTGGCCCAGGCATCCTGCGGCGTCAGGGTCTCGCCCGTCACATCTTTGACGAAGGAGACAAGACCAGAGCGGATTTTATGCGACTGTCCGGACTTGCGGAGTTCGTAAGCGTCGGTGAAGTAGATTGGCACGATTGTGCCGTCCGCCAGGGTTGTCCTCAGATAGTCCGGCATCGCCGCGACGTTCGACGGATCGAGATAGGCCGCCAGAAACGCGTCATAAGACGGCTGTTTGCCTTTCAAACCCGCCATCACGGTGATGGCCGCGCTCTCATCTGGCAGACCGAAGATCTGCGAGAAATCGACTGGCCGGTTGTTCTTATCGTAGGCGCGATTGCCAACTGTCATGATATGCAATTCGGGCGCATAGACGTCGCGCCCGGCGCTCACCGCAACGGCACCGGGCCCTTGCGCGTAAATCGAACCATAGATCGGCCCCCCGACGATGTCGTTACCGGCCTCGACGAGCGATACGTCGGTCGGATGGATGTTGCGCAAATTGTAATTGATGTTGCGGATATCCGTGCCGGCGCGGAACCAGGTCTGCTCGTTCGCCGTAATGGCGGCCGTGGCGATCGAGACGCCCGAGCTATAGGTGGTGCCGATGATCGAGCCGTTTAAGGCATAGATGCGGCTTGGCTCGTAGTCGTTCTCGTTCGGCAGATGCGCGGGATTGCTCAGATTATAGAGGTGCAGAGCGTGCGGTGTGAAGCCCGGCCCTCCGATGGGATTCGTCAAGACACTATGCATCCCACTGAGGTTGACGTGCACGAGGGTGGTTCCGGCGACCGGCTCGAACGGCGAAGGGATCATCGCGGGCGTGGCGCGGCTCATGAGGATCGAGCCAACAAGAACGTCGTCCGCGGCGATAATCCGCAGCTCCGGGCTGCTGCCCGGCAGCGTGTAAAGCGTCGGCACCAAGCCCGTCGTCGTGTTGTACTGCGACTCGTTGATCACCGAGCCGTTCAACGCAGCGATGCGCAGCTTCGACGGATAGATGTTGCCGGCGAAGTTGTTGACGTTGGTCCACGCCTCTGAGGCTCCGCCCGTCGAGTTCAGGTCCTTGGACAGATAGCTCGTTTGGCCGACCAGGATCACGTCGCCGCCGGTCGAGGTGAGACTCAGCGCCGTGCGATCTGTCTGGCCGCTCATGAAGTTGAACTCATGGATTTCCCCCTTACCGACCATCAGCGGATCGAGGAATGTCTGCAGCCGCAGATCGCCGGCGGTGCGCACGTTCAACGTGGCGTCGCCGAGCGAGAGGATTGGCGCGATAGGATAGGTCGTCACCCGTCCGCCGCTCGTGATCTTGACCTCGCGTCCGACCGCGAATTCGCCGGCCTCGATCGTGCCGGCTCCGCGCCCGAGGTAGTAGTAGCCGGCGCGCACGGCACCCCCCGCCTCGACCGTCATGGCGCCGCCGTTGCGCAGCTCGAGGATTTTCTGTTCGGTGGCGGTACGCCCGCCGCGCACACGGCCGTTGGTCGGCACGGCAACCGTCAGGTTGTTAAGATCGCCGCCGGCGTTGATGTCCAGATTGCCGCCGCCGAGGGCGGCGACACCGCGCTGGAAGTTGGTATAGTCGATCCACCAGGAGCTTTGTTCGGCGGGACGATCCGGCAGACCGCTCTGCCAGACTGGCGCGAAAAGGTAGGACGAATTGACCGTCCCCTGCCGCTTCAGCCACTCGGTATAGTGCTGCATCTGCGAGCGATCGGTCGGCAGCGTAACATCGATGTTGCCGCCGGCGGCAACGTGAACATGGCCACCGCCCACGCCGTAGCTGGCGGTTGCCGGCGCGGTCGTGAAATCGCTAAAGACCGTGAGATCGCGCCGGCCGGCGGTGTAGATCGACGCGCCACCCTTCAATTGGATATCGCCGCTTGCCGCTATGTTGATGTCGCCCGTTCCTGTGCGCACCATGGTGGCAGCGCTGGCGGTCGTCTGGACCGGCGGGACAGGCGGCGTCGGCAGCGTGTACGTGGCGAGGATAGCGGTCAGATTGGGAACGATCTTCTGATTGTAGAATAACTTGAAGTTCGCCACCGACATGACGAAGCTGTAGCCGGTCGACGAGGATTGGATGATCTTGTAGCCCTCCGCCGGATTCGTCGAATTCCGCACCAGTGATTTCTCGGCGATAAACTCGGCGAAGAGCTGGTCAAACAGCGCGCGCGCCGGGAACGCATCGAGCCTGCCGACCGCGACGACCGCAGTCGCATTGTCGTTTACCCCGCTATAGCTCGTGATCGGGGTCAACCAGCTTTCCGGAGTGGTTGTGCCGGCGTTGGTATTCGGCGCCGACGAGGGGCTGAAGCCGGTATTGAGATCGATCACCACCGAGTTACGAGTCTGCTGGGCGGGATTCGCTGTGTAGGTAAAGCTCGGCTGTTCCTGCAGCAGGATGCTGCCGGACGTGCCGGCCATGCGCTGCAGAGGATCGGCAGCCTGACCGGACGCCGTCGCGCCGGCGACCAGCGTGTAGGACCACGAGGCCGGCGCAACCGTCTGACCGCCGCCCTGGCTAACGCCCGGGAACAGGTCTGCGTACTTCACGGCATCGCCCGCCCCGCCTGCCATCGTTCCTTTGGCCGCTGCTGAGTTGGCAGCGGCGCTATAGGGCACGTGCAGCGACGAGGCGCGGATATCCTGCAAGACAGTCGGGACAAAAGCGGTCTGTGTCGCGCCGAAGCTCAAACCCAGATAGCGGGTGGGCAAAGCTGTCGTGCTGGTGTAAGCGCTCCAACTCGTCAGGGCCGAGTTACCGCCGCCGCTGTTGAAGCCGCCGTTGAGCAACAGGTTGTAGTCGGCAATGTAGGAATTGGCCTTCGCCACGTAATCGGCATCGAGCGGATCAGCGAAATTGAAGAAGCCGTCGCTGATGCTGCCATTGAGGACGAGATTGCCGCCGGCGCGCAAAGTCAGCACGCCCGGTTCGCCGAAGATGCTGCCGCCGGTGCGGTAGATCATCGTGGTGTGATTGGCCAACAGGTCGCCCTGGCGGCCTGCCACCACGTACGGCTTGTTGAGGATCGGATCGATGGCCATAACGCCGGCAGCGATCGCGCCAGCTTGGTCGACAACGCCCGCAGCCAAGTTCCAGTTCGACTTCAACACGATGTCGCCGGGGTGATTCAATTCCATGCCAGCGCGGGCATGGAAATTGGCCTGTCCCGCCAGGCCGCCGAGTGCGCCGTAAGCAGCCGAGATGTCGAAGTCGCGCACGAACTCCACCAGCGTGCCGGCGCCGTAGTCCGCCAGGACATTCAGCTTGCCCGCGGCCGTTGCGGCAAGATCAAGCTCGGCCTGACCGCTGCCGTTGATGATGACACCGACATAGTTGGAATTGCCCGCGAGTTGAGCGAGATCGAAGCGCTTGTAGCCCTCGAGTACGATCTCGCGCGCGCCAGCGATCGTGCCTGTGAAGGAGACGTTGACGGTGTCGGCGCCCGGCTGCTCGATCACCGGCGCGCGCAAGGTAACCTTGCCACCCTCGCCGCCCGCGACGTCGATCACACCGCCCTGGATATTCAGCGCTCCGCCGGAAATGCCGAGCGTCACCCGGCCCGAACCCAAATGATCCACCGTGTCGGTCGCACTGGCCCGCAGCAGGGCGGCGTTGGTCATGACGAGACCTTGGCCGCCATAGATCGCGATCGCGCCCCCATAGCGCGCACGCGCGTCGATCGTGCCGGCAAGGGTGACAATGCCCTGGTCGGCGGAAAGCGAGAACTCTTCGACCACGGTGGTGCCATCGACGGCCACGTCGCCGGAGCGCACGCGGAAGGCGCGTGATTTCGAGAAGCCTGACTCGTTCAGGCGCTGACTGAGCGCGGCAAAATTCGGCAACGTGGCTATGTCGAGCGAGAAGGACGCGCCGCGCTGGCCGGCGGCGGCCGTTGCCCTGATCGTGCCATCCAGAACCACTTGGCTGCCGTCCGATGCGAGCGCGAGCGTACCCGCCCCACCGCCAACCGGACGCCCGTCGGCGTCGCGCGCCGAGCCGAGATCGAGCGTCGCGCCCGCATTGAGCAGCACCGAACCACCGACCGCGCTCAGCGAAATGCGCCCGGCATCGGCATATTCAGCGACGTCGAAGAACTGCTTGCCGAAGCCGCCGACATCGATAAGCGAGCCCCCCGCGAGAACGACGTCACCATTGGTGGAGGCAAGGTCCACCGCGCCGCCAAGCGCGTCAATGCGACCGTCAAGGGCGACGGAGCGGCCGGTCAAGCTCCAGCGTGCGCCGAGGCTGTCGAGATCGCGCGGCCCGGTGGAACCGCTCGCCGCAACCGTGATTGCACCGGTCGTCGTCACAGATTGACTGGCGCCGCCGCGGCCAGTGAGCACCGGTGTCGAGAAGGTCAGCGTCGCTGCTCCCGCATCGAGCCGACCGTTGCCCTCGCCAACGATGCGCGTCGTGCCCACCAGCATGACAGTGTCGAAGCCGCGCAGCGCTTTCGCACCCTCGCCAAAGGCCAATTCCGCTGCCGTAAGGCTCAGACTGCCGTGACCGGCTCCGGCCGGCTCGGCGAAAGTGCTCGCGGTATTCTCCAGGACCAGCCGATTGCCGGCGACCGAAATCGGATTGGCGCCGTAGCCGACCAGCGCCGCCGCATCGAACGTCACGGCCTTGAGGCCGGACAAGTCGACACCACTGTGGAAGTCGATGCTGGAATAGCTGCGCAGTGTCAGATGCTGCGTGTTGGCGAGCGCGGCCAGTGCTGCGGCATCGATCACCAGGCCACTGCCGCCGCCGAATCCGATGCGGCCCGATGCGAGCGACAGCGCCGCGCCCGACAGTGTCGCCTGGGTGACGGCGGTGCTCCTGGTGGCATCGATCAGCAAAGCCTTACCGCCGTCGATCACGGCGCCGGCGCCGATGGTGACCTGCCCGCCGACGGTGATGTCGACGTTGGTGCGGCGGACCCGCACCGCATCACCATTGGAGACTCGGATCAGGGCGCCCCAGTCCCGTGCCGGCACCACGAAGTCATCGCTCGTGTTGGACGTGCCATTATTGTTGATGGATTGCGGCACCTGGGGCGCTATCACGAGATCGCCCGCGCCAGTCGGCGCATCGCCGCGCGCGGCGATGACGCTGCCGGCGCCGACGTCGATCGTCTCGCTTGCGGCCAGGATGATTTCCGATCCTGTTAACGCCGAGTCGCTGCTGTTGCGCACAATAATATTGTCGGCTGTCACATCCACTCGCAGGCCGCCGGTGTCACCGCTGCGGATACCGCCGACGAGCAGGCTGCCCGCGCCAAAGCCGGACAGATTGACCGCATCGATAACCAGATAGCCGTCGGCACGCAGCGCGCCGGCGTCCTGCCCTGTGCCCAGAATCGCGATCTTCTGTGCCGCAATGTCGACAAGGCCGCCGCGCCCGCCGGCTGCGGCCTGCGAGCGCAACAGGCCGTTCAAGATCAGGTCCTGCGTCGCCTTGAACACCACCGAGCCGCCGTCGATCGGCAGGCGCGGCGTGACGATATTCTGACCGGTGAGCCGATACTGAGTCAGCTTGAAGGCGTCGGAGGCGAAGAACGTGTTGGCGAAAGCTTCGTTGTACTCGCTGTACTTGCGGACGACATCGCCCGACATCACGCGCCAGGACGACGGCAACTGATCATGACTGCCGTCAAGCGCATTGCCGCGATAGCCGGCCATCATCGCGGAGCCGTCGGTCAAGCGAACAGACCTCGGAATCGACGCGCCCTGTGAGCCGCTCACCATCTGCACGGCATAGGCGCCCGGCAGCAACGCGTAGCGTGCCGGCAGCAGCGTGTACCAGCCGGCGGGGATGCCACTGCCGCCATCGAGCCAGATACGATCGCCGCTGCGCAGCGTCGCATCCGGCACACCGATTGTATTGTTCAGCGCCGGTACAATTGCATAGAGGCCCGGCCTCGACAGCACGTTGTGTGAGCCGCCCGGCCCGGGCACGTGCTCCGAAGCATGCAAGTCGCCGCCACCACGAATATCGACCACTGATCCGGCCGCGAGATCAACATTTGGCGCATCGAGGGTGATGCGTTTCTCGGGCAGGCTGGCAATGACCGTTGCCTGTCCTCCGTCTGCCGTAACGATGGTCCAGTTCTCATTATTGCTGAGATTGCCATAGGGTAGAATGAGGCTATCGCCACTGACCGACGTGACGCTGCCGGCGCCGAGTGTCAGCTTCTGGCTCGCCTTGAGCGTGATCTGCCCGAAAGGCGCGCGGAGAATGCCGCCCTGTTCGATCACCGGCGCCTCGAGCGTCAAGGAACCGCCGACCGACAAGGCGAGACCCGCCTCGCCGTTCTGCTGAACAGCGATCTTGTCCGAGGCTTTGATCGTCGCGCTGGTCTGCGACGTCGGATAGACCTGCCCGGCCTTCAACACCAACGTGCCGTCGACGTCGAGCGATGCCCCAAGGCCGAGCCGGAGCGGCGTGAGCCGGATGTCGGATGCCTCCAGCACCGACTGTTCGAAGCCGCGAATGGATGCGCTATTGATGTCGATGAGCGAGGCGGCGAGCGTCAGCGTGCCCGCGCGCGTCGGGTCGCTCGATGACACACCCCGCCACGAAATGTATGGAGCCGACAAGCGTGAGCTGGTGCCGTTGCCGTTGACCAGCGCGCCGGCGATCGAGATCGAGCCTCCGAGCGTGAGGTCCACGTTCTCCAATCGTATTGTCGACGAGGAAGAGAGAGTGAGGTCGGCGAAGCCCGCAGATTGGACAAGTGACGGACGCACGACCAATCCAGGCTGCGCCGCCGCCGTGTCGGACAAAATCAAGGACGCCGACAGCGTTCCCGCGGACAGCGTTAGGGCACCGCCGCGTGCGCCGCCACCTCCGGCATGGCCGCGCCATGTTCCCTCCATCAGGCCCTGCCCGGACACCGAGATGCTGCCGCCATTGCTGGCGAGCGCGACCGTCGCGGTGGAATGCGATCCGAGCGCGCCGGAAAGCGGTAGGTCGATCTCGCCGCTGGCGCCGGAGACATCTATCAGCGAGCCCGCTTGCAACGCGAGGGTCGTTGATGTGAGCGTCACCGAGCCGCCGCCGAGCACGACACCCTCGCGCAGTCCGAAGGCACCCGTCTGGATAACCGGCACGCCATTTGCGACGAGCGCGCCAGTGCCGGTGACAGTCACCGTTCCTGCTGAAACGTTGATTTTCCCAGCGAGTGCCTCCAGCCTGCCCGCGATTTCGATCGCGCCACTGCTGGTGCCCGATGACGCAATCGAGATGCTGCCGCCCACATCGGTTTGAACGATGGCCCCGGCACCGATCGAAATATTGTTGCCGGTGAGCGAGAGCGATGTCGGCTTGAGATCTACGCGCTGTGCGAGTGGCAGGACCACGAGCGGCCCCATGTCGGCGAGCTTCGTGCCCGAGCTGAAGCGGGCAGCGTCCGTCAGGTCCACACTGCGCGCGATCTGCGAGACCGTGACCCCCGCCGGAACGATGATGCTGCCGCCCGCGCCGATTTGCACGGAGCGGAAGCCGCGCTCGGTAAACAACGTCTCTGGCAGACGGAAAGTGTCGGCCGCCGTCGGCGCATCGCCCCCGATCTGCAGGTTCCCAGGCGTCAAAAATGCCAGGGAGCCGCCGGAGCCGGCCGCGTAGCCGCGCAGGTCGGCTTTGGCGAATTCAGCCATATCGATCGTGTTGAGCTGGATCGTGCCGCCGTCGCCGGCTTGCGTCTGCAGCTTGCCGCTCCGATTCTTCAGCCAACCGCCGCCCGAGACATCGAGCACGGCGCCCACATCGAACTGCGCGTTCATGAGCGTGATGGCGCCGCCAGCGACCTGCGGCGCGAGTGCGGCCACGCCGTTGGTCAGTTCGCTGACCCAATGGCCGCTGACGTCAATGGCTCCGGTGGCGCCGAGTTTCACGCTCTCCGCGTGGAGCAGGTTGACCGTGCCGCCGGCTGTGCGGATCGTGCCATCGATGCGGAAGTTCTGCCTGTAACTGTCGACTGAATTGGCGAGCACCGAGAACGTGCTGCGCGGCGTCAGATTGAGGGTCGTACCCTGCGTGAGAGTGAAATCGTCGGAGACATAAAGCTCGATGTTGCGTAGCTCGGATGCAGCCAACACGCCGGAGTCGAGATAAGTGGTGCGCTCCGGAAGAAAACTCGCGCTCGGAGGGGGAGAATACCAGGACCCATCGAGCGCCGCCGTCGCGGTGAAATCCTTCGGCAACGTGACTGGATTGTCGGTGATGATCAGCTTGTCGAGCAGCCACCGCCTGTCGCTGTCGTCCTTGCCGCCGAAGGTCAGCGAGCCCGCCTTGGCGTATTTGCCCGTGGCGGCCTGGCGCTCGCCGACGACAACCCCACCCCAGTAGCTGCCTTCAAGCACAATGCCTTCAGCGGCGTAGAGCTGAATCGAGCCGGCATCGCGGCCTTCCGTGTAACCGCGCTCATAGCGAGCGCCCGTCTTGCCGAACCGGCTCGTCCAGGTTTCCGTGATGCCCCAGCGGTCGTGCGAGCGGGTGAAGCCGCCGGCGAAAGCCACGTAGGCCTGATCGGGTCTGGCGTCTCCGATGTCGTAGATGCGCCCATCGGCCCCGAGCAGTTTGGTGGTTTTGACCCAGCCATCTGCGTAACGCACCGACCCGCCCGACACATCGAGGATAGAACCGGTCCGTGTGACGATGGAGCCAGACGACGAGATGAAGATCGAACCGCCGACCGTCGACAATTCGCCCAAATCGGTCTTGCCGACGCCGATCCAAGCCGACACATCCGCCAGCGGCGTTCCGACCCATGAGCCCGCAGCACCTCCCCAGCTTACGCCAGCCATGGGACCATCGGTGAAAGCACCGCTTTCGCGCCGGTCGACCACGATCTTCTGACCGCGCAGCCACGAGTCGCGATAAAGGACCGAGTCACGCAATTCATTGATGCGCAACTCGGCCTCGACGAAGTTGCGTTCCATTGCGATCGCGATGTCATTCAAGCCGGCGACGCTGAGATAAGCCTCCTCGCCGACATAGATCCGGCTGCCATCACGAACCGGCGTTTCCCCGCTGACGGGCTCATCGGCCAATTGCGCCGCACTGCTCGCGACCACACTGATTGTACCGGCGGGAACGACGACGTTGGCCTGCGATTGAATGTCGATGAGATTGCCACGCAGTTCGACGCGGCCTGGCTTGTAACGCGTGGAAAGCGCCGACAGCTCGATTTCGCTCGCGTCCGAGAGGTCCGGCATGGCCGACGTGACGCTTCCGGGCATCAAGTGTAAACTGCCGGTCTGCCAATACAGAAACGCCGGATCGGTGGCCCCGCTCGAGGCCAGCATGCCGTTGCTGTAGGCGAGCAGCCGGATGGAGCCGTCGCGGTTGTTGAGCGCCGTCGAGGCCGAGAGCAGGCCATTCTGGACGATGCCGCGCGCCATCACGGTGATGTTGCCGTGATTGGCCTCGACGATGCCGTTATTCACGACCTGGTAGCCGACCGCCGCCGCGCGCGCCTCCATCAGGGGAAGGATGATGTCGCGGAGGCTCTGGCCATAAGGCGATTCCGAGTAGAGCGGCGGATTGTTCGGGTTGTTGAGCGGCAGACCCGAGAGCGCTCCCCTCAAATGATCGTAGTTGAACAGCCATGGCATCAGCCCCGTGACGGCGACGTCGAGACCGCGCACGGCGGCCGGGACATCGGACTGGGTGCTTACATTGGTTCTCAGATAGATCTGCTCGCCGGCGGCCATGATCACCTGGCCGTCCTGTGCGCTGACCTGCCCGCTATTGATGACCTTGGGCGCGAACAGCATTACCTTGCCGCCGCTCGCCGCCGCAATCTCGGCGCCGGCTTTAACGACGACGTCACCCGGCGCGCTGGCCGGCATCAAAGGCGCAGGCTGGCCTACCGGGTTGGCCGGATCGGCGGATTTGGTCGTATCGGGAAGGTTCGGGTTGTAATCGCCGAACTGCGGCAGATGCATGTAGCCGACGCTCCCATTGCTGAGAACGATGGACGTATTGATCCCGGCCAGGAACTGCTGGTTCGACAGGCTGAGCGAGGAAGCAACCAAGGTGTTGACGTTGATCTGGCTCGCGCCGCCGAAAATGATGCCATTCTGGTTGATCACGTAGACCTGTCCCTCGGCCTTGATGGAGCCGAGGATCTGGCTCGGTGCGGCGCCAGGATTCGTCACGCGGTTCAACGCGATCCAGTTCTTGGCATCAGCACCGCCGGCGCGTTGGTCGAAATAAAGATCCGTCTCGCGGCCGACGTTGAACTCCTTCCAGGTCAGTATCGCCTTCTGTTCGTTCTGCCTGACCGTGACCTGCGTGCGGCCGCCATTTGTGGACTCAGTCGGCAGATTTGCGCCCTGCCATAATCCTGCACCGCCGTTGGTCGCGCCTGGCGTCGCGCCCGGCATCACCACCAGACCACCCGACCGCAAACCGTTTTGCAACGTGCTCGGCGCGGTCCGAGCGAGATTACGGGCGGCCTGCTGCGCCGCCTGCATGGCCTGAATGGACTGCGTGGCCCGTTTCAGCGAATTAGCCGCCTGCTGCGCGGCCTGCGAGGCCGATTGCGCCGCCGATTGCGCTGCCTGCGACGGCATCGGCGTATGTCCACCCAACGGGCGCGCGTAAGCCTGCGGACTGGCCAACAGCGCCGCCATGCTGACACTCGCGAGCAAGGCCCGATGCAGGAACAAGCGAGTGCGGGCGGAAGACGGGTTGTGGGACATCAGGGACTCTCGCGCGGGGACGAAGGGATGGCAGCGGTCGCAATTACCGTTCTGGTGCCGCGACCTCTGCTTAGATCCCTCTCGAGGGCCGGCACCGAAAACAAAATCCAGACCTTCTGCAGATTGGCCTGCTTACTTTCTTCCGTATTTCGAATATCGACCTGCCACACCCGATCAGCCCAGCAGCACGATACCGCCGGGCAGAGAAGTGACAGATGCACCGAAGACCTGCTGGATCTGGGCAACAACACCATCGACGTTTGCAATCGGGAAGCGCGCATTGAACAATCGACGCCCGAGCGCGGTATTGGTCACGATGATCCGACCGGACCGATAGCGGTTGATTTCCGCGACGGCATCCGCGAGCGGCGTCGACCGAAACACCAGAATGCCGTCTTTCCAGGCGGTTACGACACCAACATCCACCGTCGTAGCTGCGCCCAGCCCGCTGCCGGAATATATGACCTGCGTGCGGGGACGAAGATTGACTGAGCGCTTCCCGATCGCAACCTCGACCGCCCCCACGACGCATGTCGTGCAAACGGTGTCGCGTTCATAGCGCATATTGAAGACAGCATCGGTGGCGGTGACGCGGCCACCTCCCGCGATCACCTCGACGGCGCGACGCAAATCGGGACGCGTAACGATGGCCGCTTCGCCGCCAAGCAGCTCTATACGTTCTGCGTCCCCGTCAGACGAGGCTTTGAGGGCGATGCTCGTGCGGGTATTCAGCTCTATCGACGAACCTCCGGCAAGCACGATGCTGCGCTGCTCGCCTGGCGCGGTCCGATAATCGGCCGCAAGCTCGGACAATGACGGCCAAAGGCCGAGCGGCGGCAGTGCGCCAACGTAAGCCGTAGCCGCCGCGGACGCTGCAAGCGCGCCACCCATAAACGCGCGACGCCCAATATATACTTTCCGTTCAGGAGCAGGGGCGCCGGCCATATGCTCGGCTGCCGGTCCGACAGCCTCCCAAAGCCGGCAGGCACGCGCGAATGCCTCGGCATAGCCGGCCTGCGCCGACCATTCCTTGAAAGCATCAAGATCGGCCGGGCCGGCGTTGCCGACAGCGAAACGCACCACCCAATCGTGCGCCTCACGGTCAATCCTTGTCAGGAAAACCGCTGGATGCTCGGGAATATCTCCAGCCATCGCATATCCAATGTCGCCAGGACCGGGTCTTGCGGAACACATCAGTCGGGATCCCCGTCGGTCTGAGATCCTTTCAGCGGCCTGGGACCGAATCTTTTTGTGACATTTCGTCCAACACGCAACGCGCAATGAGCCAGTGCGTGCTTGAGTTCAATCTCGACAAGACGCTGCGAGACGCCAAGACGCTCGGCTATCGCCCAAAGCTGAATCCCCTCGAGGCGCGATGCCAGCAGGATATCGCGGCGGCGCGGTGTCAACTCCGACAATGCCCTTGCAAGCGCTACGACCTCGGAACGCGCCATCGCGGAGCACTCGGGATCAGGCATATCGTCGATGATGCCAATCGCCATCTTGGCATCCGTGAGCGTGACAAAACTTTTCTCTGCTCTCAGACGCTTCAAGGCGACATTCGCCGCCATTTGCAGCAGATAATTCCTTGGACTGCGAACGACGTCGGCTGGAGCTGCATTCTCAAGCCGCAGCCAGGTCTCATGCAGCACATCGCTGGCAAGCTCGACAGATCCAAAACGCCGCGTCAATCGCGCCCGCAGTTCGTCATAACCGAGCAAAAAGAACCGCCGCAGCGTGTCGCGATTCGAACTGTTCATGGGCGACGCATCCGATGCATCTAACGCGCCGCCGTTGTCGTAACACCGCCACAGCCGGTCGGCTCCCCGTTGGTCCGCGCGAAAATCGCCATTGTGATGGGTTGCGGCAGCTCCGCAGGGGGAGCAGCGCCAATGGATACCCCGCGCAACGCCGCGGCAAATGCATTCTCGCGCATGTCACCATTGGGCGCATCGAGCAATTGTGCGCGCTGTACCGTTCCCGTGGACGCTATCCACAGCTGAAGCAGAAGATCAATGCTGCCTGGCCGGGTTTCGGCATGCGCGCACAATGCCTGCGACACCCGCGCCTGGATCGTCGCAAAGTACGACTGATGGCTTGCACTGGCCGGGCGCGAAGGACCAACTGTGATGGTAAAGCTGTTGGGACCGGTCGCTCGTGCAACGAGACCACTGCCGGTCAGCAATTCCCGCAAAGCGACATCCGGTACAAGTCGCCCCTCAACGGCGTGGGAACGCCGTCCAACGGCCAGCTCGCCATCGTAGTAAAGTTCGAGGCCGGATACGACACTGTAGGTATCGAGCGCGGCCGCAAGCGGCTGGGCGGCAATCGCGAACCGGATCGGACTTCGTGTCTGCGAAACCGCATCGTGACCCGGCAGCGCCAGTCCGACTCCAAATAGCAGCGCACGGCATAACCGAACGCTCCGGCTTTGCGCGGCTACTAGCGCATCCGGTATCACAGCGCATCCTTACATTCACAAGACTACGATCATGGTCCGGCTGAGAACCTTATGGAGCGTGTGTTACATTCGCGTGTCACGCCGAAATCGAGAAAGTGAATCGCCATGTGCTCCGATGATGACGACTTGCTTGTGAAAAATCGCTCGACGATGCGATCGAGGATCGGTCTTTCCTATCGATGCAGTCCCCCCGGCGCGCTGAACACCGGCGGCGCGGGCCGATACGGAACAACCGAAACACCAAAATTCCGACCGTATTGTTGCTGAACGGCCGGGATGTTCACGACGCCTGTCTTGATGTCTGGCGAGCGGGCATCGATCGGCGGAAGGTTCATGACCGGATTGACGCGATCCACCTCCCGCTTGAGTTTCTGGTTGAGACAATCCATCGCCCTGCTTGATCCGGTTTCGACTTCGACGCATCTTTCGGGCTTGACCGGCGCATTCCCTGCACCGCCACCAATGACGACTTCCGGACGCACCGTGACGCGTCCTTCGGGCTTGACAAGTGCATTCGCGGCGCCGCCGCCAATGACGATTTCCGGAAGCACCGTGACGCGCTCTTCGGCCAGCCCTGGCGAGACAAGACCCACGGCGGCAACAAGCGAAAGCATGATCAGCCGCATTGAGATCGCCCCCTACCGCCCTGCCCGGGCCTGCACGACGAGCGCACTGAGCCGCGTGTTGAGTGCTGCGATATTCACCGAACCTATGTGCGAAACGCCCAGGCATTTGCGGCCGCAGCCGCCGCCCCGGGCCGGCTCTCCGAACGTTGCGACGGGAACACTACCTGTCACGGGAAAGCCGCGTGCGGCCAGCTTTGCGCGCACGGCGTGACAATAGTTGACGGAGAGAACGGAAAACCGGGTCTCGCCATGCCCGGCCCGATATTTCATGGCGGCCGTGCAAAGATCACCGCCGGCCAGGCGCCACGCCTTCGCAAGATAGGTCACGCCGTATCGAATATTGGTCTCGGGCACTGCAAGCTCGGCGAGCGAACCCCTGAAGCCGAGCATCGCCGCCGTCGACGGCAATATCTGCATCAAGCCGATTTCGCCGACGCCGCCGATGGCATCGGGATTGTATCCGCTTTCCACCGCCATCACCGCTTCGGCGATTTCCGGCGGCAGGCCGGCCTGCGTGGCTTCCCTTTCGATCAAGGCGCGATAGCGCGCACGCCCGTCGGGCACGCTCGACGGCATCCTGGGCTTTGCGATATCGCCGGCAATATCCTTCGGCGGCTCTGTCGCAGGCGTCGATCGCGCCCGCGGCAACTGATCCGGCGATTCGACGGCGGCAAAACGATCGTCAAACGAGATGGCCGCCGAAACGGTGTCCGCCCTCGCAAACCTTGGCGAGGCCATTACGAGCAACCCCAGCGCGACAACGGCCGATGCTAGTGGCCAAAAGCGCGCCGCGTAGGACGATCGAGGTTGCATGCCGCCCGTCATCCGCTACTTCCCCTCCCGGGACCGGTTTTTCGCGCGAAGCGAAAGACGCAGGCGCAGGGGTTGAAGCATTTCCGGTGGCGGTGCGCCGACGCCACCAGCCATCAGCAACGCGCGCAGTTCGACGCGCATCCCGGCATCATCCATTCCGTCGACTTCGATGCGACTGACTCTGCCGTCGGCCAGAACCCAGGCACGAAGCGCCAACTTCAAAGCTGGTGCATCGGCCGCTCCGCCGCGGCGCATCAGATAGTCCTGGATACGGCGTGCTCCGTCGCTGTCGCCGGCGAGCTGCTGTTCGAACTTTTGCTGCAATTGCCTTGCAAATACCTGCCATGCTTCCGGGACCGCCGTTGCAGACCGGTATTCACCGCTGTCCGCGGCAACGGGCGCCGCCTTCGCCTCGATTCCGGCGGCGATCAAACCCGCCATCGCCGCAACGGGACGGAAGATCGTCTTCCACCACGCAACACGGCGCTTGCCAACGGCGCCGGCTGTCGGCGCCGGCATATTACGTTCAGACTGCATGGAAAGCGCCGCCCCATATACCTTATGTTGAGCCACGCGCGCTACTGCACCGTGGTCGGCGCATCGACCTCAGTAGCGCTCTGGTGCCCGGGCGTCTGCGACACGGGTGACGAGGCTGAACCGTTCTTCGCGGACAACTGACGTAGCTCGTCCCGCAGATATGCAATCAGCTCCTGCACCAGGCGATCCCAGATTTCGATCTGGGCGCGGAGGTAGTCCGGCATCACTCCGCCCGCCACCGAGACATCAAGGCAGAAGACGAGAAATGGCTGGCTGAGTTGCAGGCGTCCGAACCGCCGCGTCGCATTCCAGCGATTGACCAGATCGAGCGGAAGCTCGCCCTGAACCTGAAGGATGGCCGTGAATGCAGCATCGACGAAGCTTCCGTCCGCGTCGGAAAGTTGGTTTCCCGGACGGATATCAAAGGCAAGTCCGCCGGTTGCGGACCGCAGGTACGGGAGCCCGGCAACCGGATCCGTCGCCGTCTCCACGCGATAGCCTACCTGTTGAAGACTTTCGCGAAGACCATCGAGAGTGAGTTTGGTGATGCTGACGTCTGACATTTCATTCTCCGCGTGTGTTATTTCCGGACGCCGTCGAGCAGGTTCGAAAGCGCGAGCTCGTTGAGGATGGGCGGATGCTCCTTGAGCAATTCCGCGAGATAGGCGCGCCGCATCATCGCGGCGTGCTCGCTGCGCATCTGCTGGACCAGTTGCTCGCGCACCTCCGGAAGCGTGCGGGTATAGGCCGCCTTGGTGTCGAGCAGTTTGAGGATGTGCCAGCCGTCTTCGAGGCGAATGGGATCGGACACGCCATTCTTGACCAGCCCGATGACCTGCGTCCTGATCTCCGGCCGGATCTGGTTCTCCGCCAGCCAGCCGAGATCGCCACCGTTCTTTGCCTCACCCTCGGCGCGCGCGATTGCGATGAAGTCGGCATTCAGCGCCTTCAGCCTGGCCTGAATGTCATCCAGCTTCTTTTTCGCCTTATCCTCCGACGCCTTATCGGCGTCCTTCGGGGCAGCAACAAAGATCTGCGCGAGCTGGAACTGGCGCGGCACCAGCAGCGCACTGCGGTTCGCCTCATAGACCTTCTGCAGATCTTCCTCGCCCGGATAATTGTTCGCCGGCGTCGAGACCGATTGCAGGTAGAGCTCGACCAGAGCGTTTTCCCGCACGCGATCAAGCTGGGCCGCGATAGTGGGTCGCTGATCCCATTTTTTGGCGGTCAGCTCCTGCAGCACCAGCCGGTTGGCCAGCAGCATGCGCACGGTCTGGCTGAGCAGTGCGGGATCCTTCGCGAGCGCCGCCTGCTCCCGCACTCCAAGCGCGCCCACATAGGCACGCAGTTCTTCGGCCGAGATGTTGGCATTGCCAACCCGCGCAACGATATCGTCACCGCCGGATGCCTTGGCGGCGGCGACTTGTTGTGTCGCAGTGGTCTGGCCGGCCGGTCCCTGGGGCACCGCCGCCAGAGGTGCCGGCTTCGGCTTGGCCGTGGCTGGCACCGTAGCCGTACGCTGAGGCGCGGGCGCCGGCGCCGTCTGCGCGAGCGCCCCGTTCGGCAGCGACAGGATGGCAGCGGCTGCAATGACGCTCGATTGCAACGCTCTGAAAACGCGGGGAATACTCATGGTGTCGCCTTTTGATCGAGGAGCTTGTCGGTGTAGTCCTGGACGAAGTTCTGCGCGTCGACGCCGCCAACGCCGGTCAGCGGCTCGGTCGCGACGAGCGCGCCGCCTAACGTCAGTTTCTTGTATCGGTTCAGAATTTCCTTGCCCTCGCTGATGAGCTGCACATTCTTGGCCTGGCAGCTCTTGGTGCTGGCTTTGTACGCCGTTGCCTCGCCTTCGAACTTTGCCCGCTCCGCGTCCTTGGCACGAGCAACGTTGGCAGCCTCCTCGTAAGCTGACTTCCATTTCTCCAGCGTCTCGTCGCGCTCGGTGAGACGCTGGTTGAATTCGTCGACCGCCTCGCGATGCTGCTTCTCGAGCTTGCGGGTTTCCGCCTTGGCGGCATCGACCTGCGCCTTCAGGGCGGCCTTTTCCTTCTCAGCCTCGGCGAGTTTCGCCTGCGACGCAGCGCGCTGGTCTTCCAGTTGCCTGGTCTGCATGGTGGCGCTGCGCAATGCCTCGCGCAGGCGATCGTGCTCGGTATCGGCGCGAGCCTCGCCGCAGAACACGGCGGCAGCGAAAAGTAGTACAAGACGTGGGATGCGGGTCTGCATGATCAGAACTTCGCGTTCAGGTCGACTTGCAGGACATCGACGGCATAGGGCACGCCTGCAATGTTGTTGGCGCTCATCCAGCGCAGGCTGGCCCACACATTGTCGCTGAGCCCGACATTGCCGCCGACGAAGTAGCCCTTGAGATTGGTGCCGCCGAGCCCAAAGTCAGAGTCGACGAAGGCGTCGATGGTGGCATCGGACTCCAGATATTTGTAGCCGGCGTGCACGTTCCAATCCCAGAGACGCTTGACCACCTTGTCACCGACGGTGATGCGGGCGAGCCAGCCCTGATTGCCGCCGTTGTAGGGGCCGGGCACATTGGTGGCGATGTCCGGCCCACGGTTGTTAATGGCCAATTGATTCATCAGGCCGCGGTCGAACGCGCTGTTCCAGATGTACTCGCCGTCGAGGACGATGTGCGCCGGATGGAAATGGCCGAGATCGAGCTGCGCGCTGGCAACCACTGGCCGATACTGGCTGACCAGGCCGTAGTATTGATACGGCGAAAGCTGCGTAGTACCGACGAACAACGGAATGTTTCGCAACGTCATATAGGTGTTGCCCTTCTGCGCAAACGACGGCCGACGCAAATCGGTATCGCAGATGTCACTGGCGCTGGTGACTATGCATTCGCTTGAGAGCCGACCCTGCACATTAGTGAAATCGTAATATGCGACCGCAAATCGGAAATTCGATTCGGGGGCGAATCTCGCCGCAAAGCCGGCTTGCCCGCCGAACAGCCACTTGTCGTCGCTGGCGAACTTGGTCGGCACCCCACTGAAGTTGGTGTCAAGATTGATCCCGGCATTCAAGTCGGTGTTGTAGATCGGGAACGCGCCGGCCACGACGAATGGCGTAATGCCTTGCGCGATCTCGTACTTGGCCTGCACGGCGGCACCATCGAACCCGAGATCCCTGTGCCAGACGAGATCGGTCGGCGACCAGAACGGATTATCGAAGCGGCCGACGGAAACCGCCAAATCGTTGTTCCACGCCTGGTACTTCAGGTAGGCGCGATCGAGCCAGAGCGAGTATTTGGAGAAGTTGCCGCCGCTCGCTCCGAATGTCTGGTTGGTAGAAACGGGCGAGTTGTTATCGCCGGTGGCGATGCGCAAACCGGCGCTAAATCCGTTGAACAGATCGGCATCGAGGCCAAGACGAGCCCGGAAGCGAAATCTTTCGCGGTCCTGTGTCGTATTGTAACTCGGAGGGAGATAGGGATTGAGCATGTCGTCAAGGAACGGCGAGCCGGTGTTAGTGGCATTGAAATTCTGCAAAGGTCCGTTTCCAGTGGGAAAGAATTGGCCTTCGTAGCGCGCACGCAGGTCGCCGTAGAAGCGGATGCGCTGCGCCCATTCCGGGTAGGCACCCGGCGAGGCCCAGTTTTCCTTATGTGCCCGGTCCATAACCTCCCGCTTAATGTCTTCACGTAACTGCCGTTTGACAATTTCGGGAACGTAGGTCACGTGCCGCGTGCCGGGCGGCGAGGCTGCCGCCGTCGCAGCATTCGCGGCTTTCGCCGCTTCGTCAGCCCTGGCGCTTGCGCCCTTCGCCGCTTCGCGCGCGACATAGGCCTCGTCGTCCGCCTGCTTGATCAGCGCCTGCGCCTGCTCATCCGTCAGCACGCCCTGCTTCACCAACAGGCTCACGAGATTGATCGTGGCGCTGGGCGACGACGGTTTCGTCTGCAACACCGTGGGCCGCTTGGCATCGGGTTTTTTTGCCGGCCCCCGCCCATCATCCGATGCGGTCTGGCCAAACGACTGTCCGCCGCAGGTGAGCGCGCACAGCGATACGGCTAGCGGCATCAAGCGCCGCCGTACGTCGGATTTCTTCTCAAACATGGATTCCCCAGTCCTCTACCAGTCTCTTCACTCAACGAAATCGTTACAAACGCTTCAGCTTGGCCGTCGCGCGGTCACCCGCGTGACCACCGGCATCGGCATGTCCTTGGGCGGCGGCTCACGCAGCATCAGCCTGCCGAGCACTTCGTCGCGGATAATGGCGTCCAATTCTGCATCGCCGGTCGACGGCGAGATGATTACCCGGGTCACGCGTCCCGACGCGTCGGCCCACAACCGGACCTGGATTTGCGTCGCCATATTCCGGGTCTTTGGATTAGCGCGCAGCGCAGCCGTAGCCTGGTCCGTCACGATCGTGCTGTACCAACCCCATCGGCTGCCGCCGCCTCCGCCGCCGCCGTAAGGATTGCCGCCCACCTTGCTGCCGAGATTGAAGAGATCGCCAGGGCCGACCGCCTTCGCATCGAGCGACAGCGGCCCCGGAGGTTCATCGTTCTTGGCATCCTTGACCGGCTCGTCCTTGGGCTTGTCGACCGGCTTCTCCTCCTTGAACTCCGGCTCGGCCATCTTCGGCTGCTCGATCATCTTCTGTTCGGGCATCGGCTGAGGTGGCGGCGGCGGAGGCGGAGGCGGCGGCACGATGTTGACGACGGTCAGTTCCCGCACCAGCCGCGGCGGCGGCAGATCGTCACCGCGGAGGAAGAACACGGCGACACCGACGAACCCGGCGACCGCCAAAAGCGTAGCGCCGTAGCGAAACAATGCGGCGTGTTTTCCGATCGGACGATATGCGGTCGGCGCCTGCACCTTTGCTTCGCGCGCGGCGGAGGGATCCTGATCTCTCACGGGAGCGTTCATGACGCGGCCTCCAGGAGCACCTTCTCCGAGAGACGTTCGGCCACGTACTGTACGACGAATTTCACGACGGTGTCGAAATCCGCCGTTTCCACGGTGACCCTTGTGTCGGGCTGCGCCTCGATCGCCACGTAATACGTGCATCGGTCAGCCAGGAATTCGACATAGGCGGACCGATCGATCGATAGTCGCGATCCCGGGCATCGCGAGATCAACAGGAGCAGCGGATCGCGCTCGAGCCGGCGATCGGCAATGCGGCTTCGCAGGAGGTCCGCGAGCCTGACCAGCAGCGCCTCGCCGCGAACCGGAAACTGCAGCAGGATGCCGCTTTGCGCGGCATGACCGCGCCCGGCGACCGGCGAGACAGGTTGTAGATCGTTCTTGGCGGCGGCAGCCCGCGAGATCACTTCGTCCGAACAGACCTTATTTTCGTTGGCATACCGGCCAATCGTCCATGACGCATCGTGCAGCCAGGACCACAGTTTCCTGATGCCATTCCTGGCGGCGTCACGCATGTTCATGGCGATGTGCATCAGATCGCTCACTTCACAAGCGGCTTGGTGGCGAGACCAACCTGCGTCAGGCCCACCCGCCCCAGGAGATCGAGCACGTCCATGACGCTCTGGTACTGAGCCTGTGCGTCGCCACGCAGCACCACCGGAAATTCGGGCGTGAGCGCTTTCTGCTGCACCAGGCGCTGTTCGAGCTCGGGCAGCGTGACCGGTATGGTGTCGAGAAAGATCTTGCCGTCATTGGCGACCGTAATTGCCTTGGTCGTCTGCGTCGCAAGGCTCGGCGCCGCCGACGCCTTCGGCAGATTGACCTTCTGGCCCTGCACGGTCGCCGTCGTCATGATGATGAAAATCACCAGCAACACGTAAGCGAGATCCAACATCGGCGTGATGTTGATGTCGTCGTAGGGTTTGCCGCTGTCCTGGAGCTGCATCGCCGTTACTCCGCGGCGACGCGGTGTTCGATCCGGTCGGCCGAGTAGAATTCGGCCATCTTCGTCACGAACTCATCGATGAAGACCTGCATGTCATTGGTCAGGTCCTTGATGCGGGAGATCAGGTAGTTGTAGCCAAACAATGCCGGGATCGCGACGCCGAGACCGGCGACGGTTGCGACCAGCGCTGCCGCAATGCCCGGCGCGATGGCGTTGACGTTGACGTCGCCGCTCGCCGCGATGGCGGCGAACGTGATCATGACGCCGACCACGGTGCCGAGCAGGCCGAGGAACGGTCCGCCGGAGATCGCGATGGTCAGCACCACCATCAGCCGGTTGAGCCGCTGGGTCTCCTTGACATAGCCACTGTCGAGCGCCGCGCGGATCGCTGCGATCGATGCGGCCGAGAGAACCGGCAGGCGCGTGCCGTTCTGGGCGAAGCGGTGGCGGATCTCCGAGGCGCCGAGGTGATAGATACGATACAAGGACGATGCCCGCATGATCTTGGCGTCGGACTCATTCATGCGACCGCCCAAAGTTGCGACATCTTCCGCCTCGCCGCTGTCGAGCATCGTGAGATCCGCCGCGATCTCGCGAAAGCTCTTCATGAAGCGGGCATTGGCCTTGGCCTGCTTGTTCAGATAGGAAGCGCGATCGTACATCACGACCCAACTGACGGCGGCCATGATCACGAGGATGCCGATGACGATCCAGCCGTCGAGCGTCACCGATTTCAGGATCACCGCGAAATAGCCGGAGAGCCAGCTTCCGGTTTCTTCATCCAGGCTGAAGGCGACGAGCTTGGCATGCTCCGGTCCCTGCCCGATCGCGGCAAACTTGATGAAGCCGGCGGGGCGGGCAATCTTCGCGATCTGCAACTCGTCGATATCGCCGACAAAGCCGGCCATTGCGGCGACGGGAGCTACGGGAGCTGAAGCCGGCGCGGCCTCGGATGCGGGGGCAGCAGCATCCGGCGCCGTGCTCCCATCCGCAGCCGGCTGAGACGGGGCTGGAGTCTCAGCGGCTGCGGACGGTGCCGCCGCAGGAGCGGCGGCAGCAGCACCTGGCGTCTCGCCGCCGACCAGCGCGATCGCGTTAAGTGCCGGCAAGGTGGCGGCAAGCGATGCGTACGGCGCACCGTCGAGATAAAGTGCGATCTGACCGCCATTGGCCACGACGGCGACGTGATGCCAGCCGCCCGGGGCAACCGGCGCGCCGGCGGCGCTGCGTTGCGCAGTCCCCGCATTGGTGACCTCGGCGAACAGAATGCCGTTATCCAGTCCGATGACGAGACCGTTGGCGCCATCGCGGCGGCTGTACAGGGCCGCGTTCGGCTGCATGGCGCTGGGCTTGATCCAGGCTGACCAGGTGAACGCGGCGTTATCGCTCAAGGCGAGCGATGGCGATGCCGGCAGAGTCAACAGCGTGCGGCCATCCAGGCGCAGGCCCGTTCCGATCAGGGAGCCGTCCGCCGGCTGGCCGACGGTTTGCGCATTGTTGGCCCAGACGGACGAGTCCAATGCCGGCGTCCCACGCTCGTTGAAATGATAGACGAGCTGCGTGTCGGGATCGTAGGTGCCTTTCGGATCGCTGGTCGCAACCGCTTTCTTGTTGCCGGAATAGAGCCAGATATCGGCCTTGGCGCCGGCCTGCAGGTTCGGCACGGCGACCCAGATCAGGGCCTCGCTGAGCAGCGAGTCATACTTTTCGATGTGATGCTTCAGCGGCGTCTTGTCGTCACCGGCAACGAAGCGCAGGTCGCTGCCGTCATCCTTGGCGTGGCTGAAGCGGAAATTCCCGACATGCAGCCGAATTAGAACTTGAGCGGTGCCGATCGGATCGGTGATATTGGCGCCGGACGCGCTGGCGTCGATGGTGATCTTCTTGCGCAATTGCCATTCGTCATTCCACCACGCTTTGGCCGGCGACAGCGAGAGCGACAGCAGCGCAACAAGTCCGAGCAGCAGGCTCGCCAATGTTTTCGTGCCCGTCCGCCGACCCGCGCAGCCTCGTTGGTCCCATCCCCTGATCATCAGAATTCACCCCAGATTCGGAAATTCACGCGCGGATTTCGCGCTTCGGTGTAGGCTTGGCTCACCATCGGCACGGAATAGACGAGCGTGCCGTTGAGATAGTTGAACATCTTGAAGCGGGCGCCGACGCCGTAGCTCCACACGTCGAATTTCGACTGCTGGTCGGGCAGCGGATGCAGGACGGTGACCGTGCCGGCATCGGTAAACCCGAAGAGGCGCCAGTCGTTGAAGATGGTGAAGCGCGCCTGGCCCTTGCCCGTTTCGTCCGTCATCTGCTTCTGCAAGAGCTCGCCGACGTTGGGGCTGCGCAGTTCGAGGTTGCCGACGACGCCGTTGTCGCCGAGCGTCTCGGACTCCAGATAGCCGCGCACAGTATCGAGGCCGCCGGCGCTGAACTGCTCGCTTGACACCAGCGGTCCGTCGGCGACCTGTCCCTGAACCTTGCCGTAGAGCTGGAAGCCCTCGGGCAGTTCGTGGGTGTGGGATACGTCGACGTTGAAATGGGTGAAGCTCGGCGAGGCGTAGTAGCGCTTGTTGTCAAACGCCACCCAGTCATCGCTCAACGGCCGCAGATTATAGGTGACCCCAGCGTTGAGCTGCGTCGTGAATTTTTCGGTCTGGAAAGTCGCGCCGTAACTGGCGACCACCGGGTAGTAGGTGACCGGAGAGGAAAATCCGTCGCCGCCAAGCTTTACGGTCTGGTCGAAGTGCTTGTAGTCGACGCCAACCGAAAGGGTGTGGAACAGGCTTTCTCGCGCCGGCAGGGTCATCACTGCGCGGCCGCCGAAAATCTGTCCGGGCCCGATCACGTTGGTGCCGCCGACAGTCGCGACATCGCTGCTCGATTTCACCGCATAGAACAGGACATTCAGCCAATCGACGTCCTGCAGCCGGGCAAGGTAGGAGCCGGAAAACACTTCCGCGTCGCCGGGGCGCTGCGGCGCCACCTGGTAGGTGAAGCTCAGGGAGTGGCCGAGTTGCCAGAGGTTGTCGTAATGCACCGTGCTGCTGACGCGCAGCGCCGTGGTGTTCGGAGACTGGCGGTTGTTCAGCTCGACGCTGGCATGCACCGGCACCTTGTCTTCGACATTCAGATCGACATCGACGGTGCCCGGCGTCACGCCGGCCCGCAGCGCCGGCGTCACGCGCCGGTCGGGCCACTGGTTCAGTGCGATGATGTCTTTGGTGACGTTGCCGAAGTTCGGGACCGTGCCCTCTTTAAGAGAGCCCGCCTTGTTTGTTATCTTGGCAAGGTCAAAATAGCGCGAGTTCTTGACCCGAAGCCGCCCGACCCTCAATTCCGTTACTTTGAGGGTGATCATCCTGGAGAGCGCGTTCTGCTGCGGAACGGAGACGCTGACCGTCTGATAGCCCTTGTCATGATAGGCCTTCTCGAGCGCCGCCCGCGCCTTCTCGACATCGTCGGCAGTCTTGTTGGGTCCGAGGAACGGATAGATCGCTTCCTCGATTTCGATCTGCGGGAGCGTCTCGGCGCCCTGGACGGCAAAGTCGTCGATATCGAAACGCTGCACGGTCGCAGCCGGCTGTTGCGGCGAAGCTCGCTCGGTCGACGACGAAGCACTCGTTGGGCTCGACGCACGCCCGGCCGACGCTGCCTTGGCCGCGCACGCCGGATCGGCAGCGACCAGTCCGCCTGCCAGGGTCACCGCGCCTGCCGTCAGGCAAAACAACGCCCTTCCCGCCGGCATATGCCGGCGCGGCCCATCATCATCACAACTTTGCACGGATGCCCGCTCGCCTCCTCAAACGAGTATCGCGACCGCCGCTGCACGCCGCGATCACGCCCCCTCGCTCTAAAGACGACTGGCCGATGGCTAACCCGCAAAACTTTGCGGCGCTCCGGAGAAAAATTAACGACTTTTTTGCAAACGGGTTTCGCGCGCATCACCACCGCTGATTCGCGAGTGGTCGGAGGCTCAACTCGGCCCAAGACGACGACAGATCAGTGAAACAGAGATTGCGAGCCGCAGCTCAGTGGATCAGCCGAGCAATACGACCCCGCCCGGCAGCGAGCGCGCCTGGGCCCCGAACAATTGCTGAACCTGGAGGACGAAGTCGCCGAGCTTATTGATCTGAAACGTGCCGTTGACGACCCGTTGCTTCAGATCCGCATTCGTAATGATGATCTTGCCGGATCGATAGCGATTGACCTCATCCACCACGTCGGCAAGCGTCTGGTCGCGAAAAATCAATAGCCCGCTCTGCCAGGCCGTCACCTGCGCCGGATCGACCGGGACCGAGGCTTCTATTCCACCAGGCGTATAGGAGACCTGCTCCGCCTGGCGAAGCTGCACCACGCGGCCGCCCTGGGCGACGTCTACGCTCCCGTTCAGACAGGTCACGCGGACCATGCCGTCAAGGCAACGCGCCACGAAGTCCGCCTGTTTGGCGGTGATGCGTCCGTTCGCAGCCAGCATGACGAATGGCTTCGGCGAAGTTCGCATCGCGGCCACCGAGGCTTCGCCGGAAATCAACTCGATCTGCGTTTCGTCGGGCGCGGAACGCAATGCGATGCTGGTCTGCGTGTTCAGCTCCAGCGATACATCCGGCGTGACCGCGATCTTGCGCTGCTCGCCCTTGCCGGTACGATAGTCGGCGGACAGCTCCTGCAGCGACGGCCAGAGGCCAAGCGGCGGACGGACAACCACATAGCCCGCGGCGGCCGCAGCGATCGCGCCGCCCAAAAAGGCGCGGCGGGCAATAATTCTGGACGGCAGCCGTTGCGGGGCCAGCACCGCGCCTATGGCATCGGGCCGATCGTCCAGTTCGCCCGCTGCGATACCTGCATGGCGGAAGAGCCGCGCGGCCTTTTTGAAAGCCTCCTCATGGGCGGGACTTTGCTGGCGCCAGCGCTGCAGCGCATCGATATCAGCCCTAGTCGGCGCACCCGTTTTGAGCCGGACCACCCAGTCAAGGGCCTCGTCCAAAAGCGCGTCGCGTTCGGATGTATCGCTCGCCGCGGTCACGATTTATCGTCCATCTGCCGCGCTCGCGAGCCAATGTGCTTAATTGATGGGGCCAATGCCGTCCGACCTCGATATATAGCCAATTCCTGTCAATTTCGAGCACCTTGATGCGCGCTTCGACGATCGCACAATCGGTTGCTTCACGATACGCTCGCTGAACAGGAAGCGACGATCCACGCCCCTGCGCTGGCGGCAACAGACCTCGCTTCAACGGCCCGCGTCATTCCTTCGGAACCTCCCATCCAGCTTGCCGCGGCGGTGCCGTTACATGGCATCTACTCGATAGACGACTGGGCAGCGGCTATCCCGAAGAAAAACCGCAACGAAACAACGCGTCACTCAAATTTACTCGCCGCTTGTTGTCCAATGCCGCCCCGGCTCGTCCGGGACGTGCATCGATCGCGGCGTTTCAGCGCCGGTCGGTCATGATCGGGGGCGCGGGCCGCCAAGGCGACGCTGCAAGGTGTGGTCAAGGCTGTCGGCGCAATGGCCAAGGGCCAGCTTCAGATCGCTCTCGACGGTGCGGATACTCACCTGGAGTCGCGCCGCAACCTCGCGCGCCGACTGGCCTTCGATGGAGATGCTGCGGAGCACTTCGCGCGGCCGCGGCGGCAATTCGGCCAGTGCCCGCTTGAAGGCCTCAATCTCCGATCGCGCCTCGACTATTCTCGCCGGATCGGGTTCGTCGTCGCAAACATCCAATAGCGCATCGATCTCCAACGAACTCACGCGATAGTTCTGGGCTTTTTGCCGGTCCTTCGCGATATTGATGGCGGTGCGGAATATGTAGTCGGTCGGGCTGCGAACCGGCACCGCGTCGGTCACGCGATCCAGCCGCAAGAATGTCTCGTGCAGGGCGTCGTGGGCAAAATCCGACGATCCCAGGCGACGTGTCAGCTTCCTGATCAGCCCGTCGTAATTTTCGACCAACTGTCCGCGCAGCCGAATTCGATTGCTGTCAGCCACGTTGCCCAGGCCCCAAACGCGTTACCATCGTTCCGCTCGCCCCCCGACGATCAGCAGGTCGTAGCGGCGCTGAACTACACATTTATGACGGGAGGAATAACACCTACGAGAGAGCATCAGGCGCGCCAGTTCGCAATCAACGGTGATCTCGCCAACAGACCTGTTCAACTCCCCTACCAGGAGTTGGTCAGGGCGGATCGAACACCAGCTGCACGTGAATGTTCAGACGGTCGGGCAATTCGGGAGGTATCGGCGGCAACGGCTGCGCCCGCCGAATCGTCTCCATCGCCTCCTTGTCGAGCAAGGTCTGACCTGAGCTCGTTCTGACCCAGACGCCGAGAACCTTGCCCTCGCGGCTCATCGAGAACTGCGTATCGACGTTTCCCTGCAGACGCCGCGCACTGGCTGCGGCCGGGTAACGCTGATATTGCGCGACATGCCGCAGCAGCGCCTGCTGGAATTTCACGGCGGCGCTGTCTGCGGGCCCGCTTACCGCCGATGGCGCCGACAGAACGTTCGATGGTGGCGCCTCTGCAGGCGAAAAAGCTCTCGGAACAGGAACCGTCTCATCGGAGGTCGATGGGCTCGGCTCCTTCGAGGATGTGTCGGTACGGCCAGTGACGTCTTGTGCGCTCGAATGCGACGTCGAAGCCGTGACGATCGGCGCAGCATCAGGGCGCGGAAGCAGATGAACCTGCACGACGGAGGCCTGCTGCTGGCCCATCGAGCCTGACGGCGTTTGCAGCCTGATCCAGTATACGCCACCGACGAACAGCAGGGTTGCCAAGGCAGGCACGGTGAAAAGCCGCAAGATTTCTCGCGACGACCACGTTCCGGGCTCGTCCTCATAGGGCGGCGATGTGCTCGGCAGCAACGATGCCGCGCCCTTCTGATTTCGTCTCTGAATCTCGTCGAAGTTCATTGCAGCGATCTTACGACGATAACAACGCGGACCGGCTGCGGCGTGTTCGCCGGCGTCGCCCGGCTGACCGTCACCCCGCGCAGCGCCGCTGCAACCGCCGCGTCGCGGTCACGATCGCCTGTCGACCGAAATAGTTCCGTTCGCTCGATCGTCCTTGCGGAATCGATCCAGAGATCAAGCACTGCACGGTAGCTGCCGTCCCGTGTCCGTGGATTTTTTCGAAGGGCGTTCTGAATATCCATCTGCAGCCTTTGGCTGAAGTCCTGCAGCCCGGCGGCGTCGTCGTTCGTCCCGCGTACCCGCAACGTTCCCAAGGACAGGCTTGACGATCCCAGCGGGATTGCCGGCGGCGTATAGCTGACACCCTCCGCAGATGGAAGGGCGAGTGTAATCGCGTCGGGACGGATGTAGCGAACCTTCAGATCGGTTTCTGCCAGGAGCAGGTTGAGTGCGGCATCCGCGGTGAACGTTCCTTCGACGGCGCCCGACGTCCGGCCAACGGCAGAGTTGCTCTCGTAGAGCACTTGAATGCCGGTCGCCTGCCCGTAGGCCTGCAAAGCGCCGGCGAGCGGTTGGCGCGGGATACTGAATGCGATCCGTTCACCCGCTTTGGCGACCTGGCGATCCTCTGCCTCGGCGGCGTAGATGCCAGCCGTCAGCAATGCCGCGTATGCCACCACAAGGAATTTTCGATTTCTCCGATCATTGCCCGATCCGATCGCGCTTCCATATCGCGCCAAACGCCGTCCCAGACGTCGAAACACTGCGACGCGACCATCACCCGGGCAAGAAACTGAACGGGCTTCTCTTGCCTTGACGACATATGATGCAATTGTCTGCATAGCGCTGCTTTAATCGGCCAATACCCGTACCAATGCTCGTCCGGCCCGTCCGATCGATAGAAGGCGACTTTTCGTCGACATGCCTAGATCGTTGCCGGCAGTGGTACAAGCGACAGCGTCCTTTATATCGTTTATGTGACAGCTATCTCATCGCGCGCGTCGACTTGCCTGTCGAGGCCGCTCCGGCGCGAGCGCGTCGCAACCTAGCCACGGCCTCACTGCAATAGCCATTGCCTTGCTTGCGCTCAAAGTGAAGCCGCAATGAATTAGAGCGCCTCGCTCCGCTCGACCTGACGATTGAACCTGTTCCTTGCTGCGCGTCTTCGCCGCTGTCCGCCCCCGCCGACGCGCGGACCTGGGTCGGCACCTAGTCTGCCGCGTCATGCCCGCAAAAATGTCAAGGCGGTACACTTGGGGCAATTGATCTTGGGCTCTTACCGAGCGACAGTATGGAATGGAGATGCGCTATCCCACTTGGAAAGATCCCTCTTGGCTTCCCTATTGTTTGGCCATCCTGATATTCTTTTGTTCGCGGGTGGTGGTCGCACTCGGACTGGTATTCTCCCAAAAATATTTGCCCTCCGGGCCAGATGTCTGGTCTGCGGGACCGATCTGGTACCACCAACTGCTGCAATGGGATTCGGAATGGTATTTCAAGATCGTCACAAATGGCTATCAGTATAACGGCGATCTGACTGTTCAACAGAACATCGTATTTTACCCGCTGTATCCGATGCTCGCACGGGGCTTGGCGACGATTAGCGGTCTCACGCCTGCGGATGCATTGCTGTTGGTATCGAACGTCGCGGGATTCCTCGCGATCATCGTCCTTTTCAAGCTGGTCCGCGAGGAATTTGGTGATCAACTGGCTCTCGCTACAACGGCGCTGCTCAGCTTTTTTCCTGCTTCGGTCTTGCTATCGGCCGGGTATACCGAGCCCTTGGCACTGCTGCTGATCGTCTCGTTTTTTCATGCTTTGAAACGAAAGTACTACTTATCGGCAGCACTGCTTGCAGGCCTGGCAGTCTCTACTCGATCGACGGGCGTCGTCCTATTGCCTGTCCTTCTTTGGGAGATGTGGGCCAATCGCGGTCAGACGAAGTTCCTTCTTGCCCTCCTGCCATGCGTCCTTCTTGCGACGTCGGGCATCTGGCTATTCATGATCTACCTCTGGAGCGCTTTCGGAACTCCGTTTGCTTTTGTGGATGGGCAGGCGGCTTTCCATCAAGGAACGACGCTAGCGACAAGGTTAATTGCAGCACTAAAGCTTGAGCCGTTCACGCGAATGATGCTCAATGACTGGAATCCTTGGGGACAAGCTAGCTGGTTTACATTATTGTTCATTGTCCTGATTGTTTTGGGCTGGTCTCGACTGCGCTCAAGCTGGACACTGTTCGCTATGGCTGTCCTGCTTCTGCCATATCTAACACTCAGCGGTGGGCCAGCAGGCTTCGTCTCCATGAGTCGATTTAATCTCGTTTCATTTCCCCTGTTTGTGACGTTGGCTGATTTAGGATTGCGAGCAAAGTGGCTTTTGGCAGGAGTGATAGGACTCTTCGGCGCGTCCTTGTTCATGAACACCGCCTTGTTTGCTCGTAGAATTTGGATTGGTTGATCGCTACAAGTACTTAAGCAGCGAAGCAGCGCGAGTTGGTCAAAGCGCACCCAATAGAGCCCCCATCAGGGCTCCACTGAGAGGGTAGCTCATTGCAAGCCATATCCAAGATTCACGGTCGCTATTATCTGGCAATCTTTGTGCTGGCGTTCGCGACGCTTTCCTACCAGATCCTGATAACGCGATTCTTCAGCGTTATGCTCCATTATCATTTCGCATTTGCTGCCATTTCACTTGCCATGCTCGGGCTTACGCGCGGAGCGATGAAGGTCTACGGCAAACCCGCCCGTTATGCCGCCGATCGGGTCGGAATCGAATTCGCCCGCCATGCGTCATGGTTCGCGCTCAGCAGCGTTGGCGCAATGATCGTCTTCCTGTGCGTGCCGCTCGCTGTATCCGCAGAAAATGTGCCCCTCGCCCTGGCGCTGGCGATCATCGCCTTTGTGGCTCCGTTCACGGAAGGCGGGATTTGCATCACGCTGTTGCTGACGCGTTTGCCATTTGGCGGCGGGTGGCTCTATGCAGCCGACCTCCTGGGCGCCGCAGTTGGATGTCTCGGGGTGATCTTCATACTGCTGGTGATTGATCCCGTAAGCGCCACGTTATGGATCGGAGCCCTTGCTGCCGGCGTTGGCTGGATCGTCGCGAGACGCAGCGAAGATGTCCGCAGTGTGCGTTTGAGCGGGGCTGTCGCGCTCACACTGGCCGTCGCCGCCACCGTGCACTCCGGCCTTGACCTGACCGGTCGAAGCCATCTCGGTGTGTTCTGGGCGAAGGGTGCCGAGCAGACCGGCACGCTGTTCGAACGCTGGAATACCTATTCGCGGGTAAGGGTGCGCGAATTGGCCGGGAAGGTCCCGTTTGGCTGGGGTCTGGTACGCGCTCCTGATGCCCGGGTCGACCAACACTACCTCGACATCGATGCCGATGCAGGCACGGTCATCACCAGGTATGACGGCGACATCGGAAAGCTCGGCTACCTGAAAGATGATGTCATCAATGCAGCCTACCTCGTGCAGCCGGCGGCCGACGTCGCTGTCGTTGGCGTCGGCGGCGGCCGTGACATCCTTTCCGGTCTGCTCTTCGGCGCCAGCCGGATTCGCGCAATTGAGATCAACCCGGCGATCTTCGAAGTGCTCACCGAAAAATTCGCCGATTTCTCCGGCCATCTCTATCGCCAGCCCGGCGTATCCTTGGTCAATGCCGAGGCGCGAAGCTACATCAACCACTCGCCCGAGCGGTACGACCTGGTGCAGATTTCACTCATCGACACCTGGGCGGCGACGGCGGCCGGTGGCCTGACGCTCACCGAAAATCGTCTCTATACCGTGGAGGCGTGGGATGATTTTTACCGGGCGCTCAAGCCTGGCGGGCTGTTGTCGGTATCACGCTGGTACGATGCCGAGAAGCACCGTGGCGAATTATACCGACTGATCGCGATTGGCGCGAGCGCGCTGCAGCGCAAAGGAGTGTCGGCCGGGGAGCTGCGGCATCACGTCGTCGCGGTCAACGTCGGCGGCATCGTGACGGTCATTACCCGGCCTGACGCGTTCAGCGACGCAGAATGGCAAGGCGCGCGAGAGAGACTTCAGGCGCAGGGCTTCAAGATATTGTTGGGACCGGACATCACCTTCGATGCCGTCACCTCAACCTTGCTGTCCGACAAGGCGGACCAGGCTTTCTTCGATTCGCTTCCGGAAAACATCGCTGCTTCGACGGATGACAATCCGTTCTTCTTCTATACGTCCCGCTTCAGCGATTTCCTGAGCACGCAAAGTTGGGACATCATGAGCAATAATGTAGCGATCGGCATCACCGGCTTGCTCATCATCGCAGCGCTCTGCGCTTGCGGATATTACATCGTGCTGCCCTTCCAACGTCTTGCGAGGCGAATGCCAATGGCGACGCTGGCGCCGCCCGTGGTCTATTTCAGCGCGATCGGGATGGGCTTCATGCTGATCGAGATATCGCAGATGCAGCGCCTCATGGTCTTTCTCGGACATCCCGTCTACGGGCTGAGCGTCGTGCTATTCACAATTCTTCTCTTTAGCGGGATTGGCAGCGCCACGGTCGGTGCGGATACCTCCTCCCGATCACGCGTCACCTTCTTCAGGATTGCCGCCCTGCTCACCACGCTCGTGCTGGCAGCGCTGCTGACGCCGCTGGTCACCACCTGGGCGCGGTCGCTGTCAACCGACATGCGTATTCTGGTGTCCGTGCTGCTGCTGGCTCTTCCTGCATTCTGCATGGGGATGATGTTCCCGCTCGGCCTTGGTGTGTGGCGCCGCCACCATGAACTACTGCCGTTCTTCTGGAGCACCAACGGAATTACGTCGATGCTGGCGTCGGTGCTGGGAGTGGCGTTGTCGATCCAATTCGGCATCGCCAAGACCTATGCGCTGGGGGTGTGCTCTTATGCGATCTGCGCCATCGTGATCATTGCAAGCCGCAGGGTGCAGTCCATCGACTTGTCCGCCGAGGAGGCCGTTGGCCCCGGGGCTTATATCGCAGGAAAGGACGGCGCCACGATTCGGCGGCCACATCAGTAAAGGGAAGTCCGAATACCGCGTCTTCGGCGAGGCAAGACCCGTGTTCGTCGTCGCTTCGGTTGCGCTGTTGCGTGGCGTCGCCGCCGGCCTGATGGCGCTGGCGCGGCGCCTGCCGCGGTCCAGCATCACCATGCTGCGGCTGGCGATCGCCAACATCCATCGGCCCGGCGCGCTGACGCCGTCGGTCGTGCTGCGGCTCGGTCTTGGGCTGGCGGTGCTCGTCACCATCACCCAGATCGACGGCAATCTGCGCCGCCAATTTCTCGCCTCGCTCCCGGGCGGACGCCGGCGTTCTATTTCCTGGACATACCCAGTTCGGAAGCCGACCGGTTCGGCGCGTTCCTCAAGCAGATCATGCCGTCCTCCTCCATCGCATTGCTGGACGTCTTCGCAGGGCTTCCATAGATCCCCTGCTTCGCGTTCAAGGGCGCGCACCCGACCATATCCGACCCAACTAAAATATCGAAAACAACCCCATGCAAAGTAACATCGCAGTTGCAACGACGCTTCGGGCGACGCGAAGACGTTTGAAACTTCGGGTAAATCAACGTCCGAATTCCATGATCGCGCCGCACGACCATAAGGTCCTATGGTAACCGACGCGAAATCCGCACACGCGCCTGGTCGGAATCTTATCCCGTTCGGACCGGACGATTCATGGATCCAACAGAGCCCTACTCGGCAGCCATTGCTGTTTGCAATTCCGATTCCTCCGTCGAATCCTCATGGATCTCATCTGCAGTCGGCTTGACCCGAAACCACGTGGCGTAAAGCGCAGGAAGGAACAGCAGGATCAGCACCGTGCCGACCGCGGTGCCGCCGATCAGCGTATAGGCCATCGATCCCCAGAAGACGGAATGCGTGAGAGGGATGAAGGCCAGCACGGCGGCAAGTGCGGTCAGGATCACCGGCCTCGTGCGTTGCACCGTGGCCTCGATGACGGCGTGATAGTCGTCAAGGCCGGCAGCACGGTTCTCCTTGATTTGTTCGGTCAGGATCAGCGTGTTGCGCATCAGGATGCCGGCCAGTCCTATCAGGCCCAGAATGGCATTGAATCCGAAGGGCTGGTTGAAAGCGAGCAACACGGGCACGACGCCGACAAGTCCAAGCGGTGCTGTCAGCATGACCATGGCCATCGTCGAGAAGGATCGCACCTGCAGCATGATGACGATCAACATGGCGGCGATCATGGCGGGAAAGACCGTCGCCAACGCGTCATTGGCCTTGGTTGCCTCCTCGATCGATCCGCCCAATTCGATGCGATAGCCGGCCGGAAGGGATGCGATCAGCGGCTGAAGGGCCGTCTTGATCTCCTTAGAGACCTCTGGAGGCTGGGTTGCCTCATTGATATCAGACCGAATCGTGACCACGGGTGTGCGATCGCGGCGCTTCATGATCGGCTCTTCCAGACGGATTTGCGAATGGCCGATCTGGTCGAGCGGAATCGGGCGGCCGTCCCTGCTCATCAGAGAGAAATCCGCCAGGCGCGCCGGATCCAGCCGCTCGCCGCCGGCGCTGCGTGCCACGATGGGGACATTGCGGATGTCCTCGCGGACCTGCGTAACGGGGATGCCAGTGAGGAGGAACTGGAGTTGCCGGCCCACCTCCGCTGGCGAGAGGCCGATGAGGTTCAGTCGATCCTGATCCGGGATGAAGCGGAGCACGGGTGTGCGATTGCCCCAATCGCGGTTCGCTTGCCGCACATCGGGAACGCCACGCATGATATCGATGGCTTTTTCAGAGATCGCGTACAATTGCGCCGGATCAGGCCCCATGACCCGAAACTCGACCGGGAACGGCGTGTACGGTCCGAACACAAGCTGAGTGACGCGCACATTGGCCTCAGGTGCAAGCCCCTGTGACACCGCCTGTCGGAGCCGGTGCTTCAAAGCCTCGCGCGCCTCCGCGTCCGGTGTAAGCACGACGATCTTGGCGAAGGCCGGATCAGGCAGCTCCGGCGCCATCGCGAAGAAGAATCGGGGAGCGCCCTGACCGACATAGCTCGTGACGATCTTGGCCTCCGACTGGTGGTTCAGCCACTGTTCGAGCTTCTCGACTGTGGCAGTCGTCGTCCCAATGCTGGTGCCTTCCGGCAGACGAACCTCCACCAGCACTTCGGGGCGGTCGGATGTCGGGAAGAACTGCTGCTTGACCGCGCCCATGCCGACGACGGAAAGCGCGAAGGCGATGGCGACGATGCCGCTGGTTACGAACTTGTGGCGCACGGCGAAGGTGATGAGGCTTCGCAGGCGCCGATAGTTCGGTGTGCCGTAAATCGCGTGGTGACCGCCTTCGACCGGCTTGATCGCGGGCAGCATCTTGACACCTAGGTAGGGCGTGAAGATCACCGCGACGATCCAGGAGACGATGAGGGCGAACCCCACGACCCAGAAGATGTTGCCGGCGTATTCGCCCGCCGTCGAGCGCGCGAAGCCGACCGGCAGGAAGCCGGCGACCGTCACGAGCGTGCCCGACAACATCGGCGCGGCAGTGTGGCTCCACGCGTAGGCCGCCGCCTTGATGCGGTCCATGCCCTCTTCCATTTTCACCACCATTACCTCGATGGCGATGATGGCGTCGTCGACGAGAAGACCAAGCGCCAGGATGAGAGCGCCGAGCGTGATGCGGTCGAAGAACCGGCCGGTTTCCAGCATGATGAGGAACACGACGGCGAGCGTCAGAGGCACGGCAGCCGCCACGACGATGCCGACGCGCCAGCCGAGGCTGAGAAGGCTCACCAGCAACACCACGCCGAGCGCCATCGCGAACTTCATCATGAATTCGTCAACCGCCGAGGTGATGTTGACGGCCTGGTCGCTGACCTTGGCCAGAGTCATCCCGAGTGGCAGCGTCCGGGCGATAGCTGCGGACCTCTCCTCCAGCGCCTTGCCGAGCGCGAGGCCATCCCAGCCCTCTTGCATAACCGCCGCGAGCATGATGGAGGGCTCACCCTGGTGTCGTATGAGATAGGTGGGAGGGTCCTCGTAGCCGCGGCGGACTTCGGCGATGTCGGAGAGTTTCAGCGTCCGCCCCGCAGCGACGATCGGCGTGTCGGCGATCGCCTGGACGCTGTCATAGGCGCCGTCGACCCGGATGAAGACCTGCGGCCCCTTGGTATCGATCGAGCCTGCCGGTGTGACGGTGTTCTGCCGCTGCAAGGCGGCAACAATATCCTGTGCCGACACGCCGAGGGTTGCCAGTTTGGCATAGGAGAACTCGATGAATATCTGTTCGGGGCGTTCACCGAGGATGTTGATCTTCTTGACGCCGGGCACGTGCAGGAGGTCCTGGCGAATGGTCTCGGCTTGCCTCGCAAGTTCCCGCATCGGCATGCCCTTCGCCTTGAGGGCATAAAGGGCGAAGCTCACGTCCGAATATTCGTCGTTGACGAAGGGGCCGAGCACACCAGAGGGCAGCTTGCGCGCTTCATCTCCAAGCTTCTTGCGGGCCTGATAGAACTCATCCTGCACGCTAGATGGCGGTGTGCTGTCCTTCAGCGTAACCGTCATGTAGGCATAACCTGGCCGTGTGGTCGTCTCTACCCGGTCGTACCAGGTCAGCTCCTGAAGCCGCTTCTCCAACGGTTCGGCGACCTGGTCCTGCATCTCGCGCGACGTCGCGCCTGGCCATACCGTCGTAACCGTCAGGGTCTTGATGGTGAAGGAGGGGTCCTCGGCCCGCCCGAGCATTACGAAGGCGTAAGCGCCTGCCGCCGCCAGCAGGACGATGAAGAACAAGGTGACGGCCCGTTCACGAACGGCGATCGCGGAAAGATTGAAATTCATCACTTGGCCACTCCTATTCCTCGACGTTCGTCCTGACGCTCGCGCCGTCCTGCAGCAGGTGGGCGCCGAGTGAACCGCGTTTACCTAAAAAACGCGCGATCTCTGACTGCGCTTCTGCGAGCTCTCAATTGGTTCGGCGACAGCTTCTTTGAGGCCGGCTGCCGCTTGGGCCGCAAGCCCACGGGCCGCCTCCTGTGAATCTTGAAATTCCTCGAGTGCATAAACTCTACCCCACCGCAGGGTGAACACGTGGAGACCACGGTTGACGTACGCGTCGCTGTTGAGCAGCGTTGCGGTGGCGTCCCACTGGGCAAACACGGTGGTGTGCCACGGCCAGCCTTTCACCCAGATGTTGTTGACCGTGATATGGAGAGTGGGCTGGACGCGGCCGAGACGCTCAAACCAACGGCGCAGGGCTTCTTTGTTATGGCGCTCACCAGCAAGCGCGTGGGCGCCGGAAACGCGGTGATGGACATCCGGCGCGACCGCTTTTACCGCGTCATCCCAGCGATGGTTGTTGACGTGGTCGAAGGTCTTTCGGATTTCTTTCTTAACAACGTAGCTGTATAGCATTTGCCGTCCTCCGACGGTGATCGCGGAAAGATTGAAGCTCGTTAGTTTCCCTTGTTTTCAGACGCAGTCCTGACGCGAGCGCCCTCCTGGAGGAGGTGAGCGCCGAGCGAAACAACCCGATCATCAGAGCTCAATCCGGAGATCACGGCGGTTTCGCTGGTCAGACGTGCAAGCTTGACGGGCCGAAAGTGTACGGTCGACGTACCGCTGTCGAAGACCCAAACGCCGGTCGTTCGGCCGTCATCGAGCACAGCTCCCAGCGGCACCTGGACTTCCGGCCGAGTCTCCTGGCTTGCAAGGCGAATGGTGACCGTCGCTCCAAGCGGTGCCGCCGCGGCTTCCGCGTCGAGCACATAGCGGGCCTCATAGGTGCGGGTCTGGGCATCGGCGGAATCCGACAGCTGCCGGAGATGTGCCGTATAGCGGCGCCCATCGTTTCCATACAGGCTGGCCTCGGCCACCGACCCGATCGCCGGTCGGATTGTTTCGGGAAGCGCGACCACCGCTTCGCGGGGACCGGCCTTTGCGATCCGAACGACTGTTTGGCCAGCCGAGACGACCTGCCCGGGCTCGCCAAGCGTTTCGATCACCGTTCCGTCCGCATCCGCCACCAGGACCGAGTAGGTCGCCTCATTCTCGGCGACCCGCGCATCCGCTTCGGCGGTGGCGAGTTGCGCCTCGGCCGTATCCAACGCGGCCTTCGCTTGCTCATAGCGCTGTCGGGAAGCCCATCCGTTGCTCACCAACTTGGCGTATCGCTGTTCATCCGCGTCGGTCTGAACAACAGATGCACGCGCTGCAGCAACGGCATTGCGCTTCGCGGTGACCGCAAGGCGAAGGTCGGTTTCGTCGATCCGCATCAGCGGCTGACCGGCTTTGACCTGCTGACCGGTGTTCACAAGCCGTTCCACGATCTTGCCGGCGACGCGAAACCCGAGGTTGCTCTGCACCCTCGCCCCGATGATGCCCGTGAAGCCGCGTTCGGATCCGCTCACTCGCGCTGCCGTCACCAGGCTGACCATCGGCGGCTCCTGCCTCGGGTCACGAGCCGCGGAAGCTTCTTGGGCGGGAATGGCAAGAGTAGCGAAGACGGCCGCTCCGGACGCCGCGATCGCGATACCTGCCAAGACCAAAAGTCTGCTCTTTCTCATTGCCATCTCCAGGCCACTTAGATTTCGTTCGAACTCTATAATGCAGTTAGATTTCGAGCGCAATCTAAATTGGAACACTGACGGGAATGTGATCTTCAGAAAAACCGCTCTTTTCGACCCAGGAAACGCGAGATTCAGCCGTGCCACTTGATAGATTGCGTCCGCACTCTATCTAAGATATAGAGTTCGACCGAAATCCAAATGGAGGTCCAAGATGCGGGTGAGTCGCATTCAAGCCGCGGAGAACCGCCAGACCGTGATCAATGTGGCGAGTCGCCTCTTCAGGGAGCGCGGCTTTGACGGCATCGGCCTTAAGGATCTGATGAAGGGTGCCGGGCTAACCCAAGGCGGCTTTTACAAGCAGTTCGCGTCAAAAGAGGATTTGGCGGCAGAGGCATCCAGGCGGGCATTGGAGAGCGCCTCCCGCCGATGGTCGGACGCGGCCGCGGAGAATCCTGATGATCCGCTTGGCGCGGTGATCGCGTTCTACCTCAGTGCCGACCATCGCGAAGAAAAAATGGACGGCTGCCCGATCGTGGCGCTCGGCTCAGATGCCGCTAGACAGGGGTCCGACGTGAAAGCGGCATTCGAAGCGGGAATCAAGGCGCATCTCGAAGTCCTCGGCCGCTTCATTGCGGAGACCGACGGCGAGGCGTCCAGTGGCAAGGCCATGGCCATTCTCTCGACGATGGTCGGTGCGGTGACGCTATCGCGCGTCGTCAACGACCCCGATCTGGCTCAGGCTCTTCTGAACGCGGCGGTCGAACAGGTTCGCGAAACCGCTGCCGCTTGAAAGATCGTCGCCTTCAAAGCAGAGAGAGATCGAATGCGTAGCGCGACTGAAGTCAAACCAAGTCTGCTCAAGATATCGGATACGCTAAGCGTACGTTTTCAAAAGATCGGCAGCGGGCCTCCGCTGCTTCTGATACATACCATCCGGACGCAGCTCGAATATTTCCGCAGTCTGGCGCCCCTTCTCGCGAGATCGCACACGGTGTACGCCATTGACCTCCCAGGCCACGGACACTCACCAATAGATCCAGACGCGAGCTTCGACGAGCCCTACTTCAGGCAGACCGTCATTCGTTTCATCGAGGAGCTAAACCTGTCGGCCGTTACGATTGTTGGCGAGTCGATCGGCGGGACATTGGCCCTTACAGTGGCGGCGTCGCTTCCGCAGCGGGTGAAGCGGGTCTATGCGATCAACCCCTACGACTACGAGACCCGCTACGGGGACGGCATTCGACGCGGCAACTGGTTTGCGAATTTTATCATCGGAAGTTTGCAGATCCCGGTGCTCGGCGCGATGAATGCATCGCTCGAAAACAAGATGGTCCTCGGCAAGATCATGGGCGGCGGATATCACGACCCGCGCAAACTGCCGACCGATTTGCTAGCCGAGTTCGATGCAGTAGCTCACCGCCCGGGATACAAGCGGATCGCACGCAAAGTGCTGGCAGGCTGGCGATCCTGGAGCAAGGCACGCGATTACTATCGGCAAATCTCGGCGCCTGTGACCCTCATTTATGGCGATAGCGATTGGTCTCGGCCAAATGAACGCGAACGCACACGGTCGCTGATTCCTGCCTCGCAGGTGGTGACGCTCAAAAATACCGGCCACTTCTCGGCTGTTGAAAATCCGTCGGAGCTGGCTCGCGTGATATTGAGACAGAATGACCGCAATGATCAACACAAGAGCGTGCCATCACGTTCAAGCCCTTGAGAGCTTGAATCACTGGGCGGAAGTCTACGCATAATGATCCGCGCGACGAATACATGTTTGGGCGGGAATAGCGTGTTGCGAACGTCGTTTCGTCCCTGAACGGATGTTCGACAAGAGCCTTCGCAAGCAGATGGGATTGCCGGCTTAAACCGGTAGCCAAGCCGAATTCGAAAGTCATTGATCATGCGTCGCGTCGTCGTTACTGGATTGGGATTAGTATCACCGCTGGGTTGCGGCAGCGAATTGGCATGGTCCCGGCTGCTCTCGGCCCGCTCAGGACTTGCCGCACTCCCGGAGTGGGCGGCCACCCTTCCCGCACGAGTTGCCGGAATCGTCCCAACGAAAGCCGACGACCCATACGGTGGTTTCGATCCGGATGTGATCGTTGCCCCCAAAGATCAACGAAGGATGGATCGCTTCATCCTGTTCGCATTGGCCGCCACGGCTGAGGCCACAGCGCAAGCGGCATGGATGCCTTCCGACGCACATTCGCTGGAGCGCACGGCGACCGTGGTCGCATCGGGCATCGGAGGCTTTCCAGCGATCGTCGAGGCGGTTCGCACCACCGATCAGCGCGGTGTTAAGCGCCTCTCGCCCTTCACCGTGCCGTCCTTTCTGGCAAATCTCGCGGCCGGTCATATCTCCATCCGCTACGGCTTCAAGGGTCCCATCGGTACGCCGGTCACCGCTTGCGCCGCGAGCGTGCAGGCGATCGGCGATGCCGCACGCCTCATCCGAACCGAAGAAGCGGATGTTGCAATTTGCGGTGGCTCGGAAGCCTGCATCGATCTCGTGAGCCTCGGCGGCTTCGCCGCCGCCCGGGCTCTTTCGACGGGCTTCAACGAAACGCCAGCGCGAGCGTCCCGCCCCTTTGACCGCGACCGCGACGGCTTCGTCATGGGCGAAGGCGCCGGTATTCTCGTCATTGAAGAGTTGGAACACGCGCTCCGGCGCGGCGCCCCACCGATCGCCGAAATCGCCGGCTATGGCACGACCGCTGATGCCTACCACATCACGTCAGGGCCCGAGGACGGCGACGGCGCGCGCCGCGCCATGGAAGGCGCCTTGCGGCAGGCCGGCCTTAAGCCCGGTGACATCCAGCATCTCAACGCCCATTCCACTTCGACGCCGGTTGGCGACGTTTCTGAACTGGAAGCGATCAAGACCGTATTCGGCCGCGATGGAAAGGTTGCCGTGAGCGCCACCAAATCGGCAACCGGTCATCTGCTCGGCGCCGCCGGGGGAGCGGAAGCGATCTTCACGATCCTCGCGTTACGCGACCAGGTCGCGCCGCCCACTCTTAATCTCGAAAATGGCGACCCGGCCGCTGATGGCGTCGACCTCGTGGGCCGCGAGACCAGGCGCATATCTATGGAGCATGCGATTTCGAATGGATTCGGCTTCGGGGGCGTCAACGCCAGCGTCATCTTTCGACGTTGGCGATGACCAAGCCTGAGCCGGATTGGTCACCAGCGACCGACCTGCGCTTGGGACGGCCCGATCGTCCGACCTCGGCATCCTCGCGGCCTTAACCGCTTGCTGCGCGTCATTCCCAACGGCTCATTGCGCGTCGCCATGCTGCGGGCGAGTGCTTCACGTCTCCCGCACTATCAAGTGTAGGAAGTCGCCGAAACTCTTAGGCTGGCGTGAAAAATCAGCCCGACAGGCGCCTCGCCATTTACGTGATCCGAACCCAGGCGCCATTGCTCGCGGATGAGTTCACCGCAGCTTCGATGAACTTCACGCCGGCGAGGCCATCCTCGACCGTTGGGAAAATCACCGCCGGATCGGGCGGTTTGCCGGTCTGTGCTGCGCGGATCGCGCGCGCTGCGTCAGTATAGATTGTTGCGAACCCCTCAAGGTAACCCTCGGGATGCCCCGCTGGCACGCGGGTGAGACGGCCCGCCCCGACCAAGGCGCCGGCACCGCCGCGGGTGAGGAGTTGCTTGGGCTGCCCATAGCGGGTGAACCACAGATGGTTCGGATTTTCCTGTACCCATTCGAGGCCGCCCTTGGTCCCATAGACGCGCAGCGTCAGGCCGTTCTCATTGCCGACCGCGACCTGACTCGCCCAGAGCATACCTCTGGCACCTCCCTTCCACTTGAGGAGGATCTGAACGTCGTCATCGAGACGCCGGCCGCCAACAAAGGTCGAGAGTTGGGCGAGAAGTTCGTCAAGCTCAAGTCCGGTGACGAAGCAGGCGAGATTGTAGGCGTGGGTGCCGATGTCGCCGATGCATCCGCCAGGGCCGGATCGGGTCGGGTCCGTGCGCCACGCGGCCTGCTTATGGCCGCTTGCCTCTATTCGCTCCGTCAACCAATCCTGCAGGTATTCGGCCTGCACCAGCCGGATCTCGCCGAGATCGCCGTTCGCGACCATGACGCGGGCCTGTCGGACCATGGGATAGCCCGTGTAGTTGTGGGTCACGACGAAAACCCTGCCCGTCTTCCTGACCAGTTCCACCAATTCCTCTGCCTCGGCGACGGTCGTCGCCAGCGGTTTGTCGCAGATGACGTGGATGCCGGCTTCAAGGAAGGCCTTGGCGACCGGGCCGTGCAGGTGGTTGGGGGTCACGATCGAAACCACGTCGATCCCGTCGGGGCGCGCGGCCTCCGCCTTCGCCATCTCTTCGAAGGAGCTATAGGCGCGGTCGTTGGCGATACCAAGCTCCTTCGCCGAGGCCTTGGCTCGGGCCGGATCCGACGCCAACGCGCCGGCTGTCAACTCGAACTGGTCGTCGATACGCGCGGCAATGCGGTGGACGGCACCAATGAAAGATGCCTGGCCGCCGCCAACCATGCCTAACCGGATACGACCATGACCGCTAGCCTCGCTGCTTGCCTCAATAGCCATTCTTCTTCCTCGCTCAGGAGATGCCAAGCATCTTGCGGTTCATCTGGTCGTCGGTGCTGGAACCTGCGAAATCGTCGAAGGCCTTCTCCGTCACTCGAATGATATTTCTTTTGATAAATTCGGCGCCCTCGCGCGCGCCTTGCTCAGGATGCTTCAGCGCGCATTCCCATTCCATCACCGCCCAACTGCCGTAATCGTACTGCGTGAGCTTGGAGAAGATCGCGCCGAAATCGACTTGACCATCGCCCAGTGAGCGGAATCGGCCGGCACGATCGACCCAATTCTGGAACCCGCCGTAGACTCCCTGGCGGCCCGTCGGGTTGAACTCCGCATCCTTGACGTGGAAGGCTTTGATGCGTTGGTGATAGATATCGATGTAGTCGAGATAGTCGAGCTGCTGCAGCACGAAGTGCGACGGGTCGTAGAGCAGGTTCGCGCGCGTGTGGCCATTCACTCGCTCGAGAAACATCTCATAGGAGACACCGTCGTGCAGGTCCTCGCCTGGATGGATCTCATAAGCGAGATCAATGCCGTGCTCCTCCGCATAATCAAGGATCGGCTGCCAGCGCCTGGCGAGCTCGTCGAAGGCGGCCTCGACGAGGCCTGCCGGACGCTGCGGCCAGGGATAGACATAGGGCCAGGCCAATGCGCCGGAGAAGGTCGCCTGCGCCGTAAGCCCGAGGCGCCGTGAGGCGCGGATCGCGCGCTTGACCTGGTCGACGGCCCACTCGGTGCGCGCCTTCGGATTGTCCCGCACCTCCGGCACGGCGAAGCCGTCGAATACCGCGTCATAGGCCGGATGAACCGCGACGAGCTGCCCCTGGAGATGGGTCGAGAGTTCGGTGATGGAAAGCCCGTGACCGGCTGCAATCCCCTTCACCTCATCGGCATAGTCCTGGGACTCCGAGGCCTTGCCGAGGTCGAAGAGCCGCCCATCCCAGCTCGGGATCTGAATTCCCTCGTAGCCAAGCGAGGCGGCCCATTCGCAGATCGCGTCAAGGGAGTTGAACGGCGCGGCGTCGGCGGTGAACTGAGCGAGGAATATCCCTGGTCCCTTGATCATCTTCATGAAGTGCTCCTTCTTCCCTGGATGCTCCAGTAGCGCGTGCCCGCTGAGCTCGACATCTTACCAAAACTCGAAAACCGCTCCGCAGAGGAGGCATACAAGTGGTCATCTCCCTCGAAGATCACGGCAATCCTTGTGCGGTCTGGGGCAGAGAGTGCCATGAAGGATCAGGATGCGCATGCAGAATAGTGCCCGTCGTTGCCTTTCCGCCCCTTCGAAGGCGAGCAGCGCCGCCACTGAGTCGAAGAGCATCCAGTTGAACGGCGGCGCCCGCTACGACCGTGGTGTGTTTTGCTGCCGGACGGTGCTGGAGATTATTGGTCGGTCGCGGGGGATGGAGCGTTCTCAATCCGGTACCTCAACAGTACTACACCACCTTCTAGGACTTGGTTGCTCTCCAGTGTCATGGCGGTGACGGGAGCGCGTTGATCGCACTCGGCCTCGGTGGAATCGAACACGCTTGGCGCACCTTTCGCGCCATCCACCGCAGTGCGCAGGATCAGATTGAGTTCGTCAACCAATCCGGCTCGCAGAAAGGCGCCATTTGTGCCGCCTCCACCCTCGAGCAGCAGGCGCTTCACGCCGAGTTCGCGATTGAGAATATCCAGCGTGAGAGCAAGGTCGAGTTGGGATTTGCCGGCGAAGATGTAGGACACGCCTTCGCCGCGCAGGCCCGCCAAGTGCGCCTCTGAGATATCTTCCGAGAGGACGACCACGATTGGATCGCCGCCGATGTCAGCACGGCCCCAGGCGATCTTGCCATGGGCATCGAGCACGACCCCATACGTTTTGGCATCGCGCCCTGCGAACCAGGGCTTTCGTGGAAAGGTCTCCTTCGTCGCAGCGGGGTACGGCTTGCCTTTGGCGAATTCCTGCCCTGTCACGCGGCCGATGAGCCAGGCATCACCGGCGAGTTCATCATGCACCCGCTCGAACACGTCCCCGCCCGCTCCCTTCGGGCGCCAGCGGCTTGGCAGCGTCCGACCATCGACGCTCGCGGCCATCAGGCAAATTACGTACGGTTTCATTGACTCGCTCCGCGAGGCTAAGTTCCGGTTTTGCTCGTCACTGATCATCTCCGTCTAAGTCACGGGCTTCCGTTCAGTGAGTCCTGGTCGACCTTGCCGTCCACAATGCGACGCTTCTTCATCGGATGAGATAGATCGTTACTTCGATCGATCCTGGAACGTTCAGTGTTTCCAGGCCTGATTCGATCTTTCCCAGTTGGCCACCATTACAATGGCGGCGCCAAGGCGGTGGTGCCCCATCATATGGGAAAGAAAGATACCGACACGATTACCGGCAAAGCATGGTCCCGCGGCAGCCATCATTACAGCGGCGGCCCAAGGAGCGACCCTCATCACATCGGACCGCAATAACCATCGGGCGTTGACGCGGCGCATGTACGTCGCGGGTTGGCTATTCGCCTTGGCGTCTTGCAACTATTCCCGCGCAACATTGTTGTCACGGGGCGGGATAGACAACTTAGCGTACATGCATCCACTATCTGAGCTTCTTGTTGCCGCGGGAGTTTGGCATGCGAGAAACGTCACCCGAGCTTTCGCTGACGAGCCGAGAACTGGACCTTATCGACCGATACTGGCAGGCGGCGAACTATCTTTCGGTCGGACAAATCTACCTGCTGGATAACCCCCTTCTTCGCGAGCCGCTTCAAGCCAAGCACATCAAGCCGCGATTGCTCGGCCATTGGGGAACAACGCCCGGGCTGAACTTCATTTATATCCATCTCAATCGCTTGATTCGCGCTCACGATCTCAATGTGATCTACGTTTGCGGTCCGGGGCATGGCGGGCCTGGCATGGTTGCAAACACCTATCTGGAAGGCAGCTACAGCGAGATCTATCCCGACATCACCCGCGACGCAGAAGGGATAGCAAAGCTGTTCCGACAGTTCTCTTTTCCGGGTGGCATTCCGAGCCACGCTGCGCCCGAAACACCCGGTTCGATCCACGAAGGCGGCGAACTCGGCTATGCGCTTGTCCACGCCTTTGGCGCGGCATTGGACAATCCAGACCTGATCGTGGCTTGCGTTGTGGGCGACGGTGAAGCGGAGACCGGACCGCTCGCCGCCGCTTGGCACTCCAACACGTTCTTGAATCCCCTGCATGACGGAGCGGTGCTTCCGATCCTGCATCTAAATGGCTACAAGATCGCTAATCCAACTGTGCTTGGCCGGATGACCAACGAGGAAGTGAAGAACCTCTTCTGTGGTTACGGATACGAGCCGTTATTCGTCGAAGGTCATGAACCGGCTGCAATGCATCGGATGATGAGTGAGACGCTGGAGACCGCTCTCGACCGCATCAGGCACATCCAATGGGCGGCGCGTGAAGGCCATACGACCGATCAGCGCCCGCGATGGCCTGTCATCGTGCTGCGAAGTCCCAAAGGCTGGACCGGCCCCAAGGAAGTCGATGGACTGAAGGTCGAGGGCTTCTGGCGTGCCCATCAAGTACCGATTGCCAATCCGCGGGGTAACCCGAAGCATCTGGAACTGCTGGAACAATGGATGCGCAGTTATCAGCCCGAACTGCTTTTCGAGGCTGAGGGCCGCCTGCAATCAGAATTGCAGGCGCTCGCGCCGAGCGGCGATCGCCGGATGGGTGCCAATCCACATGCCAGTGGCGGGCTACTGAGACGCGAACTCAAGCTGCCTGATTACCGCGACTATGCCGTTGACGTTTCGTGTCCCGGCGGTTCACGCGCGGAAGCAACGCGTCAAGCCGGCCAGTTCTTGAGAGACGTCGTTCGGCTAAACAGTGACGCGCGCAACTTCCGCATCATGGGACCTGACGAAACCGCTTCGAACCGCCTCGATGCGGTCTTCGAAGTAACGCATCGCGTCTGGATGGAAAGCATCGAGCCTTACGACACCAATCTCGCGCGTGATGGTCGCGTGATGGAAGTTTTGAGCGAACATCTCTGCCAAGGCTGGTTGGAGGGCTATCTGCTGACCGGCCGGCACGGCCTGTTTTCCTGCTATGAAGCGTTCATCCACATCGTGGATTCAATGTTCAATCAGCACGCCAAATGGCTGAAGGTAGCGCGTGAGCTGCCGTGGCGGCGGCCAATCGCTTCACTCAATTATCTCCTGACCTCGCATGTCTGGCGGCAGGATCATAACGGGTTCAGTCATCAAGATCCCGGCTTCGTCGACCTTGTCGCAAACAAAAAGGCGGATATCGTCCGGATCTATCTCGCGCCGGATGCAAACACGCTTCTATGGGTGGTCGACCACTGTTTACGAACATATGATCGAATCAACGTTATCGTTGCTGGCAAGCAGCCGGCACCGCAATGGTTGACGATCGAGCAAGCTGCTACACATTGCGCGGCCGGCATCGGTATCTGGACATGGGCGGGCAACAAGACCGAGGGAGGCGAACCCGACGTCGTGATGGCCTGCGCAGGCGACGTTCCAACCCTGGAGACGTTGGCTGCCGTCGATCTGTTGCGGAAGGCCCTGCCCGAACTGAGGATCCGCGTTGTCAACGTCATCGACCTGATGACCCTGCAGCCAAAAAGCCAGCATCCGCACGGCCTTGATGATCGGGAATATGACGTCATATTTACCCGCGATAGGCCCGTGATCTTCGCATACCATGGCTATCCCTATCTGATCCATCGACTGACCTATAAGCGGTCAAATCACGATCACATGCACGTTCACGGTTTCGAGGAGGAAGGCACAACGACCACGCCATTCGATATGGCCGTACTCAATCGCCTGGACCGCTTCCATCTCGCCATCAATGTGATCGATCGTGTGCCGGGGCTGAGCATGATGGCCGCACATATACGTCAGCAATTTCGCAACAAGCTGATCGAGCACACGCACTACGTCCGCGAGCATGGTGAGGACATGCCTGAGATCCAGCAGTGGAGCTGGCCCTACAAGACTGCCGCCGAAGCCGGCGACTGACCACGAAAGCGTCTGCTCAACTCCGAGGGCGCCGATGATGTCCGATACCATTCTCGTCTTCAATGCAGGCTCCTCCAGCATCAAGTTTGCGCTGTTCGAAACCTACGACCGGGGCGATCCGCGATTGTTTTGCAAGGGTCTGCTCGACGAAGATCAAGATGAACCGCGATGCGTCGTGAAGGATGCCGGCGGGCACGTCGTGCTCGAAATACACTGCACTCAGTCGGAAGCGGCCGATGGTGGATTATTTGGCTATGTTCTCGACTGGGTAGAAGGCCAAGGAAAGGCGCTCATTGCCATCGGACACCGCATCGTCCATGGCGGCAGCCATTTCACGTATCCCGTCCGGGTATCCCTGGAAGTCATTGAGGCGTTAGACGGACTAACGCCGCTCGCGCCGCTACATCAGCCCCGGTGCCTGACCCCGATACGCAAGATCAGTTCGTTGCGGCCTAACCTGCCGCAGATCGCGTGCTTTGACACCGCCTTCCATCACGGTCTCAAGCCACCGGTCAGCCGCTTCGCCCTTCCCCGAAGTTTGGAGGAGATCGGTATTCGGCGCTATGGCTTCCATGGACTATCCTATGAATATGTAGCGAGCCGACTAGCCGGTCTCTCGCCCTCCCTCGCTGCAGCCCGCACAGTCGTCGCGCATCTTGGTAACGGCGCGAGCCTTTGCGCGATGCAGAACGGACGGAGCGTCGATACCACGATGGGCCTGACTGCCCTGGATGGCGTTGTCATGGGGACGCGTTGCGGGGCGATCGATCCCGGCGTGTTGCTGTATTTGCAGCAGGCGATGCAGATGTCTGCTGCCGACATAGAACGTCTCCTTTATCGGGAATCCGGCCTCCTTGGAGTGTCCGGCATCTCCCACGACGTTCGCACACTGCTTGCCAGCACCGATTGCCGCGCCGCGGAGGCGCTCGATCTCTTCGCATTCAGTATCGCCCGGCAAATATCGACGATGGCCAACAGTCTCGGTGGGATGGATTGTCTGGTATTCACTGGCGGAATCGGTGAACACGCCAGTGCGGTTCGGGCAGCCGTCTGTGTCCGGCTGCGATGGCTGGGTGTCGAACTCGACGGTAAAGCCAATGAGCTTTCCAGGACCCGGATCAGCTCCAAAAATAGCCGAATTGACATCCGCATTATCCCAGCCGACGAGGAGATTGTGATCGCTCGACACTGCTCTACGCTGGTAGCCGGAGCGTAATGACCAAGATGCAGGGCTGAGGCGGCTCGACCTTATGATCCTTGCGGTTCGGCAATCCACTCTACGCTTCCGCCAAGCGAGGTGACCAAGGGCGCAAGCGTGCCCGATTGAGTCCCGCCCCGTTCGTTCGATCGCTGGCTAGCCGCCGCACTTTGGCAGAAGATTGGACACATCTCCAACCAGCGCCGGCATGACCTGCTCCGCCGTACGCTTGCCCGTCACTAGGCCCTCTATATGGTGCTTGATCACCTCGATAATTTTCAGCGAATTGTCACCTGGAAAAGACGCCCATTCCGTCAGCAACGGTAGTTGCTGGATACTGGTCAGGTGATTGGGACTCTTTCTATAGAAAGCGCCGAGCAGGTCCGGCGTCTTCACGGCGATCTCGTTGCCGGGCATATAGCCGGTGGAATTGACCATCGCGGTCTGGCCGACCGGCCCGGTGACGAACTTCACATATTTCCAGGCGGCCTTCTGGCGTTCGGCGTCCTTTGCGAAAACCATAGCGACGTTTCCGCCTGCGGGAAGGCGCCCGCCTGTGACGGCGAGCGGGAAGACGACGGTTTTGAACTGGAACCGACCGCCGATCTGCCGTTCGGCCGCGGCCACATAGGATGTGGAATCCGCGAGTATCGCGATATTGCCGGCGATGAATGATTGCCGGGCCTGACCGAGCCCAAGGTTTGGCATGCCCGATCTGCCGAAAGCTTCGAGCGTCTTCAGCGCCCACATCCCGTTTGCGTCGTCGAAGGCGATACCGCACCCATCGGCCTTGAGAATACGGCCGCCTTTGCTCGTCACCAGCGACTGGAATAACCAGTTGCCGGTTTGCTCCCACTGATAATAGAAGCCGGTAGCCGCAGTACCCGCTTTCGCCTCAATGTTCTTGCCCAGAGCCAGAAGCTCCGGCCAGGTTTTTGGCAGCGCTGACACATCGGTGCCAGACTTTGCGAGCAGATCAGCATTCACATAGAGCACCGGCGTCGAGATAGCGAACGGCAGTCCGTAGAGCTTGCCCTTGTATCTTCCGAGTTCCGCAAGCGTCGGGTAATAGCCAAGTTCGGCAAGCCCACCGTCTGCCGCCGCGAATCCGTCCAGCGGCGCGCCTAATCCTCGATCCACGAACAGGCCAATTTGGTTGATCCCGTTGAAGGCCACATCCGGCAGGCGACCGGTGATCTGGTCACGCAGGATCTGTTGCGCGGCCTCCTCGTAGCCCGCTGCGGGATTGCGGAACTTCACCTTGATGTCGGGGTGCGCCTCGGTGAACCGCCTGGCCAATTCCTGATGAAGCGCATTGAAGGTACCGGGTGTGGTGTAGAGCACGTCGAGCGTGACCTCGGCCCGCGTAGAAGTCGCACCGACTGCCACGAGGGCAGCGGCGCCGGCCAGCATTGGACAAAGTCTGGTTACGATTCGATCAATCACGGACGGTCTCCATTTTGGATTACCTCATGGTCGTTACAGCGAGGCCGTCGATAAGCCGGCGCTGCGCGATCAGGAATGCAACGAGGAGCGGGGCTACGATGATCACGGCGCCGGCCATCAGCGGACCGAAGAATTGCCCGGCTTCGTCGTCACGAAAGAGCAGGATGCCGAGCGCAGGCGTGGAAATTTCCTCGCGGCGCACCGCGATGAGCGGCCAGAACAAGTCATTCCAATGGGCCACGATCGAGAAGATGCCAAACGCGGTCAGCGCCGGGGCGGTCATGGGGATCATGATGCGCCAGATGATCTCGAATTCGCCGAGTCCATCGAGGCGGGCGGCGTGAATGATCTCGTCGGGTATGGATCGAAAGAACTGCCGCAGCAGGAAAATGCCGAAAGTGGAGATCGCCCACGGCAGGATCAGCGCGGCATAGGTGTCCAGGAGCCCAAACACGTTCAACATGAGGAAATGTGGAATGGCGAGCGCTTGAGGCGGCAGCAGCAGGCCGACCAGCACGGCGGAGAACAAGGTGTCCCTGCCGCGAAAGCGCAGCTTCGCAAGTGCATAGGCACAGGGAATGCAGACAAGAAGCTGCAGCGCAAAGATCGCTGCGCATACCAGCAATCCGTTCAACAGGAAGCGGAACATCGGTGCCGCAGTTAGCGCGACGTGATAGTTCTCGACCCCATGAAAGGCCGTCGGCCAAAGGCGGAAATCGACCTGGAAGATCTCTTCCGGCGGTTTGAGCGACAGGCTCACCATCCAGAGGAATGGCAGTAGCGCAAAAGCGACCGTGAGAATCAGAATCGCATGCCGAGCGACCCGGCCAGCAAACCTCCGACCTGGAAAGCCGGCGATCATGAATAATGGACCCGCCCTTCGAGAAGCCGCGCCTGTGTCAGCGTAAGCAGCACAACGATCGCGAGATAGACAACGGTGAGAGCTGCGCCATATCCCATGCGCAGGAAATCGAAGCTCTCGGTGTAGAACCGGTGTAGCAGCACCTCGGATGCATAGTTCGGCCCGCCCTGGGTCAGGACGCGAACGCTGTCGAAGACCTCGAAAGCCCGTGTCGCCGTCAGGATGACGACGAACATGGTGACCGGTCCCAGCATGGGCAACGTCACGAAACGCAGCCGGTCCAGAACGCCGTCGGCGCCGTCAACGGCGGCTGCGTCGTATAGCTGCTGCGGAACGGCCTTCAGGCCGGATATGAACAGCACCATGGCAAAACCAAAGCCTTGCCATATGCCGATCACGGCCAAAGCGAGTAGCGCCGTACGCTCGTCCCTGAGCCAATTCACCCCGGAAATACCCACCGCGCCCAGGGCGCGGTTCACGAGGCCGATCGTGGGATGCAGCATGGTGCCCCAGACGATCGCCATGGCCGACATAGTGGACATCACGGGAAGGAAATGGGCGGCCCTGTAGAAACCACGCAGGTTGGGACTGGCTTCGATGAGCAGAGCGACGACGAGTCCGAGCAGCACCGTGCCCGGCACGACGATGGCCGCATAAATCAGCGTATTGCTCAGGGCCTTCCAGAAGGTCGGGTCCGTGAACAGCGTCTTGAAATTCGCAATCCCGATGAAATGAAAATTAAATGATCCAAGCTGCCAGTCTGTCAGCGAGAAAAGCACCACCGCCGCGACCGGGCCGAACAGAAGTCCGATCAACAGCAGCAATGCCGGCGATACGGCAAGCCAGGCAAGCCCCTGCTCTCTCGATCTCGTTGCGAAGCTTGCTTTCGCGTCGGCCCTGCGCGCGCGATTCTGGTCAAGCGCCGTCATGCTGCGGCCTCTACCTGCTCAGCCTGGCGCTGGCGCATGCCCGCGCTATCAAACTGCAGCAAGTTGGCCGGGTCGATCTGAAGGCCCACCGAACGGACCACTTCGGAACGCGATGCGTCGGGATGCGTACGCACGACGACGGTGCCGTGCCCGTCTGCCAGCGTAACGTTCAAGAAAATATCAGAGCCGAGATTCTCGACGCTGGCGATGACGCCGTTGAGTCTTCCATCCCCGGACGCGACTATTCCGACGGCCTCTGGACGAAACGCGAGGTACATCGAGTTGCGATGAACACCTGCAGGGAGCGATGCACCCAAAGATGTCCAATGCGCGCGAGAAACCACGTTGATTTTCGGGCTGCCGATCATCTCGGCGACCCGCAGGTCCTCTGGGTCGCGATAGAGCCGCTCCGGTCGGTCGACCTGAAGCAGTTCGCCGCCCATCATCACGGCGACGCGGTCGGACATGGTCATCGCTTCTGCCTGATCGTGGGTGACGTACACGAAAGTGACGCCGAGACGGCGATGTAGCGCGATGATTTCCGCACGCATCTGCACCCGCAATTTGGCGTCGAGGTTGGACAGCGGCTCGTCCATCAGAAACACCGCGGGATGCCGCACCATCGCGCGGCCCAGCGCGACGCGCTGGCGCTGACCGCCGGAAAGCTGGCCCGGCTTGCGGTGCAGCAGATGGGCGATATCGAGCAGACAAGCCGCCTGCTCGACATCGGCCCGAATTGTCTTTTCAATGCCGCCGCGTCTTGGAAACGCACGGCCTAAAAATGGAAGCCGCTGTGCGAAGCTCAGCCGCCGAGTCCGCAGCGGCAAGGCGAGGTTGTCGAACACGCTAAGATGAGGATAGAGCGCGTAAGATTGGAATACCATGGCGACATCGCGCTCCTTGGGGCGCATGTCGTCCACGCAGCGGCCACCCACCACGACCTCACCGCTATTCTGCGCCTCCAGCCCGGCGATGATCCGCAGCAAGGTTGATTTCCCACATCCGGAGGGGCCCACCAGGGTAAGAAACTCCCCATCACGAATGCTTAGCGACACTCCTTTTACAACAGCAGCTTCGCCATAGCTCTTCTCGATGCGGCGCAGCTCGATCTCAGCCATCGTGGCCTCCCCGCACTGCCTGGAGCGGACGCCCGTCCATTCCGGAGGCGGGAAGCCCGAGATGCGTAAGAATGGTTGGCGCGATGTCGATGATGCAGGAAGGCTGCTGCCTCGCGGCGCCAGGGCTGAAGCCCGCGCCGTCGATCATGAGAAAGGGCGCTTGCTCGCCTGCGCCGAGGCCACCGTGCTGGCCGCTGCCGAGGATATCTGCCTTGCCACCGGCGCGCTCCGCGACGAGGCTGATGCCAGCCACGCCGTAGGTATTGGGCTCCTCGCTCGCGCGCATTGAGACCGCAAATGCGAGGCCGTGGTCCCGGCCCTGCCCCACCGACGCCAATGCGGCGCCATCGAGAACCGTTTCCGCCCATTCCTGATTGGCGAGGAAATCGCCGACCAACGGCGCGCGCGCGACGAAATCGGGATGGACGTAAAGCAACGCGGAGGTACCGTTCGAGGCGACGACCACGTCGGTTGATTCAAGGCTCTCCTTCAATCCGGCTGTAACCAGTTCTTCGTCGATGTCGATGACGCCGGAGACGGTCTGATGGCCGTGATCTGATCCAATCAGCAGAAGAATATCGTCCCTGTCGGCGAGCGTGGCCACCGCGTCCATGACGCGATCGGCATTGCGATCTGCCTCTTGCAACACCGCAAGATGACCGGGCGATCCCATGGGCAAGGCGTGCTGCGTGGCATCCGGCTCGCCGAGCCACAGCACCGCAAGCGCAGGAGGATCGGACGGAGGCAACACCGCTTCGCGGATGAAGCGCTCGGTCATTGCCCGGTCGCCCTCTACGTCCAGTGTGACGCGAAGTTGCTCATCCTGCGGTAGCGGGACCCGGCCGCGGCCGAACGATCCGGCGCGATGATAGACCCGCCCAAATCCATCCGGATCGTGCGCATAGGCTGCTCCTGGTGAAACGTTGCTAAAGATGATGGCGCCGCCGCTGTCCGTTAAGCGCTCGGCCAAAGTTGGCACGGCCAGCGCGCGGCCGGTGACGCGCCGCTTGTGCTGGAGGAAGTCGGGGCGACCCGCGTCGTGCCGAACGAGGCGCCCGTCTTCCATGAGCGCCATGGTGTTGCCCTGCAAGCCGTGGCGGGCCGGATGGCAACCGGTCGCCAGGCTCGCCGAGACCACCCGCGTGCAGGACGGAAACACCGTGCGATGAGCAGAGAACTGCTCAGCGCGCTCGGCGAAGGCGGCAAGACGAGGTGTGGTCTGCCGCGTCACGAGATCGCGGCGCAGGCCATCGAGGATGACGAGGACGGCGCGACGCATAGTCAGACTTCCACGTCGTTGAGCAGGACTGAGAAAACATCGTAGTTGCGGAGCGGTTTCCCTGCGCTGCCCTCGACCAGTCCGGCCTTGAGCGGATGAGAGAGGATGAACGGCACCACCTGCTCGGCGAGCCCGCCATGAGAACGCAGCCGCTCGCCCGAGAGCTGCGAAATGTCGTGGTCGCGGGCATGGGCGCCAAGGGCGACGCCCGACCTGGCCACCACGGCGATGTCGCCTTCGCGATCTTCCGGCAGCTCGAAGCGCAGGCACGCTTCCTCACGCGGCATGGCCATACAGACGCCGGGAATCTGCCGAATGAAATTCAACACCGTGGCGCTGGAAGGCTCCGTCCGTTGCAGATGGACACGGACAAAGCCGCCCAGGGCGCCGTGGTGACGCACGAAGGGATCTGTTATCGGACAGATGACGCGGGTTGTGCCCTCACCGAAGGCGGCATCCAGCAGGTCGCCGAGATAGACGACGTTTGGCTCGCCGCCCGGGTGGGCCATGTCATTCATGCCATGGTCGGCGACAATCCCGAGGCAGGCGCCGAGCCCGAGCAACCTTGCGAGCCGCTGGTCCACCGCACGCATAAAGGCAATCGCTTCGGGTGCATCCGGCGCATGCTTGTGCTGCACATAATCGGAAAGCGACAGATAAATCAGGTCTGGCCGGCGGATTTCAAGCAGGCGAATTCCGGCGTCGAGCACGAACAAGGAAAGATCGGCGGAATACTGGCCTGGCGCTCCACGCCCCACCAGCGCGCCGATTGCGGAGATGCCGTTCTCCGCATCGGTCGCCTCATCGGCCTTCTCGGCAGAGAAAGCGATGCCGTCGAGCCCATGACCGAGTGCCCTGCGCAGCTTGTCCTTGGCAGTAACGGCGGCAATCTTGGCTCCCGCTTGCGAGAACGCTGCCAGAATAGTCGGCGCGCGCACCGGAGTCGCGTCCACCATCATGATTTCTGCGCCGGTATCGCGGTCGAGATAGAAATTGCCGGAGACGCCGTGAACGGCGGGCGGCACGCCGCAGACGATGGACACGTTGTTGGGATTGGTGAATGTGGGCATTGCCGCGAGCGCGGAGGCTGAGAAGCCTTCGCGCCGCATCCGGTCGATGGCAGGGATGGCCCCGGCGGCGCTGGCAGACTCGATATAGGTCGGATCGCAGCCGTCGAAACAGATGACCACAGCGGGACGTTTCGGCCACGCATAGGCGCGCCCGTTCACTGTCACCAGAGGTCTCTCAGCGAGATAGGACGCGGCATCGGTCAGGGCCAGATTAGACTTGTTCATGAGAAGACCCGTCGTTCAGTACAGCATCCGTGAGCCATGCCGCCACGCGCAAAAGATTGCGATCGCTCCCCTGGCAACCAACGAGCTGAACGCCGATCGGCATGCCATTCATGCCGCGCAGCAGCGGTAAGGACACAGTCGGTAATCCGCACAGGCTCCAGGGCATGGACATGACGCCGGAGCCCGGCCCCTCCTCAAGGCGCGTGGCCTCTCCCGGCGCGGATAGCGTGATCAAGGCGTCATGATCACGAAATAATGCCGCGGCCAGAGCGGTGAGCCGGTCGGCCATGGCCTCGAGTTCGAGATAGCGCGCGGCGCTCAACGCACGCCCGGCAACGATGCCCTCCTGCAGCGGAGGACAGAAGCTGCGGAACGTTTCCTCCGGCAGGGCACCGAAACGGTATGCCAGGTGAGCATTGAGAAGGCCAAGCACAACCTCAAGCGCCGTATCGAATTCGCCCGGAAGATCGACCGCGACCACCGCTGCAGGCAGTCCGGCGACCAAACGATCGAGAGCTTGACGCGCGTCCGGACTTACCATGTGCCAGCCCGGCCCGCGGACCAAACCTAGCCTGGGCGGATGTCGCAGCGCTTCGACCTCCGCGAGCCGACGATCGAATGCTCCGGCAAACAGCGCGAGGTCGTCGACCGAGCGCGCCATCAGACCTACATGCGCCATGCGGGGGACCAGCACGTTCGATGCCCGCATGCTCGTGAAATTCAGCGACGGCTTAAAAGCGAACGCGCCGCAAAACGAAGCTGGTAGTGTCGTGGATGCCGTGTGTTGGGTGCCGAGCGCCAGCGGAACCATGTGATCGACAACGGCCGCCGCGGACCCTGCCGACGACACGCCCGGTGAGCGCGACAGATCCAGGGGATTATGCGTCGGACCGGGATGATACATTCCGAATTCGGACGTGCTGGTCTTGCCAACGATGAGGGCTCCGGCCCGGTGCAACACGGTGACGGCATCCGCGTTTTCGGTCGGCCGACGCCCACGCAAGCTTCCGCTGCCATATTCGGACGGCATGTCGCTGGTATCGAACACATCCTTCACGCCTACCGGCAGACCATGCAACGGGCCGAGCGGGAATCGCGCGGCCTGCCATTCATCCGCCAGCCGCGCGCGTTCCCGCGCCAGATCGACATCCAGGAAGCTCCAGGCCTTCACCTGCGGTTCGCGAACGGCAATCCGCTCCAGGCAGGCTTCCATCACGGATGTCGCCGTTATCAGGCGATCGCGGATCGCACTGACGATCGTGCAAGCCGACAATTCATTCAATCGCTTGCTATTCGAAACGAGCGCCAGCCTCTGGGTGCCTGATACGTCATTCATTGGCCGACAGCCTCCACAGCTTGCGGCGTCCCGCTCGTTTTCGACGTTGCGTCCTGCCGGCGAAGATTTGCGGCGAGTGCAAGGGCATGGGGCAATAACCCGTCGCGAAACAGCAGGACGCACAGAACAAAGACGGCTCCCTGGATTGCCACGATCCAGGCGCCGAACGACGATAGGAAATGCTGCATCGTCACCAACACGGCGGCGCCGACGAGAGGTCCGCCGAATGTTCCGATACCGCCGATCAACGCCATCAGCACGGCTTCGCCCGAGAGATGCCAATGCACGCCGGACAATGTGGCCAACTGAAAGACGATGGCGCTCATCGAGCCGGCAATGCCGGCGCAGAAAGCGGCGATGCCGAATGCAGCGAGTTTGTATGCGTCAACATTGTGCCCCAGCGACAGAGCCCGGCGTTCATTGTCGCGAATGGCGATCAACATCATCCCGAACGGGGAGTTGATCAGACGGCGCAGACCGAAGAGCACACCGAGCATGGCGGCAGCGCAGAGCCAGTAAACATTGGTGTCGTTGCGAAGATCGATCAGCCCCAGCAACATCCCGCGGGGGACTGACTGGATGCCATCCTCGCCATGTGTAAAGCTGGCCTGCACATAGACAAAATAGACCATCTGCGCGATCGCCAGCGTGATCATGGCCTGATAGATGCCCCGGCGTCTGATCGCAAAGACGCCCATGACGAAACCGAGAACGAGCGCCGCCGCTATCCCGACGCCGATCGCGGCTTCCGGTGACAGCGCCCACTCTCTCGCCGCATGCGCTGTGAGATAGGCCGCAGTACCGAACAAGGCCGCCTGGCCAAAGGACATGATGCCGGCAAATCCCAGCAGGAAATTGAATGAGGCGGCGAAGATCGTGAAACAGAAGATCTTCATCAGGTAGACGGGATAGAGCAGCATCGGCAGTGCCAAAAGCGCGGCAACGGCGGCGAGTACCGGCACCATGCCGGTCAAGCGTTCGGCGGCGGTTTCCTTATCCGCAGGCTCAATCCACGGAAGCCGGGCCGCCAGGAATTCGTGGGATCGGACCACCGAAATGCCGAACAGCCCTTGCGGCCGAAGCAGAAGCACAACGCACATGAAGGCGAAGACGATGAAGCTTGCCGCCTGCGGGACCAGCGCCTGTGTAAGGCTCTCGATCAGCGCGAGGGCATAGCTCGAGACGATGGTTCCTCCGATCGAGCCCATGCCGCCGATGACGATGATTGCAAATACGATAAGCAGGATGTCCGAGCCCATCAGAGGGCTGACCTGGTAGATCGGCGCGGCCAGCGCGCCTGCCAGTCCCGCCAGGGCGGCGCCCAGGGCGAAAGTGGCGGCGAAAACATGAGGCACGCCGACGCCGAGCGCTTCGGCAGTAGCTGCATTTTCGGACGACGCGCGCAGAACCGAGCCAAGACGCGTGCGCGCAATTGCGATCCAGACGCTCACACATATGACAAGCGCCACGGCGACGACCCAAAGTCGGTATGCAGGGAAATACAGAAAACCGAGATCCAGCCCGCCGGATAGCCAATCCGGCGCGGCGTAGGGAAGTCCGGTCGAACCGAAATAGGCCTGGAAGCCACCCTGAACGACCATCGCCGCGCCGAACGTCAGCATGAATCCGTAGAGCGGGTCGAGGCCATAGGTTCGACGCAGCAACGAACGTTCGAGGATGATGCCGAAAGCAGCTACGCAGACCGGTGCGAAAATCAGCCCCCCGAAATACCCCAATCCGAGATAACGAGAGCCGGCCCATGCGGCAAAAGCGCCCATCATGTAGAGCACGCCATGCGTCATGTTGAGAATGTTGAGAAGGCCGAAGATAAGCGCTAGCCCGAGACTAAGCAGCGCATAGAACGAGCCGTTGACGAGGCCGATCGTAAGGTAGCCGAGGATGAGATCTGTCATGCAGGAATCACAGCGCTAGACGTTCGAGGAGCCGAGCCCTGACGTACTCGCCACCTCGGGTTTCGAGGTCGTCCACAACCGAACCGTTTTCGATCGCCACCACCCGATCGGCCAGATGCAGGACGAAGTCGAGGTTCTGTTCCACAAGCAGGATCGTGTAGTCGCGTCGCTTGAGTTCGATCAGCACATGCTCGATCTGTTTCACGATGACCGGCGCCAGTCCCTCCGTGGGTTCGTCCAAAAGAAGCGTCTGCGCGCCTGTGCGCAAAATCCTCGCGATGGCGAGCATTTGCTGCTCGCCGCCGCTGAGCTGGTCGCCATAGTGGCGTCCCCTCGTGCGAAGATTCGGGAACAGCGCGAAGATATCGGCCTTGGCCATGCCCGCGGCGCGAACCGCCGGAGGAAGGGCAAGATTCTCCTCGACGGTAAGGCTGGAGAAGATCGCCCGCTCCTCGGGGCAATAGCCGATGCCGAACCGAGTACGCTCATATGGGCGCATTCCGCTTGCTTCGCGCCCCGACAAGATAATGCTGCCGGTTTGTCGCGGCAGTAAACCCATGATGGCGCGAAGGATGGTTGTCTTACCCGCGCCATTGCGGCCAACTAGACAGGTCACCTCGCCTGGCCGAACCGCGAACCCGACGCCGAACAGCGCCTGAGAATCGCCGTACCACGCTTGCACGTTCGATAGGCGCATCGAAACCGCCTCAGGCACGACACTCGGCCCCGATGTAGGCGCTGATCACGCGAGGGTCGCGCGCGACCTCGTCGTAGCTGCCCTCGCAGAGGACCGAGCCTTCCGCGAGCACCGTGACCTTCGCTGCCAGACTTTTCACGACCTGCAGATTGTGTTCGACCAAAAGGACGCCGCAGGTGGCGGCGACCGTCTTGATCAGGGCCGCGACAGGCGCGATGTCTTCCCGGGCGAGACCCGCAGTGGGCTCGTCGAGCAGCAGAAATTTCGGCGCAATGGCGATCGTCGTGACGATTTCAAGCAGTCGCCGGCGACCATAGGGTAGATCCGCGGCGCGGCGTTCGCTTTCGTCTGTCAACCCGCCTTGATCGAGAAGATGCCGGACCGTTGCTTCATTTTCGTTCCGTCTCGAACGGCCGCGCAGGAGCTGCAGACCCCGCACGTTCAGCGCCAGTGCCGTGCGGACATTATCGGCGACGGAGAGATTTGGAAAAATCGAGCATATCTGAAACGATCGGGCCAGCCCGAGCCGCGCAAGACGGTTCGGCGAGACCGCAGTCACATCCACATCGTTGAGATGAACGTGGCCGGCGGTCGGCTTCATAAAGCCGCTGATCACGTTGAATAACGTCGTCTTGCCTGCCCCATTGGGCCCGATCACCGCATGGATCGACCTTGCGTCGAGATCGATCGAGACGCCGCGAAGCGCTTCGAAATCGCCGAAACGAACAGTCAGGTCGCGGGCGCTCAGCAGCGAAGTTGCAGCACGCTTTCGGACAGCCGAGGCAATTGGCGCGGCTGCCCGCTGCGGACGATCAAGAATGAGGGTCGTCATCGAACGCTCGGAGCGGCGCAGCCCGCGGTATCGATCGAGCGAAAGGCGGTGTCGGCCGAAACCGTGGCGATGCGCTCATAGTAGTCCCAGGGAGCTTTGCTCTCGGCCGCGGTCTTCACACGATAAACACCGAGATCGTAGACGACGCGACCGTTTTCCTGAATGTGGACTTGCCGGCCGAATTTATCGACGGGCAGCTTTCGCATTTCCGTATTCACGACCGCGGCATCGTCAGTCTTCGCTTTGCTGGCGGCCTTGAGATAGTGCAGCACACTCGTATAGACGCCGGCTTGTTCACGGGTCGGCATGCGTCCATGAGCTTTGAAAAAGCGCTCAGAAAAGGCGCGAGTCCCATCGGTGTCATTCCAGTAAAAGCCGCTGGTGATGATCAGGCCCTGAGCCGCTTCGAGACCGACACTGTTGATGTCGGTGACGAATGCGTGGAGAGCCGCGACACGCTGGCCACCGCGCATGATACCGAACTGACCAGCCTGCTTGATGGCGTTGACGGTGTCAGCGCCGGCGCTGGCCAGCGCTACTACCTGCGCTTGCGAGGATTTCGCACGGAGCAGAAGCGCGGAGAAATCGGCCGTGCTCAGGGGGTGGCGAGCGCTTCCAACCACCTTACCTCCACGTTCCTCGACGACGCGCGAAGCGTCCTTTTCGAGATCGTGGCCGAATGCGTAATCCGCGGTGAGAAAATACCAGGACTTCAGGTCCTGCTGCATCAGGGCCGCGGCGGTCCCGCGCGCGAGCGAGTAAGTGTCATCAGTCCAGTGCGTGGCAAAGGGGGAGCAGCGCCCTCCGGTTATCTCCACGCTGGCGGCGCCGGATATCATCAGGGAGCGCTTTTTTTCGGTGGCAATCGCCATCAACCCGAAGACCACACCGGAATGCGGCAGGTCGACGACGACGTCGACGCCGCGCCGGTCGAACCATTCGCGGGCAATCGCAGACGCGACGTCGGGCTTATTCTGATGGTCGGCAGTAATGATCTCGATGGGGACACTGCCAGCAGTCCCGCCCGAATCCTCAACCGCCATACGGGCCGCCAGGATCGATCCGGGTCCGCCGACATCAGCGACGACTCCGCTTTGATCACCCATCACACCGATGACGATCTTGTTGTCGGAAAATTGCGCGAGGGCGGACGTTGCCCAGCCGCACAGCAGTGATGACACGATGACCAGCCGACGCATGGATTCTCTCCTGTTTCCAAGCTCGGCGAACTGATAGAGAGAGCCCATTACACATTTGTGACGATGCAGGCACATTTGTGCATAACGATGAATTGTGGAGAAATATGATGGGGTTGCCATCCACCCCCGAAGGAGGCAAACAGCGGTTCCTGAAGCTGATCGGAGTGCGCGTTGATTCGAGGCCCGCAAGCGGCACCAAGCGAAGGCGAAGCCGGCGATGGTCGAGCCGACGCCGCGTTGGTGGCCAAAATCTGCTGGTACTATTTCAGGGAAGGCCAAACCCAGGACGCGATCGCGCAGCGGCTGAAGATGACGCGCAAGCGCGTCAACCGGATCCTCGGTGAGGCACGGGAAAGCGGCTTCGTTCAAATCACGATCGCCGATCCGGCTGGCCACCGCACCGAGATTGAAGAAGAACTCATCCGCAAATTTGACCTGCGTCACGCGATCGTGGTCCCGGTCCCCCTGGGCGGCACCGACGTGCGTTCGTTCATCGGAGCCGCCGCCGCGCGATACGTCGCCGAGTGCCTCCCGCCGTCGGGTTCGCTAGGAATCACCTGGGGAGGCACCATCAATGCCGCAGCTCAAAGCCTGCCGCAGCGATCTGGAGACGGCACCCGCGTGGTGCTGATGTCGGGCGGGTTGGCCGAAAGCGCGCCGATCAATCCGTATGACAATGCAACCATGATAGCCCGGGCGCTTGGCGCGCGATGCTATTATCTGACCGCGCCGATGTTCGCCGAGACGGCGGAGCTGAGGGACATCCTCGTCGCGAGTGAGCCTGTTCGTTCAGTGCTCGCCATGGTGCCCTCCCTCGACGTGGCCCTGTTGAGTGCGATCGACCTCTCCGAGCAATCAAAGGCGCTCGAGTACGAGGTCATTTCTCGCGAAACCTGGGCTTCGTTGCTTGAAGCCGGTGCGGTCGGGGACATTTGCGGTCACTACCTCGACTCAGCCGGTAAGCCGCTTCACCACCCCCTGGTGCAACGAACGATCCATCCGCCGATCGACCATGTGCTCCAAATCAGACATCGGATTCTCGCCGCCGGAGGCGAGCACAAGGTCCCCATCATTCGCGCCGGCCTGCTGGCTGGCTTCTGCCAGGTCCTGGTCACCGATGAAGCGGCCGGGTCCAAACTCCTGGATTGAAGTTTGCCTCACCACGGCAGCGAGTAGGTTTTTATGTTCGTGAAGCTCTTCATGGCCTCCAGCACGCCCTCCTTATGGCCGAGGCCGGAATCCTTGATGCCGCCGAATGGCGTCAGCTCCGTCCGGTATCCTGGAACTTCCCACACGTTGACGCAGCCGACGTCGAGACCATCGACAAAGCGGGTGATGTAGTCGAGCCTGTTTGTGCACAACCCCGCCGAAAGACCGAAGGCCGTTGAATTTGCGATGGCGATGATGTGCTCGACGTCATCCGGGCAGCGAATGATCGGCAGGACGGGACCAAAGGTCTCTTCGCGCACCAACTCGCAATCGTACGCGACATGGTCCAATAGTGTCGGCGGGTAAAGCGCGCCCTTCGGAGTATTGCCGAGCAGCAGGCGGGCGCCGCCCTGAATTGCGGCTTCGACGCGTCGGGCAATTGTCGACGCCGCCTTCGCATTGATGACCGTGCCCACATCCGTGTTGGGATCCATGGGATCTCCTGCCGTGAGGCGCCTCATCAGAGAGAGGGTCGCTTCGGCAAAGCGATCGGCTATGCCCTCGACGACCAAGGCCCGCTTGACGGCGGTACAGCGTTGCCCGGAATTCTTGGTCGCACCCTGCACCGCCAATCGGGCTGCGCGGTCGAGATCAGCGTCACCCATTACGATCAGAGGATCGTTCCCGCCGAGCTCGAGCACCAGCCTTCTATATCCCACCCGTTCGGCAATTTTCTTTCCGGCGCTCACCGATCCGGTAAATGTCACCAGGTCGATATCCGGGTCATTGATCATCTCATCTCCCAGCGAACGCGGATCGCCGGTGACTACCGACAACATTTCCGGCGGCAGTCCCGCCTCATAAAGCAGCTCGGCAAGAGCAAGCGCGGTCAAAGGAGTCGCCTCTGCCGGTTTGAGCACGACCCTATTGTTGGTCGCGATCGCCGGAGCGAGCTTATGGCTCACGAGATTCAGCGGATGGTTGAAGGGAGTAATCGCTGAGATGACACCAAGGAGCGGCGTCCTGGTCGCAAATATGCGTCTGCTTTGCGCATTCCCTCCGATATCGCCCGCGTAAATCGCTCCATCGTCCTGGAGCACTGCATGCGCGGCGAATGACCAGACATCCTTGGCCCGCGCGGTTTCATGTAGCGAGTCTTTCAAGCATAGGCCGCTTTCCGATGTAATCAGGCGCGCAAGCCTGTCTCGGTTTGCTTCGATCGCATCCGCCGTCGCCAGGAGGATCCGCGCCCGCTCACGCCGCGTGAGCCTGGGACGGAATGCCCGCGCAATCGCGAAGGCGCGGCGCGCATGTTCGGGACGCGCCTGCGGCACTACAGCTATTATCTGACCGGTAAACGGGTTCCGCACATCGATGGATGCGTCCGTATGAACATCCTCTCCTGCGATCTTCATTGGATGATAGAGCCGCGTCGAATCTAACATCGCTCGGCTCCGTGTGGCGTTCCGTGCCGATCGTAGGCTTCCGACCGCGCGGGCTCGCACTCACCGGCTCGGCTCCCTTGGCCACCAGCATGCCAGATCGCGATGGAGACACCGACGATGATGAAGACACAGGCGACGACGACGCGTGTCGTGGGAGTCTCCTGTTGCAGGACGGCAGCCGCTACCAGCGCGACGACAGGGATCAGCACGAGACTCTGGGATGCGATCTGCGTGGAAATAGTGCTGAGCGCGCGGTACCAGGCGACGAACGCCAACCCTGTCGCCACGATGCAGTTGAATGCGATAGGCCAGGCAAGAATCGGCAATTGTGTCCAGTCAATCCGACGCTCCAGCAGGAGCGACGCAACGATGACAACTACGCCTGAAGTCGCCAATTGAAAGATGGTACGGCTCCATACGTCGATGTCGCCGGGGGTACGTTTGTGGATCCATGTTCCCAGCGCCCAACTGAAAGCCGCCATCGAGAGCAGCGCGATGCCCAGGATGCCATGAGGTGTCGCAACCGGATTCGCGCCCAACGCCAGTAGGCCGAGACCAAGCATTCCACAGGTCAGTGCGATGACATCGAGGAGCGATTGCTTTTGGCGATCGATCGTCCATTCGATCGCGATGAGCCACAAGGGCATCGTATAGAAAATCAAAGCGCTGGTGCCGACATCGAGATACTGCAAGCCGACCAGGCTCAGCCCAAGGCCTCCAGCCATTTGAAGGAGACCCACCGCGACAAGCCTGCCCTTCCCACCACAACCAAGCTCGAGTGGGTATCCAAGGCACAGCCGGGCGGCTCCGATCGCGATTGCCCCGCCGAGCAAACGGATGCCGGTAAAGAGCAGGGGCGGCGAAGACTGCAAGGCATCCTTGATCACAAGCCAGTTTGTGCCCCAAATGACGACGACGAACGAGAGGCAAAGGAACCCGATCAGCATATTAACCGCCTGATGTTTTCACCGAGCTACTGCTTCCGGCACGGCTTGCAGATGGAAGGCGCGCGGCTGGTTCAACGCGATCTGGAACGCTTCTTTGTTCTCCTCCGGGGTGTGACGGGACGTCACCCGGGGTAGCGAGCGCGCATGTAATTGATTGACCTTGCAGAGCAGGAAGTGCGGCCCGTCGGTCGACAAGCTCCGTGCAACCGCTTCGCCCAATTCGGCACTGGTTACGCATCGGCTGACCGCACCGTACCCACAGGCCTTGGCAACCGCTTCCAGCGAGGAAGTCGCCGAAGTGGATTCCTGCCCCCCGGTTGAGACGTAGCCTTCGTTATCGAGTACGATGTGCAGGAAATTTCGGGGGGATGCGTACCCGATCGTGGACAAGACCCCCATATGCATCAGCACAGCGCCATCGCCATCCAGCGCGATCACGCGACGCGATGGATGCGCGAGCGCGACCCCCGCAGCCACCGCGCTGCAATGGCCCAACGATCCCTGCATGTAGAAATTCCCCGGCCGGTCGCTCGAGCGAAATAACTCCCGGGAAATGAACCCGGTTGTTGAGACAACGAGATCGGTGGGTCGCAGGGCTTCGCTGACGATTTCCAAAGCGCATCCGACGCTGAGTGGATAATTGCTCATTGGTTGCTCGCATTTGACAACGACGCCGAGGCCCGCCGAGAGCTGACCTTTCCGGACAAGAATCGCAAACGAGACTGATCGCTGGAACGCCTCTTCGGCCTTCAGGAGGCACGCCGTGAACCCCTGTGGCGTCCCGTCGAACTCGCCCCATGGAATTGCCAGTTGATCGAGCAATGCGTGGGTATTGGCACCCATGATGCGATGCTGCGGCTCGTCCTTGGGTTCGTCGGTATGTCCCCGCACGGCGATCAGAAGCAGTGTCGGAATGCAGTTAACCTGGACTAGCGATGTCAGCGGATTGATGATGTTTCCCAGTCCGGAATTCTGGAGGGCAACGACGCTTCGTCGCCCCGCCAGAGCCGCGCCGACGGCAAATGACAACGCGCTGCCTTCGCTCGCTGCCGGGACTGACCTAATATCCTTGTCCAAGGATACCTGCTGGAACAGATCAGCGAAATTCGAGCAAGGTACTCCGGAAAAAAACTGATACCTCTGCTGCTTCAGAAGAGCCAAGAGTGTCGTTGTCGACAAAGTCATTAGTTTCCTCCCGACAGGCGGCATTTTTCTCCCGCGCCGGACACGGCGCAGCGTTTGGTGCCGTCAGCATCGACGACACCAGGGGTCGAGCAAAACGCTCAGACAGCGATTATGTTTAGACAGAGTTCTTGTTCACGCAGACCTGTTGGCGAGCTTTCGCGCCGTGATGAGACTTCGGTTGCAAATCGACTTGCGATAGTCGACGTGCTGAAAGCCGACGCCTTCCATGAGGGAACGCATGTCCTCGAAACTGTAGCAGCAGCCCTCATAGCCGGTGGTCAGCAGGACTGAATATTCTGCCTCCGCGACCGGCGCAGGCCCGCCTCGATCGTCCGGGTGGCAACTGTAAACCGCCACCCGACCGCCAGGCAGCAAGCTCTGGTACGATTTTTCCAGCAACAGCCGCACCTTCTCCGGCCCCCAATTGTGCAGGACATGCGAATAGAGATGGAGAGAAGCGGTTTCCGGAAATGGATCGACAAACATATCTCCGGCGATCACACGCGCTCTTGGTGCCGTCAGCTTACGCTCGGCAAGACATCGCGTGGCGAGTTGATCGACTGGGGGACGCTCAAATATCGTCGCCGACAGATTGGGATAGCGGTTGAGCAGGTGCGCCGAGTAGACCCCGGATCCACCTCCCACATCCAGAACGGCCGTGTCCTGTGTACAATCGAGCAGGCGCGCGAGATCGGGAGCAAAAATCCGCCCACGCTCCTCCATTCCGCGCGTATTCAGATCGGCGAAATCGTCCGTTTGCATCAGCGCGTCCCAGTTGGTCGTGTCGCCACGCTCAACATGCCAGGTGTCAGGTGCACCCTGGCGCAACACGTCGTAGATCTCCCGGACAGACGATTTGTACTTCATGGTGGCAATGTAGGAGGAAATGTTCTCGTTTGAGCCGCGGCTCAGGTACCGCCGCGCAGATGCCGTCACGAGAAGTTTGCCATCGATGTTGACGAGGAGCCCCCAGGACTCAAAGAGCCTGATCATCGTTCGCGTCGGCCGCTCCTTGAGCTGAAAATGCCTGCGCAGTTCTGCTTCAGTCGCGGGGCTTTGGTCGAGATAGGTAAAGAGATCTAGCCACGAGACCGCCGCAATATAGAGGTCAGCCGCATAGGAACTATCGCGCCATCGGATCACCTGCGCGATATCCGGTTCAGGCATCTGGATTGACAGTGGCGTCGCTAGTGTTGAATGAAGCATGGCACAATCTCCGCGTTAGGAAGGTTTCTATGCTGTGGGATGGAGGCCGGAGAATCACGCTTTCGCGTGACCGTTTCCGCCGTACGTCGGCAAGTATCGCTCCTCGGCGGCAGCGAGTTCACCGTAGCGCATTAGACCAAAGACCTCGTCGAGCGTGGCGACTTCGCCTTCGATGCCGGCGATGCTCTCCTCGGCGATAATGCGGCCGCAAATGTCTCTCATCCCGGCGATTGCCGCCCGCATCGAGTGGTTGGCCCAGATCACTGTCGAGATGCCGGCTTCGCGATAGGCGGAGACGGGCGTTCGATAGTACTTGGTGGGGACGATCACAACGGGAAGCCGATTCTGCCAGGCGCCGGCAAAAGCGAGGATCTCGTCCGCCGCGCTCTTGCGCGAATGAATGAGGATGGCGTCTGCCCCGGCCTCGGCATAGGCATGGGCGCGCATGAGAGCCTCGTCCATTCCGTGGCCGGCGATCAGCGCCTCGATCCGTGCGACGAGGACCAGATCGTCGCCTACCGTGTCCCTCACCGCGCGCAGCCGGCCCGAGAATTCGCCGGTATCGGCAAGCGGATGCCGATCGCCGACGAACGAATTCATCTTGGGAAAGCCCTTGTCCTCCAGCGCGACGCCGGCAGCGCCACGTTGCTGCAGCTTGCGTGCCAGAAGGCGTGCATTGTTGAAATTGCCGAAGCCGCTATCGCCGTCGACAAGCACCGGAAGGTCAGTCGAGTCCACGATGCGCTCGACGACATCGACGAGCTGGGTCCAGGAGGCTTCGTTGGCGTCGCGGTAGCCCAGCGAGCACGAAATTGACAGGCCGGACGCCCAGAGCCCCTTAAAGCCTGCGCGCTCGGCGATGGCGCCCGACAGAGCGTCGTGGGCTTCCATCAGGAACGAGAGCTCGTGATTGCAGCAGATCTGGTTGCGAAGCTTGTCCGCCGCTCCCGTTGTGGCGTGGTGATGATGACTGTTCGCAACGATGGACTGTTTTTGCGGTTGCATGCCGAACTCCTTGAGCGTTCCCTGACCAACCAATAGTTGTCACCTATTTATGCTGGGCGTCAATATCTAATTCTAGTTGCCAGCAAGAAAATCTAATTCTAGTTGTTTGAGAGAGACCACATGTCGGAGTGACGCAGCCGGTTGCCCGCGCCACTTCATTCATCGCAACCATTAAGCGATTCAGCTTCTGACTTCGCGCGTCCAGATTTGGGACGGCAGAGCGGCGCCGAAGAACGGCGTCACTAAAGCGTGATGCCAATTATCCATCGAATTTTGATGTCTAGCCCAGCGAGTGTGGCTAAGATGGCGCAACTTCGCCAAACAATGAGCGCTGGATGGACGACTTTGCTCCGGGTTGACGGGTGAGGGTCGCATGCAAACTATCGTTCTGGATGACCGCGGTCGCGCATGGGATGCTCGATCCCCGGCCTTAAGAAGCTTCCTGCACTGCTCACTTCCCGACTTCGATTTTCTGACCTACCTCATCGAAAATCTGGGATTTGTGGCTGTCACGAAAATCGCTCCCAATGCGGCGCGCATCCGATTTCGGCCCGAAACGGTGTCCCAGACGAGCATCGCCGCAGCTCTATACTGCCTCGCCGATATGGGGATCGAGCGCACCGTCATTTCCCATCCGGACCAGTTCGTCGAGAAACTGGTCCCGAGCCTCGCGCAGACGATCGCCTACATTGCCGAGCGGATTGCTGCGAGCCATCAGCAACCTTCTTGCGCGTTCACGAGCAGAGAGCTCCCGCTCGAAATACTTGCGAACACGGACGAAGCACTATCAACCCTTTTCGCGCAATGGATTGATTCGAAGCAGGTTTACGATTCTGCGACGCTGGCCGACGTATTGCCTGATCGCTTCGTCCGCGCTTCATGCTTGTCGAGCCTGTGGATGGCCGGCTGACCATTACCGATGTCGGATCTGGCTTTGAAATTTACGGCGAGACCTGGCGGAAGAATTCGCGGGGTCTGCCGATGGAAGAACAACCGGATTACAATTACGGCCGATGGGTGGAAGGCATTTACCGCCGCGTCCAGGAGACGCGACTACCGCGCCTGGACGAGGTGGACGCCACGATCAGACGGCCAGACATGAACGATAGCATTCGCTGCCATTATCGGCGTCTCATCTTGCCGTTCACCTGCAAGGGAAACGGGGGAACATGCCTTCTCGGCGCATCGGTCTTTGACTTCAGGGAGCAACAATCCACCCTAGATCGCCGGGCTGTCGAAGAATGTCCGGCGTAGATCAATCCGCCCTTCCCTGATGCGGTAGACATCTGCAAAACGCATGCTGAGATTGCGCCCATTCTTGGCAACGCCGGAAAAGCTGCCCCAGCACGCAATGTTTGCGCCGTCGCTCAGCACCCTCTCGACGCAGTGCTGGCCGAGCGAAATGATCCGTTTTGTCAGGTAGAAGTCCAGGATGGCCGGCTTTCCGACGAACGGCTCATAACCCGGTCGTTCGTAGATCGCCTCATCGTGGAGAAAATCGGAAAGCCCTGCCCAGTCCCGGCCGTCGATGCAACCGAACATCCCCTTGACAAGTCCTTCTGAATCCTCTGGACGAAAGGTTTGGATAATCATACCGCTTCGCCTTGCGACATCAGTGATTTGCGTCCTCGGCAACGCGGGGCCCAATGACAGGGACACTCGCCCGATCCATGATTGCTGCGAGATCGGCGAGGAGTTCGTCACGCTGCATCCAGGCTAACCCGCAACGCATGTCGCCAAGCGGCGACGCCACAAGTTTGATGCAGCCGAGCTCGACCTTCGTATATCCGGCGCGCTCTGCCAGGCCGCCGGCGATGACGCCATCGCCCAGCATGCCGATCGTGAAATCGCTATTCCAGCGTGTGAAGGCGTATGCCCGCGAAATGCGCGGCAGAATAGTTCCAAGGTCCTTTCCTCTGAAATCACGTCGATACCAGATGCCACCGGAAAAGACGACGCGCCCGGTGATTTTCTTGGCAATCGGCGCGGTGATCTCGCAGCGATCTCCGCGCGCGAAAGCGGCAGCGGAATCGGCATAGAACATTCGCAGCGACGTGGCTTCGTCCTTCAGAGACGTTTCCGGCCAATCATAGATGCGCGCCGCTTGTGTTGCGACGACCTCTCCATGCGTGTTCCGCCCGATCAGAACAAACGCTGTCTCCGGCGTAACGCCGCCCAGAGCCTCGTCAAAAACCGGAACAAGCGGGCGCCAGCTATCGGAGTTGGCCTTATTGGCTTCGACGAGATCCTGCAGGCTGGCAAAGGACAGTGTTACGCCGCGATCCCTTGCAGCGGTGTCGGCCCAGAGGAAGAACCGCCCGAGCAGGTCCACGGGGCCGTATTTGATCTTGAGATGAGCAGGTAGCCGGCCCGATATCGGAAGAGGCTCGTGCATGGATTAATATCCCATCGTTCTCACATCGTGTGGTTGAGCCTAATAATCCGTGCATTTGTAACCCGCGTGACATAATTCTAGTTGATAGTACCGCCCAGGAGTTGATATGCCATTTCCACCATTCCAATTGATTGTGCCGAGCAAGAATTCAACCGGCGGTGCTTGATGCCTTCTGAGCCTTCCGAGAAGAAATCGAAATCCCGCACGCCGACCAGGCGGGGCGGCAAAATGAGGGTGTCGTCGAAGAAGCCGACTCCTGTCGACGAGCACGTGGGGAAGCGGCTGCGTCTCAGGCGCAACCTCCTCGGCCTGAGTCAGGACGAACTGGCAAGGCGTCTTGGCCTGACATCTCAGCTCATCCAAAAATATGAGGCAGGCGAAACCCGGATCAGCGCGTCAAGACTCTACGGCATTGCTGTGCAACTCGCCGTCCCGATCACATGGTTCTTCGACGAGTTGGAAGGCAAGAAACGACCGTCTGTCGAATCGAAGCAAACCTCCGAAGCACAGGATTGGAGTGAATTGGTTACGAAGCGAGAGTCGCGTCAGCTCCTCGAGCTCTACTTCGGCATTGCTGATGAGCGCCTACGTCGAAAAGTAATGGAAGTCGCGCAGCTTCTGAAGGCAACCGACGCGGAATAGGGCAACGATATCGAACTTTGGGCGACATAGATACGGCTTTGCCGCCTGGTGATGGGCGACAAGCTAGGCGCGTTTTCGTGTAGCAGCCGGAGTATAGAGCGCCTCCTGCTCCCGTCGGATACGCACTGCGGGCAGCGTCTCGTCGATCGCTACATCGGCCCAGGTGATGCAGGAGTCTTTGGCCACTGGCCGGATCATTCGCACATTGTGCGCAAGACCTAGCGGCAGATATCCCTTCGCCAGCGACGTGCTGGCGGGCGTCAACTTTCCGAAGACGGTGTAACCTCCTTCCCCGTCGAGTACATCCCCCGCACGCAAATCCTTCTTTGCGGTAGCGGCAACATCGGCATTGAAGCTCGTTGCTACACCTGTCGGTTCGCCGCGAATTGCGATGGCTGCCACCGATATTCCGAGTTCCAGACCGATCAGGTGCCATTTTTTATAGGAGCTCATGTAACGGCCAGTCGGATCCGTGACAACCTTGTACTCCTCGAAACAATTGCGGATGTACTCGCTATCGCCTTCGAAGCAAACCCAGACGCCCTTTCGAATATCGTTGGGGATCTGAACGCCGTCGGCCGTGAGGCAGGACACGACCTCGACTTGACCCTTGGCCTCCAAGACTCCTCCTTCGGAGCGAGGGCGCATCAGCGTAGGAATGTCGTCCACTGATCCCGGAGGGAAGGTAAGCCCCTGCGAGGGCGCCTCCAGGCCGGTCGCGTTCGCTATCGCAGCGGATTCGATCGCCGGCTTCGATCCGTCAAGGAAAGCGTTGAACATCTTCGGGTTCATGCCACCGCGTGCAGCTTGCTCGGTGGTTAGCCCCCAGTGGTCCCACACCGTTTCAGGCGTCGATTCCCGATATTGCGGCAGCCATTTGTGACCACGACCAGCCGCGACCACTGGGAAGCCGCATGCCCTCGCCCAGTCAACGAGATCACAGGCCAAAGCCGGTTGATCGCCATAGGCAAGGCTGTAAATCACACCTGCCTGCCTGGCTTTGTGCGCCAGGATCGGTCCGCAGAACGCATCAGCTTCGACCGTTACGTTGATGATCGGCTTGCCGGCCGAAAATGCCGCTAGACAGTGTTCGACGGCAGCCACCGGATTACCAGTGCATTCGGCAATCACGTCAATGCCGTGGTATTCGACAAGCGCTTCCCAGTTGTCGGTCAGGAAGGTCGTGCCATTCTCAAGGGCATCATCAAGAGAGACTGCGCCATACCGCTCCTCGGTCCATCCGACGCGCTTCAGGTTCTCGGTCGCACGAGATGGCGATAGATCGGCGATGCCGACGAGATGCACACCGGGCGTACGCAGAACCTGATGAAGGTACATCGCGCCGAACTTTCCTGCACCGATCAACCCGACCTTGATCGGGCGTCGCTCTGCTTCGCGTTCGAGGAGTTTTGCGTAGAGGCTCACGATGTCTCTCCAGTCATTAAGTGGCGCTGCCTTGTTTCAGATCTTTGGCGGAGGCAGGCTCAACTCCTGCGTCAGCCAGTGCGTGAACATCCGGACCGCTCGGCGAGCCTTGGCCACACGTGGAAAGACGAGGTAGTGCCCGACATAGCCCACGTCCTTCGCCCGCCCAGCGAGCGGAGCGACGAGCTGGCCGGCCGCAATCTCGCGTTCGGCCAGCCGTGTCGATTCCAGGGCGACGCCGAGCCCGTCGACGGCTGCGGCGATGGCCATGAAGGACCGGTCGAAGCGCGAGCCACGGGGAGCCGGAGGAGCGATCTCGTTCGCATCGAACCAGCTATTCCACCGCACGCGCTTGTTGTCGCTTTCGATGAGCTTCGCGTCGAGGAGATCCTTCGCTGAGGTGATCTGCGCGGCGAGATCCGGCGCGCAGAGCGGGGTGACGGTCTCCTCGCCGAGCGGGATGACGATCAATCCCTCCTGCCGCGGTGGCCCGTAGCAGATGTCGGCGTCGAACTCGTCGTGCTCAAACCGCGGATAGTCGACCCCGGCCGCAAGCCGCACCTCGAGCCAGGGTTGCTTGGCCAAGAGATCTCGCAGGCGCGGCATGAGCCATTGCGCGGCCATGGAGGGCGCGCAATGCAGCCGCAGCAGGTTGCCGGAGCGCGAGCCGACGGTCTCGATGCCTTGCCGCATCTCGTCGAAGCCAGACGCGACGTGGCGCATCAGCGCTTCACCTGCCGTGTTGAGATGGACGGCACGGCTCTGCCTGTCGAACAGCACCGCACCCATCAGACTTTCGAGCTTGCGGACCGCGTGGCTGACCGCGCTCGGCGAAATGCCGAGCTCCTCGCCGGCTGCCCGAAAGGAACCCGTCCGGGCTGCGGCCTCGAAGGCCTGGAGCGCGGAAAGCGGCAAGCGTCTCATGTCTTCCTCAGGAACTCGATTCCCCAACGTTCGATGATTGCGGGATGCCGGCCAACCATCGGAGGAGGCCGGCAGGATGAATCTAATTCATCAAATAGCGCAATTTTTGCGTTTTTCCCATGGGAAAAGGCGAGTCAGTATCATGCAATAAAAATCACACCAGTTCGAGGGATGAGATGCTGCTTCAAAACAAGACCGCCGCGATTTCCGGCGCCGCGAGCGCTCGCGGCATCGGCTTGGCCACGGCGAAGCTTTTCGCGAGCCATGGCGCGCGCATCGCCATTCTCGATATCGACGAGGCGGCCGCGCAAAGACCGCCGCCGAGCTCGGCCCGCAGCATATCGGCCCTGGCTGCGACGTCGCGAACAAGGCGTCCTGTCAGGCCGCCGCGGACAAGGTCATCAAGGCCTTCGGTCAGCTCGATGTCCTGATCAACAATGCGGGCGTCACCCAGCCGGTGAAGACACTGGAGATCGACGAGGCAAGTTGGGATTGGATCCAGGACATCAACTGCAAGGGTGTTCTGTTCCTGAGCCAGGTCTTCATCCCGCATATGCAGGCGCGCAAGCAGGGTTCGATCGCCTGCATGTCCTCCATTTCAGCGCAACGCGGCGGCGGCATCTTCGGCGGACCGCACTATTCCTCGGCGAAGGCGGGCGTGCTCGGACTCGCCAAGGCGATGGCGCGCGAATTCGGGCCGGACGGCATCCGCGTGAACTGCGTGACGCCGGGCCTGATCCAGACCGACATCACCGGCGGCAAACTAACCGACGAGATGCGCAGGGAGATTATCAAGGGGATCCCGCTCAACCGGCTCGGCGACGCGAACGATGTGGCGGGCATCTACCTGTTTCTCGCCTCCGACCTCTCGGCCTACGTCACGGGCGCCGTGATCGACGTCAATGGCGGCATGCTGATCCACGGCTGAGCGCCAATCCTCGTCACTGTTGCTAGTGCTTAAGAAGGCTCGTAGTCATGAGAACCGCTCCACTCGGCCACAACGTTTCGCTTGAACGCCGTGCCTGGAATATCCGGCGCCATGCCATCCTGATGGGCGAGGTCCAAGGGCAAGGATACATCGCGCAGGCGCTGGATGTCGCCGACATCCTGGCCACCGCCTACTTCCACGCCATGCGCTACCGGCCCGACGATCCCGCCTGGGAAGGACGCGACCGCTTCCTGCTGTCGAACGGCCACTATGCGATCGCGCTCTACGCGGCGCTGATCGAGGCCGGGATCATTCCGGAGGAAGAGCTGGAGACTTACGGCTCGGACGAAAGCCGCCTGCCGATGTCCGGCATGGCGAGCTACACGCCCGGCATGGAGATGTCGGGCGGCTCGCTCGGACTCGGCCTGTCGATCGCCGTCGGCAAGTGCCTCGGCCTGAAGCGGAAGGGTTCCGACAGCCGCGTCTATACGCTGTTCTCGGATGGTGAGCTGGACGAGGGCTCGGTCTGGGAGGCGATCATGTCCGCCGCCCATTACAAGCTCGACAACCTTATCGCCATCGTCGACGTCAATAACCAGCAGGCCGACGGTCCCTCGACCACGGTCATGGGCTTCGAGCCGCTGAAGGAGAAGCTCGATGCTTTCGGCTGGTTCGTCCAGCGCATCGACGGCAACGATCTCGCGGCGGTGCGCACAGCCTTCGATGCGGCCAAGGCGCAGCACGGCCAAGGCAAGCCCAGCATGATCATCGCCGACACGCTGATGGGCAAGGGCGTGCCCTTCCTGGAGGCGCGCGAGAAGAACCATTTCATCCGCGTGGAAGCACATGAATGGCGGCTTGCGCTCGATGCACTCGACGAGAGGAAGCCTTCATGAAGCCCGCAGCTCCGAAGACCGACACCGGCAAGCCGCGCCTCACCACCTCCGCGATGATCGCCTCGATCGCAAGCGAAGGGCAGCGAACGAAGCCAGCTCCATTCGGCCACGCGCTCGTCGAGTTGGCGAAAGAGGACGGCTCGATCGTCGGCATGACCGCGGATCTCGGCAAGTACACCGACTTGCACATCTTCGCGCAGGCCTTTCCCGATCGCTACTACCAGATGGGGATGGCAGAGCAGTTGCTGTTCGGTGCCGCCTCCGGACTGGCCGCGGAAGGCTTCACGCCCGTCGCGACGACCTATGCGGTGTTCGCCTCGCGCCGCGCCTACGACTTCATCCACCAGACGATCGCGGAGGAAGACCGCAATGTGAAGATCGCCTGCGCACTGCCGGGACTCACCTCAGGCTACGGTCCCTCCCATCAGGCGACCGAAGACCTCGCCCTGTTCCGCGCCATGCCGAACATGGTGGTGATCGATCCTTGCGATGCACACGAGATCGAGCAGGTCGTGCCGGCAATGGTGCGCCACAGGGGCCCGGTCTACATGCGCCTGCTGCGTGGGCAGGTTCCGCTCGTGCTCGACGAATACGGTTACAGCTTCGAGCTCGGCAAGGCCAAGCTGCTGCGGGACGGGTACGAGGTCCTCTTCATCTCCTCGGGCATCATGACAATGCGTGCGCTGGAAGCCGCGAAGGCGCTGGTGAGCGACCGGATCGACGCCGGTGTCCTGCACGTGCCGACAATCAAGCCGCTCGATGCCGCGACGATCCTCGCCTGCTGCGCAAAGCCCGGCCGACTCGTCGTGGTTGCCGAGAACCACACGGTCAATGGCGGCCTGGGCGAGGCCGTCGCCGGCCTGCTGATGCGCGAGGGCGTGCATCCGGCCTTTCGCATGATCGGTCTGCCGGACGAATTCCTGGCGGCGGGCGCGCTGCCAACGCTGCACGACCGCTACGGCATATCGACGGAAGCGCTCTGCGCCCGGGTCAAAGGGTGGCTGAAATAGCCTCAGAACGCTGCAGCTCCCGGCAAGTGGAGCGCAGGATCGGGAGGGCAGCCCGCTTTCGACGATCGTCGTACTCGCTCAATTTGGCAGCCAAACAGCAGTACGCGTCACGGACTATTATGCACGCTGGCCTGCGCGCCAACCCATTTCCCAGAAGTCCGCCTCGAGTCGGGTAGCTTCCTTGAAGATCGCGATCAGCTCGGCCTCGCGGGCCGGCGTGGCGTAGAGATCGGCGAGATTCTCCAAATGAGCCCGCGCTTTCGCCGCGACCTCCTGATATGGCGCGCCGGCATACTCGGCGATCCAAACGCGATATGGGTTCGTTGCAGCGAGCGCATCGGGTCGCGACGCAAGCCGCGTCGCAATCTCCGCGTAGCCAATCACGCAAGGCGCAAGCGCTACCTTGAGTGCCAACAGATCGCCGCGCATGCCAGCGTCAAGTACGTAGCGTGTATAGGCCAGCATCTCGACGGCAGGCGGGGCTTGTTCGAGATCGGTGGGCGACAGGCCCCAGCCGGCGCAGAGCTTCACATGCAGGTTCATCTCGACGTCGAGGATGGCTGAGAGGCCGGCGGCCGCTTCACGCATGTCGGCAAGCTTGGGTGACTTGTAGACGGCGAGCGCGTAGGCCCGGGCAAACTCGATCAGGAAAAGGTAGTCCTGGACGAGGTAGTGACGAAACGCCGCCTCGGCGAGCGAACCGTCCGCTAACCCGTTCGTGAAGGGATGTTCGGTGTAGGCCCGCCACTCGGCGGATGCTGCTGTCTTTAGGCGCTCGAAGAAACTCATGATCTCCTACCGGGTTGTCGCTACTGCTGACGCGCCGTGGGTCGGGAAGGTTCCCTTACCAAGCCTCCCCAAGGCGGGTCCAAGATACTACGTTAGGGTCATGAAGAATCACGGCCGTCCCCAAGCCATCGGGCCAATAGCCACACCAGAGCCCTTCGTGCGGCAAAGCTTCGACGACGCGCGCAAGGCGGTCGCGGCTTTGCGATCACTTTATGCCCGAAACACCCAGTTCCTGCGCGATTCCTTCGCCGCGCTCGCGGCTGGCAGCGACAGTAACCGGCGATACCGGGCGTTCTACCCGGAAATCAGCGTCACTACGAGTTCATACACCCAGGTCGATTCTCGTCAGTCCTATGGCCACATGCCGACGCCCGGACACTACTCGACCACGATTACCCAGCCCGACCTGTTCGAAACCTATCTCATCGAGCAGCTCGATTTGATCATGCGCAACCATGGCGTTCCGGTCGTCGTATCGGAATCGGAAACCCCCATCCCGCTGCATTTTGCTTTTCGGGAAGGCACCTACGTTGACGGCGGCGCCGCCAGGAACATCAAGCGACCGATCCGAGACCTGTTCGACGTTCCAGATCTTGATGGAACCGACGATCAGATCGCCAATGGCACATACGAAGCACCGGTCGGCCGGCCGAGGCCGCTGGCGCAATTCACCGCGCAGCGCGTCGACTATTCACTGCATCGCCTGCAGCACTACACGGCCACCAGCCCAAATCACTTTCAGAACTTCGTGCTGTTCACCAACTACCAATTCTACGTCGACGAGTTCTGTGCTCGCGCCAGGGACCTGATGGCGAACGGCGATACCGGTTATGCCGAATTCGTCGAGCCCGGCAACGTCATCATCAGGCGCGGGGAACAGCGACCGGCCGCCGGCGTCACAACGGCGCGTCTGCCGCAGATGCCGGCATATCATCTGAAGAGGCCGGACTACGCAGGCATCACCATGGTCAATATCGGTGTCGGGCCCGCGAACGCCAAGACGATTACCGACCATATTGCCGTGCTCAGATCACACGCGTGGCTTATGCTCGGGCACTGTGCCGGATTGCGCGACACCCAGGCGCTGGGCGACTACGTGCTGGCGCATGCTTACATGCGGGAGGACCATGTCCTCGACGACGATCTCCCGCTATGGGTGCCCCTTCCCGCGCTGGCCGAAATCCAGGTCGCGCTCGAGGAGGCCGTGGCGGAAGTGACCGGGCTATCGGGATATGACTTAAAGCGCGTCATGCGCACCGGCACCGTTGCTTCGATCGACAATCGCAATTGGGAATTGCGCGACCGGCGTGGTCCGATCCAGCGGCTCTCGCAGTCGCGCGCCATTGCGCTCGACATGGAATCGGCGACCATCGCCGCCAACGGATTCCGCTTCCGCGTACCCTACGGCACCTTGCTGTGCGTGTCCGACAAGCCGTTGCATGGAGAACTGAAGCTGCCCGGCATGGCCACCGAATTCTACAAGCGGCAGGTCGCTCAGCATCTGACCATCGGCATCCGCACGATGGAGAAGTTGGCGGACATGCCATTGGAAAGGCTGCACTCGCGTAAGCTCAGAAACTTCTCGGAAACGGCGTTCCAGTAGGCGTGCCGAGACCTGTCGGGGCCTTATCGCGTCCCGTAGGCGCGGTCGCCTGCATCACCGAGACCTGGCAGGATAAAGGCGTTTGCATCGAGCCCCTCGTCGATACCGGCCGTCCACAATCGCACATCGGGATGCAGGCCTCGGAAGCGCTCTACACCTTCCGGCGCGGCGAGCAGGCATACCAGCCGAATATCCTTCGCGCCGCGCTCCTTCAGCCGGTCCACCGCCGCCACAGCCGTGTTCGCCGTCGCAAGTACCGGTGACACCACGATTGCCAGTCGCTCGTGAAGATCGGACGGCGATTTGAAGAAATATTCGACCGCCACGAACGAATGCGGTTCGCGGTAGAGCCCGATATGCGCGACGCGGGCGGTCGGAACGAGGTCCAGCATTCCGTCGACAAAGGTCACCCCTGCCCGCAACACCGGCACGAAAACCAGTTTCTTACCCGCGATCTTGGCCGAGTGCATTCGTGCAAGCGGCGTCTCGACCTCCACATCGGTTAACGGCAGGTCGCGAGTCACCTCGTAACAAAGCAGCATGCCGATCTCCTTGAGGAGCTCGCGAAAAGACTTGGTCGAAATCGTCTTGTCGCGGATCAGCGTAAGCTTGTGCTGGACCAGCGGGTGATCCACAATCGTAACGCCTTCCATGCTCTTGCTCCCAGAAATCGCCAAAACCAGCCCTAGAAAACCGTACCGTCGCTATTGACCTTGAGGGGCGGCGAACCGTCGGGCCGGCGCGCGAACGCCAGCGCCCTGCCCGCCGCCCAGGTGCCGCCTTCCAGAATCTTCGCCAGTGGAAGCGAGACCGCGTCAACACCAATGCGTTGCCGCAGCAGATCGGCCAGCCGGTCCAGCAGCGCGACGGTCAGCGCCCTCCACTCGACCACGAGCGTAGAGGCGACATCATGTTCGCGTTGCGCGTCCGTGGAGTCGCGCAGCACCAGTACCCCGGCGTCGACGAACAATCCGCCGTTGCGGTATTCCGCGAGGCCCGTCAGATCGTCGATATCCGTCACTTGCAGCCCCGCCCGCTGTATCGGCTCGATCAGCGAATACGACAGCCACTGCGAGAGCTTGTGCAGCGGCACCAGTCCACTGGTCGCATCCTCGGTCTTGAGCGCCGGATGATGCCAGCAATCCCCTAACGGAATTCCGCCGAGCGTTATGCGCGACGGCCAGATCGGCCCTAGTTGGCGCAAAAGCTCCGACAAAATCGTCGAGGCCGCGATCACCCCCGCGTCGGCCGTCCCTGTGAGGTGATCGAACAACCCGCCGGGCCGAGCCGTGTCGCCGCGGGCGAATATCTGCGGCGACGCCGATGCTACTTCGCCGAGCCGGCGAAGAAGGCTGATGCGGCCCTCGAGGCCAACCAGCGGATTATCGTCCGCAACCTGAAAGCCAGTCTGCAGATCGGCAACTGTCAGCCGCTGAAGCACAGCGGCATCCGCTCGCAACGGTTCGTCAACTTTCGCTGAAAAGACGCCGCGCGCAAACATGTCCAGACTGGCAAGCGCCAGCCCCTCCGAACGGCCGATACTTGCGCCCGTCAAGAGATCGCGATAGCGCCACGACGGACCTGCTCCGGCGTCAAGCAGCACGCTGATCATGGCAAGGTCAAACTCGGCGCGGGCGCGCTCTTTCCTGTCGCGCCAGTTCCTGGCGTCGGCAAGTGCTGCCCAGCGATCGATGCCGCCGACGACAAAATGGCGCCAGCGCGAATGAAAGGGAACATCGAATGTCGGATAGGCCTTGCGCGTTACTGCAAGCACGAGATCAACCGCTTCGTCGAGCCGGCCAAGATCGACTTGGAAATGCTGAAGCTGGTCGTTCAAGCCGATTTCCAGCATCCGGTGCGCGCGACTGCGCACCGCTTCCGCACTTAAAAGAGATAGGCCGTCTGCCGTTGCGTCTGCTGTCACGATCAATGGCCCTGATCCGCCCTAGTATTTTTCGAGCGGTCGACCGGAGGCGATCAGGTCCTCAGGCTTCGTGTCAGGTGAAAAATATCCCGCGGCTTTCTTCGCGGCCATTTCCACATGGGCGTCGGCGGGAATCATGTAATCGGGAATGGCGACGCGCTCGACAATGTCGATACCCTGCCCCGTCAGCGCATCATACTTCATGTCGCTCATCGAGATGAAGCGATCGATGCGCTTCAATCCCAGCCAGTGAATGACATCCGGCATCAGTTGCTGGAAACGCGCATCCTGCACTCCGGCAACGCATTCCGTTCGTTCGAAATATGCGGATGCATCGTCGCCATCTTCCTGACGCTTGCGCGCATTGTAGACCAGAAATTTCGTGACCTCGCCGAGCGCCCGGCCTTCCTTGCGGTTGTAGACGATAACGCCCAGACCACCGGATTGTCCGGCGCGCGCGCATTCCTCGATGCCCTGAATGAGATATGGACGGCAGGTGCAAATGTCCGAGCCGAAAACATCCGAACCGTTGCACTCGTCATGAACGCGACAGGTGATTTTGGTCCGATGGTCCGGAAGCTTCGTGACATCGCCGAACAGATAGACGGTCGTGCCGCCAATCGGCGGAAGAAAGACTTTCAGATCCGGACGCGTGACAAGCTCGGGAAACATGCCCGCGGTCTGTTCGAACAGCGCGCGCCGCAGACTAGTCACGCTCGTGCCGAAGCGTTGCGCGATCCCGGGCAGGTGCCAGACCGGATCGATCGCGATCTTGACGACGGAGACGGAGCCGCTGGCGTGAACGAATTGGCCATCAGCTACCAACCGCTTGGCGGCCAGAGCCGCCTGAATTTCCGGCAGATCGAGACGGGCGCGCGTGATCGCGATGCTCGGCCGGATATCGATGCCTTCCGTGATTTCGGCGCGAAAGTTCTCCGCGACGAGATGTCCCCACGGATCGAGCGCAACAATGCGTTCCGGATTCATCCATTGCGAGAACGGCCCAATGGTCGCGGCCGGGTGTGTGTTGGTCAGGTCGGGCCGACGGATCGGATCCAGCGCACCCGAAGAAACGGCAAGTGCGCGGTAGACCGCATAGGAGCCCCCGTGACTGCCAATCACGTTGCGATCCTGCGGACGCGATACCGTCCCGATGATCGGACCACGTTCACGCGCGGTCGGCGCTCCCCACAGGATCGGGAATTCATGCGTCGCACCAGGCACCGGATGCGATGTCAGCCGAATATGGTCGATACGATTGGAATTGCTCATCGTTCGGTAGTCCCAAAACGGCAACGGCCCGCCTGAATGACGGGCCTGACCGGAGAACCAAATGAATTATGCGGGTCAGCGACCCCTGCGGTACTATATAGGTAAACTCTGTGTATTTACAACAAGGAAGGAAATCCTCCCCTCTGGGAATACCCGCGCAGGAAAGTCCGGAGCGCTACAACGTCAGACCGGGCAGATCGAGCCCGTTGGCGCGGGCACATGCAATCGCGCTTTCGTAGCCGGCGTCGGCATGACGCATGACTCCCGATGCCGGATCATTCCACAACACGCGTTCAAGTCGACGCGCCGCCTCCGGCGTTCCGTCGGCGACAATGACCATGCCGGCGTGTTGCGAATAGCCGATCCCGACGCCGCCGCCATGATGTATCGAGACCCAGGTGGCCCCGCTGGCACAATTGAGCAGCGCATTGAGCAGCGGCCAGTCCGACACTGCATCCGAGCCGTCGCGCATCGCTTCGGTTTCGCGGTTTGGGCTCGCAACCGAGCCGCTGTCGAGATGATCGCGGCCGATGACGATCGGCGCCTTCAGTTCGCCGCGCGCCACCATGTCATTGAACGCCATGCCGAGCCGGTGGCGATCGCCAAGGCCGACCCAGCAGATTCGTGCCGGCAGGCCCTGGAACTTGATCCGTGCTTTCGCCATGTCGAGCCAGTTGCGCAGATGCTTGTCATCAGGCATCAGCTCCTTGACCTTGGCGTCGGTCCGGAAAATGTCTTCGGGATCGCCCGAGAGCGCCGCCCACCGGAACGGGCCGACGCCGCGGCAAAACAGCGGACGGATGTAGGCCGGTACGAAGCCAGGGAAATCGAACGCGTTCTTCAATCCCATGTCCTTCGCCATCTGGCGGATGTTGTTGCCATAGTCGAGCGTGGGAATGCCTTGCGCGTGGAAATCCAGCATGGCCTGGACATGGCCGACCATGGAGGTCTTGGCCGCAACTTCAACTGCTTTCGGGTCGGCCTCGCGTTTCGACTCCCACTCGGCAAGCGTCCATCCCTTCGGCAAATAGCCGTTGATCGGATCGTGCGCGCTGGTCTGGTCGGTAACGATGTCCGGCCTGACGCCGCGGCGCACCAGCTCGGGAAAGAGTTCGGCGGCATTGCCGAGCAGGCCGACTGAAACTGGCTTCTTGTTCTGCGTCGCCTCCGTCATGATCGCGAGCGCCTCGTCAAGCGAGCTTGCCTGTCGATCGAGGTAACCCGTGCGCAACCGCATCTCGATGCGGCTCGGCTGGCATTCGATCGCGAGCATCGACGCCCCGGCCATGGTCGCGGCGAGCGGCTGCGCGCCGCCCATGCCGCCGAGACCCGCCGTCAAGATCCACTTGCCCGCGAGGTTGCCGCCGTAGTGACGCCGCCCGACCTCGACAAACGTTTCGTACGTCCCCTGCACGATGCCCTGGCTGCCGATGTAGATCCACGATCCGGCCGTCATCTGGCCGAACATCATCAGCCCGGCCTTGTCGAGCTCATTGAAGTGATCGAGCGTCGCCCAGTGAGGCACCAGATTCGAGTTCGCGATCAGCACGCGCGGTGCATCGGCATGGGTGCGGAAAATTCCGACCGGCTTGCCCGACTGCACCACCAGCGTCTGGTCGCCTTCGAGCTTGCGCAGCGAGGCGACGATCCGGTCAAAACTGTCCCAGTCGCGGGCGGCACGGCCGATTCCGCCATAGACGACGAGTTCGCTCGGCCGTTCGGCAACGTCGGGATCGAGATTGTTCATCAGCATTCGAAGCGGCGCTTCCGTCAGCCAGCTCTTGGCGCTGATCTCGGGCCCGTGGGGCGCCCGGATGATGCGGTCGTTGTCCAGTCGGCGGTTCATGACAAAGAGCCTCTCTCGGCAAGGATTGGAAACGGGTTACTCTCAAGCACCGACATAGCGGCCGTCGGCAACGCGCCGGTTTCAACCAGCGCCGTTGCCGTCGCGAGGTCATCGGCCATGTAGCGATCGCCGCCGAGCGCCGGCACCTGCTCGCGCAATACAGCAATCACGGCAGCCAGTGCGGGACTGGTCGAATGCGGTGCGCGCAGCCCAATGCCTTGTGCCGCAACCAATAGCTCGATGCCGAGGATGGTGGCGAGATTGTCCGCCATGTCAGACAACCGCCGCGCCGCGTGTGCGGCCATCGACACGTGATCTTCCTGGTTGGCGCTGGTCGGCGTGGAGTCGATCGAGCAGGCCGTGGCGCGCTGTTTATTCTCCGCATAGAGCGCGGCTGCCGTCACTTCGGCGATCATGAATCCGGAGTTGAGGCCGGGATCGGGAGTCAGGAACGGCGGCAGACCGAAATTGAGCGCGGGATCGACTAGAGTAGCGATGCGTCGTTCGCTGATCGCCCCGATCTCGGAGAGTGCCAGCGCAATCTGGTCGGCGGCAAAAGCGACCGGCTCCGCGTGAAAATTGCCGCCCGAGACGATCTCTTCGGTCTCGACCAGCACCAGCGGGTTATCGGTGACGGCGTTGGCTTCGATCGTCAGCGTGCGGGCGGCTTGCCTCAGCAAATCGAGCGCGGCGCCGGCCACCTGCGGCTGACAGCGCAGGCAATAGGGATCCTGCACGCGCTCGTCGCCCTCCAAATGCGACATGCGGATATCGCTACCCTCAAGCAACGCCGTGAGTGCCGCGCCGGCGGCGATTTGCCCGGCATGCCCGCGCAGTTGTTGGATTTCGGGACGAAACGGCGCCGTCGAAGCCATCGCGGCGTCGACCGACAACGCGCCCGTCACTAGCGCCGCACGGGCCAGGCCATGGGCGCGCAGCAATCCGGAAATGGCGTAGGCCGTCGAAAACTGCGTTCCGTTGATCAGCGCGAGGCCTTCCTTCGGACCGAGTGCCACCGGCGCAAGACCGGCGGCGGCCAGTGCATCGCGGGCCGGCACAACGCTTCCGCCGACCAGCGCCTGCCCCTCGCCGATCATGACCGCCGTCATATGCGCGAGCGGCGCCAGATCGCCGGAGGCTCCGACCGACCCCTGCTGCGGCACCAGCGGACAAATGCCCTTCGCCAGCATGGCCTGGAGCTGCTCGATGATTTCGCGGCGCACGCCCGATGCGCCTCGCCCGAGCGAGACGATCTTCAGCGCCATCATCAGGCGAACGATCGGCTCCGGCGTCGGCGGCCCCACCCCGCAGCAATGCGACACAATGAGATTGTGCTGCAGCAGCGCCGTCTGGTCGGCAGCAATCCGTTTCGACGCAAGTTTTCCGAATCCGGTATTGATGCCGTACGCTGGGGCTTCCGCGCGCGCGGCCGCCGCAACAATCGAAGATGCTGCTTCAACGCGCGGCCAGAACGATGGATCGAGCACGACCGGAGCGCCGGCAAGGACTTGCGCCAGATCGTCGAGGCTGACCCTTCCAGGCGAAACCACAATGGGGGCGTCGGGGCGGCTCACTGTCCCCTCCACACCCGGCTATGCAACGGATTAAAGCCGATCCGGTAAACGAGCTCGGCCGGCCACTCGATCTCCCAGATCGCAAGATCACACCATTTGCCCGCCTGGAGCGTACCGGTCTCGCCGAGAATTCCGAGCGCGCGCGCGCCTTCCCGCGTTACGCCAGCGAGGCATTCGGCAACGGTTATCCGGAACAGCGTTGCGCCCATGTTCATGACAAGCAACAGCGACGTCAGCGGCGAACTGCCGGGATTGCAGTCGGTCGCAAGTGCCATGTTGACGCCGTGGGCGCGGAATAGTTCGACCGGCGGCTTCGTCGTCTCGCGAATAAAATAGAACGCGCCCGGCAGCAGCACGGCCACCGTCCCTGCTCGCGCCATTGCCGCGGCGCCGGCATCATCTGTGTGTTCCAGATGATCGGCCGACAACGCCGAAAATTCCGCGGCAAGCGCGGCGCCGCCGAGGTTCGACAGTTGATCCGCATGCAGCTTGACCGGCAATCCAAGCCCCTTTGCCGCGCGAAATACCCGCGCCGTTTGCTCTCCCGAAAACGCGATGCCTTCCATGAAGGCATCGACGGCGTCGGCCAATCCGGCCTTCGCCACCGCCGGCAGCATCTCGCGGCAGACAAGGTCGATGTACCGATCCTTGTCACCGTCAGCTTCCGGGGGCGTCGCATGCGCGCCGAGAAATGACGTCTTGATGGCGACCGGCCGCTTATCACCCAGCGCACGCGCCGCCGATAGCTGACGCATCTCCGTTTCGGTATCGAGCCCGTAGCCGGACTTGATCTCGAGCGTCGTCACGCCCTCGCCGATCAGGGCATCGAGCCTTGGGAGGGCGCCGGCAACAAGCTCGGCCTCGCTGGACGCCCGCGTCGCCGCGACCGTGGAGACAATGCCGCCGCCGGCGCGCGCGATCTCTTCGTAGCTCGCTCCCTGCAGCCGCAGCTCGAACTCATGCGCGCGGTTTCCGCCAAAGACTAGATGGGTATGACAATCCACCAGTCCCGGCGTGATCCAGCGCCCCGCGCAATCGATCCGCTCTACCGCATCGGCATCAAATGGAAAGTCGGAACGGCAGCCGGCGAACGCGATGCGTCCGTCGCGCGCGGCGATCAGGCCGTCCTCGATCACACCGAGCCCGGGCAGATCCTCCCGGACCGTGGCGAGCCGGGCGTTGAGCCAGATTCGATCGAAGCGCTCGGCCATGCAGCTCTCCTTCAGCGGCAGGAGCTTGACGTATCTATATGTCTATACATAAAATGTTGGTGTTCTGTCCAGCCGGTTTCGAAACATGTCGACACTGCATTTCGCATCAGCGCTGCTCCCCTCGGGGTGGGCTGATGACGTGCAGGTGGTGGTGAGAGATCAGACCATCACCAAGGTTACGGCCGGCGTGGCGCCGGGACCGCAGGACGAACGCTACAAGCTGGCGATTCCGGGCATAGCGAGCCTGCATAGCCATGCGTTCCAGCGTGGCATGGCGGGGCTCGCCGAAACGCGCGGCAATTCCGCGGATACGTTCTGGACATGGCGCGAGACGATGTATCGCTTCGCGCTCGAAATGACGCCGGAAGACACCGAAGCCGTCGCCACGCTGCTCTATGTCGAGATGCTCGAGCAAGGCTATACGCGCGTCGGCGAATTCCACTATCTCCATCACGACCACGACGGCGCGCCCTACGCCAACCCCGCGGAGATGGCGACGCGAATTGCGCGGGCCGCCGAAATCTCCGGCATCGGGCTGACGCTGCTGCCGAGTTTCTATGCACACGGCTCGTTCGGCGGAGCGGCACCACATGCCAGCCAGCGCCGGTTCATCTGCTCGGTCGATCAGTTTGCTAAACTAACTGACGCCACACGGACAGCCGTCCGCACGCTGCCCGGAGCCAATATCGGCATCGCCCCGCACAGCCTGCGCGCCGTGACGCCTGACGAATTAGCGGCCATCGCGCCATTGGCCGAAGCCGGGCCGATGCATATCCATGCCGCCGAACAGGCCAGGGAAGTCGAGGAATGCATCGCCTGGTCGGGCCGGCGGCCGGTTGAGTGGCTGCTCGAACATGCGCCCGTCGATCAGCGCTGGTGCCTGGTCCATGCGACCCATATGACCGAAGCGGAAACCACCGCACTGGCAAGAAGCGGCGCGGTCGCCGGACTCTGCCCGATTACGGAAGCCAGTCTTGGCGACGGCATTCTTCCGGCCCGAGAATTCCTCGATGCCGGCGGGCGGTTCGGCATCGGGACGGACTCCAACGTGCTGGTGGGCGTCACCGACGAACTGCGTCAGCTCGAATATGGCCAGCGCTTGAAACACCATGAGCGCAATGTGCTGTCCGGCGGTCCCGGCCTGTCGACCGGCCGTGCACTGTTCGACGCTGCACTCACCGGCGGCGCCCGGGCGCTCGCACAGCCAGCTCCCGGCCTCCAGGCCGGTGCACGCGCCGACATCGTGTCTCTCGACACCACCCATCCCTCGCTCGCCGGGCGTCGGGGGGATGCCGTCCTCGACGGCTGGATTTTTGCAGCGGGCGCAGGTGCCGTCGACACGGTCTGGGCTGGCGGCGCCAAAGTCGTCGCGCATGGATGTCACCGGCTCCGCAAGAGCGCGCGTGAGACGTTCAACGCAGCGGTGCGGAGGCTCGTGGCATGAGCCTCGCCACTGATCGCGGCAAACTCCAATCGGCCGACAAGCCGACGCTGTACAAGCGGATCCGGATCGACATCGAGCGCCGCATCCTCACCGGAGAATGGCCGCCCGGTCACCGCATCCCGTTCGAGCACGAGCTGATGTTGCGCTATGGCTGCTCGCGCATGACAGTGAGCAAGGCGCTGTCGGAACTTGCGCAAGCCGATCTCATCGAGCGGCGGCGCAAGGCCGGCAGCTTTGTCCGGCGTCCCACATTTCTGTCGGCGGTGCTCAAGATCGCCGATATCCGCGCGGAGATAAACGCGCTCGGCCGCAGTTACGGCTACGAGTTGATCCAGTGCTCGCGGCGCACTGCAAACGCCACCGACCGCGCCCGCCTAGGCGCAGGCAAAACCGGAAAGGTGATCGCGATTGCATGCCGTCACAGCGCCGACGGCGTGCCATTCGCCATCGAGGACAGGCTGATCGATCTCGACGCCGTGCCCGAAGCGGCTGCGGCGGATTTTGCGACGGAGCCGCCCGGCTCGTGGCTGCTGCACCATGTGCCATGGACGGAAGCCGAGCATTCGATCAGTGCCATCGTGGCTGACGAACAGGCCGCGGCGGCGCTGGATATCGCGATCGGCGCCCCCTGCCTGGTGATCGACCGGCACACCTGGCGCAGCGCCCGGCCGCTCACGGCCGTGCGCCTGCTCTATCCGGGCGAGTCCCATAAACTGATTGCTCGCTTCAAAGGCGGCTTGGAGGGATAGCAATGCGCGCGATATCTGGCACAAGCTATGCAGCAGTTTTGGTAACAGCTTCGCCGCAACCAGTCTGAAAACCAGTCGATGAACCAGCAAAAGGGATACAGCCATGCGTAGTTTTGGAATTTTCGCGGCAACAGCCGCTCTCCTGGTGGCCGCACCGGCCGCCGCCCAGGACGTCAAGGTCGGCATCGGCATTTCCGGATGGACCGGTTTCGCACCGCTCACGCTCGCCAATCAGGCGGGCATCTTCAAGAAGAACGGCCTCGATGTGACGATCAAGAAGATTCCGCAGAAAGACCGCCATCTCGCAATCGCGTCGGGTGACATCCAATGCGCGGCGACCACTGTCGAGACCTGGATATCCTGGAATGCCAATGGCGTCGCCACCAAGCAGATCTTCCAGCTCGACAAGAGCTACGGCGCCGATGGCATGGCCGTGCGAAACGATATCGCCTCGATCAAGGATCTGAAAGGTAAGACGGTTGCCGCGTCGGCACCCGGCACCTCGCCCTACTTTGCGCTGGCTTGGATGCTCAAGAAGAACGGGCTTTCGGTCAAGGATGTAACGATCGTGAATCTGGAGCCGGCAGCGGCAGCGCAGGCATTCGTCTCGGGCCAGAACGATGCGGCCATGACCTATGAGCCTTACCTCTCGACGGTGCGCGCAGCACCCGACAAGGGCAAGATCATCGCCACCACACTCGACTATCCGATGGTGATGGACACGTTCGGCTGCACGCCGAAATTCTTGACTGAAAACCCGAAAGCCGCCAAGGCGCTGGCTGACAGCTATTTCGAGGCGATCGCCTTGATCGAAAAGGATCAGGCCAAGTCGTATGAGATCATGGGTGCCGACGTAAAACAGTCCGGCGAGCAATTCGGCAACTCGGCCAAATTCCTGCGCTGGCAGGACAAAGCCGCGAACCAGAAATTCTTCGCGGGCGAATTCCTGACGTTCAACAAGGAAGCTGCAGACCTGTTGCTCGAGATCGGCATCATCAAATCGGTTCCGAAGATCGACGACCTCTACGACGCGAGCTTCATCAAGTAGTTTTGTGCGTGGGCCGCGCCAGTCCCGCTTTCGGTCACGAGAGCGGGACGCCGGCGATCACCGCACAGCCTTTTAGGATATGCCTGTGATACGTCCCCTGGATCCCGTGACATCGAGGCAGCGCGCGGCCTATGGCCTGGCGTTCTTCGTGCTTTTCGTTGCCGTGTGGGCTTGGGCGACCTTCGGCGGCTACGTCTCCAAGACGTTTCTCGCCAACCCGCTGACGATGCTCCAGGAAGGTTGGGAGCTGCTGACAAAGCACGGCTTCCTGTTTGACATCGGCATGACGATCTGGCGTGTCGTCGGCGGCTTTGTGCTGGCGGCCATCGTCGCAGTGCCGCTCGGCGTTCTGATGGGGGCCTACAAGCCGATCGAAGCTTTCCTGGAGCCGTTCGTCTCGTTCGCACGTTACCTGCCCGCCTCGGCCTTTATCCCGCTGCTGATCCTGTGGGCGGGCATCGGCGAACTGCAGAAGCTCCTGGTCATTTTCATCGGTTCGGTCTTCCAGATCATCCTGATGGTCACCGTGACAGTCGGAAATACCAGGCGCGACCTCGTTGAAGCCGCCTACACGCTAGGCGCCAGTGACCGCGGCATCATCAACCGTGTGCTGCTGCCCTCCTCTGCACCCGAGGTCGCGGAGATCCTTCGGCTCGTGCTCGGCTGGGCGTGGACCTACGTCATCGTAGCCGAGTTGATCGGCTCGTCGTCGGGCATCGGCCATATGATCACGGACAGCCAGGCCCTGCTCAACACCGGCCAGATTATCTTCGGCATCATCGTCATCGGTCTGATCGGGCTGGTGTCGGACTTCCTGTTCAAGGCCTTCAACGCCTGGCTGTTTCCGTGGAAACTGGCATGACCGAGCTGAAAATCGATCAGGTCGCCCGCACCTTCCCCGCGCGCCAGGGGCATGCGCCGACACGCGCGCTGGAGCCGATCGACCTCAACGTCCGCAATAATGACTTCGTCACCATCCTCGGCCCGTCAGGCTGCGGAAAATCGACGTTGCTGCGCATCGTCGCAGGGCTTGACCGGCCGACCAGCGGCCGCGTCATTCTTGATGGGCAAGAGGTGACTGGCCCTGGCGCCGATCGTGGCATGGTGTTTCAGTCCTACACGCTGTTTCCATGGCTGACCGTGCGCGAAAACATCGCGTTTGGCCTGCGCGAGCGCGGGATTTCCGAAGCTGATCGCGGCAAGATCGCCGACGGCTTCATCCAACGGGTCGGCCTGTCGGGCTTTGAGAATCATTGGCCGAAGCAACTCTCCGGCGGCATGCAGCAACGGACGGCGATCGCGCGGGCGCTGGCCAACGATCCAAAAATCCTGTTGCTCGACGAGCCGTTCGGCGCGCTCGATAATCAAACCCGCGTGCTGATGCAGGAAATGCTGCTCGGCATCTGGGAGCGAGAGCAGAAAACCGTGCTGTTCGTCACCCATGATATCGAGGAAGCGATCTTTCTCGGCAGCCGCGTGATCGTCATGAGCGCTCGTCCGGGCCGTATCAAGGCCGAGATCGCGGTCGATCTACCGCACCCGCGATCCTACAAGATCAAGACCACGCCCGAATTCGTCAGCCTAAAGGAACGGCTCGTCGAAGAGATCCGCGCCGAGGCGTTGAAGGTTGCGGTTCATGCCTGACGATCGAGCACAGCGAAATCCGCCCCGGATGCGGTGAAATCAGTCCAGAATTTTGCTACGCTGATCCCAGCTTAACAACCTCAACTGGAGTCGTTGGATGCGATCGCATCCATCACTCCTGATCGCCTCGCGATGCGTACCACCAACGCAGTGCGACGTTCCGCATCCCGACAGGGGGACAGCCCATGGTGAAACCGTTTCCGTCGAAAACCCACATCGGCAACCATATGCTGCATCCGGAAACGCTGATGCTGAACTACGGCTACGATCCGCAACTGTCGGAAGGAGCCGTCAAACCACCGGTCTTCCTGACCTCGACCTTCGTCTTCAGGACCGCCGAAGACGGACAGGATTTCTTCGATTACGTTGCGGGCCGGCGCGAGCCGCCCGAGGGGATGGGCGCGGGTCTGGTTTACTCGCGGTTCAATCACCCTAACAGCGAGATCGTTGAGGACAGGTTGTCAGTGTACGAGCGCACCGAGAATTGCGCGCTGTTCTCTTCGGGCATGGCCGCGATTTCGACCACAATCCTCGCCTTCGTCCGCCCTGGCGACGTCATTCTACACTCTCAGCCGCTGTATGGCGGGACGGAAACCCTGTTTGCGAAGACGCTTGCGAACCTCTCCATCGGCGCGGTGGGCTTCTCCGACGGCATTGACGAAGCGGCGGTCAGAGCGGCAGCGGGTGACGCCATGCGCAAAGGCCGGCTTGCGATGATTTTCATTGAGACGCCGGCCAATCCGACCAATGGCCTGGTCGACATAGCGATGGTCCGCCGGATCGCCGAGATGATCGGCCAAACCCAGGGGAGTACGCCGATCATTGCATGCGATAATACGTTGCTCGGACCGGTGTTTCAGCGACCGATCGAACACGGCGCAGATCTTTCGCTGTACTCGCTGACCAAATATATCGGCGGTCATTCCGATTTGATCGCAGGCGCTGCGCTTGGCTCAAAGGCGCTCATGAAAGACGTCAAAGCGTTGCGCGGCGCGATTGGCACCCAACTGGACCCTCATTCCTGCTGGATGATCAGCCGGTCGCTCGAAACACTGGGCATCCGCATGGAGAAAGCTGATGCAAACGCGCGCCTCGTCGCAGATTATCTGCGCGACCACCCAAAAGTGGCAAAGGTCCACTACCTCGGTCACCACGATGAGGCATCTCCCGCCGGCCGCCTGTTTGCGAGGCAATGCACCGGTGCAGGCTCCACATTCTCGTTCGACATCATCGGCGGCCAAGCTGCCGCATTCAAATTCCTGAACGCGCTGCAGATCTTCAAGCTGGCCGTGAGCCTTGGCGGCACCGAGTCGCTTGCGAGCCTGCCCGCAAGCATGACCCACTCCGGCGTTCCGGCTGACATCCGCCAAAAAATAGGCGTTCTCGATTGCACGATCCGGCTGTCGATCGGCATCGAGCACCCATCCGATCTGATCGCTGATATCGCGCAGGCCTTGAACGCGACCTAGCCGCACGTCGGGAAGCGGTTCCCGCCTGAGAGCCGCAGCAAGCAATTGCTCTGCCGACAAGATCGAATTAGCGTGCAATGAAAAGACCGGGTGGAAACAATGGCGCTCATCAAGACAACCGAGGCCGGACTCTACCGGATCCCCCTGCCCGTTACCCTCTCCGACAGCACGCACGGCGAACTCAAAGCCTTCGAACTGGTGACATGCCGTGTTCACGATTCCGACGGGGCCGAAGGTGTCGGCTATACATACACCGTCGGCCGCAATGGCGGCGCGATTGCCGACATCCTCCGGCGGGAGATTCCCGAACTGATCGAGGGCCGCGAAGCCGATGACACCGAAGCCATCTGGCATCACGTCTGGTGGAACTTGCATTACGGCGGGCGCGGCGGACCGCCGGTGCTTGCGCTCTCGGCGCTCGACATAGCCCTGTGGGACCTGAAGGCGCGCCGCGCCAATCTGCCGCTGTTTCGTATGTTAGGCGGCTTCGACGCCCGCGTGCCCTGCTACGCCGGCGGCATCGACCTCGATTTGTCCATCGAGGGGCTTTTGAAGCAAACCGACGATAATCTCGCCAAGGGCTTTCGCGCCATCAAGATGAAGGTGGGCCGCCCCGATCTTGCATCCGACGTCGCGCGCGTTCAGGCGATGCGCCAACATCTTGGCAACGGCTTTCCCCTGATGGCGGATGCCAACATGAAATGGACGGTCGAGGAAGCCATTCGCGCGGCACGCGCGCTGCAAGCATACGATCTCACCTGGCTTGAAGAGCCGATCATTCCCGACGATATTGCCGGTCACGCCCGCATCATGGCTGCCGGCGGCGTCCCGATCGCGGCCGGCGAAAACCTGCGCACGCTCTGGGAGTTCAAGAACTATATCGCGGCCGGCGCGGTGTCCTATCCGGAGCCCGACGTCACTAATTGCGGCGGGGTTACAGCTTTCATGAAGATCGCGCGGCTGGCGGAAGCGTTCAATCTACCGGTGACCAGCCACGGCGCACATGACGTTACCGTGCATTTGCTCGCGGCATGTCCGAACCGCTCCTATCTCGAAGCGCACGGATTTGGGCTCGATAGTTACATCGAGCACCCGCTTGTCCTCCAGGAAGGCATGGCATTGGCGCCGAAGCGGCCCGGCCATGGAATCGCATTCGACTGGAAAGGGTTGGCGCAGCTCGCAAGCTAGCGGGAGAGCCTGGCGGGCGACGCAGTGCTGATCGCACCGGTCCGCCGCGAATCCTCGCAAAGCGGGTTTGTATGACGGCCGCCGGGAAAGGTTGGCAGTCCGTGAGCGGCAGCCCAGCTTTCGTCCAAATAGAGTGCAAAGACAACACGTTGTGAATTCGATCCGGCGTGCTTTCTGATAGCGTCCTCACGGCGCCCGTCTCGCCGCGCTGTCCTGTAAACCCGACGAATGTTTAGGCAGGAGGATGGCCCACCAAAATTCAAAGCAAATCGTACAATTCAGCCAGCGGTTGCCAAGCAAGGCCGGCTCTCCGGCCACGCGATCAAACTCGTAAAGCAACGGCGTTGAGCGGTTAGGAAATATGTTCTCGCTCACGCCGAAGAAACATCAGCAGCTTATGAAGAGCGAGGAACGATCATGATCAAGGTGAAGATCAATAGCCAAGAGCATAGCTGGGACGGCGACCCGGACCTTCCATTACTCTGGTTTCTCCGCGATGAGGCCGGCTTGACGGGCACGAAATATGGCTGCGGCCAGGCGCTTTGCGGCGCCTGCACCGTCATTGTCGACAAGCAGGCCGTTCGCGCCTGCATCACCTCGGTTTCCGACGTGGTCGGCCGGGAAGTCACCACCATCGAAGGCCTTCATCCCACCGGGGATCACGCCGTCCAGAAGGCCTGGCGTCAGGTTAATGTTCCGCAATGCGGCTTTTGCCAGGCCGGTCAGATCATGCAGGCGGCCGCACTGCTGATGGAAAATCCGAAACCCACGCACGACCAAATACGCGAAGGGATGGCAGGCAATATCTGCCGTTGCGGCACTTACCAACGCATCGAAAACGCCGTGCGTCTCGCATCGACGGGGGTGTGATCATGAATATCCTCACCAATCCCAAAAAGCTCCGTGGTTTTGAACGCCATATCAAGGTCGATAACGTCTCGCGTCGCAGTATCCTCAAGGGCCTCGGGCTGGCCGGCGGCTTTGTACTCGCCGCGCCTGTGATGTCACGCCCAGGCTTTGCCGCGTACCAGACCGGCGCGGACAAGATGCCGCACGGTGTCGTGGTGGACCCGCGCGTCTTCGTTTCTGTTGCATCCGACGGAACAGTGACGATCGTCGCACATCGCGCCGAGATGGGAACGGGTGTCCGCACCAGCCTGCCGATGATCGTCGCCGAAGAAATGGAAGCCGACTGGTCGCGCGTTCGCGTCCAGCAGGCACCTGGCGATGAGGTCAAGTTCGGCAACCAGGATACCGACGGATCGCGCAGCACGCGGCACTACCTGATGCCGATGCGTCAGATCGGCGCCTCGGCCCGCACGATGCTCGAAACAGCCGCGGCGAAACGCTGGGGCGTGCCGGCAACCGAGGTGAAGGCCGTCAATCACGAGGTCGTCCATAGTGCAAGCGGACGCCGCATTGGCTTCGGAGACTTGGCGGCCGATGCCGCTAAGGGGTCGGTGCCGAGTGTCGAAGGCCTGAAGCTGAAAGATCCGAAGGACTTCCGCTATCTCGGCAAGGGCGCGATCGGCATCGTCGACCTTCGCGACATCACGGTGGGCACCGCGCGATACGGCGCCGACGTCCGCCTGCCCGGCATGAAATATGCCGTCATTGCCCGCCCGCCGGTGACCGGCGGCAAAGTCGTGTCGTTCGAGGGGGCGGATGCGATGAAAGTTTCCGGCGTCGAGAAGGTTATGGAGGTCAAGGGCTGGCCGTGGCCCTCAAAATTCCAGCCGCTCGGCGGGGTCGCCGTAATCGCGCGCAACACCGGCGCGGCCATCAAGGGACGTGACGCGTTGAAGATCGTCTGGGATGACGGGGCAAACGGCAAATACGAATCGCTCGCCTACCGGGCTCAACTCGAGGGAGCGGCGCGCAAGCCCGGCCTAGTCGTGCGCAAGGAAGGCGACGTGGACGCCGCCTTGAAGAGCGCCGACAAGGTGATCGTGGGTGAGTACTACCTGCCGCATCATGCCCACGTCGCCATGGAGCCGCCGGTCGCGGTCGCGGACGTCAAGGGCGACAGGGCCGAGATCTGGGCGCCGGTGCAAAGCGCGGGCGGAACGCGCGAAGACGTCGCCAAAACGCTTGGCATTCCCCAGGAGAACGTCACCGTCAATGTCACGCTGCTCGGCGGCGGATTCGGTCGCAAGTCGAAATGCGATTTCGCCCTCGAAGCCGCCCTGCTTTCCAAGGAGGTTGGCGCGCCGGTCAAGGTGCAATGGACGCGGGAAGACGACATTCGCAACGGTTTCCTGCACACCGTCTCGGTCGAGCGTATCGAAGCCGGCCTCGACAAGAGCGGCAAAGTGACCGCCTGGCGGCATCGCAGCGTCGCACCGAGCATCGCCTCGACATTTGCCGCCGGTGCGCTGCATCAGGCGCCGTTCGAACTCGGCATGGGGCTGGTCGACATGCCCTTCGAGATCGCCAACGTCCAGTGCGAAAATCCGGAAGCGGCCGCGCATACCCGCATCGGCTGGTTCCGCTCAGTGTCGAACATTCCCCGCGCGTTTGCGGTGCAGTCCATGGTCGCTGAAATCGCCCATGCCACCAAACGAGATCAAAAGGACATGCTGCTGGAGCTGATCGGCTCTCCGCGTATCGTTAAGCTCGATTCCGTGAAAGACCTCTGGAACTACGGCGAGCCCTATGACAGCTATCCGATCGATACCGCGCGTCTTCGCAAGGTGGTCGAGTTCGTCGCGGACAAGGGCGGCTGGGGACGGTCCGTACCCAAGGGCCACGGGCTCGGCATTGCCGTGCACCGCAGCTTCGTCAGCTATATCGCGACCATTGTCGAGGTAGCCATCGACGATAAGGGCAAGCTCACCGTGCCCCGCGTGGATACCGCGATCGATTGCGGAACCTACGTCAATCCCGAACGGATCCAGGCGCAGATGGAAGGCGCTGTGATCATGGGCATGAGCTTCGCCAAAACTGGCGAGATCACTTTCAAGGACGGCAAGGTACAACAGGGCAATTTCGACGATTTCCCGGTGCTCCGGATCGACGAAGCCCCTGGCGTGACCAACGTCTATATCGTGCCTCCCGGACCCGACACCCCGCCCAGCGGCGTCGGTGAGCCGGGGGTGCCGCCCGTTGCGCCGGCGCTGATCAACGCGATCTTCGCCGCGACCGGCAAGCGCATCCGCGCACTGCCGATCGGCAAGCAATTGGAGGCGTAAAGGAACGTTAGGCCGCACGGGCCGTTTTCGTTGATCTAAGAGGAGCTAGATCGATGAAACCGAACCCAACCGCGCTCGCGGTGTCGTTGCTGTCGAGCGTGCTCTTGTTGACTGCACAGGCGGCGACCGCTCAAACCACGTCGCCGCCGCCCGCGACCGCAACTCGGCCGGCAACGACACCGCCGGGGCAAACCTCCATGCCAAACGAAAGCCCGCCGGCCACGACAACTCAGACCACCGGCGAGGCCAGCCGGGATCCGACGATCAAGCAAATGAACGAAGACGAAAAACGGAAGGTCGAGACCAAGGGCAAATAAAAACAAGCCAAACTGAAAGCGGCGGACTTTCGTCCGCCGCTTTTTTCTTCCGTTGCCGTCTCGCGCAATTACCGCCAGTTACTTCTTTAGGGCAAACACCCAGACGACGCCGCCCTGCGGCACGTTGTTCTCAATGCCGATGTTGTTGGTCGTCAGGGCATCCTGGATGCGCTGGGCGTCTACACCCCACCCGGACTGAACGGCAATGTACTGTGTCCCGTCCACTTCATACGCGACCGGCATGCCCATGATGCCGGAATTGGTCTTCTGCTCCCAAAGCAGTTCGCCTGTCTTGGCATGAAAGGCGCGGAACATCCGGTCGTTGGTACCTCCGACAAAGATCAGGTCGCCCGCGGTCGCCGTCACCGAACCAAACAGGTGCGATCTGGGGAAAAGATGCTGCCAGACCTTCTTTCCCGTGGCCGGATCCCACGCCTGCAGTTCACCAAAATGAGTAGCGCCGGCGCGAACCTTCAGTCCGATATCTTCGGGCTTGGTCCCGAGCCAAAGCTGACCGGGAACCAACGGCACCTTCTCGCCGGTAAAGCCGCCACAGAAATTCTCGTTGGCGGGAATGTAGACCAAGCGGGTCTTCGGACTATAGGCCGCCGACGGCCAGTCCTTGCCGCCCCATAACGACGGACAGAACTCAACCCGCTTGCCCATAACTGGTTTGTGAGCCGGATCGACGATCGGCTTGCCGGTCTCGGGCTCAATACCCTTCCAGACGTCGGTATAGACATAAGGCCAGCCGGCTACATACTTGATGCTGTCCGGCTTGCGCTCGAGTACCCAGAAGATCGCGTTGCGCCCCGGGTGGATGAGGCTCTTGAAGATGCGACCATCCCTGTGCAGGTCGATCAGCATTGGCGCATCCACCTCGTCCCAATCCCAGGAATCGTTCTGATGGTACTGGAAATAGGTTTTGATTTTGCCGCTATCCGGGTCGAGCGCTAGCACCGAGGTTGTATAAAGATTGTCGCCCGGGTGAGTATCTCCCGGCCACGGTGCGGCGTTGCCGGTGCCCCAGTAAATGGTCCTGGTGTCTGGATCGTAGTTGCCCGTCATCCACGCAGAGCCGCCACCCGTTTTCCAGTCGTCGCCGCTCCAGGTCTCGTGGCCCGGTTCACCTGGGCCGGGAATGGTGAAGGTCCGCCACAATTCTTTACCGTTATTGGCATCATACGCGACGACATAGCCCCGCACGCCGAATTCACCGCCGGCGGCACCGACGATAACCTTTCCGTCGACAATCAATGGCATCAGGGTCAGGTACTGACCCTTCTTGTAGTCCTGGACTTTGGTATCCCACAGGACTTTGCCGGTTTTGGCATCGAGCGCGACCACATGGTCATCCGTTGTAGCCAGGTACAGCTTGTCTTGCCACAATCCCACCCCGCGGTTGGTCGGGTGCAATTGGAAGAGATCGTCGGGGAGCTGGCGTTTGTAACGCCAGTACTCATCGCCTGTCTTGGCGTTGAGGGCGATCACCTGGCCCTGTGGGGTCGCAACGAACATCACGCCATTGTTTACGATCGGCGGAGCCTCGTGCCCCTCAATCACGCCGGTCGAGAAGGTCCACACCGGTACCAGATCTTTCACGTTCGAGGTGTTGATCTGGTCGAGCGGGCTGTATCCCTGTCCGTCATAGGTTCGGCGATAGAGCATCCAATTGCCGGGTTCCGGGTTCTTCAGGCGGTCGGCTGTCACTGGAGTGTATTTCTCAATCGGGCCGGCGATGGCAGTGATTGAAAACAGGCACGTGGACGCGACAAAGCTCGATAATAGCCATTGCTTCATGGTCATAGACGCTACCTCCCTGTTTGTTTTCTTCATCTTTTTTAGTGGTGCGGCATCTGATGCGGGCGGCCGTCACCCTCCTTGCTGTGCTCCTACCTTTCCAATGAATGTTCCAACGACGGTGAGCGTACCGTCGGCCACCGCCAGGGGAAGTGCTGCAAGGCGCCGCGGCGCTGGTCCAAACACCACTTGCGCGCTTTGCCGGGGGTCGAACTCGGAATTATGGCAAACGCACTTCAGGACGTCCTTGTCGCCCTGCGCTTCCTTCCCCCACGCCGTGATGGGGCACCCGGCGTGGGAACAAATAACCGAATACGCTACGATGCCGTCAGCCGACCGCGCGCGCGTGTCGTCATCAAGTTCGGCCGGATCAAGCTTTATGACCACGACCTCATTCAACCGCGAGCCTTTGCGGATCACCGAGGTCTTGGGATCCTTTGGCCAGGCGCGCACGAACGGTCCGCCCGCCTTCAGATCCTGCGGCTTGATCACTTCACCCGCGTGATCCCCTTCGGCGAACACCAGGACGTCGGCTTTTTGAGGTCGCAGGTCGCTGCCAGGGGCGTCCTCCTCGGCAGCGGCCGATCGAGGCGCCGATGCGTGCACCGCAGTTGCGAGGGCGGTCAGGATGATCGTGCGCCGAGTCTGATCTGAAGGCGATGACATTTTCGTCTCGCTTTCTGCACTGATGCCATCGGGCGATGGTGTAGTGCGTGCGTGGATTCAGATATCACAAACTGAAAGGCCGAACCCGGCCAAAAAGAGGCAGCGGACAAATTGTCACGTGCGGCCTCCACCTTTTCTATGAAGATCATTGGGATTCTGTCTGACGCAATTGCAGCAAATTGCATCACGCTCGTTTCAGGCACTGCGCGAGGTCCGCCCGAGAGCCGCGTCCTGGGACGCCTTGCTGGCGCGTTGCCGCTGCGGGTGCGGGACCTTGGTCTCGTCCCACCCGGTCAGATTCCGAGGCAGCCTACAAAATCGACCTGCCCCACGCGCAGCGCCGTCTGCGCAATTGAAGGGTCGCTCCTCGCCAGCAGTGGCGTTGCCATTGCTACGTGACGCCCATGAATGAACTTCCCGCGGCGTCGCCCGGTCATTGCACTGAATGCGCGGTGGAAGCGGCCTTTCGGAGAGCTGTGCAAGATCGGCAAGTTCGGCAATCCGTATCGCCGAGCTCAAATGCGTGTCGATGAATTCGGTGACCCGCCGCAACCGCCATGCCGACGGTCTAATCGACGATATCTTTACTTTCGCACTCCCGTATCGGCGTGCAAGGTACAGAATGAGCGCGAGACTGTTGCCGACCGTCAGGGCGCTTTCGTTGCGCAGCCTGAGGCCGCGCTTCAGCGAGATGTTCACAATTCTCCCGGGAAACCATCGCTGTCTCGCGCGTTGTGCGGAGGGGAAACCACAGGAGGAAGCTCATGCGAAGCTCAATTCTCGCCATGACGGTCGCTTTTGGAACCGTCATCGCCGTGCCGGCGCTCGCGCAGCAGTCGACGACGCCTGGCCAGCAGCAGATGCAATCTGACAAACAGATGCAGGAGGAAGCGGATAAAGGCGTCAAGACCCGCGACTCCGGAGAATCCGGATTTGTGGGGCAACAGGAAAGACCGGGTGCTTCCGCGCATCCGCCCGGGCAACCTAGCACCCAGACAACCGGTTCTGGCGCTGGGACGAGTGGCGACCGGAGTTCGGAGCCTAGCGGCACTCCGCGCTAGCTCTGAGTTTCAGCACGCGACGGTGCAAACGAAGGCCGGCTTCGCCGTTTCCGTTGCAGGTGCGAGCGTAGCGAGCCTCGAAAGACACGGCTCTCACACTGGGCCATCGTCCTTGGAGAAGCTCCTTGCGGCCTTCCAGGGACGACGGAGACAGATTTGGGATAACCGCCTTTATTGCCTCTGCTCCGCGGCACGCCGAATGCACGATGATCGGCGCAATTGCTTAAGGACGCTGAGCAAGTTGAAGCGAACCGAACCAGTCACGGTCAGCCGGCCCGTGGCAGGTCTGCAAGAGCCGACGACGCATGTCGGCGGGGCGACCACGTCCGCATCGAACCGTAGTCGATTTTCGCGATTTACTTAGCGTTTGCCGCTTCCGCCTTCGGTTGCTCGGCTCTTCCTATCCGCCATGTGACTCAAATACGCCAAGATCAGCCCGAGTTCCTCATCGCTCAGGTCCTCTTTGGCAAAGCTGGGCATCCGCTGCTCGGGCCAAACCCGAACCGAGCGAGGATCTCGGATCAGCGCGCGCAAACCGGCATCAGTGAAGTACTCCGTCGGGTTCATCGGCAAATTCAGATCTGGGCCAGCCGACGCCGATCCTGCCTGGTTCATCTTATGACAAATGAAGCATTTGTTCACAAAGACGGTTTGCCCGACTCGCGCCGGATGAAGCGCAGGGAGCATGGGATCAACCGCGAGCGAGGGCCACCGCGTGGCTGGCGCTTCTTGCACCGACAAACTCACAACTTGGTAGGGCCACTTCATGCTTGGGACGGATGACGCTTGATCGCCGAGCCATACGATATAGAAGGGGCCGGCGCTCTTCTCCTTACCTGGAATAGGCGGCCACGGCGTGTCGGCGATTTCGATTGCCAAATACGCGATTGCGCCATGGTTGGCGTAGATCAGATCGCGGGGAAGTTGCGTCACGAAGCCGTCTTGCGATGCCGCTTCCACCACGGTATCTGGCGGAATGGCAACTCCTTCAAGTAATTTCGCGAGCGCCACGGCTCGATACGTCCGAGGACTACCGTATGCGACATCACGCGATGTCGTTATCTCAACGACGTCCGTGCGGGCAAGCAGCGCGTCCCGATCGAAGATGCGGACGGCGCCATCGGCTGATACCGTCAATGTCGGACCGGCTGCCCAAACCGATGTTGGCGTTGTGAAGGCAACCAGCGAGAAAGCTAACGCGACAGCGAGCGCGATTATCGTTGTAGGCATATCCGAAGCGTCCCTCGACGCGCTGCCATGGTAGGGTTGCACCTATATTCCCAACTCCTCACGCTTGGTTCAAATTTATAAGCTGCCGCCGAGCACCACCGCAACGCGGCCGGCGATGACACCGCCGGGGCAAACCTCCGTTCCAAGCGACAGCCCGCCGGCCACGACGACGCAGACCACCGGCGAAGCCAGCCGGGATCGGATGATCAAGCAAATGAACGAAGACGAAAAGCGGAAGGTCGAGACCAAAGGCAAATAAGCCAACCACGCTGAGCTCCCCTGGACCGGTCCCTGGATCGAGGCCGCGCTCGCACCAGCATCGTGTTAGTGATCAGTGGACCTTCGCGGATGCAACTCTATTTCTGCGGTCCGGCTACACCCTTCCCCCTCAGACCTTGGTCGGTGAACCCTGCACTCGCGCCTGCCCAACCGCTCGTTTGCACTGCCATAAGCGCGCCATGACGAGCGTGCGCGCAGGTTGACTTCTCGCCGTATTCTCCAAATACTTGACTGAAAACCCGGAAGAACCAGTCCCGGCGATAATAATAATTCAGTGGGAGGAGACGATGCCGACTTCACGCAGAACACTGCTGAAGACTTCTGCGGCGGCCGCCGCTGCATTCAGCTTCGATTGGACCCGCGCGCAGGCACAAGCCGAAACGGTACGCATCGGCCTGATCTACGACTTGACCGGGCCTTTTGCCGCGGGCGGGTCGGTCGCCTCCTCGATCGGCGCGCAGATTGCCATTGATCTCGTCAACGAAAAGGGCGGCATCGGCGGCAAGTACAAGGTTGTCCCTGTCGCTGCCGATTCCCAGAGCAAGCCGGATGTGGCGATCAATGAGGCCAATCGCCTGATCGACCAGGAGAAGATCGACATCATCAACGGTGTCTATGCGAGTTCGCACGCGGTTCCGCTCTCGGCCAAGGTCGAACAGCAGAAAAAGATTCTTTGGATCACGACTGCAGTTTCGACCGCCGTGTTCAAGGACAAGAACCTGCAATACGTCTTCCGCGCACAGATTCATTCCGACCAGTATGGCCAGGCCTTTGCGAGCTTCATCAGCGAGCACGCCAAAGCCAAGCTCGGCATGGAGCCCAAGGACGTCAAGGTCGCGCTGATTCACGAGGATGGCCCTTACGGGGTCGGTGTTGCCGTGGCCGACGAAGCCTACGCGAAGGAGGCCGGCCTGCAAGTCGTGCTCAAGGAAGGCTATTCTGCGTCCGCCCCCGACCTCTCGGTGCTGGTGACCAAGATCAAGCGCGCCAGGGCTGACGTGATTTCCCATGCCGGATACAATCCGGATATCACTCTGTTCCTGCGACAGGCGCGCGAGAACGGCCTCAAATTTAAGATGCTGTTCGGCGCCGGCGCAGGCTACAGCCAGCTCGACAAGTTGCGCGCGACCTTCGGCGCGGACATCGACAATTTCTGCAACATCGATCCGGTGCCGGCGCAATTGCTCGATCCCTCGAAACTCGCGCCCGGGATCGGCGATCTGACCAAGGTCATGGTCGCCCGCTACAAGGAAAAAACCAGCGCGACCGACGTTCCGCCGCATTGCTCGATGGGTTTCAACCAGACCTGGATCCTGCTCAACAACGTGCTGCCCGCGGCCAAGGAGAAATACGGCGGCTTCGATCCCGAAGCGGTTCGCAAGGCGGCACTTGATGTGGACATCCCGCCGGGCGGCACTATCCAAGGCTACGGCGTGAAATTCTATCGGCCCGGCACGCCGCTTTCCGGCCAGAACGAGCGCTCGACGCCGGTCGTGATGCAAAATGCCGGCGAGCATATCTCGGTGGTCTGGCCCACCAACATCAGGACGCGGGATCCAGTGTTCCCGCTGCCGAAGTCATCGGTCTACGCCGCGTAGAATGTTCGGGGCTTTATCCTTCGAGACGCGCGCGTTGCGCGCTCCTCAGGATGAGGTCTCGCATCGCGCAAGCTCCCAGACCCTAATGGTGAGGAGCCGCCAAGCGGCGTCTCGAACCATGTGGCCGGACGCGCCACGATCGGATCATTCGCCAGCGGCTCACAGCGTGACGCGCCGTCCCTCCTCCGCCGCCCAATAGCCGGCGTAGTTGACTTTGATCGTCTCGAAGGCCAGCGCCAGATCGGAGAGAGGTTGCCGGCCGCTGGCGACGCACTCCATGAAGTCCTGGATTTCCTGCGTGTAGCCGCGCGTCCATTCCTCCTCGAGGCAGACATATTGCCAGCCGGTCTTGCGGTCGACCTTTTCGGTGATATAGACGCCGGCGAGCTTCTCCTCGCTGGTCTGGTAACTCATCATGTGGGTGTTCGGCGTGATGTTGGCGAACAGCGAGCCGCCGCTGGTATAGGTCTCGATCAGGTTGCGGACGCCACCCATGATCATGTCGCCGGAAAACACCGTCGCCTTGGTGCCGTCGGAGAAGGTTACCGTGAGCGTGCCCCAATCCTCGACGTCGACCGGATTAGCTTTGATGTAGGTGCGCTCCTCCGGTTTGAGGATAGCCGTGACATTGCCGACGTCACAGGTCACGCTCGCAACGCCGATCGTCTCGCCGCGAGCCTTCGCCTCAACCTGCTTGAGATAAAGCACCGCCGAGAGCGGATGACATCCCATCCGGATCAGCGAGCCGCCGCCGGTCATCGCCCATTGTGCGGCGTGCACCGCGTGCGAGCCGGAGTGACTCTCCTCCCCCTTCATGAACAGGATCTTGTCTTTCGTGGCCTTGAGGATCTCGGCGGTCTTGGTCACCGCCGGCGCGTAAATCCAGTCCTCCGCATACATGAAGAGCTTGCCGGTCCTGTTGATCGCCGCACGGGTCTTCGCCATCTCGTCCAGCACGCGCTCATACATTAGTGCCTTCGGCACGTGCTTGCCGATCGGCGCCTTGTCACCATCCCGACCGAAATAGCCGGCGAACGGCTTTTCGCAGATAACGTGTTTGCCAGCCTGCATCGCATCGACAATCATTGAAGTGTGCAAGTTGGGCGGCGTGCAGATGTCGATCACATCGATCTCGCTGTCGGCGATCAGATCGCCAAAGCTGCGGTACACCGCCGGGATCTGGTGACGATTGGCAAACTCGAGGACATAACTGCCCCTCGCTGCAACAGCCCTGACCTCGACATCCACGCCATAAACGCGCCGATAGGCATGCATGTGCAGCTCGGACACGAAGCCGCAGCCGGCCAGACCGATCCTGATTTTTGCCATTGCGGATACATCCCAGGTTGTCGTTGATCAGGATCGTACAACACGGAATCAGGGCACGTCACTCTCACCGAGAGCGATGCCGCTCACATGAGCCGGCCCGCGGCAGACCTGATAGGCTCACGAACATCAAACCGCTATGCGAGCTCGACATGCACCAAAACGTGCGGCCGCTCGACGGCGGGCTCAGCTATGTCGGCGCTCCAGCATCCGTACAAAGCGGGCGTCCGTATGACGCCCTTCGTACTCGTCGTCGATATCCTTCAGGAGGCTATCGCCTTTCTTCGGCTCCACAGCAAGCAATATAGCGTCGATCTTGGCCTCGATCCGGTCGTCGCCCTCCTTTGATTGCGGCGAGCCGACGTGCAACAGAATGGCCAAGCCCGCGACCTGCCAAAGCAACTGCAAGAACTCAGATTGCCAATTCTCCAGCGTGTCGCGCATCATCTGCATCGTGTAGCTGCCGATTTCAACCGGCTGTTGCAGAGCAAGCTGCTCATTCGCGTACGCATACCAACCGAATATCCAGTGACCGGTCAGCGTGATCAGAAATAAAGCCAGAGTAACCCAGGCGAATCCGTACCGCGTCCAGATCGATTTCCGGGCCATATCCATGCTCCCTGCTTCGCGCCTGCGAACCATGAACGCCTCATCTTGAATGCCATTTTCAATGCCGTTTTGTTCCGTAAGTTCCCTTAAGTGCACTGCTGTGCCAAGCGAGGCCGCGCGAAAGGGAACATCTTTGGGAACTTAGACTTGATGTTTGGTGCCCGTTGAGGGCGATAAGCCAGACCGTTGAACGTCCGGATGATCAGTCCCGCCATCGCGAGCGCTACGGCCGTTCTCTTGACTGGGACGGCGGTGCTTTTGGTTTACGATCTTGGTCATTTCTCGACCCATATGGTGCTGCATATCGCGTCGATGAATATCGTCGCGCCCTCGATCGCCGCGCTGATCGTTATTCGCCGGCACATCGGCGGCACCCGGCCAACCTGGCTCTGGACCGCGACTTTCCTTCAGGTTGTTCTGCTCTGGACATGGCATTCCCCCGCGGTCCATGACCTCCTCCTCCGGTCTCCGGCCGCTGGTTTGACGTTCCACGCAGCTCTATTTCTAGCCTCACTCTTCTTCTGGTTGTCCCTGCTGACCACTTCCGCCGCATCGCGGTGGCAGACAATTCCGGCGCTCCTGCTTACTGGAAAACTGATATGTCTGCTTGCGGCGCTACTCATCTTCGCACCGAGAGCGCTCTATGGGTTCGCGGGCCATCTTGCTGACGCTCCTGGACATTTCTCATTACATCACGCGCTGGAGGATCAACATCTAGCCGGCCTGCTCATGATCACAGCCTGTCCACTCAGCTATCTGGTCGCCGCCGTGATCATCACCATGCAGTTAATAACACGCGCGGAAATATCGGCGGCTCCCATGCCGGACGGCAGGCTCCCCATCGGCCGCTAGCGATGCCCCTTGTTTCACGCCCACGCCTGATACGAACCATCCGCTTCATTCTCTATGGCATGATCGCGATCGTGCTCGGCGGCTTTCTCTTCGCATGGTCCGGTCTTTACAGCGTTGCGGCAAGTCGTGGCCACTTCGCGCTGACCAACGCCATTCTTACATTCGGAATGCGTAATTCCGTAAAGACTCATGCGCTTGGCATCGAGGCCCCGCAAACCTACAGCGACGATCTCTCGGCACTCGGCGCCGCTCATTTCCACGATGGATGCGCCTATTGCCACGGCGCACCAGGCGTTCCGACCGACCCGATCGCGCAAAGCATGTTGCCCTCCCCACCCGACCTTTCGAAGGCGGTGCGGGATTGGCGCGATCGGGAGCTGTTCTGGATTGTCAAACATGGCATCAAGTACACCGGCATGCCGGCCTGGGTCGCGGCGCAGCGCGACGACGAAGTGTGGGCGATAGTCGCATTTCTCAGGCGACTGCCCACGCTTGATGCGGCGGGCTATCGCGAATTGGCGCTTGGCGGCTTATCAATTCGACCGCAGATTGGGAGAGAGATCGCCACCACTGAGGATACGTCGGGGGCGATGAGCGCCTGCGCGCGTTGTCATGGCGCGGACGGCCGCGGACCCAAGAGCCACCTGGTACCGGTGCTGCACGGCCAGCCCGCCGAGTTTCTGATTGCGGCGCTGGAAGACTTCGCCGCGGGCCGCCGTGCGAGCGGCATCATGCAACCGGTGGCGAGCGGACTCTCCCCCGGCGAACGCGAGCGAGTAGCACGCTATTACGCGGGACTTGCGCGGCCGGGCGCGCCGAACCGATTAGAAAACGCTGCGGCCGTCGAGCGTGGGCGCGAACTCGCGACGCAGGGGGATCCGAACGCAAAAATTCCTGCGTGTGTGGATTGTCACAACACCGCAGCGCTCAACGCCTATCCGCGTCTTTCGGAACAGCATGCTGCCTACATCATCAACAGGCTGCGGAATTGGCGGAAGGGAATCACATCCTCCTCAGCAACCGATCCGATCATGGCGCCTATCGCCCAGTCTCTAAACGAGCAACAGATCGACGATGTTGCCGCCTATTTTGCATCAACAACCGCGTCGACTTCGAAAGAAGAGAAGCAATGATACGGGCCCGACCATGCTGGTACCTGTTCGGCGCCTCGATGCTTCTCGGCGGCTGTACCAGCGATGTTCAATCGGTGATGAATCCGAGCAGTCTCCAGGCAGTGCAGATTGCTGAAGTAGCCTGGTTTCTGTTCGGGTTCGGGACATTCGTGCTCGTCCTGGTGATCGTGACGTTGTTGCTCGCCATCCGCGGGCCATTGCGAATACGCCAAGCGCTGGCGCGAGAGAGCACCGTGATCTGGCTCGGCATCGCATTTCCTGCCGTGACGCTGACGGTGCTTCTAGTCTACGGCGTTTGGGTGATGCGTTCGCACCTCAACCTGCCCCGCGGTGGCAGCCCCGTCAGCATCGAGGTGGTCGGAGAGCAATGGTGGTGGCGCGTCCTGTACCACGCTCCTGCTGGTCCACAGATTGCCAGCGCCAATGAAATTCGTATTCCGGTTGGATCTCCGGTCACATTGAAACTCAAGGCCGCTGACGTCATTCACAGTTTCTGGGTGCCGAGCCTCGGTGGAAAGGTCGACATGATCCCGGGGCGCACGACCCAATTGCAGCTCACTGTCGATCGCCCAGGAATCTATCGCGGACAATGTGCCGAATATTGCGGCGGGGCCCATGCTCTCATGGCCATGGACGTGATCGCTATGTCTTCATCCGATTATGCGGCCTGGCTCGAGCGCGCGGCGACGGCGCCCGCGACGCCTGAGACTGACATCGGGTTGCACGGAAGATCGATCTTCCTCGCGGCCGGCTGCGGCGCATGTCACACGGTGCGCGGCACCGCTGCCGCAGGTTCGGTCGGTCCGGATCTGACGCACATCGGCGCGAGACGCTCAGTCGGCATCGATACCCTGCCGCTGACCCGCGAAAATCTGATGCGCTTCATTGTCGATGGCCAGCACGTCAAACCCGGAAATGTGATGCCTGAGTTTCGCGTCCTGCAGCCACAGCAACTGGAGGCGCTTGCCTTCTACCTTCTGAGCCTCAAGGCAGCAGACTAGATGGTTGACGCCGCCTCCCACCCAAACACATTACCCCGGCCAAGCGAGGAACTGGCTCAGCTCGAAGCAATATGGGCTTCGCCTAGAGGCTGGCGTATTGTCACTGACGTCAACAACACAGTGATCGGCTTCTTTTATACCGCTACTGCGGTTCTGTTCTTCCTGCTGGCGGGCATTCTCGCATTGCTGATGCGCCTTCAGCTCGCGGTGCCCAGCAATACCTTTCTCAGCCAGGAAGTCTACAATCAGATCTTCACGATGCATGGCACCGTGATGATGTTTCTGTTCGCCGTTCCCGTCGTCGAGGCAATGGGTATACTTTTGCTTCCGCAGATGCTCGGTGCCCGCGACCTGCCCTTTCCGCGACTCGGCGCTTATGCGTTCTGGGCCTATCTGGTCGGCGGGCTGATCTTCTTCAGCACGTTGTTCTTCGACCTCGCGCCATCGGGCGGCTGGTTCATGTATCCGCCGCTGACCAGTTCGCAGTTCTCGCCCGGACCGGGGGCGGACTTCTGGCTCCTGGGTATTGGATTTATCGAGATCTCAGCGATCGCCGGTGCGATAGAAATCATCGTCGGCGTGCTGCGTACCCGGGCACCCGGCATGACCCTCGACCAGATGCCGATGTTTGCTTGGACGATGCTGATCTTCGCCGGCATGATCGTCTTCGCCTTCCCGGCCGTGATCCTGGCCACGCTGCTGCTCGAACTGGAACGCGCGTTCAACTGGCCTTTCTTCATCGCCGCGAGGGGCGGCGATGCGTTGCTCTGGCAGCATCTTTTCTGGTTCTTCGGACATCCGGAAGTATACATCATCTTTCTGCCGGCTGCCGGCATGGTGTCGATGATCGTGCCGACTATGTGCGGTACACCGCTTGTGGGCTACCGGCTTATCGTCGTGGCGCTGATCGCAACCGGCTTTTTCAGCTTCGGCCTGTGGGTCCACCACATGTTCACCACCGGAATTCCGGCGCTGTCGCTTAGTTTCTTTTCGGCCGCCAGTATGGCGGTGGCGCTACCCAGTGGAATTCAGGTTTTTGCGTGGATCGCGACAATCGCGTCAGGCCGCTTACGGTGGACAACGCCGTCCCTCTTCGTGCTGGGCTTCCTCGTTATTTTCAGCCTCGGCGGCCTCACTGGCGTAATGGTCGCGATGGTCCCGTTCGACTGGCAGGCGCACGACACCTATTTCGTGGTCGCGCATTTCCATTACGTGCTGGTCGGCGGAATGGTGTTTCCGCTGTTCGCCGCATTTTACTACTGGGTGCCGGCATTCAGCCGTCTGGCACTGTCCGAGCGACTTGGAAAGTGGATCTTCTGGCTGATGTTCGCGGGCTTCAACGTCGCGTTCTTTCCGATGCACCTCACCGGCCTGATGGGGATGCCGCGGCGCGTCTATACCTATCCGGCAGTTATGCAATGGGACGTGCTGAACATGATCTCCACGATCGGCGCCTTTCTGCTTGCCGCCGGCATTGCCATGTTTCTGGTCGACATGATTCGAAGCTTGCGTCCCGCCATGTCGAAAACAGCCGGCAATATTTGGGGAGCAGCAACCCTCGAATGGCTGCCCAATAATGTCTATGGGCTGCGCAGCATTCCGGCCGTAACCAGTGCATACCCGCTGTGGCATCATCCGCAGCTAACCAAGGAGATCGAAGACGGACGGCATTTCTTGCCCGGCTCGATCACCGGTCTGCGCGAAACCATCGTCACCTCGCCCTTCGATGCGACACCGCAGTACCTGCTCCGCCTTCCCGGCCCGGGCTGGACGCCGTTCTTCGCGGCGGTATTCACGGCTGCCTTCTTCATGCTGCTCACCGTCAAGGCGGTGGTGCTTGCGCTGATCTGCGGGCTGCTCGGAATTGCGATGACCGTCGTGTGGATGTGGGGTAGCGACTTGAAGCCGCTGCCGTCAGTCGATATCGGAGCGAACCTCAAGCTCCCAACCTATGCAAACGGTCCATTGTCGCATGCCTGGTGGGCCATGGTCGTCCTGTTATTGGTCGCCGGTTCGCTTTACCTCTCCTATGTGTTTTCCTACCTCTATTTGTGGACTGTCTCACCGCAGGTTTGGCCGAGGCTTTCAGCGCTTGCGCCGATCGCATACCCTGCCGTATCGGCTTTGCTGCTTGTTGTTGGCAGTACAACACTCGAAATCGCCCGACGTGTTTTGCCCGGAAGGTCTCGCGGCAGTGGCGCTTTCGTAGGACTTGCCGGTCTCGCCGCGGCCGCGTTGACCTGCGCACTGGTGATCGACGTGTTCGCGCAATGGCGGGCCGGCCTACGCCCGGAATCCGATGCGCATGGTGCGATGGTCTATATGGCCGCCTTCCTGCAGGGGCAGCTAGCCCTTGCGGTTCTGGCCATGACGGGATTTGCGATGGCGCGAAGCTTTGCTGGCCGGCTTGATCGGAAACGACGCGTGGTCTTCGACAATCTGGGCCTGCTATATCACTACACGGTCGGCCAAGGCCTGCTGGGGCTTCTCCTCGTGCACGGATTTCCGAGGCTTGCAGGATGAGCGACGCTATCAAGCCATCCCTTGGCAATCTTCTGCAGGTGCTTGCTCCGCCCCTTATCTGGTTTCTGCATCTGACCACCGTCTACGCCGCCGAAGCGCTGATCTGCATTGGACCAGCGGGCGCAGCGGCTACCATGATGGCCTGGACGAATAGTCTCGCCACTGCCGCAGCTTTAGCCGCCCTCCTCCTCACGGCATGGACGCTCCATCGCGGTAATGCCCGGCACACCCAGAGCCTCGGCAGCTCTCGGTTCCTGCATGGCGTATCGCACCTCCTGATCGTGCTTTCGCTTCTTGGGATCGCATGGACGATCCTGCCGACTATCTTCCTGCCGACTTGCGCATAGATTCCCAATGCGTTTCTATCCGCTATTGCTGCTTCGGCCGACGCCCTTACGGCGCATCAATGCGGCGAAGAGATCGGCCAAGCCGAACTGCCAGGGCTCGCAATCGCCGCTGTGACGCATCCGGTTGGTGAGCCGGCCGAGTTTCGGCGTGGCGACCGTCACCAAATCGCCTTCGACATGCGTGAACCCCTGCCCCTTCGCGACACGATCCTGGATCGGCGCGAACATCGTGCCGAGGAACAGCACAAAGCCGTCGGGATATTGATGGTTCTCGTTAATCGTCTGCCCGACGATGTCGGCCGGGTCGCGGCTGATCTGGGTCAATGAGGATGCGCCGTGCAGGACGAAGCCTTCCGGCCCCTTCACCTCCAGCGATATCTCCATACTCCGCACGTCATCGAGCGTGAAGCTCGCGTCGAAGAACCGCACGAAAGGCCCGATCGCACAGGAGGCGTTGTTGTCCTTTGCCTTGGACAGGAGCAGCGCCGAACGCCCCTCGAAGTCGCGCAAATTGACATCGTTGCCAAGCGTGGCGCCAACGATGCGCCCATCGCTCGCCACCACCAGCACGACCTCCGGCTCCGGATTATTCCAGGTCGATTTCGGATGCAGGCCCGCATCCACGCATGTACCGACCGCCGACAGCACGGGCGCCTTGGTAAACACCTCGGCGTCCGGCCCGATGCCGACCTCGAGATACTGGCTCCAGGCGTTCTGGGAAACCAGCACGTCCTTCACATGCTGCGCTTCGGCCGAGCCCGGCTTCAGTTGCGACAGGTCGGTGCCGACGATCCGCGTCACCTCGGCCCGGATCGCCTCGGCCGAATCCGGATTGCCGCGCGCCCGCTCCTCGATCACCCGCTCCAGCATTGACACGGCGAACGTGACGCCGGCAGCCTTGATCACCTGCAAATCGATCGGCGCGAGCAGCCATGGCCTGGTCGGATCGCGGGTGTCGGGCGGCGTGTTGTCTAGGAGATCCTGCAGTGCGCCAAGGCGCTCGCCACGCGCGGCGCGCAGCGCTCCGGCCGGATCGGCAGCGGCGGCAAGCTGGCTGGCGGTGGGGAAGTCCTCGGTGATGTCGAACACGCCGTCCTGGCGGATCGCGACCACCGACGGGCCGGCAAGATCGGGACGCCAGACGCGCCCCATCAGCGCAGCACCGGCGAAATCGTCGGGCAAAATGAAGGCGGCGTCTGTGACGATCGGCATCGTGGGAATCCTCGCGAGCATCTATGGCGGTCAGCACCGTCCATAGAAGGGAACCGCTCAATGGGTCAACACCTCCCGGGGAAAGTCCGTCTCCCAGCATCGCCGCCGCCATGACAAGCCACCGCACCGCAGCATGCAAATTCAGACGATCGGTCAAGTGCAGCCGATTGCACGGCCTGCAACAACCATGGCGGCGCGGCGACTGCGCAAAGACTAAGGGCTTCGATTTCCGGGAATTAGGCGCGGGACGCACCCGCCAGCCCGATCGCTGAAGGCTGGAGGCCGGCAGGCCCGCTCACCCGTCGGCCCAACGGAAAGACAAAGGCATGGAACCGCGTCGCCGTACTTTTAGGGCGCGGTTGCGCTGACGGCGACGGCGACCGCCATCAGCGCAACTTTGGTGTCGCACGAGCTCAGGCCGGTGCCCGCTCCAAGCCGCCCGCCTTGTTCAAGCTGTCTGGTTCAAGCCGCCCTGGCCCTGGACTTGGCCACGTGGCTTGAGATCGCATCCATCAAGGGCGGCGACAGGCAATCATACGGCTCCAGTCCGAGCTCCTTCAGCCGGGCCCTGATGCCATCCATCTCATTCGGCTGAACACCGGACTCCAGCACGGACGACACGAACGCGGCAAACCCAGGAGCTGCCCATCCGCCTTCCTGGAACAGTTCGGGATGGATGAAGTCGAGCCCGTAGAACGGATGCCCTGTGTTCTCGATACGGCCGTACATATGCGTACCGCAGTCCTTGCAGGCGTAGCGCTGAATTGCCGCCGCCTGGTCGACGATCTGCAGCTTGTCGCCGTTCTCGATGACGTTCACATTGTCGCGCGGGACGACGGCGACGACAGAGAAGATCGCCCCTTCGGGCTTCCAGCATTTGGTACAGCCGCAGGCGTGGTTGTGGGCCACGTCGCCCTTGATGGCGACCTTGACCGGCCTGTCCGCGCATTTGCAGACCAGGGTGCCGCCGGCGAAGTTGCCCGTCCCCTGCTTTACGCCGCTATCAATCGATGGGTGGATATGAACAGTCATAGGCCTATCCTCCTTGTGCTTGAAGTTCCCCGATTCAGAACACGACAACCGAACGGATCGACTTGCCTTCGTGCATGAGGTCGAATCCCTTGTTGATCTCCTCAAGCTTGAGGACATGCGTGATCATCGGATCGATCTCGATTTTTCCGTTCATGTACCAGTCGACGATTTTCGGCACGTCCGTGCGGCCGCGCGCGCCGCCAAACGCCGTGCCCTTCCAGACGCGGCCGGTCACGAGTTGGAACGGCCGGGTGGCGATTTCCTTGCCGGCCTCCGCGACCCCGATAACGACCGAGACGCCCCAGCCGCGATGGCACGCTTCGAGCGCTTGCCGCATCACGGTGGTGTTTCCGGTGCAGTCGAAAGTGTAATCGGCGCCGCCGTCGGTGAGCCCGACCAGATGCTGGACGATATCGCTGACCTTGGTCGGGTTGACGAAATGGGTCATGCCGAAACGACGGCCCCAATCCTCCTTGGAATCGTTGACGTCGACGCCGACGATCTTGTCGGCGCCCACCATCTTCGCACCCTGGATGACGTTGAGCCCGATGCCGCCGAGACCGAACACGACGACGTTGGCGCCCGGCGTCACCTTGGCAGTATTGACCACGGCGCCAACGCCCGTCGTCACCCCGCAACCGATGTAGCAGCTCTTGTCGAAGGGCGCGTCCTCGCGGATCTTTGCCACCGCGATTTCCGGCAGCACGGTAAAGTTCGAAAAGGTCGAGCAACCCATGTAGTGGAAGATCGGCTTGCCCTGATAGCTGAAGCGCGAGGTGCCGTCAGGCATCACGCCCTTCCCCTGCGTTGCGCGAATGGCAGTACAAAGATTGGTCTTGCCGCTCAGGCAGCTTTTGCACTGGCGACATTCCGGCGTGTAGAGCGGAATCACGTGATCGCCGGGCTTGACCGACGTTACGCCCGGCCCGACTTCGCGGACGATGCCCGCGCCCTCATGACCGAGTATCGAAGGAAAGATTCCTTCGCTGTCGAATCCATCAAGCGTGTAAGCGTCGGTGTGACAGATTCCCGTCGCCTTGATCTCGACGAGAACCTCGCCAGCTTTTGGGCCCTCAAGATCAACCTCAACGATTTCAAGAGGCTTTTTGGCTTCGAACGCGACAGCGGCGCGGGTCTTCATCTTAAGCTCCACATTGCTTTTATCTTAGGCTCCACATTTGCTTTTCAAATCGCTGCACGGACGTACCAGGACGTGAACCTCGCACGTTCGGCATGATCACTTGCTTCCCATGCAGGACTTTTCTGTCTCGGTGTACGCCTCGGGCTTGTCTTCCTTCTTGGCGGGACGAACGCGCCCGACGGCGTCATGGGCGCGGGCACGCAGATACACATAAAGGTCGTCCATATAGCAGGCGACATTGGGGTTGTCGCCGAGGGCTGGCATGACGGAGTTGCCGCTCTTGCGGCCGCTCGCGACGACCGAGACGAAGTCGCCATAGCTCATCGTCTTCAGCGATTCCTGTAACGCTGGCGCATAGGTCGATCCCATCCCGTCGGGGCCATGGCAGACGTGGCATTCGGAATGATAGCGACGGTATCCGGAGTAGGTGTACCAATCGACCGTGCCATCGGCCCCGACTTTGTATGTCGGGTTTCCTTCCTTGTCGAAATACTTACCGTCCTCGGTCTTGACCGCGGCAGCATCGTCCGCAGCGAAGGCAATATTTCCCGGCGCCACCAACGTGAGAGCGGCCGCAATCAACCAGATTTTACGCAAGAGCTCATCCTCGATATCAGATGCAGGCCACAACCGGCGCGTGGAGCAAGCCACGCGCCGGACGAGGTGGTCCTGCTTTACTGCGGCAGCGCGAACACGGTGAGCGTGCCGCCAAGTGCGGTATAGTTGCTCAACGCGGCATAGCCACCGACGGCACCGAGGCCCGCAGTCGGATCGGTCAGACCTGCGGCAAGGCCGATACCCGCCCAGCCGCCAACACCGGACAGCACTGCAACATACTGCCTGCCGCCCTGCTCATAGGTGTTGACGTTACCGATGATACCGGACGGGGTCTTGAACTTGTAGAGCTCCTTGCCCGTCTTGGCATCGACCGCCTTGAAGTAACCTTCGAGCGTTCCGTAGAACACCACGCCGCCGGCGGTAGCGAGCGCACCTGACCACACCGAGAACGGCTCCTTGTTCGACCAGACGATCTTGCCCTTGTTGTCCCAGGCGATGAAATTGCCCATATGGCTTTCGCCTTGGGGCGGATACATCGAGAGCGTCGCGCCGACGTAAGGCTGACCCGCCGTGTAGCTCACCTTGAACGGCTCATAGTCCATGCAGACGTGGTTGGTCGGGACATAGAACAGTTGCGTATCGGGCGAGTAGGCTGCCGGTTGCTGGTCCTTGGTGCCGAGCGCGGCCGGGCAGATACCCTTGACGTTTACGTCCTCACCCGCCTTGTCGGTCGAGTACTGGTCCACCACCTTCGGTCGACCGTAGGTAGGCGAGTTCTTGTTCATGTCGACGCCTGTGGTCCAGTTAACCTTCGGGTCGTACTTCTCGGCCACCAGCAGTTCACCGCTTTCGCGATCCATCGTATAGGCGAGCCCGTTGCGGTCGAAGTGGGTCAGCAGCTTGCGAGGCTGGCCATTGAACGGCTGATCGGTAAGGATCATTTCGTTGACGCCGTCATAATCCCATTCGTCGTGAGGCGTCATCTGATAGACCCACTTGGCCATTCCGTCGTCGGCATTGCGCGCGAAGATGGTCATCGACCACTTGTTGTCGCCGGGACGCTGCTTCGGATTCCAGGTCGAGGGATTTCCCGAGCCGTAGTAGACGAGGTTCAGGCTGGGATCATAGGACAGCCAGCCCCATGTGCAGCCGCCGCCGATCTTCCACTGGTCGCCCTGCCAGGTTTTGAGGCTCGAGTCCTTGCCGACCGGCTTTCCGAGCTCGGTGGTCTTCACGGGATCCACCTTGATCATATCGTCCGGCCCTTCCGAGTAGGCGCGCCAGACCTGCTTGCCGCTCTTGAGGTCGTAAGCCGTGACGTGGCAATGCACGCCGAATTCGCCTCCCGAGATACCGATTAGAACCTTGTCCTTGACGACCAGCGGCGAAGAAGTGCCCGTCTCGCCCTTGGCGGGGTCGCCGTTCTTCGTGGTCCACTCCACCTTGCCGGTCTTGGCATCGAGGGCGACCAGGGTGGTGTCGGCCTGATGCAGGAAGATCTTGCCGTCGCCATAGGCTACGCCGCGATTAACCGTGTCGCAGCACATCACCGGAATGACGTTCGGATCCTGCTTCGGCTCGTACTTCCAGACGATCTTGTTGTCCTGCGAAAGGTCAAGAGCATAGACCTTGTTCGGGAACGGAGTATGGACGTACATCATGTTGCCGATGACGAGCGGGCCGCCTTCGTGGCCGCGCAGCACGCCGGTCGAGAAGGTCCAGGCGACCTGGAGTTTGCCGACATTGGATGCATTGATCTGATTAAGTTTCGAGTAGCGAGTGTTGGCGTAGTCGCCGGCCGGCTGCACCCAGTCCTTTGGGTTCTGCGACATCTTGATCAGTTCTTCGTTGGCGTATGCGACACCGACAACGAATGTCGCCATAGCGCCAAGACAGGCTGCGGATAGCACCTTGCGCATAGTGGTTTCCTCCAAGATACGAGTTCTGGGTTTCCGCCGAAACGGCCCATTCTTCCATTATTGGTCCCTATTCCTATCCCGCCCGGAGATGGGAAACTTGCCCAAGAGCGAAGCGCGTTTGCTCAATAGCGAAACCCAACTGAATTTTTTAGTTTCGCGCTGGCACGCTGTTTCGGCCGCGATGCTGCGAAGCATCATGCCGTGGGCGTGTTCCCACGGCCTTCCCTGCGCGACTCTCGGTCTAGGTTTCCCTTGACGCCGCCGAAACTAAGTTGGAGGATTGTCAAAGGGATATTGGGAAGAATCTGCGCGCTTTCCTGACGACTGCCTAAATTGGGGCCAAATGTCGCGACCATCTGACCGACGCCTCGGCGGAGGTTGTAGCCTGTTCTCAAATCGGTGGCTGGGCAATGCCTGATACGGTTCGTTCACTCAGCACTTCCGGGTTAGCGCCGAAGAAGCAGATCCAAACTTGGTCAGACGCACTGACCGATCTATGTGGCCAGTTTGATGTCGATCCGCTGGAAGGTTCCTCGCTGGAGGGGCGGATAAATTACACCACCGTCTCGCAGCTCAAACTCTGTCAGATCGAGGCGAGCCAGCATCGTATCGCGCATACGATCTCGGGCACGAAGCTGAGCGAACATCCCTACGTCAAGATACTGTTCCAGACCTACGGCATCTCGCATTTCGAACAGAACGGCCGCCGCATCGATATCATGCCTGGCGATTGTCTTGCCTATGATGTCTCATGTCCGCACACGATCGTGAGCCCCTCATTGACCCGGCATGAGGTCGTGATCGTCCCGAAGGAGCTGCTTCACGAGCGCGGCTTCCGGACGGCGAAGATGTTGCCTTGCAAGCTCTCTGCGCGCAACGGCACCGGCCGCATCGCCTACGACTTCGTGCACACCGCGTTTGATGAAGCAAAGAGACTGTCGCCTCACAACGCCATCGGCGTCGCCGATTCGCTCATTGATCTCTTGCTGTTACCGCTGCGCGAGGCCGACACGATGTTCGATCGCGTCGGTCCCGAAGCAATGTACATTCGCGCGCAGGCCTTCATCCGCGAACATTTGCGCGACCCGGATCTTTGCATCGACCAGATATCCGCGGCATTGGGCTGCACCAAGCGCTATCTGCACATGCTGTTCAGCGACAAGGGCATGACCGTCAGCGATTACATCTGGCGGGCGAGACTGCTGCACTGCCGGCAGGAGCTGGAGACCCAGCACGGAAAGACGATCACCGATGTCGCGTTTTCGTGGGGCTTTTCGAGTTCGTCGCACTTCAGCCGCGTGTTCCGGAAGCATTTTGGCTTCGTTCCGTCCGCGATCCACAAGGCGCACTGCGTCGATCCGTCGCCGGATGTTTCCTGACGAGAACATCCCGGTGGTGCGCCAAGCTGAACACTCTGCCGCGCATCATCGCTGAGCCGCCTTTGCGCTTCCCACTCTCTAGAAGGTTGCCTTCAGGCCCGCGTAAAAGGCGCGCGGCCGAGCCGGGCTGACCGAGCGGGCGTCAGTAAAGTCCGCACCACCATTGGCGAAGTTGGGGATGTCATCTTTTTCGAAGAACGTCCCGTAAACCGCATAGCGGTGGTCCAGGATGTTGTCGACGCGGGCATAGAGCTGGAACGTCTTGTTGATCTGATACGAGGCGTGCACGTTGAAAACGGAATACCCTGGCAGCCTCGCTGCCTGATTAGATTCATCGCCGACAAAATACTGGCTGCCGACGAACAATGCATCGCCACCGACCTTGAAGGCGTCTGTGATCGAATAGTCGATGCCAACTTTGACCCGGTTGCGGGGTATCGCCGGAATGCGATTGCCGGGCAGAACCTGAATATTCCCGTCGGCATCGGCGAACGGGCTGTTGGAAGTGAGCGTCAGAGGGTCGAGGAAGCGCGCATCCACGAGGGCATAGCTGGCATAAAGTTGCAGCGTTTTTGACGTCAGATTGACCTGAGCCTCGATACCCTGGCGGCGCGTCCGGCCTACGTTCTGGAAATAGCCAAATCCCTGCAACTCCGGGCTCGGGATCGCCAGGATGTCATCGGCATTGGTTGCGCGGAACGCGCCAACCTTCCATCCGAGCGTTCCGATATTCAGCTCCTTGGTGCCGCGGAAGCCCGCCTCAAAGGTGCGAGACACAACCTGCTTCAGCGGCGGGTCCGCGATCAGGAAGGCCGCGATGAGACAGGGGCGCGCAGGATCGGCGCATGCGAGTTCCAACGGGGTCGGCGCGCGATTGGCTTCAGAATACCCGGCATAGGCCGTCAGTTCTGGCGTAATCTTGTAGGTGCCGCCGATCATCGGATTGAAGCGGCTGAAGGTATGATTGCCGTTGAGCGCAGTGCCGATCTGATCCTGAAGCACGATGCTTGCGTAGTTGAACCGGCCGCCACCAGAGATTGAGAACGCGTCCGTCACGTCGAACGTGTCGAGCGCATAAAGCCCGGTGTAGCGGTTGGTGGCACGAAGCGAGACCGGGCCGATGGATACGGGCTCGCCGGACGGGCCGAGAAATATGCCACTGCCGCTGACGACGTAGTTTGAGCCGATCGTGCCCAGTTCCGCGCTGGCACCGAAGCGGGTGACGCCGGAATCAAAACTGGTGCCAATCATGAACTGGTTGTTGTGGCCGAACAACTGGTCGGTGTTCGTTGCCTGCAGGGTCGCCCCTGTCGTGGTCGAACGGGTTGTCGTCCGATCGATCTGCCCCAACACGGCGTCGGCGGGGAACGGATTTGCGAGTTGGACGCCGTTAAGGCCATTTGCTGGCACGTCATCGTCGTTGAAGCAAAGCAGCCCCGGATCGGCGGCACACGGCTCCGTCTCGGTCGGGTTTCCGTCCACCGTCTTCTGCCGGAAGGCGCGGACGCGCGCCGAGCCTTCGATCGTCCAGGTCGGCGTAACCTCGACCTTGCCGGTCAAATTGGCGTAGGCAACGCGGTTATCCGTGGTCTGCGGTGTCGTATAGGTCGCGCCCCAATATCTCTGGAGCAGTTCGACCGGAACGGCCGCCGCCGCGCCAAAGTTATTCTTGGCGACGCCCACGTTGAGGTGAAACTCACTGCTGTCGGTCCGGTAGCCCACGTCACCGTAAAACCGGCGAATCGCCGATTCCGAAAAATTGCGATAGCCGTTGTCGCGCACGCCTTCGAGCGCGCCATAGACGGAAACATTGTCGATCTGCTTGCCATACTGCGCCGAGCTCTGGATCCGTCCGAACGAGCCTCCCATGGTGTTGATCTCAGCGCCTTGATAGTTGAAGCCGTCCTTCATCAGTACGTTGACGGCTCCGCCGAGCGCGTTGAGGCCGAACGCGGGGTTGTTGGTTACGACGGTAACGGACCTGATTGCGGCGGTCGGGATCAAGTCCCAATTGACGGTATCGCCGAACGCTTCGTTAATGCGCACCCCGTTCTGGTAAACCGCCAGTCCTTGGGGAGTGCCGGAGACCGGAGATGCAACGAAACCTCGAAATTGCACGTCGGGCATAAAGGGATTGCCGGTCGTATCACTGAGGACGATACCCGGGACCCGTTGCTGTAATGCATCCGCGATGTTCAGCGAGTCGGTGCGGGCGATTTGGGCGGCACCCACGGCATTGATCGCTGCCGGTACCTTATCGACATCCATTCCCGATCGCGCCGTCGGCGTAGGCGCGGTCGGGTAAACATAGACCCTCCGCACATTTCGGGTGGCTCGAGGTGCGGTACTGCCGCGGGCTGGTCTGGCTGATGTCGGCGGGGCGACTACCTCGATGGCGGGCAAGACTTCACTCTCGCCAGATGCGGTTTGGGCCTCGGCATGGTCGATCCCGGGAACCAGGCATAGTGAGATTGTCCCGATCACCAGTACGCGTACGCCCATGTCCCACCCCACGAGATTCCGGCGCATTGGCGATGCCGGTTCGATGCGGACGATACTAGTGAGAAGGCATCGACGCGCGCTAGCCGCAAAAGGTCGGGCTTCCCAAATGTCCTCCTTCCCGAAGAAACCGGGAAAAATTCCCGCCCACGCTCGCCGCCTCAGTGCGATCCGTGGGGAACTATCGCCTCTACCGTGAGGCCCCCGTTGCCGGAGACCACATTCAGTGTCCCGCCCAGCGCCAGTATTCTCTCGCGCATGCCGATCAAGCCGAAACCAAGCTTGTGATCCGGCGCCAAACCGCGGCCGTTGTCGCTGACGCGCACCAAGGCGCAGGCGCGACTTCCATGCATTCCTGCAGCCTGTTCCACCGTGACGCTGACGGCGGTCGCGTCGGCGTGGCGGAAGGCATTCGTCAGGGCTTCCTGGACGATGCGGTAAACCGTCAAGTCCGTGACTTCTCCAGTCTCGTCCGGCGCGTCCGCAATGTTCGCGTCGATGGTTACGTCGGGACGGGATTCACGCCACAAACGCAAGAGCACGCCGAGCGCCTCGCGCAGTCCAAGCTCTGCAAGCCCAACGGGCCTCAGCTTTTCCAGTATCCTGCGGTTGAATTGCTGGAGTGCGTTGATCTGCTCCATGATTGCGGCGCCATGCTTGCGTAACGCATCCGCGCTCGGCGCGCGCCCGTCCTCCGCTAGCCGCATCAGGGCGCCAGCGTGAGCACGCAGCGTAAAGAGATAGGGCCCAAACTCATCATGTAGCTCGCGCGCAATCTCCTTGCGTTCCATATCCTGCAGCGAGACCGTGCGCTCGGCGAGCCGCCGCTTGTCCTCGACAGCTTCGCCAAGGGCGCCCGCGAGGTGGTTCAGCTTGGCACAGATCGCCGCCAGTTCGGGCGTGCCGCCGGGCTCGACGCGTGATCCATAGTGCCCGGCCTCGATGTTTGCCATGGTCTGCGAAAGCGCCTGCAGCGGCGCCAGCGCGCGACCAACCACGACTATCGTCACCAGAAAGAGCGCGATGGCGAGCGCGGAACTAACCGCTAGCTGGGTAACGATTCCGTCCCAGATTTCGGCCATTTCGTCGTTCGGATGCGAGGTGATCAGGAGCGACTGCGGCTTTCCGTGGATCGTGATCGGTACGCTTACGGTGGTCGTTTCGGGATGCACGAGCGTGATAAACCATGCCGGCGGCGATCGTTCGTCGCCGCCATCGGCCGAGCGCTCGGCCACGCTTGCATCGCCCTGCCGCGTGATACTGACGTGACGGAGCCTGCTGAGGTCGTGGACGATCTGGTTTAGCCGCGCCTCCGGATCTGCCGCCTCGTTCAGGCCGGGAACGATCGTCTCCACGAATTCGCGTGCCAGCCGGATGACGCTCTGATCTTCGGCCCGGACACGGGGCGCCGCTTCGACCACCAGCCGCGCGATATTGATCGCCAGGCCAAGCGTGAGTCCCAGCGCCAGCAGCAAATTGATCCGCCCGCGCAACGATAATTTCTGCCACATGACGTCTGCCCCAATCGCGTCGCAATCAGTTCCCCGTCGAGAGGACCGTTGACAGCCGAAAAACCGACGATCAGATTGAAGCGTACAGCAATCTCGCAGGCATTGCATGACCGGCTCGCGCCGATGTCGATGCAGCTTGACGCGATGCAACAACGCGAGCGAAGCAGCTATCGGGGATCTATGCCATGCGAGTACTGATCGTCGACGATCATCCCATCGTTGCTTCGGGCTGCCGCACCGTATTTGCCGACGAACCGGAGGTCGTGCTGCTGGAGGCCGCCGACGCGGAGAGCGGCGAACGCGTATTCGTCACTGAGCGCCCCGACATCTGCGTGATCGATATCAATCTTCCCACCGTCTCGGGGTTTGAACTGGCGCGGCGCATTCTTGCGCGAACTGCGTCGGCACGAATCATCATGTTCAGCATGAACGACGATCCGGTCTTCGCCGCGCGCGCCATCGAGATCGGCGCCAAAGGCTATGTCGCGAAAACGGGCGATCCGCAGGATCTGGTCGAGGCCATCCGTGAAGTCGGCAAGGGCGGGGTCTACCTGCCCTCCGCGATTGCGCGAAGCATCGCATTCGCCGGACCCGCTTTCGCTCGCAGCCCGCTTGCAAAACTCACCTCGCGGGAGATGGAGATCCTGCGCCTGCTCAGCGCGGGCAAGAGTCTTTCCGAGATCGCGTGGCTGGTTCATTCCTCGTACAAAACCGTTGCCAACACATCCTCGATCATGCGCCAAAAGCTCGGCGTGCGAACTTCCGCCGAACTGGTGCGGCTGGCAATCGAAAGTGGCATTGGCATAAGCGTGCCGCACGGCGCCGGAGTAGCAAGGCCATGAGCATGCAGACGGTTTCACTGAACAAGGCATATGGCGGAACGCAAGGCGTCTACCGGCACGCCAGCCGCGAAACCCGGACCGACATGACGTTCTCGGTGTATGTGCCTCCGCACGCCGCCGGCACCAAGCTGCCGGTCGTCTGGTATCTCTCAGGCCTGACCTGCACCCACGCCAACGTGACGGAAAAGGGCGAATTCCGCAGCGCCTGCGCCGAACTCGGCCTGATCTTTGTTGCGCCCGACACCAGCCCGCGCGGCGAAGGCGTGCCGGGCGATCCCGCCAATGCCTACGATTTCGGGCTCGGCGCCGGCTTCTATGTCGATGCGACGCAGGAGCCGTTCGCCCGCAATTACCGCATGTGGAGCTATGTCACGGAGGAACTGCCAAAACAGGTCGCCGAAAACTTTCCTGTCGATGCAAGCCGGCAATCCATTCTTGGCCATTCCATGGGCGGCCACGGCGCACTGACGATCGCCCTGCGCCATCCCGACCGCTACCGCGCTGCCAGTGCCTTTGCGCCGATTGTCGCTCCCTCGCAGGTGCCATGGGGCATCAAGGCGCTCGGCGGCTATCTCGGCAGCGACCGGCAAGCATGGCGCAAGCACGATGCGGTAGCCCTGATCGAGGACGGCGCCAGATTACCCGATCTGCTGGTCGACTATGGCGATGCCGATCAGTTTCTAACCGAACAGCTCCGCCCGGAGCTGCTGCAAGGCACCTGCGAGAGAGCCCAAATCCCCCTCACCTTGCGCCGGCAGCCTGGCTACGACCACAGCTACTACTTCATCTCCACATTCATGGCCGATCATCTGCGTTGGCACGCCGCACGCCTGAAGGGCTGAAACGACGCGAAGTCGGCGCAACAGAATTGAGTTGCAAGCCCAGACAATTCGGTCATGGTTCGAGCCAAAGGTCTTCCATACCAAATCGAGAAGACCTGTCAGGGAGAAGCCATGATCCGATGCTTGGTCGCTGCGATCGGCTTGAGCATTGCAGCTACCTCCGTGCTCGCGGCCGCCCCCATCGAGATCGGCGTCGGCTATCTTGGCCGCGCCGGCATCAAGGCGAAATTGTCCCTCGTCGAACTGCCGGCGGAGAACGACGGGTTTGCCGGCGCGCGCCTTGCCATCGAGGACAACAACACAACGGGCAAGTTCCTCAATCAGCGCTTCACGCTGGAAGAGGTCCGACTCAAGGACGATGAGGACGTCGCGAAGACTGCCGCGGCGCTTGCCGAGCGCACCGGCTTCATCATTGCCGACCTTCCGGCAGACGACCTGCTGAAGGCCGCCAACGCACTTCGCGAACGTGGGACGTTGCTGTTGAACGCCGGAGCAATCGACGATCGCCTGCGCGAGCAGGATTGTCGCGGCAACGTGATCCATGTTGCGCCGACGCGCTCGATGCTTGCGGATGCGCTCGCGCAATATCTGGTGTGGAAGCAATGGAAGCGCTGGTTGCTCGTGGTCGGCTCGCATGATCAGGACAAGCTCTACGCCGACGCACTGCGGCGCGCGGCCACCCGCTTTGGCGCCAAGATCGTTCAGGAGCGAACCTTTGAAGATACCGGCGGCGCGCGCCGCACAGACAGTGGCGTCACACTGATCCAGCGGCAAATTCCGGTATTCACCCAGCAAGCACCCGCCTATGACGTCCTCGTGGCAGCCGACGAAAGCGAGGTGTTCGCGTCCTACCTGCCCTACCGCACCTGGGATCCGCGCCCGGTTGCCGGCTCGGCGGGCCTCGTTCCGACCAGTTGGCACGCCGCACAGGATCAGTGGGGCGCGATCCAGATTCAGAACCGATTTGCCAAACTGAACTCGCGACACATGAGCGCATTGGACATGAAGGCCTGGACGGCAGCACGCATGGTCGGTGAAGCTGCGTCGCGCACGAAGTCTGGCGACCCAAAGGTGGTGTCGGATTTTATTAGAGGGAAAGACTTTTCCGTTGCTGCGTTCAAAGGCCGGCGGTTGACGCTGCGGGACTGGAATTTGCAACTTCGCCAGCCGATCCTTTTGGTCGATGGACGCATGGTGGTCTCGGTTTCGCCGCAGGAGGGTTTCCTGCATCAGGTGTCGGAGCTCGACACGCTTGGCGTTGATCGGCCGGAAACCAAATGCAAGCTGAATTGAAGGAGGATGGATTGCATATGTGGCGTCATTGCCTGCTTTTCGGGGTGGCTGCATGGCTCGCGGCGGCGACGCCCGCATCGGCCTTCATCGCCTATGTGTCCAACGAGAAGAGCAACACCGTATCGGTGATCGATACGAACAGTTGGACCGTCACCAAGACCATCAAGGTCGGCCAGCGGCCACGCGGCATCGAATTCACCAGGGACGGCAAGTTTGTGTTCGTCGCGGTCGGCGACGATGACAGCATTCAGGTCATCGACGTTGCGAAGCAGGAGGTCGTCGACTCCCTGCCCTCCGGCCCGGACCCCGAGCTGTTCGCCCTCGATGCCGACGGCAAGATTCTCTATGTCGCCAATGAGAACGACAATACGGTGACCATCATCGACGTCGAGAAGCGCGCCCGTCTCGGCGAGATCCAGGTCGGCGTCGAACCGGAGGGAATGGCGATCAGCCCGGACGGCAAAATCCTGATCAATACGTCCGAGACGACCAACATGGCGCATTTCATCGACACCACGACGCGCGAGATCGTCGCCAACGTTCTAGTCGATGCGCGCCCGCGCTACGCCGAGTTCAAACGTGACAATTCCGAGGTGTGGGTATCGTCGGAGATCGGCGGTACTGTTTCAGTGATCGACCCGGCCAAGCGGGAGGTGACGAAGAAGATTTCATTCGAAATTCCCGGCCTGCGAAGTGAAGCCATCCAGCCGGTCGGCATCGGCATGACCAAGGACGGCAAGACCGCTTTCGTCGCACTCGGCCCGGCCAATCGCGTCGCCGTCGTCGACGCCGTTAGCCACAAGGTCACCAAATATCTGCTGGTGGGCCAGCGTGTCTGGCACATGGCATTCACGCCGGACGAGAAATATCTGCTGACCACCAATGGCGTATCGAACGACGTCTCGGTGATCGATGTCGCAGCCCAAAAGGTGATCAAGACGATCCAGGTCGGCGAACTGCCCTGGGGTATGACGATTGCACAGCCATGACGGCCACTGACGCCTTTTCCGCCGGTCAGAGCACGCAGGGTTTCCCTCCCCGGCCCGATACCGTCGGGATGCCTGCGCTGTCGATCGAAGGCGTCAGCCATGTCTATGGCACCCGGCGCGCGCTGATCGACATCGCCTTTTCGGTCGCCCCGGCAAGTTTCACCGCGTTGCTCGGCCTGAACGGCGCCGGCAAGAGCACCCTGTTCTCGCTGATCACACGGCTGTTCGGAATTCAGCACGGACGTATCGGGATTTTCGGCCATGACGTCGCGCAGACACCAGGCGAAGCCTTGCGGCTGCTCGGCGTGGTGTTTCAGCCCCGTACGCTCGATCTCGACCTCTCGGTGACGCAGAATCTGCTTTATCACGCCGCCTTGCACGGCATCGGCAGGCGCGATGCCCGCGCGCGCAGCGGTGAGGTGCTTGCGCGCATCGGCCTTGCCGACCGGGCCGGCAGCAAGGTGCGCGATCTCTCCGGCGGCCAGATGCGACGATTGGAAATCGCGCGAGCGCTGCTGCATCGCCCGCGCCTGCTCCTGCTCGACGAGGCAACGGTCGGCCTCGACGTCAAGGCGCGCGCCGACATCCTCAACCACGTTCGGCAGCTCGTTGCCGAACAGGGAATAAGCGTGCTTTGGGCGACGCATCTGTTCGACGAGATCGGTTCGAACGACGATCTCGTCGTGCTGCATCAGGGCCGCGTATTGGCCCAGGGCAAAGTGGCGCGGGTCATCGCCGATGCTGCCGGCAGCGATATCAACACGGCGTTCATGCGGCTGACCGGCTCCACTGCTCAGAGCGGGAGTCCAACGTCATGACATCGACAGCCATGACGCCAATCCAGCGCGGCTTCTCGGCGGCCGAATATCTGATCTGCTTGAACGGCATTGTGTGGCGCGAGGCGCTTCGGTTCCTGCACCAGCGCGAACGCTTCATCTCCGCGCTCGTGCGCCCCCTGGTGTGGCTGTTCATCTTCGCCGCCGGCTTCCGCCAGGTGCTCGGCCTCTCCATCATCCCCCCATATGAGACCTACATTCTTTACGAGGTCTATATCGCGCCCGGGCTGATGGCGATGATCCAGCTTTTCAACGGCATGCAGTCCTCGCTTTCCATGGTCTACGACCGCGAAATGGGCAATATGCGGACCTTGCTGGTGAGCCCGCTGCCGCGATGGTTCCTCCTGTCCTGCAAGCTTCTGGCGGGAACCGCGGTCTCGCTGCTTCAGGTCTATGCCTTCCTGCTGATCGCCTGGTTCTGGGATATCGCCGCGCCCCCGACCGGCTATCTTACGGTGCTGCCGGCGCTGGTCCTCTCTGGCCTGATGCTCGGGGCGTTGGGCATGCTGATCTCGTCCGGCATCAAACAGCTCGAGAACTTTGCGGGCGTGATGAACTTTGTCATCTTTCCGATGTTCTTTGCTTCCTCGGCGCTCTATCCGCTGTGGCGCATCCTGGAGAGCAGCCCGATGCTCTATTATGTCTGCCTGTTCAATCCGTTCACGCATGCGGTGGAGCTGATTCGTTTTGCGCTGTATGGGCAAATGAACTGGATCGCGCTCGCAGTGGTGGGAGGCTGCACGATCGCCTTCATGATCGGCGCCATCCTCGCCTACGATCCATCGCGTGGTCTGATCCGCCGCGGCCCGGCCGGAGGCGAGACATGAAATACCGGATCGCGATCTCCGTACTCCTCCTTGCCGGCGCGGCCATGAGCGGGTACGGCCATGCCGCCGATCCGCGCTATCCGGACTGGCCGTGCACGCAGGCCAAGGTGCCCGAGATATCCGTCGCCGCGGTGTGGGCAGGCCCGCCGCTCGACGATGTCTCCGGCAAGTGGAAGGACGATGCCAAGGTCAGCGCGCTGGTTGCGAAGCTCGCGGCAAGGCGGACCCCGCTCGAGGAGGCGCAAAAGGCAATCACGGAATATTTGAACGGTGCAGCCGACAAGGCCGCAAGCGGGAAACTGCTGTTTGCCGGCCTGTTCGAATCTCTCAATGTCCAACGCTCCCAGGTTATGAACGGGCTGGAGCGCGTCACCCGCAAACAGCGCGAGGCAGCGGATAAAATCCGCAGCGACACGCTGGCCTTGCAAGCGCTGCAAGGCGAAACCCCACCCAACCAAGCGAAGATCGACGAGCTCTCAAATCAGGTCATCTGGCAAACGCGCATCTTCGAAGACCGGCGGAACGTCATCAAATTCGTCTGCGAGGTGCCGACGGCGATCGACCAGCGGCTGTTCGCCCTCGGACGAACGATTCAGCAGGAGATCGAGTAGTCGCTAACGCGGCGATGCGATCTCCTCGCCTGTCCGCGGCTCCGGTTGCGACTCCACCAGCGCCAGACCGGCCCGTTCCCAGCCATCAGTCCCGTCAGGATACCACGCCACGTTGGAATAGCCGTAAGTGAGGATGCGCTTGGCGGCGTTCCAGGACATCCAGCAATCCGCAAGGCAGTAGATCACCAGCAGCGCGGCCTTGTTGCCGGCCGTCGCGCGGGCAAGCCCGCGCTGCAGATCGTCTTCCGTTACGGCCGCGAGCTTTCCGTAGCCGGTGTCCGGCAGCCACACGCTGCCGGGAATGTTGAGCCGCGGCTTGTCGCGCCAGATGGTGCCTTCGGGAAGATTCTGCGGCTTCGGCGCGCGAGGCATGACGTCGATGAATGCTCCGGCCTTGGCGCGCCAGATCGCCTCGGCCTCTGCGGTGGTCAGCACGCGTACGCCGGCAAGGGTCGCGGGAACGGGCGCACGGTAGTCTTCCATGCGGTACCCGTCGGGCTCGGGAGGCCTCTCCTGCGCGAAGGTCGAGACGATGAATGGGAATGTCGCAAGGATCAGGCCTGCGAGCGCTGCTCTCATGGCGTTTTGGTTGCCGTCTCCGCGCCGATCGGTCGGTCATTCTCGTCGAGCAAGGGAACGCCGAAGTCCAGCAGTATCTTGTTGACGGCCGGCTGGTTTTCCTGGATCAGGCGATTGAGCTGCCGCTTCCAGTTCTGGTCGGCGGCACGCACTCCCATGCCGATACGGTACGCCAATCGAGGACCTGTCTTTTCCTTCACGAGGGGCGTGACATGGAGCGGCGGGTCCGCCTTTTTCGCATAGAAGCCTGCCATTGGCCCCCAGAGAATGCCGGCGTCGATCTTCCCCGACTTCAGGTCGGCTATCATCGCCTCCGCTGACGAATCCAAACGGGTATCGACCATCAACTGATACGGTTTGGCATTCGCCATCAGGCCGTTGACCGCCATATTCGTGGCAGGCGGTGTTCCGGCCACGATGCCGATGTGCTTGCCCTTGAGACGCTCGTCTTCCAGCGTGGTCACTTCGTCGAGGCCACTGCCCTTCTTGGCGACCAGCGCGTAGGCGGTGCGGTAATAGGGATTGGTGCCCTGAACGAGGTCATCTCCCTGTGGGAAGCCCATGATGACGTCGCAACGATGGGCGCCAAGCGTCATCCGGACGAAGCCCGTAGCCTGCGGGAAGTACATGTAGTCCAGTTTCTTGTTCAGCTTCTCGGCGAACAGTTCGGCGAGCTTGTTCTCGAACCCCTCGCCCTTGTCGTTGGAAAACGGCAAATTGTGCGGATCGGCACAGACGCGCAGCACCTTGGGATCGACGAGCTCAATCGACAGATCGCCGCCTTCCTTGATCTGCGCGCGCGCAACATCGCGCCCGAAAAACGCCGCGAGCATCACCAAACTTGAAATCGCCAGCCAGCGCTTCTGTCTGGCACATGTCATCGAAAGCTGCAGCACTTCCGGCTCGCTATTGTTGCCAACTCGCAAAAGATATCGGCAACCTCGACGAATGAAGTTCCGTAGAAGCCGCAGACACGCAAAATGCTATGCTTGTCAATTGGGGCGCGCAACAGGAATAATCCCGGCGAACTCGCCGCCCGTGCTGCGACGCAAACGCGGCATCGATGAAACGCTGAATTGCCGGCTGCGCTTCGTGGAGAGACGAAGGCCGAATTATGGCTCATCCCGCCTGGATCCTTGCCGCGCTCGCGATGATCGCGACGATCACCGCTTCCTTCGCGCAGCAACAGGAGCTGCCCGTCAACTCCATTGCGAATGGCGTATTCGTACACAACGGCCAAACCGCGCAGATGACGCGCGAGAACGCCGGTGCGATCGCCAATGTCGGGTTCATCGTTGGCCAGGATGCCGTCGCGGTGATCGATACCGGCGGCAGCCTTCGCGGGGGACGGCAGTTGCTGGCCGCCATTCGCGCCCGGACCGACAAGCCGATCCGCTACGTCATCAATACGCACGGCCACCCCGATCACGTCTTCGGCAACGGCGCTTTCGTGCAGGACGGAACGACGTTTGTCGGCCACGCGAACCTGCCGCGTGCGCTGGCGGCGCGCGGTCAATTCTATCTCGACGCATTTCGCCGCACGATGGGTGATCAATTGATCGACGAAATACGCATCGTGCCCCCGACGCTGCTCGTCAGCGGCACGCTCCAGCTCGATCTCGGCGGACGAATCCTTATCGTACGGGCGTGGCCTGCCGCGCACAGCGATTGCGATCTCACCGTGCTAGATGACGAGACCGGCACCCTGTTCGCGGGCGACCTCGTGTTCTTGGCCCACACGCCCGTGCTGGACGGCAGCATCCGCGGCTGGCTGTCCGTCATCGGTGAGCTCGGCGCCTTGCCTGCGGAGCGCGTGGTTCCTGGTCACGGTCCCGTGAGCCGATGGCCGGCCGCCCTCGCCGACCAGCGCCGTTATCTCGAAACGCTGGCCTCGGACGTACGCGGGCTCATCGCCCGCGGCGAACCGATAGGGGCAGCGGCGGATACTGCAGCAAACTCCGAGCGATCCCGATGGGAATTGTTCGACGACTTCAACGCCCGCAACGCAACCGCAGCATTTTCGGAAATTGAATGGGAATAGCATGCGCATTGCCCTATATTGCGTGCGTTGCTTCCATCCGCGCGAAGGTCGTGACCATGTCCGGATATCTGTTCCGCCTCTTCGGCGTCGTTGGTTTGCTACTCTGCGGCGCACCGATGGCGCTCGCGGCGGAGACACGCGACCTCTGGCCCGGCCTGGTGCAGGACATCTTCAACGGTCGTCCGATGAACGATGGTAGCGACGTGATCGGCATCGAAATGCCGTCGCGTGCCGAGGATGCCGCGATCGTCCCGGTGACCTTGCGAACGAAACTTGCGGCCGGCGATAGCCGACAGGTGCTGAGCATTACGCTGGTCATCGACCAGAATCCCGCGCCGATGGCGGCGAAGTTCCAGCTTGGGCCGAACGCCAACGTCTCGGAAATCTCCACCCGCGTCCGCGTCAACAATTACACCGACGTCCGCGCGGTCGCCGAACTCAGCGACGGCAAACTTTACATGACCAAAACCTATGTAAAGGCCTCCGGCGGCTGTTCGGCGCCTGCCGCCAAAAACGCCGACGAGGCCAAGGCCAGGCTCGGCCAGATGCGTTATCGGCAGTTCGCGAAGACCGGCGAAGGCCCGGCCAGTGGCGCGCGCGAGGCCCAGATCATGATCGGCCACCCCAACAATTCCGGCTTGCAGATGGACCAGGTCACGCACCTGTATGTCCCGGCCTTCTTCATCAATGAACTGCGGCTCTGGCAGGATGACAGCCTGGTGTTGACGATGGAAGGCGGCATTTCCATTTCAGAGGACCCCAATATCAGATTCACCTATGTCTCCAATGGCGCGAAACGTTTCCGCGCCGAAGCAAAAGATACCGAGGGGCACGTCTTCCAGCGCGAATGGAAGGTGGAAGATTCGGGGACTTGATACCGACTATCAGGCGTCAGCCGTTTCTCTCGTGCCCCGGACGCAGCGCAGCACGGAGTGATGCGCTGTAGAGCCGGGGCCATGTCGCCAGCGCGTGCAATGTCCGCAATGGGTCCCGGCTCTGCGGAGCAGCTCTGTCGCGCTGCTCCGCGTCCGGGACACGGATGCTACTCTGCCCCTGACGCGTCTTCGAAGCGGCGGCCGTTTCGCCTTCAGAAGCAGCGCACTTCCGCTTCCGCCTGGGCGCGCCGGAGCTCGTTGAGGGCGCTTGCCGCCTGCTGCGACGTGCGGAACGGGCCGCCCAGGTCGCTCCGGACCTGCGACATGCTGAGCACGGTTTCGGCCGTGACGTAGCGCTCATAGGGCACGAGCGATGCGATAACATCGATCGAACAGGAGCATTGCTCGATCGCTTGCCGCGTCTCGCCATTCGCTTTCAAACAGCCAAACGCGTATTCAACGCGCGCCGACGTCGGATAATCATTGATGTCCTGGGCGTGCGCGACCACTGTAACCGCAATCAGCGCTGTCAACGCGGCGACAATACGTCGTACCCATCCGACAAGCGTCATCGTCTTCCTCCCGCTGTTAACCGTGGAAGCTATGCTATGACTGGCCGGCTGAAAAGCAGACGTTCAAGGATACGGCTCAAGGCACCATGACGCATTTTGTTCGCACGCTGCTCGTTACGATTGTCTTGGTCTCGCTGGGCACGTGCTGCAGCGCCGAGGCCTTACGCGTTGCGGTGCAGAAGACCGGAACATTCGCCTGGGAACTTGCAGTGATCCGCGCGCACGGTCTAGACAAGCAGGCTAATCTTTCCGTTGAGGTTCTCGAACTGGCGAGCCCCGAGGCGGGCAAGATTGCGCTTCGCGCCGGGAATGCGGACATTGTGGTCACCGACTGGCTTTGGGTGTCGCGCGAACGCGTGCTTGGCGCCAAGCTGACATTCTACCCCTATTCGAGCGCGCTCGGCGCCGTGATGGTCCCCGGCTCATCACCGATCCAGACCTTGGCCGATCTCAAGGGCCGCAAGCTTGCCGTCGCGGGCGGGCCGATCGACAAGAACTGGCTGCTGCTTTTGGCATGGTTGAAACAGGGCGGCATCGACCTGAAGTCGGACGCGACAATCGCTTACGGCGCGCCACCGCTGCTGGCGGCCAAGACGCTCGGCGGCGAAATGGATGCGACCGTGAACTACTGGAATTTCTGTGCGGCACTGGAAGCAAAAGGCTTCCGCCGCATCGCCGGCATCGAGGACCTGCTGCCGAAACTGGGCGCCAAAGGCCGCACCGCGATGCTCGGATACGTCTTCGACGAAACATGGGCGAATGCAAACCAGGACAAAATTGCCCGCTTCATCGCCATGACCCGCGCGGCGAAGGAGATTCTGGCGACCTCGGATGCCGAGTGGGAGAAAATTGCGTCACTGACCGGCGCTCCAGACGCCGCAACGTTGCGCGCCTATCGTGATCGCTATCGAGAGGGAATTCCGCGACGTCCGATCGCCGACGAGGAAGCCGACGCACGCATTCTCTACCGCGTGCTGGCTGAAATCGGCGGCCGTGAACTTGTCGGGCCAGCGCCTGAACTGGATGCCGGAACATTTTATCACGCGATCCCGGGAGATTGAGGTGGCACGCCTGCTGTCATTCGCGGTGTTCGTCGCAATCTGGTGGATCGCTTCGCTGTTTGCCGGTAACGCAAAGCTGCCACCTCCGCCAACCGTGCTCACGGCCATGATCGCGGAAGCCAGGTCGGGCAACCTGTTCTTCCATCTCGGCGCGACATTAGCGCGCGTTGCGCTCGCCTTCACGCTAGCGATGGCACTGGGCGCGGCCATCGGATACCTGATGGGCCGGGTGCGGCTTGCCGATCGGCTTGGCGACCCCTGGCTGATCCTACTGCTCAATCTGCCGGCGCTCGTGGTGATCGTGCTCGCCTACATCTGGGCCGGATTGACTGAAGTCGCTGCAATTGCGGCAATCGCCATCAACAAGCTCCCGACAGCCGTCGTGACGCTGCGTGAGGGCGCGCGTACCCTCGACGCGGCGCTGGACGAAATGGCGACGGTGTTCGCGTTGCCTCGTTGGAGCAGGTTTCGACACGTCATTTTGCCGCAACTGTCGCCCTACATCGCAGCCGCGGCACGATCAGGACTTTCCCTGGTCTGGAAGATCGTACTTGTTGCGGAATTGCTTGGACGTCCAAATGGTGTCGGTTTCGAGATTGGCGTGGCGTTCCAGCTATTCGACATTCCCCTGTTGCTTGCCTACTCGCTGAGCTTCGCCGCGGTCGTGCTCCTCATTGAAACCTTGTTGGTGCAGCCGTTTGAGGCCCGGTCATCCCGGTGGCGTCCCCGTGCGGCTTGAGGTCGAAATCGCCAGCAAGACGTTCAAGAGCGCGGCGGGCGAACAGCACGACGTGATCTCGGGCGTCGCCTTTGCGCTTAATGCAGGAGAGGTTGGTGTATTGGTCGGCCCGTCCGGGTGCGGCAAGAGTACGATGCTTCGGATCATCGCCGGCCTCGACCCCGACTTTCAGGGGCGCGTCTCGCGACCCGCCGGCGCGCGGATTGGCTTCGTATTCCAGGAGCCGCGGCTGTTGCCGTGGCGGTCGGTCGAGGAAAATGTGCGACTTGCCGCGCCTCTCGCCGATGAGCCGAAGCTTTCAGCGCTCTTCGAAATTCTGGAGCTGAAGGCACATCGCAACCATTTTCCCGGCGAGTTATCGCTCGGCCTCGCGCGGCGCGTTGCACTTGCCCGCGCCTTCGCCGTCGAGCCGGAGTTGCTCATTCTCGACGAACCGCTAGCCTCGCTCGATACCGCCCTTGCGAGCCGCCTGCGCGATGAGATCGCCATGTTGGTGGACGGTCGCCCCGTGATAACGCTGCTGGTCACCCATGATGTAGACGACGCGGTTCGTCTCGGCGATCGCGTGATCCTGCTGTCGCCGCGCCCGGCCCGGGTTCTCGCGGACCTGCCTATCCGTATGCCGCGAGGCGCACGCGGAGAGGTCGAGATCGCCGCAATCAAATCCGAAATCATGCGGCGGATCGATAGCTGTCCCACCAGGCAGGATGGGTCATAGGCAGTACCCTGGGCCGGTGCTAGGATGCGTGATCGGTTGGGGTTGACGATGAAACGCTCGATCGGAACTGCAGCGCTCGGTCTTGCTCTTGTGGCGATGACGGCAACGGCCCAGGACATGATGCGTCATATTGACCTGTCGTCGCCCGATATGGTCTCGGCCGAATTGACCCGCGGAGAGGTTGAGGCCGCGCTCGCTGCGGCGACCATCGCCGCACCCGCCGATTTCACCGGGAAGAGATTATCCGGCCTGGACCTGTCGGGACTCAACCTGTCCGGCGCAACTTTCCGCGCGGCCCGGCTCAACAAGACAAAGCTCGCCGGCGCTAGGCTCGACCGCGCAATCCTCGACCAGGCATGGCTAGTCGGAGCCGACCTGACCGGCGCAAGCCTCAGGAACGCAAATCTGTTCGCTTCGCAGATGGCTCGCGCCCGCCTCGACGGCGCCGATCTTTCGGGAGCACGCGTCGCTGCCGATCTCACCGGTGCGAGCCTCGTCGGTGCTTCGATCGCGGGCGCAAATCTCGGTGCCGACATGCGCAACCAATCGATGGGCCTGATGCGCGCTGTGCTGAAATCGGCCAATCTGGAACGCCTGAACGCGCGCGGCGCCGATCTGTCTCGCGTCGATCTCGAATTTGCGGTGCTGAAGAGCGGCGACCTCACCGGCGCTTCTCTCAAGGGTGCCCAACTGGGTGGAGCCGACCTGACCAGCATCACCGTCGTCGATACCGATTTCGACGGTGCCGATCTCGATACGGCCCGATTGATCGCCCCGATCGGTCTCGATCGGGCAAGAAACTTCGATAAAATCAAAAATCGAGACCGTCTGATCAGGCAATGACGGCTCCAGGCGCTCCGCGACGAAAGGATGACCGATGCGATGGATACTGGCTTTGGTGGCACTGCTGTCAACGAGCGCCAACGAGGTGGTCGCGCAGGGAAAAGGCATCCGGTTGTGGAATCTTACGACGGCGACCATTTCCGAGTTTCAGCTTTCCCCGCCCGGCAAGAACAATTGGGGTCCCAATCTCACCCTTAACGACAAGGACAAAGAAGTCGACCACGACGAACGCCTGCGCATTACGGGCGTGGAGCCGGGACGTTATGATGCCAAGGTCGGCTATCGCGGCTCAAAGCACTGCTTCGTTCGCGACGTCGAAATCAAGGCTGACGCCGTGTTTTCGATCGCAGACAAGGATTTAACGGACTGTAACAAATAGCCGCCGCTGGACGACCATTCAGCCTGCCGACCACGTGGCGTCGCCGGATGCCTTTCGATTGGTGCCTGGATATTCGCAGCGCCACTTGACCGCGGTCCATTTCGGGTGTTCGCCAATCCACTGCGCGATGTAGGGCTGCGCGTTCATGGCACATTGCCGCAACGAAGCATTTGAAGAAAAGACCAAATGGGTTTCCTCGCAAGTGGTGGGCGAGAGCACCGCACAAACGGTCACGACCAAATCTATTGGAGTCATATCTGATATCCCTTGCATTGTTCCCGAACAGATAACGCAAAGAGCTACGGCAATGGATGGCCTGACGTTTCACTACCCCGTGAAACAGTCGGAACTCGGGCTATGCGCGCAGCCGCCAGCCCTAGAGCCTTTTCGGTTCTGATTGAATCAGAACCGGGCTCTAGATTCTTGTTTTGACGCGTTTTCTTGACGCGAGCCGGTGTCCCCTTCGCTGGAAAACGCTCTAAAAGTTGACGCCAAATACCAGTCGCGCCTGGTGACGTTCGAAATTGACGAGATCAAGGCCGGCCGTCGACCCCGCCGGACGCCCCCATGCTTGCAAGCTCCAGCTCGCGGTCAGCCGCGAGCTTTTCGACAACTGGAAATATGCGGTCGGACCGACAAACAACGCCTGCCCTGCAAGTTTGTCCAGACTGATCCCCTCATATTTTCGCAGGTAACGCGCCTCTCCGCCTAGCAAGAAACCGGGACGCAACTGTGCCATGACCCCAAGCGCCGTGCCGGCGGTGGACTCCCGCTCCATCGCGCCACTGCCGATCAATCGTGTCCACTCTGGTTCGTAGATCAGGTTGAACGCTGCGACGACGCGGTTCGGTACGAGCTCGCGATCGAACGCCAGCCTGAATTCAGTCCCGAAACTCCGGACCGCTTCAGCGGTCGTCTCCTCGACACGATGCACGTGCGCTTCCGTCGCGAACGTAACTCCGAATGGTGCCGTTTCCCGATCGAGAAAGCGGTAGCGCAAATCGATCGACCCACCCTGCCATGACAGCCGGCGCTGGTCGTCAATGCCCGGCACGCTACTGATCAGATGCGACGCAAACGTGCTTCCGACCTCGATTCTATAATTCCGGGCCGGCACAAACTCCAGTTCAAACTCCTGGCCAACCGCCCGGTAAGCACCTCCGTTTCTGCCGAAGCGCCCGGTCGTCTCGCTCTGAAACTCCCGTTCGCCGACATTGCCGACATTGGTCCCGATCATAAAGCCGAACAGATGCTCGGTGTCGATGCCCTCGGCATAGCCACAAGCCGGCAGTAACGCAGCAAAGGACACGACCGCCGCCTGGAAGGTCCTTGCACGCATAGACATTCGCATTCAGCGGGTCATGGGTTGAACGGGTGATTCCCGGCGGTGCCGGCCGGGCATACCCTAGCACGATGCGGCGACCGTCCGCGAGCCATGGGAAGACACGGAATGCAGGTGGAGCAGCGCAGAAACTCGGCTGCATCGCCACCGTCGGCCGCCCACGGAAGATCCCGCTGGCTTTGGCAGGATCCGCGGGCTCACGCTTGGTGCAAGCGACAGAGCACTTCGCGGTAGTTGAACAGCCTGCCCGGCCCGCAGCAACATGCTGGTGCCGGAGCCAGGCAGACCGCTTCGACGCGTCTATTTACGCGCCGCGCAGGCGTACATGTTGATTTCCATGCCCACCGACACTTCCACAATCTTCGGAGTTTTCCAACTCATCAGGGTCCTCCCAAGCAGTGCTGACACGACGTCGTGCCGGGACGAAAACTAGGGTCACCGTGGACGGAGCGCAAGTACGGAAGGTCGAAGGCCGCGCTATGCGCACCATCTCCGAAGGAAGAAGTTCGCTCTTGGGCAAGCCTACTTCCCTCTTGGACAAACTGCCGATGAGGGCGCCGCATCGACGCATGCACCGCGAGGGTTCGTCCAATCACAGTTCGAACGACCTTCTATTATGCATCCGCGCTTGTCTGCCGAACCAGTATGGCGACCAGGGCCGATACGTATCTTCAGCAGTCCTTATCTGCCTCTGTGACCTTGTCGGCCTTGGCACCTTCAGCCTGCTGTGCCGCCGTCGGTTCGCCTTGCATCTGCCGCTGCGTATCTTGTGAAGATGCAGCAGTGTCTCCCGCCGCTCGATTCATTCTATCGGTCGGCGGATGTTGATCGGTGCTGCCAGCCATACCCGTTGTCTGGCTCTCGCCCATCTTGGCCGGTCCGGAGCCAGCATCCTTCAGGTTGGCCGCGCGTCCCGTCTCGCAAGGACCCGCAAGTGCTGCGCCGGTACTCAAGACCAGGATCGAGCAACCAGCAAGAATGAGCAGTTTCATTTTCATCTGTTTCTCCTTCCTTTTCTTGTGAAGCGCGCGCAACACGATGAGAGGCAACCGATCCATTGTCCGCAGGTTCCGGGTGGCTACGTGAATATCGACATGTTTAATCTGACATAAACTGACACGTGGGTTGCTGGTGAGGACAATCCGATGGAACCGATTCACCGAGGGTTGATCAGTTTTCTTTTTGCGCTGTGCTTTGCATCGCAGGTGTTTGCGCAGGAAAGGCAGCCTGGCCAAACCGCACCGAATGCGGAAACCGCCCTGCCCGCTGACGGGTCATCGCTGACCGGAAAGGAACGCCTGGGAAAAAAGTGGATGGACGAGCAACGGATCGACAATTGCAACGTGCCTATCGACAAGCGCGGCAGCAAGCCGCGATCCATGACCTGCCCGCATGTTCCGGCAGGATGATCAGCGACGACGATCAGCGCATCACCACATCGTCTGCCGCGCGCGCTCCGGCCATTCCCGATCGTATTTTTCGCCGCCGACGGTATTGTCGCTCATCTCGGCCAGGATCTGGCCGGGCGTCGGCAAGCTTCTCGGGTCGACGCGCTTGTCGGGATTCCAGAGATCGGAACGCACGATGGCGCGCGCGCACTGGAAATAAACCTCCTCGACCGTCATGACGATGACGGTGCGCGGCGCCTTACCCTCCATCTTGAACGACGTGAGCAGTTCCGGATCGGCGGAGACCTGTGCGCGGCCGTTGATGCGCAGCGTGCTGCCTGAGCCGGGGATGAGAAACAACAGCGCCACCCGCGGATCGCGCACGATATTGCGCAGCGAATCGCAACGGTTGTTGCCGCGGCGATCCGGCATCATCAGCGTTTTCTCATCGTGGATACGAACGAAGCCCGGCAGGTCGCCGCGTGGCGAGCAGTCCAGCCCTTCGGGTCCGCAGGTCGCGAGCGCTGCGAACGGCGATTTGTCCATCAACGCCCGATAGGCCGGCGTGATCCTGTCCGCGACTTTGACAGTCGAGGCATCGTTGGGAAAGCCGTAGATGGCCTCGAGCTGCTCGATGGTCGCGATAACAGTCATTTTAGCTCTCCCGTCGATCGTCCCATTTCTCGCCCTTGATGACGCGGACGAGCTGGCGGGCATGATATTCGGCGCTGCCGGTATTGACGATGGTGACATCGGGCGCGGCCGCCGCATCCTCCACCGTGCGACCCAGGCGGGCTTCGAGCCTGCCGTCGCTGCTCCGCTGCCGCATCGCCAGCCGTTCGGCCAGAACGTTTGGCGGGGCCGTGATGAAAACCACCACCACGTCGGCATAAGCGCGGCGCATCTCGCCAATCACGGTGCGCGATACGTTGGCAACGATGGTTCGCCCGGCGCGGATATCGTCGTCGATCACGCGCGACAGTGCGTAGCAATGACCGTGGGCTTCCCAATGCATGGCGTATTCGCCGCGCGCCAGCGCCTCCCGGAACGTTTCGGCGCTGACCTGTTGGTTTTCTTCCGACGCCGACGCCTCGCGCGTAATCACGCGGAGTGGAAACACAATTTTGCTGTCATCGGCGCAGGTGGCCTTGGCGAGGCCCAGCAGCGTGTCCTTGCCGGCACCGCTCGGACCGACCACCAGGATCAAACGGCCCGGCCCGATTGCGGCGGCCTGGTCTGGCGCTGCGGTTGTCAAGATTTCCGTCATGCCACGCGCCGCCCTTCCCGCCAGACGCTGCGCACCACCGGAACGTTACGGGCGACATGCACCCGGATCACATCGGCCCGCTTGCCGGCTGCGATCTCGCCACGGTCCGCAAGGCCCACGGCCTCGGCTGGTGTCTTGGTGACGGTGCGGACGGCGGAGGCCAGATCGATCGCTGGAACGTGCTGCGGCAACTGCAGGGCTGCCATCAAAAGGCTCGAAGGGATGTAGTCGGACGACAGGATGTCCAACAGTCCCTCACGGGCGAGATCGATGGCGGCGATGTTGCCGGAATGCGAGCCGCCGCGGACCACATTCGGTGCGCCCATCAGGATGCCGATGCCGGCCTGATGCAGGCCGCGCGCGGCTTCCATCGTGGTCGGAAATTCAGCGACGGAAACGCGATCCTGGATCGCATCGGCGACATTTTCCTCGGTCGTGTCGTCGTGGCTGGCGAGCGGAATTTCATATCGATGGGCAAGCGCCACGATTTCGCGCATGTTGGTCGCGGCATAGGCCTTCTGATAGGCAAAGCGCTTCTCGAACAGTACATCGAGTTCGGCGTCGGTCATGCCGCCGCCCTTGCCGCGGTAGTAATCGCGGAGCTTGACCTCGTCGCGGAACTGGCGCTGACCCGGCGTATGGTCCATCAGCGACATCAGCCGCACGTCCGGCCGGTCGATCAGCTCCTTGGCTTCCTCGACCACGCTGGGCATCGGAATTTCGCAGCGCAGATGCAGGAAGTGTTCTGCGCGCAGCAGGTTTGCTTCACGCGCCGCCGTGATCGCACCCGCGAGCACGCCTGCCCTGCCGTCAACGTCCTCGGCGCCGTCCTCGCGCCAGACCCGGAGCGAATCCAGAACCGTGGTGATGCCCGAGGTGGCCAACTGTCCGTCGTAGGAAACCACCGCCGCGATCGGATCCCAAAACACCTTTGGGCGCGGCACATAGTGCATTTCAAGATGGTCGGTGTGGAGCTCGATCAGGCCTGGCATGATCAGGTCGCCGCCGGCGTCCTCGCTGCCTGACGGCGCAGTGCCCTCGCCATATTCGGCGATGCGGCCATCTGCGAAAGCGACCCAGCCGTGCTCGATCACGCGATCGGCCAGTACGAGGCGGGCGTTGCCGAGTATGGTTTCGTGCTTCGAAGTCATCTTACATCTTCCTTCATGCCGCGGCGGCAAACGACGTCACGTCGACGATGCGGTCCGCGATCAGATGGCGAATTTCATCGTCATGGACGATCGCCACCATCGCGACGCGCTGTCGTTTCTTCTGTTCAATCAACTCAACGACTACAGCGCGATTGGCCGCGTCGAGCGAGGCGGTCGGTTCGTCCAGCAGCAGAATTGGCAGATCGGAAATGAAACCGCGCGCAATGTTGACGCGCTGCTGCTCGCCGCCGGAGAACGTCGATGGCGGCAGTGCCCACAGCCGCTCGGGAATGTTGAGGCGGCGCAGCAGCGCGCCCGCCTTCTCGCGGGCTTCCGCGCGTGCAATTCCGTTCGCGATCAGCGGCTCCGCCACCACATCGATGGAGGCGACCCGCGGCACCGCTCGCAAGAATTGGCTGACATAGCCGATGGTCGAACGGCGGACGCTGAGCACCTGCCGCGGTTCGGCCGCAGCAAGATCGATCACCGTGCCCTGATGTCGGATGCCGATCCGGCCGCCATCGCAGCGGTAATTGCCAAAGATCATTTTCAGGATCGAGGATTTGCCAGCGCCCGAGGGGCCCGACAGCACGACGCATTCGCCCGGCTCGACCTGAAACGAGACGCCGCGCACCACAGGCAGCTCGACGCCGCCCTGCAGATGCATGGTAAAGGTCTTTTCGGCGCTGGTGATGTCGATCATCGCAGTCATTCGCGTGCTCATGCCGGCAAAATCGAGGAAACGAGCAGTTGGGTATAGGGCTCGCGGGGGTCGTCGAGCACCTGGTCGGTCAGGCCGGTTTCGATGACGAGCCCACCCTTCATCACCATCACGCGGTGCGACAACAGCCGGGCCACAGCGAGGTCATGGGTGACGACGATTGCGGCAAGGCCGAGCTCGCTGACGAGATTGCGCATCAGATCGAGTAGCCGCGCCTGCACCGACACGTCGAGCCCGCCGGTCGGCTCGTCCATGAATACCAGCCGCGGCTCGGTGACCAGATTGCGCGCGATCTGCAACCGCTGCCGCATGCCGCCGGAATAGGTGCGCGGCGCGTCGTCGATGCGCGCGGTATCGATCTCGACCCGCTCCAGCCAGGACGAGGCGGTATCGCGGATGCGACCATAGTGATTCCAGCCCACCGCCATCAGCCGCTCGCCGACATTGGCGCCGGCCGAGACCGCCATCCGCAAGCCCTGCGCGGCGTCCTGGTGCACATAGCCCCAATCCGTACGGAACAAGAAACGGCGCTCGGCCTCGCCGAGGCCGGCCAGATCGCGCAACACGCCATCCCGCATCCGATATGACACCCGCCCGGCGCTCGGCGCGAGCTGCGCGGACAACAGTTGCAGCAGCGTGGACTTGCCCGAGCCGGACTCGCCGACGACAGCCAGCACCTCGCCAGGATAGAGCGCAAACGATACGTCGCGGCAGGCGGTCAACCGGCCATAGTTCTTGCCAACGTTTTCGGCGACCAGAAGCGGCTGGTCGTCTTGCATGGGGTCTTGCGGCTCAGCCATGCGCCCTCTCCTTGTGCGGCGCCGCGCTCTCGCTGCCGCGATGGCCGGCCAATCGGCGAGACTCGCAATAATCGGTATCCGAGCAGACGAACATCCGGCCGCCCTTGTCATCGGTGACGATCTCGTCGAGATAGGAATCGCCGGCGCCGCACAGCGCGCAAGGCGCGTTGAACCGATAGCGCGTGAACGGGTGATCCTCGAAGTCGAGCGATACCACGTCCGTGTGAGGCGGGATCGCGTAGATGCGCTTTTCGCGCCCTGCGCCGAACAGTTGCAGCGCCGGGCAATTGTCCATCTTCGGATTGTCGAATTTCGGCGTCGGCGACGGGTCCATCACATAGCGTGCATTCACCTTCACCGGATAGGCGTAGGACGTCGCGATATGGCCGAAGCGCGCAATGTCTTCATACAGCTTGACGTGCATCAGGCCATATTCTGCCAGCGCATGCATGCGCCGCGTCTCGGTCTCGCGCGGCTCCAGAAACCGCAGCGGCTCGGGGATCGGCACCTGATAAACCAGCACCTGCCCGGCATGCAGCGGCGCTTCGGGAATCCGGTGCCGGGTCTGGATCACGGTGGCGTCTGTCGTGGATGTGGTGGTCGCGACACCAGCGGTCTTGCCGAAGAATTTCCGGATCGAGATCGCGTTGGTGGTGTCGTCCGAACCCTGGTCGATCACCTTCAGCACATCCTGGGGTCCCAGGATCGCGGCCGTCACCTGCACGCCGCCGGTGCCCCAGCCATAGGGCATCGGCATCTCGCGGCTGGCGAACGGCACCTGATAGCCGGGAATCGCGATCGCCTTCAGAATCGCGCGGCGGATCATCCGCTTTGTTTGTTCGTCGAGATAGGCGAAATTGTAAGCCGGCGCGTTCATTCCGCGGCCTCCTGCATGTCCGGCGCCTCATTGGCCTCGGCGAACTCCTGGCGCAGCTTGCGCAACAGACCGAGCTCGGACTGAAAGTCGACGTAGTGCGGCAGCTTGAGATGCTCGACGAAGCCGGTCGCCTGAACGTTGTCCGAGTGCGACATCACGAATTCCTCGTCCTGGGCCGGAGCGATCACTTCCTCGCCCAGCTCGCGAGCGCGCAGGCTGCGATCGACCAACGCCATCGACATGGTCTTGCGCTCGCTTTGTCCGAAGGCCAGGCCATAGCCGCGCGTAAAACACGGCGCTTCGGTCGCCGATCCCTTGAACTGGTTGACCATCTGGCACTCGGTCAGCGCGATCGAGCCGAGCGGGACGGCAAAACCCGCATCCTCGGCGTAGAATTCCACCTCCACGTCGCCGAAGCGAATTTCGCCGGCAAAGGGGTGGTTGCGGCCATAGCCGCGCTGTGAGGAGTAGCCGAGCGCCAGCAGGAACCCCTCGTCGGCACGCGCAAGATTTTGCAGCCGCAGATCGCGGTCGGCGGGAAAACTCAGCGGCTCGCGCGTGAGATCGCCGACCGGCGCGTCGGCATCCGCTTCCGGCGAAGGTTCGATCAAGCCATCGCGACCAAGAATGTCGGTGACGCGCGGCGTTGCCTGCTGCGTTGCCTCCGACGTCGCCGGCCGCTCCGGCACAAAGCCGTCCGCAAGCTGCGGATCCAACAAGCGATGGGTATAATCGAAAGTCGGCCCCAGGATCTGGCCACCCGGAATATCCTTAAACGTCGAGGAGATGCGCCGGCGGACCTGCATCTCGCCGGTGTTGACCGGCTCGGTCGCACCAAAACGAGGCAGCGTGGCGCGGAAGGCGCGGACCAGGAAGATCGCTTCGATCAGGTCACCGCGCGCCTGCTTGATCGCAAGTGCCGCCAGCTCGCGGTCGTAGAGCGAGCCTTCGGTCATGACGCGGTCGACGCCGAGCGAGAGCTGTTCGGCAATTTGCGCCAGGGAGAGTTCGGGCACATCACGGTCGCCACGCCGCTCATGCGCCAGCAGGCGGTGGGCGTTCTCAATGGCGCGCTCGCCTCCTTTGACGGCTACATACATGGGCTACGCTCCGCTTGCGACCAGCCGCGTGGTTCGGGGGATCGCGACTATCAAATCGTCATGAACCAGCACGACATCGATGCCGCGCGGGAACAGGGCTTCGTTGATGGTGAGCCGCTGAAAGAGGTCGCGCGGCTGGAGCATCGCCTGCAGCAGCGCTGTACCTTCGATGCCTGGCCCCTTCATCTCGAAGGTGGGCCCCTGCGTCAGGCTCTCGGCCTGCAGGATCAGCGTCGTCGACTTGTCAGGATATTCGTTGCTGCCGAATGCGAAGCGATCGAGCGTCGGCAGGTTCTTGGCGTCGCCGACCAGGGCGAAGCTGGCGATCGATGAATCCGCGACCACCGGCGCACTGGCATGGAACTTGAGCCACTTCGCAACGTCAGGCGTGGCCGACATCGCGGCATCGAGCCAGATCGGCGTGTCGTGATCGAACAGCGTCAGCGCGATCGCGGCCGCGCCGCGCATCATCCCGGCCGGCGCGCCCACAGAAGCCGTGACCCGTTGCGCGCTCCCCGGACGCGCCATCGCATCCATCACGGAACGGAAGGTCGACTGCGCCGACAACACCTTGTCGGCAAACCCTGCGGGCAATTCTGCAACCGTCGTCATCGCATCACCCCTCGCCGCGCACCATGGTATAGAAATCGACCCGCGTCGCCGCAGCCTCGGCCGCCTTGCGGCTGCGATCGGCGATCATGGCCTCGCGCAACGGCCCGATCACCTTGGTCTCGACCTCACCCGAAAGCTCCATCGACTGCACCATGGCGTCGCATAGCGCGATCATCTGGGCCTTCTGCCGGTCGCGGCCGAGCACGTAGCCGAAGCCGATCTCGCCGGTGGCAAGACGCACCGCTGCGCGCGACACCGTGGCCTCGCCTAGGTTGAACGGCGCACCGTCGCCGCCGATGCGGCCGCGCACCATCACGAGGCCATTCTCAGGTTCGCGCAGATTCTCGTGTGCGGGTACCGCGATCGCCGCGAGATGGCCCGCAATGTCGCCAGCCTCGGAATGCGCCAGCACCGCCATCGCTGCCTTGCGCTGCGCTTCTCTGCTGTTCCGCCCGGTCAATCCCATGGGCAACCTTGCCTGAATGAAGTTGTCTATGATAATAGACAACTTGATAACGGAGCGCCATGACTGTTTCGTGACAAACGGATAATTTCTGGGTATCACCACGCCATGAGCCTGCAGGAGAGTTCCGGCGTCGCCTTGTGGCGGCAGGTTGCCGATGGTATCGAACGCGGCATTGCCGACGGCCGCTTTGCTGCGGGCGAAAAGCTGCCGGGCGAGATCGAGATCGCCGATACCTATCGGGTCAACCGCCATACCGTGCGGCGCGCCCTGGCTGCGCTTGCCGAACGCGGCCTGGTCCGCGCCGAACGCGGCAGCGGCACCTATGTCGAGGCTCAGCGCCTCGCCTATCCCTTGCGCTCGCGGACGCGATTTTCCGAAATCGTCGGCGCCGGCGGCCGCGAGCCTCGCGGCCAATTGATCGATGCCTCGGAAGAGCCCGCGACGCGCGAACTGGCCCGTGAGCTCGGACTGAAGACCGGCGCGCCGCTGGTCCGGATCGAATCGGTGCGGCTCGCCGACCGCACGCCGATCTGCATCAGCACCAGTTGGCTTTCCGCCGATCGCTTTCCGGGCGCCGGAGCGGTCTTCGCCAACGTACGCTCAATGACCAAACTGCTGGCGCATTACGGCGTTCGCGATTACCGCCGCGCCTCAACCCGCGTCACCGCAACCATCGTGGACGCCTCCGACGCCGCAAGGCTCGATCTCGCGCTCGGGCGTCCCGTTCTCGTGGTCGATAGTACCGATGTCGATACCGACGGCAAACCGTTGGTAACCAAACGCGCGCGCTTCGCCGCGGAGCGTGTCGAATTTCTGGTGGAGAACAGTTGATGCTTGTAGGGTGGGCAAAGCGATAGCGTGCCCACCATTCGGTGACGTGCTCTAGATGGTGGGCACGTCGCTAGCGAGCCCTTTGCCCACCCTACAGAAGCATCATGCGACGGCGCGGCGCCCGATGATCGCGAAGCGGAGTTTGCCGGAAATCCAGTCAATCGCGGAAACCGCGATGAGGATAAGCAGAATCAGAAACGATACCTTTTGCCATTCCAGCACCCGGATTTGTTCGGCAAGCTGAAGGCCGATTCCGCCGGCCCCGACGATTCCGATAATCGTCGCCGAGCGCGTATTCGATTCGAAGTAGTAAAGCACTTGGCTCAGCAGAATTGGAAAGACCTGCGGCAACAGCCCGAACCGGACGCTATGGAGATGGTTGCCGCCCGCCGATCGAACTCCCTCTGCGGGGTTCTTGTCGGCAGCCTCGATAGCTTCCGAGAATAGCTTTCCAAACGTCCCGAAATCGCTGCAGATGACCGCAAGGATACCTGCAAACGGACCCAATCCCACGACGCCGACCCAGATGAGCGCCCAGATCAAGATATCGACACCACGGATGGTGTCGAGGCTACGGCGTGAGAAGAAGTGGACGATCCGGTTCGCAACCACATTGCGTGCGGCCAGCAGGGCCACTGGCAATGCCAGCAGTGCTCCGCCCAGCGTACCGAGAAATGCGATCGACACCGTCTCGCCGAGCGCATTCAAATACTTCAATGCCTCCGCCCATGAACCAGGATCGGGCGGCAACATTAGCCGAAGGAATCCGCCTAGCCTGGCCAGTCCGTCAGAAAGCCGGTGAAACGGAATGTCTAGCTGGGCAATCCCGAACAGAAAAAGCGCGACAGCCGTGCCAAGGCCTATCGTGATCTTTGCCCTGCTCCACCAATCCGGGCGGAAATGGCTCGGATAGCGTTCAACGATTGCGGCCTGAGCGTCGGAGCTGAACGATTTCATGCGCCGGTGCCCTCTAGCCCAAGAAGGCGATGGCGCACGCGCTCTGTAATGAAATCGAACAGCATGACCGTGACGATGATGAGCAAGAGGATGGCGCTAACGTCACTGTAGTAAAACTTACGCACGGCTTCGATCAAATCCTGCCCGATCCCGCCGGCCCCGACGAAGCCCATCACCGCCGCGCCGCGCACGTTGATCTCGAACCTCAGCAGGGCATAGCTTACGAAATTCGAAAGAACCTGAGGCACCGCGCCGAACCGGACAATCTGAATCCAGCTACCTCCGCTCGCCGCCACCCCCTCGACCGGCTTGTTATCGATATTCTCGACAACCTCGGCGAACTGCTTGCCGAGCGCGCCAGTGGTATGGATCGCGATGGCAAGAACACCCGGCAGCGGCCCGAGGCCGAACGCCAGTACAAAAATCAAGGCAAAGACGATATCTGGGACGGTGCGGCAAAACTCGAGCAAGCGCCGCGTAACAAAAACGATCGTTCGCGACCTGACGAGATTGGCCGATGCCAGAAAGCAGAGAACGAAACCGCATATAGCTCCCGAAAGGGTTCCCATATACGCAATCAGCAGGGTATCTCCGAGAAGCAGCGTCCAGCGAGGCAAGCCCCAAAGCCATTCCGAGAGATCATTCCAAGCAGACGAGAACGAAAACGTGGGAGCTATGCTGGCGAAATAGGCCGGGAAGCGCCAGAAATTCTCGGCAAACTTCCAAAGATCGACGTCGCCCATCCAGCCGGCGGCAAGCGCCGCGGCGATCAGGACCGCCGAACCCAACCATATACGCCGTCGCTTGGCGGCAACTGCAGCCGCATAGCGATCGGCCAGCTCACGCAGCCTGGCTTCCGGGAATTCGGGGACTGCTGTTCGCATGGAATTTTCTGAAGAGACAATGGGCGGACCTCACGATCCGCCCCAATCGTCTGGAAACGTCGTTCCGTTCAGGACTTCTGCTTGCGCAAGCTGTCGACAAACTTGGTCAGATCGATCACGGCCTCATAGGCTTTGTGGTCAACCTCGACGAAAGGCAGTTGCTTCCCTTCGTAAATCTTGTCGAAAGTGGCCTTGTCCTTCACCGCAATTTCCAGCACTGCCTTCTTGATCGCCGCCTTGAGGTCGGCAGGCAGGCTACCGAGATATGCCATCGGCGAATTCACAATCTGTTCGGACTTCAGGATGATCCTGAAATCGGCGGCCTTCGCCATGCCCTTGCGTTCCATCCGCAGCAGGTTCGATTCTTTTTCGTCATTCCACCAGTTGAACGCCGCATCGCAGGTACCTTGGGCAAGCCCGATCACCGCGTTTTCATGGCTTCCCGAATAAACCACCTTGGAAAAGAACTTCTCCGGGTCGATGCCCATCTTGTCCATCGCGAAACGCGGCACGTTGTTGCCTGACGTTGAATTGGGGTCGACAAGGCAGAGATTCTTGCCTTTCAGGTCCTTGATGTCCTTGTAGCCCGAGTCGCTTTTGACATAGAGGACCGAGTAATAGCCCTTGGTGCCGTCGCCATTGACTTCGATCGCGAACGGCTCGACCTTGGCGCCAATAATGTAGGCGCGGGCATAAGACGCCGGACCGTACATCGCGATGTGGATGTTGCCGGCCCGCTGGCCTTCGATCACGGCGGCGTAGTCGTTGGCGATCCGCAGCGTCACCTTCGTGCCGAGCTCGCGGGACAGATACTCCGCCAAAGGCGTCCAACGGTTGGTCGTGCCCGAAGCATTCTCATCGGGGACCTTTGCGAACACCAGTTCGGGATATTTCGCTTTCCAGTCCTGGGCCGATGCGGGGGAAGCTGAGAATACCAATCCCGCCGCAGCGGCGAGAATAATAAGACGATTGAACATGACGTCTCCTGTTTTTGCAGCAATGTAGCTTGCGGATTTCAATCCCGCGCAGCTCTTGATTTTTGGACCGCAACACTCAGGCCGCGGCGACCGTACCGAGCGCGGGAACCGCCGAACCGACTGGCGCAAGCGCCGGCGTCGCATCCATCACCTCATTCGCCTCAAGATCGTAGAGCTCACGCGCGATGCGATCTGTCAGCGCCACCGGCGCGCCGTCGAACACTATCCGCCCCGACGCCATGCCGATCAGACGGTCACAGTAGCTTCGCGCCAGATCGAGCGAGTGCAGATTGCAGACTACGGTAATCCCGAAATGCTTGTTGATGCGCAGCAAGGCATCCATGACCACACGGGTGTTGCGAGGATCGAGCGAAGCAATTGGCTCGTCGGCAAGTATGATGTCTGGCTCCTGTACCAGCGCACGCGCAATCGCGACGCGCTGCTGCTGACCGCCGGAGAGCTGGTCGGCGCGTTGGGCGGCAATAGACGCCATATCGAACTGTTCGAGCGCCGACATCGCTATTGCCTTGTCACGTTCGGGCCAAAGCTGAGCGAGGGAACGCCATGACGGTACCGCAGCCAACCGCCCCATCAATACGTTGGTGAGAACGTCGAGCCGGCCGACCAGATTGAACTGCTGGAAGATCATCGCCGAGCGCGCGCGCCATTGCCGCAAATCCTTGCCGCGCAGCGCGGTCACGTCGACGCCCTCGAACAGGATGCGCCCCTCGGAAGGCTCGGCGAGGCGGTTGATCATGCGAAGCAGCGTCGACTTGCCGGCCCCGGAGCGGCCGATCACGCCGACGAAGCTGCCCGGCTGAATCGAGAATGACGCGTTATCCACCGCGGCCTTGGTGCCGAACCGACACGTCAAACCTTCAACCACCAGCATGCAATGCTCCAGAGTCCCGATCGTGGAGCATCGCTAGCGGCTCGATCTTACAATTGTGTGACACGCACGCTGCGGTGCGGCGTTCGTCCACAGCAGCGGGCGTCATGTGTCCGTCATGATCCTGTCATCAAGCGCATCGAAGACGAGCGGGTGCCCCTTTATCCCGATTGTAGATGGACGTACGCGATGGCCGGCAAGATGCTTTCCACTGATCCATTGGTCGATCCCACCGCGTCAGTGCGCGACTGCCAGCTTGGTGCCTATACCGAAGTGGGCGCCCGAACGATCCTGCTCGAGGTCACGATGGCAAATTATTCGTATGTCGTGAACGACTCGCAGATCACCTATACGACGATCGGGAAATTCTGTTCGATCGCGGCGATGACGCGCATCAACCCGGGCAATCATCCGATGCACCGGGCCTCGCAGGCGCATTTCACCTACCGCGCCTCCAGCTACTTTTCGGGCGAGAGCGACGATGCCGAGTTTTTTGCGTGGCGCCGCAAGCATCACGTCCATATCGGCCATGACGTCTGGATCGGCCACGGCGCGGTTATTCTGCCTGGCCGCTCGATCGGCACCGGCGCAGTGGTCGCGGCCGGCGCCATCGTGACCAAGGATGTCCCCGCCTATACGATCGTTGCAGGCAATCCGGCACGGCCGATCAAGCGGCGTTTTACGGAATCCATTGCGGAGCGGCTTGCGGAACTCGCGTGGTGGGATTGGGACCATGAGACGCTGCGCCGCGCGCTGCCCGATTTCCGCAAGCTCGATGTAGAGGGCTTTCTCGAAAAGTACGAAGCCGCCGCAGCAGCTACTCGCCGTCCATTCAGCCAGAGTGCCGCATCGTGACCGAACTGTTCATCGAAGGTGGCCGGGCGCTGCTCGGCCACGAGATCGTCGAAACCTCATTGCGGATCGCTGGCCGCGAGATCGCAGCCGTAGGTGCGGACAGCAACCACCGCGTCGGCGGCGTCAATGCCGATGGCCTCCTGATATTGCCGGGCATTGTCGATCTGCATGGCGATGCCTTCGAGCGGCAGATGATGCCGCGCCCCGGGGTCGATTTTCCGATCGATGTGGCGCTTGTCGACAGTGACCGGCAGGCGATCAGCAACGGGATCACGACCGTCTATCATGCCACGACCTGGTCGTGGGAGCCTGGCTTGCGCAGCGCCGACAATGCCAGGCGCTTGCTGGAGGCGATCGAGCAGATGCGGCCGCAACTCGCCGCCGACACCCGCTTCCATCTGCGGCACGAGACCTACAATCTCGACGCGGAAAGCGAAATCATCGGCTGGCTGTCGGAAGGACGCGTCGACCTGTTCGCCTTCAACGACCATATGGACTCGACGGTCGCCAGCCTCGCCAAGCCGCAAAAGCGCAGCCGAATGGTCGAGCGCACAGGGCTCAGCGATGAGGCATTCGATCGCCTGGTGGAACGTGTAGTCTGCCGCGGCCACTACGTGCCGGCTTCGATCGCCCGGCTGGCGCAGGCAGCGCGCGCGGCAAACGTCCGGATGCTCTCGCATGACGACGAGAGCCCGGCGATGCGGCAGGCCTTCCGTGCGCAGGGCGTTGCGATCGCCGAATTCCCGGTCAACGAGGAAACTGCACGCGATGCTGCCGAAGCCGGCGACTTCATCGTGTTTGGCGCGCCCAATGTCGTCCGCGGCGGCAGCCATACCGGCTGGACCATGGCCTCCGACATGATCGCCAAGGGCCTCTGTTCGGTGCTTGCGTCGGACTATTATTATCCGGCGCCGCTATTGGCGGCATTTCGGCTTGCGGCCGATGGCGTTCTGTCGCTGGCCGCGGCATGGCAATTGATCTCGGTGGCACCGGCGCGCGCCGCCGGCCTCGCCGATCGCGGCGCGCTCGACGCGGGGCAGCGCGCCGACATCCTTCTCGTCGATGACACGGTGCCATTGCGCCCGCGCATCGTCGCCGTCATTGCCGCGGGGCGTCTCGTATATCTGACGGAGGCGAACCGTCTCGTCCATTCGTCCGCCGCATCACGCAAGGCGGTTGCAGCCGCGTGAGGCGGCCCTATTCTGGCGCAATGGCAAATTACCCCCGTTACGCAATCTATTATACCGCCACGCCTGACAGCGCGCTCGACCGGTTCGGCGCCTCGCTGCTCGGCTACGATGCCCATAGCGGCGAAGACCTGCCCTTTCCGGACGGTCTCCCGTTGGACTGGCGCGAGCTGACTCGCGATCCGCGCAAATACGGCTTTCACGCTACGCTGAAGGCGCCGATAGCGCTGGCCGACGGCAAGGCCGAGGCGCAGCTTGCTGCGGCATGCGAATTGTTCGCCGATCTGGCTCGGCCAGTGCCCGTGATCCAACCGGTCGTCGATTCGATCAGCGGTTTCATTGCGGTCATTCCCGCCGAACCGTTGGCAGATCTCGACCTGCTTGCCGCCCAGGCGACCAGGGCATTCGATTCGTTCCGTGCTCCACTCAGCGCGGAAGATCGCGCGCGGCGAAGTCCGGAGGCGCTGACGCCACGGCAGCGCGACTATCTCGACAGCTGGGGCTACCCTTACGTCTTCGAAGAATTTCGCTTCCACATGACGCTGACGGGACGGCTTCCCGCCGAACGGCGCGAGCCGATTGTGGCAATGCTTCGCAGCAGGTTTTCAACAACCGGCATCGGCCCGCTCGCGATCGATGCCATCGCCTTGTGTCGTCAGGACAATGCAAATTCGCGGTTTCGGGTCATCGGCCGCTGGCAATTGCGCGGCTGACGCCCATACCGCTCATTCCGCCAGCGCCTCTTTCCGCGTTCTCAGAATTGCCGGCGAAAGCATTGCCAGCAACAAGGCGGCGACGACTGCAAGGATGACCGCGCTGATCGGCCGCGACAGAAAGACGGTGAAATCGCCGTCAGCGATCAACATCGCGCGCCGGAAGTTTTCTTCCAATTGCGGACCAAGCACGAGGCCAAGCAGCAGCGGCGCCGGCTCGACGCCGACCTTGATGAAGAAATAGCCGATCAAGGCGCAGCCCATCATCAGCCAGACATTGAACAGGCTGTTGGCGATCCCGTAAGTGCCGATGCAGCAGAACAGCACGATGGCGGGAAACAGCAGCCGATACGGAATTTTTAGCATCGAGACCCACAGGCCGATGAGCGGCAGGTTGATGATCAGCAGCATCAGGTTGCCGACCCACATGCTGGCGATGACGCCCCAGACGAGCTTGGGTTGCTCGGTCATGATCTGCGGGCCGGGCTGGATGCCCTGCATCATCAGCGCGCCGATCATCAGCGCCATCAGGGCGTTGGCGGGAATGCCGAGCGTCAAGAGCGGAATGAAGCTGGTCTGGGCGCCGGCGTTGTTGGCGGCCTCCGGACCGGCAACGCCCTCGATGGCGCCCTTGCCGAAGCGGGAGGGATCGCGGGCGAGCTTCTTCTCCAGCGCGTAGGAGGAGAACGGCGGAAGCGCAGCACCACCGCCGGGCAACACCCCCAGCACGGAGCCCAGCGCCGTGCCGCGCACCACGGCCGGAAAAGCCGCCCGCAAGTCTTCCCAACTCGGGATCAGGCTGCGGATCGACTGGCTGACGACGCGGCGCTCGGCGGGTCTCTCCAGATTGGCGATGATTTCACCCAGCCCGAACAGGCCCATCGCGATCGGCACGAAATCAAGACCATCCGATAGAGCGGCGATGCCGAAGGTCATGCGCGCGACGCCCGAGGAGACATCGATCCCGACGAGGCCAAGCAAGAGTCCCAGCAGCACCATTGCCAGCGATTTGGCGACCGAACCATGCGCGAGCACGACCGCGGCAATCAGGCCGAGCACGAGGAGACTGAAATATTCGACCGCGGTAAATTTGAGCGCCAGCACCGACAACGGCACGCTGAGTACCGCGATCACGATCGTCGCCATTGTGCCGGCAAAGAACGAGGCAATCGCGGCAATGGCCAGCGCGGTTCCGGCCTTGCCCTGCTTGGCCATCTCGTGACCGTCGATACAGGTGACGACCGACGACGTCTCGCCCGGCACATTGACCAGGATGGCGGTGGTCGAGCCGCCATATTGCGCGCCGTAGAAGATGCCGGCCAGCATGATCATGGCGCTCGCAGGCGACAGGCCGAAGGTGAAGGGCAACAGCAACGCCACCGTGGGAATCGGACCGATGCCGGGCAGCACGCCGATCGCGGTCCCAATGACCACGCCGATCAGGCAGAACAACAAATTGTTGAGTTGAAGGGCCGTCGAAAAACCCATCAGCAGATTGTCAAACAGTTCCATATGCGTCTGCCTGCGAAGCGTGCCGCCCTAGCGGGGCCAGATCGGGATCGGCAAGCCCAGCAACTTGACGAACAGAAGAACGGCGGCGCCCGAAAGCACGACTGCAAACGCCACGGTCTCGACAACCCGGCCTTCTCGCGTGGCGAAGCTGGCGAGCATCACGGCGGCGACGGAGGCGATCGCGAGGCCCAACCGCTCCGCCGTCAGCGCGAAAACGCCGACAGAAGTCAGGATCGCCAGCAGTGGCCGCAACTGAACGGGCGCGATGCCGCGACCCGCGCGCCAGAGCCCGCGTCCGCTGAAGAAAAGGCCGAACGCCATCAGCGCGAGTGCGACGACGCGGGGCATGTAGCCCGGCCCCATATCGGCGGCGTGGCCGACCGTCAGATTGCGCGTGGCGACGAGCGTACCCGTCGCCACCGCCACGAGGAACAGGCCAAACAGCAGGTCCTGCAGGTCGATCCGGTAACGCGTCATCGACCCGCCCTTAGCTGCCCTTGATGCCGGCCTCGCGAATGATCGTGCCCCAGCGCGTCGTCGCATCCTTGAGCCAGTTGCGGAATTCCTCCGGCGATTGGGCGCGCACCACGCCACCCTGCTCGGCGATCTTCTGCTGAACCTCGGGCAGCTCCAGGATCTTGCGGATTTCGGCGTTCAATCGCGCGACCATGGCGGGCGGCGTGCCACCGGTGGTCAGGATGCCCTGCCAGGTCCCGGCGTCGCCGCCGGGCAGGCCGGCCTCCTTGAAGGTCGGCAGATCGGGAGCCGAGGCAATACGCTGCTCGCCGGTGACGGCAAGTCCGACAAGCTGCTTGTTTGTCACAAAGGGCATCGTCGCCGCAGCGCCGTTGATGATCACGCCGCTCTCCCCGGACACCACGGCGCGCGAGGCGGCCGCCCCGCCCTTGTAGGGAACGTTCTTCCACTGAATTCCCAATTCCTTCGCCATCACCACGGCGGTGATATGATTGGCACCGCCGACGCCGGAATTGGCAACGGTGAGCTTGTTCGGATTGGCCTTGGCGTATTCGATCAGTTCCTTGGACGTCTTCGCCGGGACCGATTCATGGACGGCCAGGACGTAGGGGCCGAACATCACCATGGAAATGGGCGCAAGGTCCTTCTGAACGTCGAAAGTAAGATCGGAAAACAGGCTGGGCGCCGTCGCCAGCGATCCGACATCCATCAGCAACAGGGTGTGGCCGTCGGGCTGCGCCTTGGCGACAGCGTCGGCCCCGAGATTGCCCGCTGCGCCCGGCTTGTTCTCGACCACGACCGACTGACCGATGGCGGCGGATAGTTTTGGGCTGATCAGGCGCGCCAAAATGTCCGAGGTGCCGCCGGGAGCGAACGGCACGATCAGCCGCACGGGCCGCTCAAAATTCTGAGCGCTGGCTCCGCTTGGCGCCAAGGCGCACACCGCAAGGACAGCGGCGGCAATCGCCCGGGCGAGAGATGGCATAGACATCGGTCGTTCCTCCGTTTCAAAGCGCAATTCAGCGCGATCCCGCCTTTTCACCGGCAGGCTGCAGACCTTCGAGGCAGCGTTGGGAAGGAATGATAGGTCATGGATAGGGTGGCCTATGAACTAGTCTGCGGATAGGTCGATACCTTTTTTGGATGGATCGGCCGCGCTTCAGCCGGTAGAAGTCGGACATCCGGCCGGTCACCGGCCCTTCGTCTCAGGTTGAAAATACAGATTTCATGTTTGAGCTGAGCCAGTTGCGCTGCTTTGTTGCAGTTGCGGAAGAACTGCATTTCGGGCGCGCGGCACAGCGGCTGAACATGACGCAGCCGCCGCTCAGCCGCCAGATCCAGATTCTCGAACGCGTCCTCGATGTGACGCTGCTGGAGCGCAGCAACCGGGCCGTCCGGCTGACGCCGGCAGGGCAGCGTTTTCTGATCGATGCGCGGCATCTCCTCAAGCTCGCGGAAAGCGCGGCCGTGCTGGCCCGGCGGATGGCAAGCGGCAAGGCGGGATCGATCAATATCGGCTTCACGGCTACATCCGCCTACAGCTACGTGCCGGCGCTGGTCGCGGCCTGCCGGCGTGAACTTCCCGATATCGAGATATCGCTGAAGGAAATGGTCTCCAGCGACCAGCTCAAGCGGCTCGATTCCGGCGAGATCGATATCGGCCTGCTCCGCCCGCCGATACCGCGCGGTGGTCTTGACGCCTTCCGCGTGACAGCGGAGCCGCTGGTCGCGGCACTGCCGAGCGACCATCCGCAGGCTCAGGCGGACGAGTTACGTCTGGAGGATCTCGCAAGCGAGCCCTTCATCATGTACGAGCCCTATGAAGCCCGCTATTTCCACGATCTTCTGGTCGAGCTGTTCTCACGCGCAAATCTAGTGCCGAACTACGCGCAGCATCTTGCGCAGATCCATTCGATCCTTGCCATGGTGCATTCGGGTGTCGGCGTGGCGTTAGTCCCCGAGACCGCGGCGAATCTGCGCTTCAGCGGCGTCGTGCTGCGGCCCGTCCTGATGCCGTGGCAGCGCCCGGCCGAATTGTTCTTTGTCCGGCGCGGCGACAATGACAATCCGCTTCTCCCCGTCATTGCCGGCATTGCCCGAGACCTTGCCGGCCAACCCGGCTCGATGCAATCAATGGATCGATCGATACAGTGATTGGGTCTCCGTCCGTGGGCATCTTGCATTAATCCTTCGGCGTAAGCCGCTGAAGGATCAGAGCATGAGCAGGATGACCCCCAAGGAGATGGCCAGCCGGATCGGCGATGGCCTGCTGTCGTTCCCCGTCACGCCATTTGGGCCCGACAACACGTTCAACGAGACTCGCTACCGCTCCAATCTCGACTGGCTGTGCGGGTATGAGGTGGCGGGTCTGTTTGCCGCCGGCGGCACCGGCGAATTCTTCTCGCTGAGCCCGGCGGAGGTCGCAAAGGTCGTGGCAACGGCTGTGGACGAGACCAAGGGACGCGTGCCGGTGCTCGCCGGGATCGGCCATGGCACCGCGATGGCGATGCAACTTGCCATTGGGGTCGAGGCGGCCGGCGCCGACGGCTTGCTGCTGCTACCACCCTATCTGGTCTTTTCGGAACAGGAAGGACTGGCCGCCCATATCGAAGCGGTGTGCAACGCGACCAAGCTCGGTGTCATCGTCTACAACCGCGATAATGCGATCGTGAACGAGGATACGCTCGAGAAACTGTGCCAGCGCTGCCCCAATCTGGTCGGCTACAAGGACGGCATCGGCGACATCGAGCTGATGACCCGCATCCACCTGCGCATGGGCGACCGGCTGACCTATATCGGCGGATTGCCGACGGCCGAGACTTTTGCACTGCCTTATCTGGAAATGGGCGTAACCACTTATTCCTCCGCGGTATTCAACTTCGTCCCGGAGTTCTCGACCAAGTTCTACGCGGCCGTGCGCCGCCGCGACCGCGAGACGGTGCAGGCGGGGCTGCGCGATTTCATCCTGCCCCTGATCGCGATCCGCAATCGCAAACGCGGCTATGCCGTCTCGATCATCAAGGCGGGGATGAAGGTGATCGGCCGTGATAGCGGTCATGTCCGTTCACCACTGACGGACCTGACGCCCGCCGAGACCGAAGAAGTGGCGGCACTCGTCGCGCGTCTCAAGACCAGCGAGTTCGCGAAGCGGGAGCTCGCGGCCGCGTAGCCGCAGCGCCCTATCGTCGCTGGTTGTAGACGTCCAGGCAGACCGCGCCGAGCAGCACCAGGCCCTTGATCACCTGCTGGTAGTCGATGCCGATGCCGAGGATGGACATGCCGTTGTTCATGACGCCCATGATCATGGCGCCGATCACGGCGCCGCCGACCTTGCCGACGCCGCCATAGGCTGACGCGCCTCCGATGAAACAGGCGGCGATGACGTCGAGCTCGAAGCCGGCGCCGGCCTTCGGCGTCGCCGTATTGAGCCGCGCGGCGAACACGAGGCCGGCGAGAGCCGCCAGTACGCCCATATTGACGAAGGTCAGAAACGTCAGCCGTTCGGTCTTGATGCCGGACAGGCTGGCGGCCCTGGCGTTGCCGCCGATGGCATAGATGTGGCGGCCGATCACGGTGCGGGTGGTGACGAAGCCATAGAGCGCGATCAGCGCCGTCATGATCACCAGCACATTGGGAAGGCCGCGATGCGAGGCGATCAGGCCGGCGAAGAACACGATCACGGCGAACAGCACCGCGCTCTTGGCGACGAAGAAACCAAACGGCTCGACCTCGATGCCGTGCGAGGCCTGCCGCGCCCGGCCCTTGGCGCTGGTATAGACAAGGGCCACCGCCAATGCCGCACCGATCAACAGCGAGGTCGGATAAAGCGTGCCGGCGCCTGGAAACAGTTCCGGGATGAAGCCCGAGGACAGTTTCTGGAAAGTCGGCGGAAATGGCCCGACCGACTGACCCGCCAGGATGGCAAGCGCAAGCCCCTTGAACACCAGCATGCCGGCCAGCGTCACGATAAAGGACGGGATCTTGAAATAGGCAACCCAGTAGCCTTGCGCGGCGCCGATCAGGGCGCCCACCAGCAGGCAGGCGATGAAGGCCAGCGGATAGGCAACGTGATAGCGCACCATCAGCACGGCTGCGACGGCGCCGACAAAGCCCGCGACCGAGCCCACCGACAGGTCGATGTGGCCGGTGACGATGATCAGCAGCATGCCGAGCGCCATGATCACGATGTAGCTGTTCTGCAGGACCAGATTGGTCAGGTTCAGCGGCTGCAGCAGCGTACCGTCGGTCATGACCTGGAAAAACAACATGATCGCAAACAGCGACAGGAGCATGCCGTAGTTGCGCAAATTGTTCTTGATGAATCCAGCGTGCCCGGGCAGCGCAACCGTCTTGTCGGTCATGGCCGCAAATCTCCCTGAAGTACCTTCTTGTGCATTTCCTTGTTGCGCATGATGGCGCGCATGATCCTTTCCTGGGTGGCTTCCGCAGCGCCGAATTCTCCGACCAAAGCGCCGTCATTCATCACGCAGATACGGTCGCAGACGCCGAGCAGCTCCGGCATTTCCGACGAGATCATCACCACGCCCTTGCCAGCCTCGGCAAGCTCGTTGATGATACAATAGATTTCGTATTTTGCCCCGACATCGATGCCGCGCGTAGGCTCGTCGAGGATTAATACTTTCGGATCGGTCATCAGCCATTTCGACAACACCACCTTCTGCTGATTGCCGCCGGAGAGCTGCCCGGTCTCCTGATAGACGTCGGAACAGCGAATCCGCATTCGGTTGCGGTATTCGCTCGCGACACGCAGCTCGGCCATGTCATCGATCCTGCCCTGGCGCGCCACGCGGCTCAGGCTCGCCAGCGTGATGTTCTTGCGGACGTCGGCATCCAGGATCAGGCCGAGCTCCTTGCGATCCTCGGTGACGTAAGCAAGGCCGGCGTCGATCGCCGCAGCCACACTCGTCAGGTTGACCTCCCTTCCGTCGAGCCAGATACGCCCGCTGATCCGCTCGCCCCAGGCTCGGCCGAACAGGCTCATGGCGAACTCGGTACGGCCGGCGCCCATCAGCCCGGCGATCCCGACCACCTCGCCGCGCCGGACTTCGAAATCGACGCCCTTGATAACCCTGCGGTCCCTGTGCAGCGGGTGATGCACCGTCCAGTCCTGCACCGCGAAGACCGGTGCGCCGATGGTTGCGGTGCGTTGCGGAAAGCGATGCGCCAGGTCGCGGTTGACCATGCTGCGGATGACCCGGTCCTCTTCCACGGGCTCAGCCCGGCAATCGATGCTGTCGACAGTGCGGCCGTCGCGCAGCACCGTGATCCGGTCGGCGACGCGGGCGACCTCCGATAATTTGTGCGAGATCAGGATCGAGGCGATGCCCTGGGCGCGGAAGGCAAGCAGACGGTCCAGCAACGCAGCGCTGTCATTCTCGTTCAGGCTGGCGGTCGGCTCGTCGAGGATCAGCAATCGCACCCTCTTGGATAGCGCCTTGGCGATCTCCACCAGTTGCTGCTTACCGACGCCGAGGTCCGTCACCAGCGTATCGGGCATCTCCGTGAGGCCGACCTGGGCCAGCAGTTCCTGGGTGCGGCGGTAAACCGTGTCGCGGTCGATCACGCCGAGGCGAGATGGCGGATGCGACAGGAAGATGTTCTCCGCGATCGACATCAGCGGAATCAGCGCCAGCTCCTGATGGATGATGATGATGCCGAGAGCCTCGGAATCATTGACGTCGCGAAAGCGCCGCTCCTCGCCGTCGAATATGATGCTGCCTTCGTAATCGCCGTGGGGATAAACGCCGCTGAGGACCTTCATCAGGGTCGACTTGCCGGCGCCATTCTCGCCGACCAGCGCATGGATCTGCCCCGCCTCCACCGTGAAGTTGACGTCGCGCAGGGCCTGCACGCCGGCAAAGCTCTTGCTTACGCCGCGCATTTCGAGAATTGCGGTCATCGCACCATCGCGTCCTTATCTGCGGTCGGTACAGGCAGGTGGCGGCGCCGGCAATGACCGACGCCGCCATCCTTTCAGTCGATCTGCGAACGCTTGTAGTAGCCGCTGTCGATCAGCACCTTCTCCCAGTTGCTCTTGTCGACGACGACGGGCTTCAGGAGAAAGGACGGTACCACCTTGATGCCGTTGTTGTAGGTCTTGGTATCGTTGACGGTGACTTCCTTGCCGCTGAGGGCTGCGTCCACCATGTCGGCGGTGACGCGGGCGAGATCGCGGGTGTCCTTGAAGATGGTCGAATACTGCTCGCCGCGCAGCATCGATTTGATCGACGGAACCTCGGCATCCTGGCCGCTCACGATCGGCATCGGCATGTTGCCGCTGCCGTAGCCGACACCCTTCAGCGACGACAGAATGCCGATGGAAAGGCCGTCATAGGGCGAGAGCACGGCATCGACCCGCTTGCGGCCGTAGAACGCGCTCAGCAGGTTGTCCATCCGCGCCTGGGCGGTGGCGCCGTCCCAGCGCAGGGTCGAGACCTTGTCCATGCCCTTCTGGCCGCTGCCAATCACCAGCTTGCCGTTGTCGATATAGGGCTGCAGCACCGACATCGATCCGTTGTAGAAGAAGTAGGCGTTGTTGTCGTCCGGCGAGCCGCCGAACAGTTCGATGTTGAAGGGGCCCTTGCCTTCCTTCAAGCCCAGCGCCTGCTCGATCGATTGGGCCTGCAGCACGCCGACCTGAAAATTGTCGAAGGTGGCATAGTAGTCGACATTGGGCGTGTCGCGGATCAACCGGTCGTAGGCGATCACGATGATCCCCTTGGCCTTGGCCTGCTTCAACACGTCGGACAGTGTGGTGCCGTCGATCGCCGCGATCACCAGCACCTTGGCGCCCTTGGTCACCATGTTCTCGACCTGCGAGAGCTGGTTCGGGATGTCATCCTCGGCATACTGCAGGTCGGTGCCGTAGCCACGCTCCTTCAGGATCTTGACGATGTTGTTGCCGTCGTCGATCCAGCGCGCCGACGATTTGGTCGGCATCGCGATGCCGACGGTCCCCTTGCTTTGGGCGAACGCGCCGGTCACCGCCGTCGCGGCCATTGTCGCTGCCAGCGCCAAGGCCGACAATGTGGTTTTCAGACTAGTCATGCTTCTCTCCCTTGATCACCGAGGATCTGTGATTCCTGGATTTTCAGACCGCTGGCTGCGGTTCTCGAAACTCAGTCGCTCTGCGCGTTTGTGCCGCGCCTCGTATTCCTCCATCAACCCGTTGCAAGTTTGACGTCTGGTTCGGGACGGCCACGCGCTGCAACGTCGAGCAGGAAGGTGCGGCCATGATCGGGATCGGCGTGTTTCGCGTCCTCCCCCATCCCCTGCCAGGCCGAGGTAACGAGCAGGTGCGAAAAGTCTTGCCCGACAAAAACGGGACAACTCGATTGCCGTGCCGGGACGTGGAGACTGCGCAGATGCTCGCCTTGCGGGCTGTAGACGTCAATGCAGCCGCCACCCCAGCGCGCGTTCCAGATCAGCCCGTCGGCATCGACTACCGCACCGTCGATGCCGCCGCCACCCCGCCGGGTAACTAGCGCGCTCGGCTCTCGGCGCGGCAGGCCGGTCGCCGCGTCGAGCTCGACGCGAAACAGCACGTTCTCACCGGTGTCGGCGAAATAGCCGACGGTCCCGTCCGGCGAGAAGCAGATCGCGTTGGGAATCGTGATGTGATCATAAAGGCGCGATAGCTCGCCGCGGTGCAGCGCATAGATGGCGCCCAGTCCCCGCTCGGCCTGGCGGCCCATGGTGCTGATCCAGAAGGTGCCGGACGGGTGCACCCGCGCATCGTTCGAACGCGTCGCGGCATTGTCGGCTTCCAGCGGGCAGTACCGCGTCATCCGTCCTTCCGGCGTATCGCGGACATAGAGACCGTCATCCGCGACGAGCAACTGCCGATGCGCGTCGATCCGCCCAAGCGCGCTACCCATCACGCCGAGAGAATGGATGCTGGTCCGCCCGGTATCGAGCCGCGCCTCGAACAGCCGGCGCCCGATGATATCGAACCACCAGGCTGTATCGGTGGCGACGTCGTAGGTCGGCCCTTCGCCAAGATGGCACCGCTCGCTGCAGAGAACGGTCGTCGGCACCTCTTCCTTCTTGCAACCACCAATCATCGCCCGCTCTCCCCGGGCAACTCTACCTCGGATTGTGTCCCGATTGCACCCTCGATCGCATGCGTGAAGCGATACAGCGTGGAGTGGTGATAGACCTCGCCCGGCGAAAGCCGTGCCGTCGGGAAGTCCGGCCGATTGGGCGTATCGGGCCACGCGTGCGGCTCGAGGCAGATGGCATCGGACTGCCGATACAGGCGGCCGCCTTTTCCAGCGGTGGAGCCGTCGAGAAAGTTTCCGGAATAGACCTGCAGGCCGGGCTGGTTGGTGAATAGTTCGAGCACGCGGCCGGATGCTGGCGCTGCGAGCCGCGCGGCGAAGCGAGGCTCGCCACTTGGCGGTGCGAGACAGAAATTATGATCATAACCGCGGCCAACACGGAGCTGCGGATGGTCGTTGCGTATCCGCGCGCCGATCTCGATGTCTGTACGGAAGTCGAACGGCGTACCGTCCACCGCGGAAGGTGGCTCGGGCAGCGGAATCGCGCCAGCATCGATGGCAAGGAAATGATCCGCCGCCACGGTGAGGCGATGATCGAGAATGGTCTGGCCGGAGCACGCACCCGCCAGATTGAAAAAGCTATGATTGGTGAGATTGACCACGGTGGGACGATCGGTCCGCGCCGTCATCTCGAGAGACAGTTCCATCGGCCCGGTGAGACGCCAGGTCACCTCTACCTCGAGCGCGCCGGGATATCCCTCCTCGCCATCGGCGCTGGTGTAGGCGAGCGTCACGGCCGGACGATCGCCGTCCTCGATCGCCGCAATCCGCCAGTTGCGGCGATCGAAACCCTCCAGCCCGCCATGCAACGCATTGGGGCCGTTGTTGGCCGCGAGCTGCACCTCAGTGCCATCGAGCACAAAGCGCGCGCCGGCGATACGGTTGGCGTAACGCCCGACGGTGGCGCCGAAGAACTGCCGCCGGGCGAGATATCCCTCGAAGGCGTCGTGACCAAGCACGATGTCGTCGCGACGTCCGGCGACATCCGGCACCAGCAAGGCCTGCAGGCTTGCGCCATAGGTGATGATGCGCGCTTCCAATCCGCCATCGCATTGCAAGACGATGCGCTCGACTTCGCTGCCGTCAGGCAGGACGCCGAAGCGGGAACGCACCGCGCGAGGGACGGACGGCGTGTTCATGTCTCGTCCTCGAATGGCTCAACCGTGCGGCGGCGCCCCAGCAGGAACGCGTCGGCGACGAGTTGCAGCGGCGCAAGATCGACGTCGCTATCGCCGGTTGTGGCGAGTTCACTAAAGCGACGATAGAGCCCGGCATACTCGGCCTCAGCGGCATCGACGAGTTGTTTGCCCCCTGCCCTCAACCTCGCCCCGCCCATGGACAGGGTGACGGGACCGCCGTCGGTATCGAGATGGATGTCCCAGCTCTGCGGGCCAGTCTGGCGGAAGTCGAACTCGGCCGTGATCTTCAGCCCCTGCGCATCACTGAGTGCAAGGGTCGCGGCGATCGGCGCGTCGCGATTGGCGGGGAACGCGAGATCGGCCGAGGTCACGAACAATGGCTGGCTCAAAATACGCGTTAGGATCGAAAGCGCGTTGATGCCGGGGTCGAACACGCCGAGCCCGCCCGGCTCAAAGATCCAGGCCTGCCCGGGATGCCAGACCCGCACGTCTTCCTTCCAGGCAATGTGGACAGCCGTGACCTTCCGGTCAGCCAGCAATTGCCGCGCAGACTCGACAGCCGGAGCGAAGCGCGAGTGCCATGTGGCGAACAGCGTGCGTCGCGCGGTCCTCGCGGCGGTCACGAGCGGACTGATCTCAGCCACCGTAGCGCCGGGCGGCTTTTCCAGCATCACATGCTTGCCGGCGGCAAGCGCCGTTGCCGCTTGTGCGTGGCGAACCTGCGGCGGGGTGCACAGCGCCACCGCGTCGATCGGCGGACCGTCGCGCAGCAGTTCATCGAGCGTCGCCGCATGCGGCACGCCGGAAAGCGAGGCATTGCGGCTCGCGACGGCAACCAGCTCGACGCCGTCGGTTGCAGCAATCGCCGGCACGTGCTGGTCGCGTGCGATCTTGCCGAAGCCGACGATGGCGACACGAAGCGCGTTCATGATTGCTCTCCAGGCTCGACCACCGCGGAGACCGCAGGCGCGGCGCTGGACGATGGCGAAACGTCCTCATGACGACGCAATCCGTTGTGGATCACCTCGGTCATGGCTGCGGTGGCTGCCTCGGCATCGCCGCTGGCGATCGCATCGACGATGCGCTGGTGCCACAGCAGCACGGTCTCGCGGTCCTGCGTTTCGACCGGGGCGCTGAGCAGGAACGAAGCGCGCAACGCCGCCTCGATGACGTTGCCGATCGAGCGCATGAACAGATTGCCGGACGCGTTGGCGACGGCCAGATGCAGGGCAAGATCGCCGTCGGCAAAACCGACGGAGTCGGAAGCCTCACGCCGCATCCGCTCCATGCTCCGATTGAGTTCGGCGATGTCGGCCTCCGAGCGCCGGGCCGCCGCCAGCGCGGCAGCGCGCGGCTCAACCGCGAGCCGGATTTCGGCGAGATCGTTGAGAAAGCGCCGGTCGATGCCGGCATCAAGATGCCAGGCCAGCACATCGGCGTCGAACATGTTCCAGGCGCCGCGCTCGCGCACTACCGTGCCGACCCTCGCCTTGGTGGTGAGCAGCCCCTTGGCAACCAGGGTTTTGACGCTCTCGCGCAACACCGGCCGGGACACGCCGAACATCGCCGTGAGCTCGGCGTCGCCCGGAAGGCGGGCGCCTTCGGGGTAACGGCCAGCGATGATGTCGACGCCGATGCTGCGGGCGACCTCGGCGTGGTTGGAATGCGCGCGCCGCGTCGGGATGACGACAAGCCGGGAGGTCATGATTTGAGAACTCCTGCCTTACGGGGGCCGGCGCGACGGGCGATGCCGATCATGGCCTGCTGCAGGGCGATGAAAGCGAAAAGCAGGATACCGGTCACGATCTTGGTCCACCAGCTCGACAAGGTTCCATCGAAATTGATGTAGGTCTGGATCAGGCCCTGAATCAGCACGCCGAGCAATGTGCCGACGACCGATCCCTGACCGCCGGTCAGCAAGGTGCCGCCGATCACCACGGCCGCGATCGAATCGAGTTCGACGCCGACCGCGGACAAGGAGTAGCCCGCCGCAGTGTAGAAGGAGAACACAATGCCGGCGAGCCCCGCAAGCACGCTCGACAGCATGTAGATGCGCACCGTCATCGATCCGACCGGTATGCCCATCAGCGCCGTGGTCGCGCGGCTGCCGCCGAGCGCATAGACGTTGGCCCCGAAGCGGGTGAAATGCAGCAGTACGGCTCCCGCCGCGACCACCGCGAGCATGATCAAGGCAATGGCGGTGAGCCGGCCTCCCCCGGGCAGCCGCAGCGCGAAATCCGACACTGTCGAATAGAGCGGCGCGCTGATCGGCGTCGATTCCGTCGACATGAGAAAGCTGGCGCCGCGGGCGAGGAACATGCCGGCCAGCGTGACGATGAAGGGCGGCATGTCGAAGACGTGGATGATGGCGCCCATGGCCGCGCCAAAGGCGGCGCATAGCATCAGGATCGCGGCAAAGGCGACCAGCGGCGGCACGCCGAGGCGCTCGATCGCCAGCGCGACGAAGACGGTGGTGAAGCCGATCACCGAGCCGACCGACAGGTCGATGCCCCCGGAAATGATCACGAAGGTCATGCCGGTGGCGACGATGCCGAGAAAGGCATTGTCGGTCAGCAGATTGGCCGCCACGCGGGTGGAAGCGAAATTGGGGAATTGCGCTGTGCAGAGCGCAAATCCGACGACAAAAACGATGGCCGTTATCGCGACCGGCGGCAGCCGCCTCATTGTCGCGCCCTCCCCAGCACGGCCCCAGCATTGGCGAAGCGCGGCGACTGCAGCAGCAGCACGATCAACACGACGGCCGCTTTCACGAGAAGATTGAACTCCGGCGGATAGCCCGACAGCAAAATCCCGGTGTTCATGGCCTGGATGATCAACGCGCCGACCATCGCCAGCACGAGGCTAAAGCGTCCACCGAACAGCGAGGTGCCGCCGATCACGACGGCCAGAATGGCATCGAGTTCGAGCCAGAGCCCGGCATTGTTGGCGTCCGCGCCCATGATGTCAGCGGCAGCGATAACGCCGCCAAGCGCCGCGCACAGGCCGCACCAGACATAGACCGCGAGGATCATGGTACGGGTGCCGATGCCCGCCAGTTCGCTCGCCCTTGCATTGCCGCCGGTCGCCTCGATCAACAGGCCGAGCGCCGAGCCGCGGACCACCGCGCCGGTGACAACCAGCATGCCGAGGACCACCACGACCGGCGTCGGCACGCCGAGCACGGCGCCGTTACCGAGCCAGACCAGGTCGGGTGCGGTGAAAGTGACAATCCGGCCTTCGGTTATGAGTTGCGCGACGCCGCGGCCCGCCACCATCAGGATCAGAGTGGCGACAATCGGCTGGATGCCGAGCACCGCCACAAGGAAGCCGTTCCACAACCCGCACAGCAACCCGGCGCCGAGCGCGGCGGCAAGCGCCAGCGGCAGGCCGTGGGCGTCGGCCAGGCTCGCGGCAATGGCGCCAGCGATCGCCATGACTGCTCCCACTGACAGATCGATGCCGCGCGTGGCGATGACCAGCACCATGCCGAGCGCAAGCAGCGCGACCGGCGCGACGCGGTTCAAGACGTCGATCAGGCTGCCGAACAGGCGTCCATCCTGCATCCGCAGATCGAAGAATTGCGGCGAGACCGCGCGGTCGATCGCAAGGATCACCAGCAAGGCGACAATCTGGGCGAGGCCACGGCTTTGCAGCAGTCTTTGCATCATGCTTGGCATCATGCTTGCCCGGCTTCCGCGACAATGGTGCTGCTAGCGGCAATCGCCGCAAGAATATTGGAGATGTCGATGGCTTCCCCTTCCAGCTCGTCGATGTGGCTGCGATCGCGCAGCACGATCACCCGGTCGGAATAGGTCACGATCTCGTCGAGCTCGGAAGAAATCACCAGGAGCGCCAGGCCGTCGTCGCACAGTTCGCGGATCAGGCGGATGATCTCGGCATGCGCACCGACATCGATGCCGCGGGTCGGCTCGTCCAGCACCAGAACGCGCGGCGCCGTGGCGAGCCACCGGGCGAGCAGCACCTTCTGCTGGTTGCCGCCCGACAATAGCCCAATCGGCCGCTCCGGCTCCGGCGGGCGAATGTCGAGCAGGCGGATGAACCGCATCGCGATCTCGTCCTGTTCGGAACGAGACAGCGGTTTTGCGAGGCCCCGCTTGGCCTGCAGCGCCAGCACGATGTTTTCGCGCACGGTCAGGTCAGCAATGATGCCCTCGGTCTTGCGCTCTTCGGGACAATAGCCGAAGCCATGGGCAACCGCATCGCGCGGCGATCGCAGCCGGACCGGATTGCCGTCGACCGTGGCGCTGCCACTGTCGGCGCGCTCGGCGCCAAACACCAGCCGCGCGGTTTCGGTGCGCCCCGATCCGAGCAGGCCGGCCAGACCAACCACCTCGCCGCGCCGAAGCGCGAGATCGAACGGCGCAACATAGCCGGCCTTGCCGTAACCCTCGAAGCGCGCATAGAGCTCCCCCGCCTGCCGCACCTGCGCTGCCGCGCGCTCACTCGTCCTCTCTGCGAGTTCGCGGCCGAGCATCATGCGGATCAACTCGATCCGCGGCAGTTCGGCCGTCTTCCGCTCGCCGATCAGCCGGCCATTTCGCAGGACCGTGATGCGGTCGCAGATCTCATAGACCTGATCGAGAAAATGCGTGACGAAGACGACGCCGATCCCGCGCGTGGCCAGCTTGCGCATCACCGCGAACAGAACCTCGACTTCGTGGCGATCGAGGCTCGCGGTCGGCTCGTCGAGGATCAGCACGCGCGCCGACTGGTCGACGGCGCGGGCGATCGCGGCGATGTGCTGCACCGCGACCGAGTAATTTCCGAGCGGCTCGGCGACGTCGATGTGCAGATCGAACTCGGCCAGCAGCGCGGTGGCGTTGCGGCGCATCTCGGCCTCGCGCACCAGACCGAACTGCGTCGGCTGTCTGCCGAGATAAAGGTTTTGCGCCACCGACAGGTTCAGGAGCAGATTGACCTCCTGATAGACGGTCGCAATCCCCGCATCGACCGCTGCCTTGGCCGAGCGCAGCGCAACCTCGGTGCCACTGAGCCTGACAATGCCGGCATCGCGCGGGAAGACACCGGTCACCGCCTTGATCAGCGTCGACTTGCCTGCGCCATTCTCGCCGAGCAGCGCGTGGATTTCACCGGCCCGCAAGGTGAAATCCACCTCCTGCAGGGCCCGCAGTGCGCCAAAACTCTTGCTCAGGCCCCGCACTTCCAGCAGAGCCGGGCCTGGGTCGGAAACTGCATTCATGCCGGCATTACTCCCACCGACGTTCGCGTCGACCGCGAACGCCTGGCATGTGCGCCTCGTGAGGCGGATTCGTCGAGAAGGCTTTCGCCGCCGGGCCGGAGCTAACTCGAGCCCGGCGGCGCAACGCCGGACGGTCAGTAGCCGAGGCCCTTCTTGCTGTCATAGATCTTCTGCGGATCGTCGGCCGCCGTGTAGAGCTTCGATTCCGTCTGGATCCACTTCGGCGGCACCGTTCCCTTGGCCTTGTAAGCCATGATGGCGTCCAGTGCCGGCCCCGCCATGTTTGGCGTCAGCTCCACGGTAGCGTTGGCCTCGCCGGCCGCGATGGCCTTGAAAATATCAGGCACTGCATCGATAGAGACCGTGAGGATGTCCTTGCCCGGCTTGAGGCCGGCCTCCTTCATCGCCTGGATCGCGCCGACCATCATGTCGTCGTTGTGCGCATAGACCGCGCAGATATTCTTGCCGCCGCCCTCGGCCTTGATGAAGCTTTCCATCACCTCCTTGCCCTTGGCGCGGGTGAAGTCGCCGGTCTGGCTGCGCACCACCTTGAGGTTGGCGTTCTTGGCGACGACGCTGTCAAAACCCTTCTTGCGGTTGGTCGCGACGCTCGCGCCGACCGTGCCCTGCAGCTCGACGACGTTGCATGCTTTCCCGGCTACCGTCTTCGCCAGCCATTCGCCGGCGACCGCACCTTCATGCACGCTGTCAGACGTGACGGCGGTGAGATACAGCTCCTTGCCCGACGGATCGATGTCACGGTCGAGCAGCACGACCGGAATCTTGGCTTCCTTGGCCTCCTTCAACACCGCATCCCATCCACTCGACACGACCGGCGCGAGGAAGATCGCGTCGACGCCCTGGGCGATGAAGGAACGGATCGCCTTGATCTGGTTCTCCTGCTTCTGCTGGGCGTCGGCGATCTTGAGCGTAACCTTGCGCTTGGCGGCCTCCGACTTGGAGACTGAGGTTTCCGCCGCCCGCCAACCGGATTCCGATCCGATCTGGGAGAAGCCGACGGTCAATTCAGCGGCGGTTGCCGGCAGCGAGAGGGTGATGGCGACCAAGGCGGTGGCCGCAAGGAGGGCTTTGGAGGTCATAAGGCGCATTCTCCCAAAAATGTTGTCAGGGTGCCTCGCATCACCGAAATCGGTATCTAAGCACCTCTAGCGCTATCCATTGGCGGCAGCGCCGGGAATATTTCACGGAAGATATCTGCTGACTAGTCATATTATTTGACTATTTGTTTCCAAGCCGAGCTGCGCCAGCCGAGCACTTGCTCCCCCACAGGAGGCCGGCGCCCTCACCGCCCGGCGCCTTGCCCGGGGGCTGCTTGATCACGCGCGCGGTTTGACCTTGATTTGCCTCACTCACACAGCGCAGCTACGCGTTGTCTGATACCGCTCGCGAACAAGGATTCGATATGCAGCCCGTCACCGCCAAACCGCTCTACATCCGCATGCACGCGGACGATAATGTCGCGATCGTCGCGAACCGCGGAGGTTTGCATCCGGGCGCTGAGTTCTCGTGCGGTTTGCGGCTGATCGAACAGATCCCGCAAGGCCACAAGGTTGCCCTCGCCGATATCGGAGAAGGCGAAGCCATTCGCCGCTACGGCGAGGTCATCGGCCATGCCGCAGCGCCGATCGCGAGAGGTAGCTGGGTCAAGGAATCGCTGGTGCAAATGCCCGACGCGCCCTCGTTCGATAATCTGCCAAGGCCGAACGGCGGCGCGATCCGGCTGCCGCCGCTGGAAGGCTACACGTTCGAAGGCTATCGCAATGCCGACGGTTCGGTCGGCACCCGCAACATCCTCGCGATCTCGACCAGCGTGCAGTGCGTCGCCGGCACGGTCGAGTTCGCACTGGAGCGGATTCGCAAGGATCTATTGCCGAAATATCCCAACGTCGACGACGTCGTTGCGGTCACGCATGCCTATGGCTGCGGCGTTGCGATCAACGCACCGGGCGCAGCCGTACCGATCCGCACGCTGCAGAACCTGGCGCGCAATCCCAATTTCGGCGGCGAGGTGATGATCGTTGGCCTCGGCTGCGAGAAGCTGCAGCCAGAACTGCTGCTGCCCGAGGGCATGAGCGCCGATGACGAAATCATGCGCATGCAGGACGAAGGCCTCACAGGCTTTGGCGAGATCGTCGAGGACATCGTGCAGATGGCCGATGCGCGCCTCAAGATTTTGAACCGGCGCCGCCGTGAAACCTGCCCGGCCTCGGCGCTAGTTGTGGGCATGCAATGCGGCGGCAGCGATGCGTTCTCGGGTGTCACTGCCAATCCTGCGCTGGGTTTTGCTGCGGATCTGCTGGTGCGCGCCGGCGCCACCGTGATGTTCTCTGAAGTGACGGAGGTGCGCGACGCGATCCATCTCTTGACGCCGCGCGCGGCGACCCAGGACGTTGCCGACGCGCTGGTGCGCGAGATGGCCTGGTATGACCGCTACCTCGCCGGCGGCGAAGCCGACCGCAGCGCCAACACCACGCCGGGCAACAAGAAGGGAGGCCTCTCCAACATCGTCGAGAAGGCGATGGGCTCGGTGATCAAGTCCGGCACCAGCCCGATCGCGGGCGTGCTTGCGCCGGGCGAACGTGTCAGCCAAAAGGGGCTGATTTTTGCTGCGACTCCGGCAAGCGATTTTGTCTGCGGTACGTTGCAATTGGCCTCCGGCATGACGCTGCATGTCTTCACCACCGGCCGCGGCACGCCCTATGGACTTGCCGCCGTGCCGGTCATCAAGGTCTCGACCCGCAGCGAGCTGAAGCAACGCTGGCACGACCTGATCGACGTCGACGCCGGCAGCATTGCGACCGGCGATGCGACGATTGAGGACGTCGGCTGGGAGATATTCCGCTTGATCCTCGACGTGGCGAGCGGCCGCGAGACCTGGGCCGAGCACTGGAAGCTGACCAACGCGCTCGCGCTGTTCAACCCCGGTCCGGTGACCTGACCGGGAGCAAGGCAAGATACCTGAACTGCGGCCGCCGCGAGATGCGGGGACCGTAAGCGACTAAGCTGCCATCAGCCTTTCGATATCGGGTATCGGATGGGAAGTTAACTGCTTCGGAATCTCGCCTACGATCCGCTCTGTCACTTCGGCATGAAAGGCCTGTCGAAGGTTGCCCAGCACTTTCGCCGGTGCGACCACAACCAATTTTTCGAAATGATTGCCGTGGGCAAGCCGATAGAGCGCGTCGGCAATGGTGCCAGCGAACCGCTCTTCGGCGATATAATGCCAGTCGGCTTGCTCCATTGCGCTTCGGGCCGCGCCGACGCTCTGGACGGACCGCCCGGGACGATCGGTTCCCTGTTCGCGCGTCGCCGGATTTTCCTGCTCAAGCACGTGCTCGACTTCCAAATTGAGCTGCTGCGGGGTGCCTTTGTTACGGAGGAAGAGGGCCTTTTTGCCATCGCCGATGAGAACAAGCGCGTTGTGAGAAATACGAGGTTTCGCTTCAGAGGTCATATTCGGTGCTCCATGTGGGCCCAACGCATGAATTTCTGGCTGGTTGCCTCTACCGGAACTTTCTCCTCCATTAACTTAGCTTCCGGAACCAAAGTGGATGCGACGCTTTGAGCCCGCGGGCAGCATTCGAACGAGAGGAACTTTAATGAGGAAGATCGCAATCGGCCTGGTGGCCGGCACGGGTCTGCTCCTGACGGGCAGCGCAAATGCCTCCGACGTATATACCGACAGCGAATACAAAAACTCCGACCTGATACAACAGGTCCGCATGGTGTGTGACGATGATGGACGCTGCTATCGCACCCGCCGCGGCAGCCGCGTGATCGTTCGCGATTCATATGCCTATGCGCCGCGCGAGCGATACATCGAGCGTCGACACTATCATCATCATCGCGACTGGGACGACGGGTCGCGAGCCGGCGTTGGTTTCCGGGCACCTGGCGTAAGCGTGGGCGTCGGCGTGGACAGCGACCGCTGGTAGGACAATCGAGGAGAGACTTCGGGCTCGTCTGAGGTCTCCCCACCAGTGTCGGAATATTTCATTTGCCCCACTGGAACGGCGATCCGACATGCCTGTTAGCGGGTGAAGAACCGGCAAGCGGAGAGGCTCACATGAAAGTTTCCGATGCGATGACGCCCGAGGTTCAACTTTGCACTCCGGATGATACGTTAAAGGACGCCGCGCAGGCCATGGCGGCGCTCGGTGTCGGGTTGCTCCCGGTAACGGACAATGAACGCCTGGTCGGCATGATTTCCGACCGCGATATCGCGATCCGTGGGATCGGCATGGGCCGAGGTCCCGAGGCGCGGGTCGGCGACGTGATGACGGCCGACGTCAAGTACTGCTACGAAGACCAGGATCTCGACGAGGTGTGCGCCAACATGGGTGACATCCAGGTCCGTCGCCTGCCCGTGCTCAATCGCGACAAGCGGCTCGTCGGCATCATTGCGCTGGGCGACATCGCGCTGGTGCAAGGCGGCAACGGGACGGGTGCGGCGTTGAGCCGAATTTCACGTCCCGGCGGGCAGCATGCGCAGGTTTAATCTGCGGAAAAGCCGGTAGAGATGTCCCCGTCGATTTTGCGCGGGATGACAGGAACCCCGGTCAACCGCTCGCCGTTCTAATCGTCGTCCCGCGGACGGGGGATGCCGACGGAGCGGCGCAGACCGATGACACGAAAGCCAACGTTTCCCCGACGCCGAAAAATCTCGTCGTTCCGAAATCCCGAGCGCTATCGGCTTCGTGCGCTCGACGATTCCGCGGATGAACTGCTTGATGACTGGATGGTAGCGTATCCCGCCGCCGATCTGGCCCGATCGGACTAGTTCGACCGCGTAATAACTGCTCAACGACTCATCCTGAAGGGCCCACCAACGGTCCGCGCTGCGCGCAGACCCGGCGCTCCTCGCGATGAGGGCTTGTGACGGGCTAGGACTTCTTCGAACGCTTCTTGCTCGAACGCTTTTTGGGCACCTTGGCGCCCTCCCTTCGAGCTTCGGACAGGCCGATTGCGATCGCCTGTTTCCTGCTCTTTACCTTCTTGCCGGATCGGCCGCTCTTCAGCGTGCCGGTTTTGCGCTTCTTCATGGCACGGCTTACCTTCTTTGCCGCGCCCTTTGAATATTTGCGCTTCTTCGCTTTCTTCGCCATCTTGCTAGTCCTCGCTATTCAACAGTTCGCACGGACGCCGCTACCGGCGTTCCGTGCGACCCATGTCAGGCAATCGGCCCTTAACTAATCCTTCCCGACGGTCAATCAGCGATACTCCCTATAGTTCCCGGCACCTCACTTCGATCCCCAACGGCGGATTCGGCCGCCTTTTCGCACTGCAGGAAATTTTCTTGCATTTTGCTCGGTGTTGCCGCAAGGGCATATGTTAGGGATCAGACAGACGACAATTCGTCGGTGGGTTAATCTTGCAATGAGGTTAGCCAATGTTCGCCGCCCTCTTACCCATCGAATGTCCGCGTTGCGTCAGATGCCTGACCCGAATGCGACTGGCCGATGTTGCCCCGGGTGCCGACCGTTCCGAAAAGCGAACCTTCGAATGCGCAAAATGTAACGCTACCGAAATCAGATTCGTTGCAGATCCGCTCGATTCAGAAGAATTGAACCGCCTGACGGACAACATCAGGCCGCCATCATGAACCTGACGCGAAGTGCGATGCGGATCGGAATGTCCTGCGCATTCAGCGCCGTCGAGCCCTTCATCAGACATATGGGTTGGCTTCGATGACGTTGCTGCCAGCGATCTTTACCCTTGATATTGGCGGAAGACCAACCCTCGCCTTCGAAGCCAAGAACTTGCGGGAATCTCAGCAGCTTTGTCACGAGCATTGGCTGCGTCAGGATATCGCCGGTTTGACCTCGAACGGTGCACCTCTCTGGGATGGTAAGGCGCGGCTCCGGGCCCGACGCTCGACCGAGAACGAAATTGCCCTGTACCGGGAAGCCGCACGGGATGCCGCGCAACCGCAGGAAGACCTGCTGCTGGCCTTTCTCGTGGAGCTGGACGACCTCGAAGAGGCCCCGGACCCCGCTTGCTGCGAGCACGAGAAGGACGGCTTCATCAAGGTCGTCGTGAAGTCGTGATGCCATGCCGCGCGTCCTGATCGGCACGTCGGGTTGGCACTACGATTCCTGGCGCGGGCCGTTCTTTCCCAAGGGACTGCCGCTCAAAGAGCAATTGCAGTTTTACGCCGGTCAATTCCCGACCACCGAACTGAACGGGGTGTTTTACCGGACGCCGACACCGGAAGCGGTTAAGGGCTGGCGTGCGCAGACGGGAAGCAATTTCGTATTCGCCTGGAAGGCATCCAAATTCATCACGCATTGGAAGCGGCTCTCGGAGAATTCGGTCAACAGCCTCGAACTGCTCGAAAGCCGCCTCTCCCTGCTCGGCAGGAAGGCGGGACCGGTGCTGTTTCAACTACCACCGAATTTCCCAGCCAACGCCGACCGGCTTGCCTCGTTCTTCAAGCTGCTCTCGAAGAAGCGCCGGTACAGCTTCGAATTCAGGCATCCGAGCTGGTACGAGCCCAGGATCATCCGGCTGCTGCGCGAGCACAACGTCTCGCTTTGCATTTCCGACCATCATGACGCACCGGCGCCGTGGAAGCGCACCGCCGATTTCGTATACGTCCGCGGGCATGGGCCCGGAGGCCGTTATCGAGATCACTATGGCGAGGCCGCCCTTGCCGGTTGGGCCCGTCGCATCAAGTCCTGGAAAAGGCAGGGCTGCGACGTGTTCGTCTACTTCGACAATGACCAGAAGAGCGCCGCGCCGGCCGATGCCCGACGCCTGATCGAGCTAATGTGACACGCCTGATCGCGGCAAAGCCGGGGAACCAACGCGTCGATCTGCCGTTGGCCCTTCGAACTATTTTCTGGTTATCGAGTTTTCGGATGAGCCATTTCGCCGATCGCCGCAGCAGGTCGCTGTGGATGGACGTTGCGGTCGCTCCCAACGCAGCACCGCTGCAGGGCGACAAGGAATGCGACGTCGTCGTCATTGGCGCTGGCATCGCAGGAATCTCCACCGCCTACGAAGTGGCGATCGAAGGCTCGCGGGTCATTGTGGTCGACCGCGGCGATATCGCCGGCGGCATGACGGCGCGAACCACGGCGCATCTCGGCTCGCTGTGCGACGATCTGACATCGGCGATGATCCGACTGCGCGGCGAGGTGCTTTCGCGTCTGTTCCATGAAAGCCAGGCGGCTGCGATCGATCGCGTCGAAGCGGTGCATAAGAAGGAATCCATCGATTGCGATTTCCGTCGGCTCGACGGCTATCTTTTTCAGGCGCTCAATACGGATTCGAAAATCATCGAGGATGAGCTTGATGCCGCTCGCAAAGTTGGCACGCCCGTTTATCGGCTGGTCGGCGTCCCCTTCTCTCACTGCGAGCAACAACACGTGTTGCGCTACCCGCGGCAGGGTACGTTTCATCCGCTCAAATATCTCAAGGGGCTTGCCGCGGTTATTGAAGCGAAGGGCGGGACGTTCCATGCCGGCACGGTGGTCGAGTCCGTCGAAGAACGTGACGATGGCAAAGTGGTCGTCTCAACCGGCGGCGGCAAGGTCATTGCCCGGGCCGCGGTCGTGGCGACGAACTCGCCGATCGTGGATCGATTTGCCTTGCATACGAAGATGGCGCCCTATCGCACCTATGCAATGGCATTCTCGATCCGGAAGGGGACGATCCCGGACGCCTTGTATTGGGACACGCTGGATCCCTACCACTATGTGCGGCTGCAGCCGGGCGAGGATCAGACCGACTATCTCATCGTCGGAGGTGAAGATCACAAGAGCGGTGAAGCTGACGATGCCGAGATGCGTTTTCAGGCCCTCGAAGCCTGGACGCGCAATCTCATTCCTGACGTTCAGGAGGTTACCAACCGCTGGTCGGGGCAAGTTCTCGAGACCATCGACTATGCGGGCTTCATCGGCAAAAATCCGGGGAGCGAGAATATCTACGTGCACACCGGCGATTCCGGCCAAGGCATGACACACGGGGTGGCGGGCGCCATGATCAACGCGGCATTGATTCTGGGCCGCGACGCCAAATGGACCGAGGTCTACGCGCCCTCACGCAAGACCCCTGCCGCCATCGGCAATTTCCTGAAAGAGAACCTGACCCCGGTGAAGAATTTCGCAGAATATCTCGCGCCGGGCGAACTAAATTCGGTGAGCGACTTAGAGGCCGGACACGGCGCCATCATACGGCACGGCCTCAGCAAGATCGCCGCCTATCGCGATTCCTCTGGCAAACTCTATACCCGCTCGGCCGCTTGCACGCATATCGGCTGCCATCTGCATTGGAATTCTTTTGAGACGTGTTGGGACTGCCCCTGCCACGGATCTCACTTCGCATTCGACGGGACGCCGCTCAACGCTCCCGCAGTAGGCCCGCTGGCCGCGCACGACATAGAGGATCAGCCGTAGAATTCCATAGCCGGCCGTCAGCGGAAATTGCGCGGCAAGCCGTTATGGATATCGGTGGCGGCGACGGCAGCGTGACCTGTTGCGACCGCGATCTGGTGCAGGTCTGAAACGGCATCTCCGACAGCGTACAATCCCGGCACGTTCGTGCGTTGATGTGCATCGACGTCAAGGCAGCCGGCATCGTTATGGCTGGCACCAAGTTTCCGTCCCAACTCGGAGCGCACCTCGCAGCCCAAAACCGGATAGATCACGTCGAAGGCTTCGACCGTTCCGTCGCTCAGTGACACGGTCATTTGCTTGTCCTGCCTGCGGAAGGCGACGGCGCGGGCCGTTAGCAAGCGAATGTCCGCCTCCGACAACTCGCGCGAGAGCGGCTCGCCACAGCCATTGCCGTCCAGCGTCAGCAGCGTGACGTATCTGGAATAGGTGCGCAGAAATAGCGCTTTTGTGCCCGCATCATTGGCGCTGCCCAGCACTCCGATGCGCAGGTCCGTTGCCTCGAACCCGTCGCATATCGGGCAGTAACGGACCAACCCGTAGCCGATAGCCTGTTGCAGATCAGGATTTCCGAGGTCGCGATCGATCAATCCGCTTGCCAGCACGGCCCGTTTTGCCGTGATGGTACCTTGCGAGCAAGTCGCCTCGAAGCCGCTCCTGGCGAGCTGCAACTCCGTAACCCGATCGGCGATGATCTCGACACCGTAAGTCTTTGCCTGCGCCGCGAGCGATTCCAACAATTTCGGGCCGGCAATTCCGTCGGCAAAGCCCGGATAGTTATGCGTTGCTGGGATCAACGCTGCCCGGCTTTCCCTGCTATCGACGACGACTACTTTGCGCCGGTAGCGCGCCAAGTAAATCGCGCAAGTCAACCCGGCCGGCCCGCCGCCGATGATCAGCGCATCGAGGTCGTTTGGCGCAAATCGTGGCATCACCTTCTCTCCTGAACTAAACCAAGCCCGATGCGTATCGCAACGTTCCTGCAGCCCGCGCGATCAGGAGCGCGACGTCATGGCCTGCCCTCGCTCAGGAACGAAGGCCGCGGCCGGACATTGACCTGGACCAGACCCACCACAGCGCAGGTCACGATTATGGGTACCATTAAACGGACGACCCGCCGAGTTGCGGGGAAGACCAAGGAAGTCATCGCCGAAGTCGTCGGCGACGGTAAGTTGCAAGAGGAAGCCAAGGCGGAACAGCGCAAGAGCGAGGATGAGGATAAGGAACCCAGCGAGCTCAATCCGTTAGGAAACCTCCACCGCCTCACCTAGCCGCAGCACCAAGGCTGCGGGGCCGGCGCTGCTTTCAGGAGAGATACAATGCTGCACTATCCGCGGCCGCCTTTTCCCAGCCAGCATCAGCCGATGCCGGGCACGACCGGCGCGATGAATCCGCTGCCAGACCACGGCGAAACTTCCTACAAAGGCAGCGGCCGGCTCGACGGCAAGAAGGCGGTCATCACCGGAGGTGATAGCGGCATCGGTCGCGCGGTTGCTATTGCCTTCGCCAGGGAGGGCGCCGACGTTTTGATCTCATATCTCGAGGAGCATGACGATGCTCGCGAAACCGAACGGCTGGTGACGGAAGCCGGCAGAAAGGCCGTTCTTGTTTCGGGCGACATCCAACACCCCGATCACTGCCGCGCTGTGATCGCGAAGGCCGTATCGGCATTCGGCGACATCGACATCCTCGTCAATAACGCCGCACATCAAGCCAGCTTCAAGTCCATCGAGGATATCAGCGACGAGGAATGGGAGTTGACCTTCAAGGTCAACATCCACGCGATGTTCTACCTTACCAAAGCGGCCGTCAGCCACATGAAGCCGGGAAGCTGCATTATCAATACCGCATCGATCAATTCGGATGTGCCCAACCCGAGCCTGCTGGCCTATGCGACGACCAAGGGAGCGATCCATAATTTCACGGCAGGGCTGGCGCAGATGCTGGCCGAGAAGGGCATTCGCGCCAATGCCGTCGCCCCGGGGCCGATCTGGACGCCGCTCATTCCCTCAACCCTGCCCGAAGATTCCGTGAAGAACTTCGGCAAGCAAGTTCCAATGAAGCGTCCGGGCCAGCCGGTCGAACTGGCGACCGCCTACGTCATGCTAGCTGATCCGCTTTCCAGCTACGTCTCCGGTGCGACCATCGCGGTCACCGGCGGAAAGCCGTTCCTGTAACGGATGCAGGCCGAACGCGGCAGCCGGTACCGTCTAGCTGCGAATAGTAGCTTGCATGCGATCACGCAGATACTGAATGAGAACGACCGTCTTTGCATCGACGATCTCTCCAGTTGAGATCATCGCGGCAGCCTGCTCCAGGGTCGTCTCGACCACCTCGATATCTTCCCCCTCCTCCTTAAGTCCGCCGCCGTCGGACACCTTGTTCGCCGGTGAGTAAGTGCAGATGAAGAAGACGATCTTTTCCATGATCGCGGCTGGGCTCACATACAGCTCGAACAAGCGTTCCAGTTTCGAGATCTTGTAACCGAGTTCTTCCTGCATCTCTTTCACAATGCGCTGTTCAGCTTCCTCGCCATCGAGCTTGCCGGCGCACGCCTCTACGGTTCGCTCCATGCCGTCCTGCAGGAATATCGGCAGCCGCAGTTGCCGGGTGAGCAGCACGGTCATGCGATCCGCATCATAGGGCAGAATGACGGCCGAATTGCCGTTGTCGTAGATCTCGCGCTGGCGCCGTTGGCGTTCGCCGTCACGCCTGCGCTGTTCGTAGCTCACGCGGATCAGCTTTCCCTTGCCCTGAGCAATGGTCTCGATCTCGTCTATGTGTACGGCTTCACCGTCCATCTTCATGGTATCCAAAACGCCGGTGATCAAGCTTCGATCCCTCCGGTAAGCGAGCGACTTTCCTACGCACCCCATCCCCGGTACGCAGCCCGGAACGTGCCTCCATCCTCCACGTTAGTCAGACAAAGGAGGTCGCCATGGTTCTGAATGCCCATACGGATCCGATGACGGAGGAGCAGAGGAAGGAAATCAAGCGCCTCTGCGACGCCGCGGATATTCCCGACAAATCCGGTGAATTGCTGACTCGCTCGGGTGCCCAGCAGATGATCGAGGAGCTTCGGCGGAAAGTCGCAGAGCAGCGGCATGATGATTGAAGCGACCCTTCCACTTGCGCTCGCGCAAGGGGTTCCGATCCACGCGATCAGGCCGAAGCGAGCACCGGATGCTCGGACTGCTGCCGCCTGAACTGCTGATAGGCCGCGATTGCCTTGTTGGCCAGCATCAGCCGCCGCCGCTCGCCACGTCGCACCATCAGTTCTATCGTGTCGCTGAGAAAGCGACCGGCCACCATCGCATCACCCAGCTCTCCCGTACGCTCGAGATAGTCCCAGGCGATTTCAATCGAGCTCTCTATCAACAGGGGCAGCGGTTCCGTCATCTTCGCGTCCAACCATTTTTTGAAAGAACGCCCGGCGACAATGTCCGTTCCTGCAGTAGCGGATGGCAGCCTGTGCGGAAACGCTCACGGTCCTCCGGCAACAGCTCCCGCAATCACCATCGTCAGATCGTCCAGATCGATCTTGCCCTTGACGACGAGGCCTTCGGAGTCATCGATGCTGAGCGCCCGCGGATCATTCGCTGCCTGCCGTTTCAGTTCAGCAACGATTGCTTCCTTCAATTTCTCTTCAAGCATCTGCAGCGTCTCCATCCATCCCACAGTGGCGGGCCAAGTTTACTGCGCCATAGACCCAGTAAACTAATGCGTGTTGGTCTCATGCCACTTTTCCAAGTCTACTTTCGACGACGACCGCTGCTCCTTCTCCGGCTTCTCTTTCCACGGCTTGTCAGTCTGCTTGTGTGATCCCCAGTCGGTCTGCTGGCGCGGATCATCGGTGGGCTTTTCCTTGCTCATTTGGACACCTCCAGAATTGGAAGCCGAATGCACGGGATTTAGTTCCGATAAATCGGTGGATCAGGGTTCCAACGTCTAGAATCGTACAGACAGACGCTGTTCCCGCCTCCTAATCTTTCTGAATGGACAAGAAAAAGGTCGAAGATGGGCCGCAGCGGGACCTTCATTCCGAAGCGCTGGCAGCGCTGGAGAAGGCGCGGGCCATGCCTCATGGTCCTGCACGAAGCGAAGCTTTGAAGCGCGCAGGTCTTCTACAGAACGCGGCCGACATGCAGGGGCTGCTATTTGCCAAGCGTGGACGTCCCCCGAAAACCTGACCCGCTCCCCTTCACAGCAGGGGCCCCCAAGCGCCCGGCGCAGCGCGCGTGACGCCTGCCAAGCGGTCACCCGATCGGAACCCGGCAACAGTCTCGACGTTGGCCTTGCGAACAGCAAGGAGGCTCCGATGGGATTGGCCGAATACATGATCGTCTCCGAGCCGGACGGGTGGACGGTCCTCCATGACGGGAATGCGCCGCATAGATATGAGACCAAGGAAGCAGCCTTCGAAGCGGCCGTCGCTGCCGCGTCGCTGGCGATGCGCCAAGGGCACGAGATTCATATCAGCGTCCCCGGTCGCGACGGCGGTTACAAGACCCCAGTCGGCGCCGAGGAATCGCACGGCGTGCTGTGATCCGCAGTCCAGCGAAGTCGGATGTAGAGTCGTAACCCGGATGAGCGAAGCGCCACCCGGGTTGTCTCGGGGCACCTGTCCCGGATCTCGCTTCACTCATCCGGGCGACGAAAATACTCCTGTTAGAGAATTGAATTTTCCCGGCCTCAGCCTTGGTTCTCCCGATACCGCTGCTTCACGATTTCATCGCCGGCCCGCGTCGCGGCCTTGTTGCGGTAACGATAGCTCAGCGTCCCATAGATCAGCGCGGTAAGAAGCACGAACGCTCCGATGAAATAGAGTGCTTCGAGTCCCATCACGTTCTCCCAAAAATATTGTTGTGTGCCGGCTACGCTTTTACTTCGTCGCGGCCATGCACTTGCGCGGGCGGTGCGGTCGCCTCCACGGCCGTAAATGGCTCGAGAATGCGATAGCTGTGTTCGGCATGCGCAGGCACCAGCCAGGAGTCGCCTGGCTCCAGCCTTATCGTCTGGCCCTCGATAACAAGTTCAGCACGTCCACTCACGACATAGCCCACCGTTTCATAATCTCTCGGCCGGGATACGTCGGTTTGCGGCTGTTCGTTTTCCCATAAGCGCATCGAGAGGCGTTTGCCGGAAACGAGATAGGTTTGACCCATCGTTCCCTTGGGTGCGGTTTTGCTGGATACCTTCTTGACGGTGCTGTCGCTCATCTGCCGCTCCATCTCGCTTCACCTGGAGTCAATTGGGCGTGGCACTGCCGGTTCCATCTAATGCTTCAATTTAACGGCGCCTCCTGACGGATGCAGGAGGAACCTGATTCTCCGCTCCGCGTTTCCCGAACGTGCGGATAAATGGAAGTCGGGGAGGATTTTGTGGACGACTTCAGGGACACTCAACACGGCGTCAACGATCCCGTTGGTGGCCTCGACGTCAAGCGAAAGTTCAAGGACAATCCGACTGAGCACGAACGCGCCCAATCCGCGGCGGACGTTCGCTCCAGCGCCGTTGCCGCCCCGGACGAAAAATTCCTGCCGGAAGCCTTGAGGCGCCGGCCGACGGGTCCGCTCAATCCGCGGACCGGTCGTCGTCCTGCTCCGTAAGCAGATTCCACTCCATCTGCGCAATTCGCCGCTGGAAATGTTCAGCAAATGCGGACGCGTGTTTCGTTACGCGCTAGGGAACCGGCCCGATCGTCAAAAACAAGATCGTGATAGGTGATGCAGGCCACATTCGCGCGTGACCGTTGGCCGTATTGCGGTGGTGCAAGCCACACTGCATTTCGAACCAACGGAGTTTTCCATGAAGCTGTTGATTTCCGGATTCGTGGCAGTCGCCCTGCTCGCGGTCGCAACCTCGATGCGCTCGTACTCAATTTCCCATGAACGCTCTACCGTAACCACTGGCGTGGCATTGTCGAAGAAATCTCCGGCTGCCGCGGGCGTCACCAGGCTGCCGATCGAAGAGTACGAGGATATGTCGCTGGTCTTCTCGACACCACCCGCGAAGCATTGACGCAATCGGCGTAGTCGCCGCGCCGAGCGCTCTATCGCTTTGTCGCCCGCTCGAGGAATTGCACCAGCGCGGCGCGGTCCTGCTCCGAGCCGATGCGCTGCTCCGGCATCTTGGTGCCGGGCGTGTAGGCCTGCGGCCCGACCTCGAACAGCTTGGAAACCGTCTCCGGCGTCCAGACGATATCGAGGCGCTTGAGCGCTTCGGAAAAATTATATCCGGGCGCGGTGGCAATTCGCCGGCCGAAGATGCCGGCCAGCGTGGGGCCTGCGCGGTTGACCTGATCGGCACCGAGCGTATGGCAGGCCACACAGGCGCGAAAGACCTCCGCGCCGCGATCGCCGGCATAGGCGGCGAGCGGATCTCCTGCCGTTTCCACGAGAAGCGGATCGACCGGCTCGCCTGTCGCGGCATTCCAGCGCCGGATGATGTTGTCAGCGCCGCCCGTGAGCAGCGTGCGGCTGTCAGGTGCGAATACGACTGACCAGACCGGAAGGCCCGGGCCGACCAGCGTGCGCGCGAGCGTACGCGCTTGGCGATCGATCACCGCGACCGTACCGCCGATACCCGCGGCGGCCACATGCGCGCCATCAGGTGAAATCGCAATCGAGATCACCGGCCTTGGCCCTGCCACAAGCTCGCCGACGCGCGCGCCGCCAGCGGTCAGGAGGTAAACCTTGCCGTCGGCACCGCCGACCGCGATTTCACCGTCACGGCCTACGGCCACGGCGTTGAGCGGCGTCGGCATCGGAATGACGGTCGGCGGCTGCGCGCCCGACAGCGGCCAGATGCGAACGCTGAGGTCGTAGCTGACGCTGACCAGCGTGCGGCCATCGGCCGTAAACGCCACGCCGTTGACGTTCTGCGTATGCTCATCAAATACCCGCGGCGCGCCGCCTGCGAGCGGCCAGAGCCGCACCGTGTGATCCCACGACGCCGACGCGAGCGTCGCGCCATCAGGCGATACGGCGAGCGCTACGATCGGCGCCGTGTGGCCTTCGAACACCGCGTCGGGCTCTGCCTTGCCAAAAGTCCAGATGGCGATGCGACCGTCAGCGCCGGCGGTCGCTGCGCGTCCCTCCCCGAGCAGCACGACCGCGTTGATTGCGTCGGAATGGAAACGAAGCACCTGCTCGGCCGCATTGCGCGTCAGCGACCAGCGGATCGCGGTTGAATCGAAACTGCCGGAGATCGCGCTTTGCCCGTCGGCCGAGATCGCCAGCGCCCGAACCGGCCCGCCATGCCCGCGCAGTTGCGCGATGGCAGCTGTTGCGCCGATCGGCAGCGCGATCAGCACGGCCGCAAGCGCCAGAAGCTGCGAGCGGACTGCCTTGCGACGTGAAGCTTTCGCCAAATCGCTGGTTGCCATTACCGCCGGCCCTTTAGCGTACGCCCGGCCTGTCGCGGTCGAGCCCCTTGGCTTGCAGGTCGTCGAGGTAGTCCTGAAAGCGCCGCTCGGCATTCTCACCGAGATCGCGCAAGAACGCCCAGGAGTAGATGCCGGTCGCGTGCATATCGTCGAACCCTATTCTGACGGCATAATTGCCGACAGGATCGACCGAAAGAATGGTGACATTGCGTTTGCCGCCGACCGTCTTGCGCTCGGCTTCGGAATGCCCCTGCACTTCGGCCGACGGGCTGGTCACCCGAAGCAATTCGGCGGAGAGATCGAATGTGCGGCCATCGTCGAAGGTAACGCGCAAGCTGCGGCGATCCTTCGGCAGACGGATTTCGACCGGCCACGCCAGCGTGACGTCAGGCGCGCCCACCGCCGGCGTCAGCCCGGGCCGATCAGATTGTGGCCGGGATCGCTGACCCTGGCGCCCGTGGTCGTAAAGGCGACGGAGCTCGACTCCTGAAAGTTGTTGAGCACCATCGCAACGCCGACAGCAGCAACGACTGCGAATGCTACTGCCGCAACAAATGATTTCATGTCACTTCCTCACGTTTTGCTTGCGCCTGACCGGACTATTCGGCCGGTACTGCGCGGGCCGTGCCATCAGATGGAGCTTCGCCCTTTGCCTGCTGTTCCTTGACCCAGATCGCGTGATGTTCCTTGGCCCAGTTGAGATCGACCTCACCCGTTCCCATCGCATCAAACGCCCCCTCCATGCCGATCGAGCCGATATAGATGTGCGCCAGCATAGCGGCGATGAAGAGCATCGCGATCACGGCGTGGATCACGGTCCAGAACTGGAGCGCCGTGACGTTGCCCGGGAGATACGGGAATAGCAGGAACCAGCCCGACACCGACATCAGCACGCCGCCGATGATCACGATCCAGAAGATGCCCTTCTGGCCCGCGTTGAAACGCTTGGCCGGCGGATGCTTGTCGTCAGACAGAAGGCCCCCGCCCTGCTTGAGCCATTCCCAATCGAGCTTGCTCGGAATGTTATCCTTGATCCAGATCAGGAACATGATCGCAAGCCCCAGCATGAAGGGGAATGCCAGGTAGTTGTGCGCAAGCTTGGCCCAGGCCGACATGGTCGCAAAAGCGTCGGGGCCGAACAGCGGCAAGATCAGGGCGCGTCCGAAGCTGACGTTCAGGCCCGAGAGCGCCAAGATGATGAAGCAACTTGCCGTGAGCCAGTGTGTAAACCGCTCGAAACTGGCGAACCGCAGCATCGTCTTCCCTGAGAACCCCTCATGCACGCGAATCCGGCCGCGCACCATCAGGAAGATCGCGAGCACAGCCAGCATGCCGAGGATGGAAATGCCGCCGATCCAGGGCAGCTTGCTACGCTGGAAGTCGCGCCAGTCGCGCCCGGCGGGCTGGATCAAGCTGGCAGCCATCCCGTCGGGGATCGATACGCGCCCGGTGATCTTGTCGCCCTCCTTCAGCGCGTTCAGAAGCTTGTCTTCCTGAACGGCCTCGGCGGTCGGCTTGAAGGAAATCTGTGCGGCCGCAGGCTGTGCGAGAACGAACAGCAAAGCGAATGCGGCGAACAGCGGTTTGAACACCGCGAATCTGAGAATTGAAAGTGAGCCTGGCATTTGCCAACGCCTTTCGGTTATCGGAATTACCCTGATGCCGCCGCGCCGAAGCGCGGCGGCCGTTGCATCAGCCGGTCGGTGAATCGCTGTAGGCCGTCTTCCAGCCCCACATGCCCGAGCCATAGCCGCGCTTCATCACCCGCTCCTTGTAGATCTCGGCGATGATCGCGCCGTCGCCGGCGAGCAGTGATTTGGTCGAGCACATCTCGGCGCAAATCGGCAGCTTGCCTTCGGCCAGACGGTTGGCGCCGTATTTGGCGTATTCGGCCGGGGTGGAGTCGGCTTCCGGCCCGCCCGCGCAGTAGGTGCACTTGTCCATCTTGCCGCGCGATCCGAAGTTGCCGACCTTCGGATATTGCGGCGCGCCGAACGGACAGGCGTAGAAGCAGTAGCCGCAGCCGATGCACAGATCCTTGGAGTGCAGCACGACGCCGTCGGCGGTGGTGTAGAAGCACGACACCGGGCAAACCGCGGCGCACGGCGCATCCGTGCAGTGCATGCAGGCCATAGAGACCGAGCGTTCGCCGGGCTTGCCGTCATTGATGGTGACGACGCGGCGGCGATTGATGCCCCACGGCACTTCATGTTCGTTCTTGCAGGCGGTCACGCATGCATTGCACTCGATGCAACGGTCGGCATCACAAAGAAATTTGACGCGAGCCATGATCTATTCTCCTCTCACGCCGCTTGGATCTGGCACAGGGTCACCTTGCCCTCGTGCATGCCGGTGACCGGGTCGTAGCCGTAGGACGTGATCGTGTTGACGCTTTCGCCCAGCACGATCGGGTCTGAGCCCTTCGGATATTTGCCGCGTTGGTCGACGCCCTGGAACCAGCCGGAGAAGTGGAATGGCATGAACGCCACCCCCTTGCCGACGCGGTCGGTGACCAGCGCCTTGACGCGGGCCTTCGAGCTGTTTTCCGGACCGTAAACCCAAACCCAGCCGCCATCCTTGATACCGCGCTCGGCGGCATCCGAGGTGTTGACCTCCACGAACATGTCCTGCTGCAATTCCGCGAGCCATTTATTGGATCGGGTCTCTTCGCCGCCGCCTTCGTATTCAACGAGGCGTCCCGAAGTCAGGATGATCGGGAATTGCTTGGCGAGCCCCTTCTCGACCGCCGCCTTCTGGATCGAGAAGCCCACATTGGCCATGCGGAACTGACGCCCATCCGGACGCGTCGGATATTTTGCGACGAGATCGGGCCGCGCGGTGTAGATCGGCTCGCGATGCACCGGCACGGGATCCGGCAGATTCCACGCCACCGCGCGGGCCTTGCCGTTGCCATACGCCATCACGCCGTGCTCCAGCGTGACACGGATAATGCCGCCCGACAGGTCGACCGCCCAGCCGACGCCATCAGGGTTGTTGCCGCCGATCTTGTTGATGGTCGCAAGCTCGTCCGCGGTCAGATCCTTGTCCCAGCCGAGCTTCTTGAGCACGCCATAGGTGAACTCGGGATAGCCGTCAGTGAGCTCCGACCCCTTGCTGTAGGATCCTTCGGACAGCATGTTGACATTCTTGACCGAGCCGTCCGGCTGCTTCTCCTCGTAGACCACGCCGAAGCGCGCGCGGAACGTGCCGCCGCCATCCTTGGCGTGCAGGTTGGTGTTGTAGAGCGTGTGCGTGCCCGGATGTCGGATCTGCGGCGTGCCCCAGCACGGCCACGGCAGGCCGTAATAGTCACCGCCGATCTCCGGCTCGTCCGCCTTGGCGCGCAGGGTCACCAGGTCGAACTTGCCCTGGTTCTTCATGTGCGCCTTCAACCGCTCCGGCGACTGGCCGGAATAGCCGGTCGAGAAGCCGCCGCGGTTGATTTCCCGCAAGAGGTCCTCGGCCGACGGATGCTTGTTCTCGACCTTGATGTTCTTGAACATCTTGTCGGCGAAGCCGAGCTTTTCCGACAGCCGATAGATGATCTCGTAGTCGTCCTTCGATTCGAAGATCGGCTTGACGATCTGCTCGCCCCACTGCAGCGAACGGTTGGACGCCGTGCGCGAGCCGGAAGTTTCGAACTGGGTGCAGGCCGGCAGCAGGTAGGTGCCGTTCTTGCGCTCGGAGATCGCGGCAAAGGTTGTCGGATGCGGATCGGCGACCACCAGCAGCTCGAGCTTTTCGAGGCCCTTCACCATCTCCGTCATACGCGGCACGGTGTTACCGCCATGGCCCATGATGACCACGCCCTTCACGGCGTCGCGCTGATCGACGTCGTCGGGGTTGGACAGCGTCGCATCGAACCAGCGGGTCCACGGGATGCCCGGCAGCTCCATGTTCTGCTTGCGGGTGCGTGCCGGACGGCCCGCCTTCGCTGGCACTTCGTCGAAGCGCGACTGCAGGTAGTCGTACTCAACTTCCCAGACGCGCGCCCAATGCTTCCAGGCGCCTTCGACGAGGCCGTAGTAGAGCGGCAGCGTCACGATATCGAGCCCGATATCGGTCGCGCCCTGCACGTTGCAGTGGCCGCGGAAGATGTTGGCGCCCGAGCCGAAGGAGCCGACATTGCCGGTCGCCAGCAGCAGGTTGCAGTAAGCGCGGACGTTGGCCGTGCCGACCGTATGCTGGGTGCCGCCCATGCACCAGACAATGGTCGATGGCTTCTGCTTGGCAAAGGTCTCGGCAACTTTCTTCAGTTGCTCGCCGGGAATGCCGGTGACGCGCTCGACCTCTTCTGGCGTCCACTTCGCAACTTCGGCGCGGATCTGGTCCATGCCGTAGACGCGTTGCTTGATGAATTCCTTGTCTTCCCAGCCATTGTTAAAGATGTGGTGCAACATGCCCCAGATCACGGCAATATCGGTGCCGCCGCGGAATCTAACATATTCGGTTGCATGCGCCGCGGTGCGGGTGAAGCGCGGATCGAGCACGAATACGTTGGCGCGATTGAGCTCCTTGCCGGAAAGGATGTGCTGCAACGACACTGGATGCGCTTCGGCGGCGTTCGATCCCATGAAGATGATCGTCTTCGAGTTGCGCATGTCATTGTAGGAATTCGTCATCGCGCCGTAGCCCCAGGTATTGGCGACGCCGGCGACGGTGGTCGAATGACAGATGCGGGCCTGGTGATCGATCGAATTGGTGCCCCAGAACGCCGCGAACTTGCGGAACAGATAGCCGCCCTCGTTGGAGAACTTCGCGGAGCCGAGCAGATAGACGGAATCGGCGCCGGACTTGGCGCGGATCTCCAGCATCTTGTCGCCGATCTCGTTGATGGCCTGATCCCACGAGATCTTCTGCCACTCGCCGTTGACCAGCTTCATCGGATATTTCAGCCGGCGGTCGCCATGGACGAGTTCGCGCACGGCTGCGCCCTTGGCGCAATGCGAGCCGCGGTTGATCGGGCTGTCCCAGGCCGGCTCCTGGCCGACCCAGACGCCGTTCTGCACTTCGGCGATCACGGTGCAGCCGACCGAGCAATGCGTGCAGATGTTCTTTCTGATTTCGGTGGACGCGCCGACCTTCTCAGGCCCTGCCTGCGCCTTGCGCACCGAGCCGAGCGGCATCAGGCCGATCGCAGCGCCCGCGCCGGCCGCCAGACCGGACCGCCGCAGAAACGTACGGCGGTCGAGAACTCCCGACGCGAGGCCGGCGGCGATACCCTGCAAACGCGCCCTGCCCGCGGATCCATCTCTTCGCTTCATCAACATGTGCGTGGTCCCATCAATAGCGGTTGACGCGATAGAAATTCTTGACGTGGTCGCTTTCCTTGTAGCGCGCCTTGACGCGCTCGGCCTGCGACTCGTCCGCAGCCGCCTCGCTTCCAGTAAGCGGGACAACGGCTGCCGCGGCGACCGCCGAACCGCCCATCAGAAACAGGCTGCGCCGATCCACCCCCGCGGCCTGTGACTTTCCCTTACTCTCAGATGGCTTGCTCATTGCGATCTCTCCTATTCTCGTCGCCTTTCACCGTCACTCGGACAGCGTGAAGGCCTCAGATTCCAATTCCATGAAGACACGGCCGGTGCGGCCGACGGCGCGGTAGAAGCGCGCCGATTGCGACATTTCGAGATCGGCGAACATCCGCGCCGCCCATGGCTTGAGATGACGCTCGAAAAAGCGCGCATGCTCGGCGAACTCGGCCTCGAAGTCGCCGCGTGCGAGGCCCGCCATGACTTCGAGCAGGATGGCGATGTGATCTTCCGGCTCACGCGAGGTACCTGCGCGCTCGATTCCGAGCGCACGCAGATCCTCGCGCACCCGCGCCAGCGGACGCTCGTGAAGAAAGCCGGTGAGATAATAGGAAGCATAGGGCAGCAGTTCGCCGCGACCGAGCCCGATGAAAAGATCGAAGAACTCCTTGCTGACGGCGCGATCATCCGTCGCCGCAGCGGCAGATGCGAGTTCGACATGCGCCATGCCGAGATCGGAGCCGTCGCCCTTCAGCGTGGCAACCTGTTGCAGCGTTTCCGCATCCGGCGCCTTGCCAAGCAGCAACGACAACAGGCCGTATTCAGCGGCACGCAGTTGGTCGATCTCGTCGATTTCGGGTTTCGATGTCACCTGATCCTCGGACGATCCGTAGAGATCGGGGCGAAGGGCGAAACGGTCCACCTGCGTCAGTGTCTCGACCGCGAGAACCCGCTCGGCGGGAATACGCGACCATGCGGAAACGGAGGGCTGCGCAATGCCTAACCCCCGCGCCAGCGATCCGACGCCACCTGCTGCCTTAATTGCTAGTTCCAGTCCGGCATCACGCATGGTGCTACCGATATCTCCCCGCCCGCGCCCGCGTGCCTCTTATTCAGGCACACACTTTAGAACTGGAATTATTCCAGGAAGAAATTTGTAGCATAGGCGGGGCCTATGTCCGCAAATACTTTTGTCTAAACAATTGGTTTTGCGGTGCCATGGCGTCGCACTCGTTGCTGCGATGCAACAGATTTCGCTGCCTCTGATTCGCCCACCGATGCGGGTTCCCCTGTACCCCGTTTCGCTTCTGAAACGAGTTCCGTTTCTGTCGAGGGTTCATGAGACTGTCGCGGAGACTCCTCAGGAAGGTACTCCTGCGGTTTTGCCGAGACTTCACGTTCAGCCGGTTGTGGCGAAGGACCTGCCATCTCGGTTCCGGAATTTGCGTCGGAATTCGTTGTTTCGGCCGTCTGCTCGCCCATGATTTGCGCGACCAGCCGCGCCACATCGACGCCTGCGCCGAGCTCGCCACCGCCGGGCACTCCGCCCGGTGCGTTCCAGTCGTAGGCATATTCAAGTGCTGGACTGACGTAGTTGCGAATCGCGGGGTCCAACGCCCAGGACTTTCGCAAAGCTGCATTCCGCAAATGGTCGGGAACGCCTTTACGAAGAAAGGCAGTTATATCGGTGGCTTCTGTCAGCTCCTCGAGCTTGGGCAGCGTCGAGAGATCGAACTCCGGCTCGACCGCCTCGGCTTGCGCTGAGGGTGGAGCTGGCGAATCGCCGCTTTCGGCAGCCGGCGTATCCCGCTTCGGCTCGGTCTGTTTGGCTTCCTGCTTGCGCTGCGACCATCGCGCCAGAAAGCTCTTGTCTCGATCGGCTTCGTCCGGACCACTCATTTGCGACCCATCTTCTCGTCCGGCCCGCCGCCCGGCACGCGCGGCCGATCGCCGCTGGCGCGATCCCGCTTGCGCTTGTGAAACACGCGCTCGACATGGAATCGATCGACGAAGGCGGCAATCCATGACGCGATCTCAGGCGGCATCTGCACCGTGCCGATCACGTCGCAGCCGCTTTCGAACATCGCCTCCCCTTCGGTCGGGTCGGCGGTCACTTTCGTCAGCTCAAGCTCAGGACCACCATCCTGGCGCCGCAACGCAACCCAGATCCGCGGCTCCCCATCGGCAAGGTTGTCGCGGTAGTTCGCCGTTTCCGAGCTGAACAGGTCGATGCTGGCCGATCCAGCGTAATAGATCGTCGCGTCGGCTTCGGTGGACAGCGCAGTCCAGGGTGCGGTCGCGGGCACCTCATCCAGGATCATTGCCGGCGACCACAACTGGTCGATCCAGGGATTGTCGATCGAACGGCGCCGCACCACCACGCCGACCTCGCGGGATGCTTCCGTCATCGCCATGTCCCATCCTCCATTCGGTGGATCATGTGGCATTCGCGGCCGCGGCCAGCGGCAGCCCCGCAACCAGATTTTGCGGCTTTAGTCTCACCACCTTGTCCGCGCCCATGGCGAGGATGAGGTAAACCGGCTTGTCGCCGACCCGCTCGTCCACCAGCCGCGTATCTTCGAACGTCAGACGCATCAGCGCTACGATGCGTTCGGCAATGCCGCCCTCCAGCCGCTCGCCGCGCCACAGCGCATTGCCGATCCGCGTCGCCTCGCTGTCGAGGCCTATGAACCAGCGCCAGTCGCGATCCTCGATCGCGGCGATGGTTTCGACGTTGACGGTGATGCCGAGCAGATGAGCGATCCACCGCTCGATGACCCGGCAGAGCCCAGCCCGCGCTTTCTTGTTGCCGCCGATGTTCATCACCATCGCATGCGCATCCGACCGCGACCAGTAGGTCCAAGCGTTTTCGTCGTCCATGACGTCCATCTCGCCGAACGACTTCGGCTGCTGCAGCATAGCCGTGAGCGGCGATGAGTGCAGGTCGTGCTGGGCATGCTGCTCCGCTTCGATGACTTCCGCATCGGCGAGCAACAACGTGCCTTCGTGAACGGCGGCCAGTTGGCTGCGATAGAACAGCTCCGCGGCACGCAACGTATAAGGATCGTCGCAGCCTTCGAGCGCGTTGCGCAGGATCAGGTGGCACAATTGCGACAGAAAGATCGGCGGCAGATCGCCGGCACCCTTGCGGGCGAGCGCGACATAGACCGCCTCCAACGAGGGCGCCGCCATCAGCCGATCGCGGAAATTCACCATGAAGGACCAGTTTTCGCGCGCATCGGCATCGGCCAGCGCGGCGATATCGGCGTTCGAGACCGGGCGCAGCGGATCGGCCATCAGGCTCCCATGCAAATGGCGCTCGGCCTCGCAGGCGTCGGCCGGCGGCATCAATTCGGGCCGCGCCAAATAGGCCATGATGAGTTCGGGCGTCGCGACCAGCCCGCCATGATCCGCGCGGCGCGTGAGGTGATGGCCCGAGGCGACCCAGAATTCTCTCATGTACGATCCGTCGTCCTGGCGTCTGTCCTGATCAGCCCAAGAAGATCGACCTCTTCGGCAGGTTCAACATCGCCTTCGACTTCATGGAAGGTAAAGGCGCTGGCATGGGCGTGCAACCGGTCGGCATCCGCAGCAGCCGGGCGGGCTTTAAGGGTACGAAAGCGTTCGCGGATCTCGCCGTTTTCGACGCTGCGCTGAACGGCAAGCAACGTCTGCGGCGGATGTTCGCACAGGGAAGCTGCGAACGCGATCTCTTCCTCGGCGGCAAGACGCGCGGCATCCGCATCGGGCGCCCCAAATTTCTCCAGCAACTGGCTTGCAAGCCGCTCGATCATCGCCTCCCGTTCCGCTTCGCTCGCTTCAGTGACGACGGCAAGCGTCGACCATCCGAGACTGTCGATCCCGAGAAAGCCGGAACGCAGCGCTACGCGCTGCTTCTGGCCAAGCGTCGCCGGATCCCGGTTCCAAAAAACGAACGCGCCGGAAACCGCCCATTCGCCGGGTTCCGCCGCCCGTTCGAAGACGAAAGTATCGGACGGGTCCAGCCTGATGGTTCGCGGAAACTTCAACATATCCGCCTCATCCGAATTTCGGACCGCGCGCCTGCGGATCATACCAACTGACTCTTGCCAGCGCATCCACAAGACTGTTCCGCTCCGGCGCTCCGCCGCCGGCCGGCATGCCGACCAGAAGATCGCCATTAACGTCGATGCCCCGGCGCTCGCCGGCCTTGCTCTTGGGAAGCCGTTCCAGATAGTCCCGCGCGATCGCCTCGAAGCCGCGCTCTTGCCAGCGATCGAACGCGGTCATCAGGTGCCTGGTGAAGCTTTCGATGATGGCATCGGTATCGACCATCTCGAAACCCTCGCTCAGCAGGGACACGCCCGAGGCCGCCTGCACCTCCGGAACATGCGCCATGGCGGCCGCGCGCAGGATCACGCCGAAAACGAGCCATGACGGTGTGTCGTCTTCGGTGCATTCAGCGGGCCAGCCGAGCCGCCCGCCGCCAAGCAATCCCGCGTCAAACCGGATTCCGTCGGGCCAATCGAAACTGACCTCTCGTTCCGGCGGACAATGAGCCGCAATCGCATCCGCCAGCGCATTCATGCCGGCAAAGAACGCCCGCCGCGCCGATTTGAGCGGCTCGTCGGGTTCAAGCACCACCGCAAATTCGACCAGATCGTAGCGGCGCACCCATACCAGCGTTCCGGCCCCCGCCTCCGCCGCGATCTCGCGAGCATGGGCAAAGGCGTCGCCGAGCTCGCGCAACGCGACCAAAGTATAACCGGGTGGCAAATCGAGCGTCTGTTCCATATCTCTTGGACGAACGATCACGAGCGGCTAATCCCTAGTTGCTCCACGAGCCGCCTGTGTATGCTATTCCGTGCATGTTGGCCACGCGAGCGGCCTTTGTATCTTGCAGATATCCGTCCGAGCGGTTACCGCAGAACCGTAGGATGAAGCAACAACCCGCTTGATGCTCCGGGTTCAAGGTATTTCAAAATGAGTGCGGCGAAGTCTCGCCTCCTGATTTGCAGTTGCGAGAAGACCATGCCGCTCGATGCGGAAGCGATCGGTCGCGGCTGCATGGGCAAGATCACGCAGGCAAATCAGCTCTGCGGGCTCGAACTCGACCGCTTCAAGGAGGCGCTCGCCGAGGGCGCGCCGATTACGGTTGCCTGCACCCAGGAAGCGCCGCTGTTTCGGGAAGTAGCGGAGAACACCTCGCAAGCCCAGCTCACCTTCGTCAACATCCGCGAGACCGGCGGCTGGTCAAAGGACGCCGCGGCAGCCGGTCCGAAAGCCGCAGCGCTGATTGCTGCGGCGGGCGAAGAAATGCCGCCGCTCTCGCTGGTGACGCTCGAGAGCAGCGGCGTCGCACTGATCTATGGCCGTGACGAAATCGCCATCGAGGCGGCGCAGCGTCTCGCCGATCGTTTGGACATTACCGTGCTTCTGACCAAGCCCGGCGATGTGATCCCACGCCGCACCAACGAATTTCCCGTGCTCAAAGGCACGATCCGCAACGCCCGCGGCCATCTCGGTCAATTCGAGCTTGCGATCGACGACTACGCGCTGCCGTCCCCCTCCTCGCGCGCCAAGCTCGTGTTCGGACCCTCGCGCAACGGCGCGACGTCGACCTGCGATCTGATCCTCGATTTATCGGGCGGTACACCGCTGTTCCCCGCGCATGAACTGCGTCCCGGCTATCTGCGCGCCGATCCGCGCGACAAGGCCGCCGTCGAGCGCGCGATCGCAGATGCCGGCGGCCTGGTTGGCACCTTCGACAAGCCGCGCTTTGTCAATTTCGAACCGTCGCTCTGCGCGCATTCGCGCTCATCCATTACCGGATGCACGCGCTGTCTTGACCTCTGTCCGACCGGCGCGATCACGCCGAACGGGAACGCGGTTGCGATCGATGCCAATGTCTGCGCCGGCTGCGGCTCCTGTGCGTCGGTATGTCCGACCGGCGCAGCGTCTTATGCATTGCCGAGCGCGGACGCGCTGATGCGGCGGCTGCGCACACTGCTGCAGACTTACCGCACGGCGGGCGGCAGCGACGCCGTGATCTTGTTTCATGACGGCGAGCATGGCGAGGATATCATCGATGCTCTGGCGCGGTTCGGCGAGGGTTTGCCGGCCAACGTACTGCCGCTGCGCGTCAACGAAGTAACGCAGGTCGGACCGGAGATCATCGCGTCCGTCTTCGCCTATGGCGGTAGCGGCGTCGCGCTGCTGACGCGCGCAAAGCCCCGTCACGATATCGCGGCGCTTCGCCGCGCGGTCGAGACATCGGATCGGATCGTTAGCGCGCTCGGCTTCGGTGCCGGGATCGTCCAGATCATTGAAACCGACGACCCGGACCAACTGCGCGCCATGCTGGATGCTGCCCCTCGCGGGATAGCAACGCAAAAGCCGGCCGGCTTTGTGCCGCGCGGGGCGAAGCGCGGCCTGCTCGAAACGACGTTTCGCGAGCTTCATCTCGCCGCGCCTGCGCCCGTCGAAGTCGTGCCGCTGGCGCCGGGCGCTCCCTTCGGCACCGTGAAGCTGAATGTCGACGGCTGCACCCTCTGCCATGCCTGCGTCACTGCCTGCCCGACTGGCGCGCTATCAGATAACCCCGATCGCGCGATGCTACGCTTCACCGAAAGCCTGTGCGTGCAGTGCGGGCTCTGCCAATCCACCTGCCCGGAAAAAGTCATCAGCATCGAACCGCGTCTCGACTTTCAGGCCTGGAACACGCCGCAGCGCGTGCTGAAGGAGGAAGAGCCGTTCAACTGCATCGCTTGCGGCAAACCCTTCGGCACCAAGAGCTCGATCGATCGCGTGCTGGCCAAGCTCGGCGGCGAGAGGCACTGGATGTTCCAGGGCGCCAACGCGAAGCGCCTCGACGTCATCAAGATGTGCGCGGATTGCCGCGTCGAAGCGGTGGTGAACGAGAGTTTCGACCCGCATGCGGTGCCGCAGCGGCCGCCGGTCATGTCGACGGAAGATTATCTGCGCGCGCGCGAAGTGAAGAAGGACGATCCGCTTGGATCGTGAGCCGCCAGTGTCCGCCACCCCTTCAGATCTCAAGGCCCGCGCGACCTCAAAGGCCGCCGGCATTCCCGGCGTCAAGCACGTCATCGCCGTCGCCTCTGGCAAGGGCGGCGTCGGAAAGTCGACCACCTCGTGCAATCTCGCGCTTGGCTTCGCCGCGCTCGGACTGAAGGCCGGCATTCTCGATGCCGACATCTACGGTCCGTCGCAACAAAAACTGTTCGGACTGCGCGGCAAGCCGCGCCAACTCGGCCCGCGCATGCTGGAGCCGCTGGAGCGGTTTGGCGTCAAGGTGATGTCGATCGGCTTTCTGGTCGAGGAAGACAGCGCCATGATCTGGCGTGGCCCGATGGTGATCTCGGCGATCACGCAGATGCTGCGCGAAGTCGCATGGGACGATCTCGATATCCTGGTCGTCGACCTGCCGCCCGGCACCGGCGACGCCCAGCTCACCATGGCGCAACAGGCGCCGCTGGCCGGCGCGATCATCGTCTCGACGCCGCAGGACATCGCCTTGATCGACGCGCGGCGCGGCATCGCCATGTTTCAGAAGGTGAGCATTCCGATCCTGGGCGTGATCGAGAACATGTCGAGCTTCTGCTGCCCGACCTGCAACCACGTCACGCCGATCTTCGGCCACGGCGGCGCGCGGACGGAAGCCGAACGCCGCGGCGTTCCCTATCTCGGCGAGATACCGCTGGATATGCAGATTCGCCAGACCTCCGACGATGGCCGGCCGATCGTCGCCGTCGAGCCCGACGGCGTTCACGCCAAGCATTATGTGAGTATTGCGCGTGAAGTCTGGACCGCGATCGTAACCGGCGCGGCGCACCGGCCACCGCCGCGCATCGTCATCGAATAGGCGCAGCCCGGTAGCTCACGGGCTCATAAAGATCGCGTCGATCCGCTCTGCGCCGCCGGCAAGGCCGAGCGCTCGCAATTCGTCGCGATACAGGTCAACGATGAGAATCGACAGCACCACGAAAAGAACGGTGGCAACCAACACCAGAATTCGCGAGACCGATGTGTCGGTTGCCTCGCGTTCCGCGGCCATCCGATCCCGAGATCTGCTCCAGAGCGGTGCCATGAGAGCCAGCAAGGCATAGAGCATTGCGATCTCTCCTCTCTGCGTCGCGCTTCCGAAGCGTAAACCGGCCGCAGGCCAATGTCGATAATTGTCCGGCACGATTGCTCTGAGCACAACATCGCCTACAAGCAGATGTGGCGGGAGCATGCGTGTGCTGGCGGGCTAACGCGCCTCCTCGAAGCCGCCGAGCACAGCCGTGAGATTGGCGCCAAGAATATCCGAGAGATAACCGCCCTCCTGGACGAAAACCGTCGGCAGGCCCAATCGGGCGATCGCGGCGCCGATGCGGCGGAAGCCGGCCGTGGTCACCGCAAGACCGGCGAGCGGATCGTGCTCCGAGGCATCGAGGCCGAGCGCCACCACCAGCGCGCCGGGCGCAAACGCGCGGATGGTTTTTTCGGCATCGCCGAGCGCCCTGATGTAATCGTCATCCCCGGTGCCCTTCGGCAGCGGGATGTTCAGATTGGCGCCGAGGCCCGGACCGGCACCGCGCTCATGCGCATATCCCCACACGAAGGGATAGAAGAAGACGGGATCGGCATGGATCGACACCGTCAGCACGTCGGAGCGCTCATAGAAGATACCCTGCGTGCCGTTGCCGTGATGCACGTCCACATCGAGGATTGCCACGCGCTCATGCTGCAGCCGAAGCTGCGCCGCTGCCACCGCGCTGTTGTTGAAGAAACAGAAGCCGCCCGACATGTCGGCATAGGCGTGATGGCCCGGTGGCCGGCACAGCGCATAGACGGCGTCTTCGCCGTCCAGGACGAGTTGCGCCGCGGTCGTGGCAACGTCGGTGGCGGCACAGGCGGCGGCGTAAGTGCCCTTGCCGATCGGAGCCGCGGTATCCGCCGCGTGCCAGCCGAGACGGCCGACGATATGGGTTGGATATGTCGCGCCGTAGCGAACCGGGTGGATGTTGGCGATCATCTCCGAACCGGAATCACCGAGCGCGACCCAGGCGTCCCAGGCTTCCTCCAGAAAACGCAGATACTCCGCGCTGTGAACGCGCGCCCGCGGGCCTTGGCCGAACACCGTCGGCTCAACGAGGCTGTGCTTGCCGGCCTTAAGTCCCGCCAGCAACCGGTCGGCACGCTCGGGCTGCTCGGTGGTGCGCTTGATGACGCCGCGCACCAGGAAGAATTGCGGATCGTGGCTTCGATGCAGTTCGGTGTAGACGGCCTTCACACGGATGCTCCGTTGGTTGGAAACAGGATGCTGTTCGGCTCAGTGGCATTGCCGAGCGGCGGCGTGAGCTCTCGCACCAGCCTGCCAACTTCGCGCCAGGCGTGGCCGATATGGTAGTCGACGTGCGCGGTGATGCGCTCCGGATGACCGGCTTCGATCGCCGCCAGCAGCGGCTCGTGGGTCCTCGCGATCTCGTGCGGGTCGTCGTAAAGGCGGCCGATCAGGCCGATGACCATGCGCAGCTCTGCTGCGAGATCATCGAACAATCGCAGCAGGCGGCGGTTATCCGCGATTTCAAAAATCAGCCGGTGAAAGCGATAATCCTCTTCCACCTGCCGGGCGGGATCGTCGAGATCGGCGGTCCGGTGCAGAACATCGATTTGCCGCCGCAACATATCTCGCGACCCCGGAGAGAGACGCTTCGCCGCCAGCACGCTGGCATGCCGTTCGATGCACAGACGCAAATCGTAGATCTCGTCGATGTTTCTGATTTCGAGTTTGCGGACGAAAAAGCCGCGGCGCGGGCTCGCGACCAGCAGCCCCTGTTTCTCCAGAAGGCGTGCCGCTTCGCGCACCGGCGCGCGGCTGACGCCTAATTCCCGGGCAACCCCCGCCTCTACCACCTTGGAGCCAGGAGGCAGCCGGCCCTGAACAATGGCCTGCATCAGGATTCGAGCGATCTGGCCGACCAGATCGCTGTCCGCAAGTGCCGGTAATCCAACCGGAAGAGACATAGGCCGCATCGGCTAAACCCGCGCCAGTCTGTGATTATTTTTTAATCGTCGATTGTCGACACTTTAATCTTGCCCAGATGCTGCGCGGCACGCAAGCTGAAAAAGTTGAAAATGGATAGGCGGAAATGACAAGCGCAGCCCACCACACCGCGAAGGCCTGGCCGGCGGTGGACGACCAGACCCGGCAAATCCGGACCGACCTCGCAGCGGCCTACCGGCTGATTCACCGGCTCGGTCTCGACGACAGCATCTACACCCACATCTCCGTCCGCCTTCCGGGCCGGCAAGACCGCTTTCTCATCAACCCCTATGGTTTGCGTTTCGAGGAAGTGACGGCGTCTAACCTGGTGACGGTCGATCTCGACGGCAATGTCATCGACGATCCCACGGGGCTCGGCATCAACCCGGCCGGCTTCACCATTCACAGTGCGATCCACGCCGCGCGGCATGACGCGATCTGCGTCCTGCACACGCACACGGTCGCGGGCATCGCCGTCGCCTGCCAGAAGCAGGGGCTGCTGCCGCTCAATCAATGGTCGCTGCAGTTTACTGATTGCCTCGCCTATCACGACTATGAAGGCATCGCGCTCGATCTCGACGAGCGATCGCGCCTGGTCGCCGATCTCGGCGACAAGTTCGTGATGGTGTTGCGCAATCACGGCATGCTGACCTGCGGGCGCTCCGTCGCCGAAGCCTTCAAGCTGATGCACAATCTGGAGCGCTCCTGCCGCGCCCAACTGGCAATCCAGTCATCGGGTTCTGAGGTCATCGAGCTATCCGCAGCCGTCGCCCGCAAGACGGCCGGCCAATACGCAAGCTTCTACGACGCGATCGAAACCAATGGCGTGCCCGACAGCGAATGGGCTGCCTTCAAGCGGATGCTCGAGCGGACCGATCCCGACTTTGCCAACTGATAGACCCGCCCTCGCCGAAGTGAGAGCGCCAAAAACCTTTTCTTTAAACGAGGTATGCGATGCCCAAGCGTAAGATTTTGATGAGCTTTGCTGCGATCTGCATGCTGAGCACCGCGGCGGTGGCCGAGGGGCCGAAAGCAGGCGGCGTCGTCAATGCCGTGATCCAGCCCGAGCCGCCGAGCCTGATGATGGGCCTGGTGCAGAACGGCCCGACGCAGATGGTGGCCGGCAATATCTATGAAGGCCTGCTGCGCTACAGCCCCAAGCTCGATCCCCTGCCCGGCCTCGCCGAAAGCTGGTCGGTCAGCGAGGACGGCAAGGTCTACACCTTCAAGCTCGTGAAGGGCGTGACCTGGCATGACGGCAAGCCGTTCACCGCGGCCGACGTGCTGTTCTCGATCGAGTTCCTGAAGCAGACCCATGCGCGTGCGCGCGGCAATCTTGCGCAGCTCGAAAAAGTGGAAGCACCGGATGAATCCACCGTCGTCTTCACGCTGAAGCAGCCGTTCGGCCCGTTCATCGGCATCTTCGAAGTCGGCTCGCTGCCGATGATTCCGAAGCACCTCTATGAAGGCACCGATTTCAAGACCAACCCGGCCAACAACACCCCTGTTGGTACCGGCCCCTTCATGTTTAGGGAATGGCAGAAGGGCTCGTTCATTCGCCTCGTCAAGAATCCGAGCTACCACGTCAAGGGCAAGCCCAACATCGACGAGATCTATTGGCACGTGATTCCGGACGCCGCCGCGCGTTCGGTCGCTTACGAGACCGGCAAGGTCGACGTGCTGCCCGGCGGCTCAGTCGAAAACTTCGACGTGCCGCGCTTGAGCAAACTGAAAAACACCTGCGTCACCGGCGCCGGCTGGGAATTCTTCAGCCCGCATTCCTGGCTCTGGCTCAACAACCGCTCTGGCCCCACCGCGAACAAGAAATTCCGCCAGGCGCTGATGTTTGCGATCGATCGCAACATGGCCAAGGACGTGGTCTGGAACGGCCTCGGCAAGATTGCGACAGGTCCATCCGGCTCGGCGATCAAGTACTACACCAGCGAGGTGCCGAAATACGACTACGATCCGGCCAAGGCGAAGACCCTGCTCAAGGAAGCCGGCTACAAGGGCGAGAAGGTTCGCATGCTGCCGCTGCCCTATGGCGAAACGTGGCAGCGCTGGGCCGAGATGGTCCGCCAGAACCTGCAGGACGTCGGGATCAACGTCGAGATGATCGCGACCGACGTCCCCGGCTGGAACCAGAAAGTCAGCGAGTGGGACTACGACATCGCGTTCACTTATCTCTACCAGTACGGCGATCCCGCGCTCGGCGTCGGTCGCAACTATGTCTCGAGCCAGATCGCCAAGGGCTCGCCGTTCAACAACGTTGAAGGCTATTCGAATCCCGAGATCGACAGGCTGTTCGCCGATGGCGCAGTCGCCTTCCCCGATGCGGCGCGCGAGGAGATCTACGCGAAGGCGCAGAAGATCCTCGTCGAGGACGTACCGGTCGCATGGATGCTCGAACTGCAATTCCCGACCATCACCCGCTGCAGCGTTAAGAACCTGATCACGACCGGCATCGGCGTCAACGACGGTTTCCGCGACGCCTGGATCGAGAAGTAATCGCCGCCTCGTCGGGTGTCGGGGTTCAATCCTGACGCCCGAACACCGCGCCTCCAACGCCAGCGACAGCCCATGATCTCCTTCATCGCCCAGCGGATCGCGAAAGCTATCGTCGTTCTTCTCGCGCTTGTTGTCATGAACTTCTTCCTGATCCGGATGGCGCCGGGCGATCCGGCGGTCGTGATGGCGGGCGAAGCCGGCGCGGGCGACCAGCTCTTCATCGCCCAGCTCCGCGAGAAGTTCGGCCTCGACCAGCCGCTGCCGGTGCAACTGTTCCTGTATGTCAAAGGCATCCTCAGCCTCGATCTCGGATTTTCGTTCCGCCAGCAGATGCCGGTCTCGAAGCTGATCCTCGATCGCCTGCCGGCGACGCTATTGCTGACGGGCACCGCGTTTGCGATCTCGCTCGCGTTCGGCATCCTGTTCGGCGCATTGGCCGCGCGCTTTGCCGGCACCTGGGCCGACACCGTGATTACGATCGCTGCGCTGATCTTCTACGCCACGCCGCTGTTCTGGGTCGCGTTGATGGCGATTCTGTTGTTTTCGGTCACGATGGATTGGCTGCCGAGTTTTGGTTACGAAACGGTCGGCGCAGGCTACACCGGCCTTGCGCATGTCCTCGACGTCGCCGCCCATCTGATCCTGCCGGCGACGACGATCGGGCTGTTCTTCATGGCGACCTACGCCCGCATGACGCGTGCCTCGATGCTGGAGGTTAGTCGGCTCGACTTCGTCAAGACCGCGCGCGCCAAAGGCCTGTCGGATGCCGTGATCCAGCGCCGTCACGTGCTGCGCAACGCGCTGTTGCCGGTGGTCACGCTCGCAGGCCTGCAGGCCGGCACGCTGGTCGGCGGCGCCGTGCTGACCGAAACCGTGTTCGCCTGGCCCGGCATCGGACGACTGATGTACGAGGCGCTGCTGCAGCGCGACTACAATCTGTTGCTCGGCGTCTTCGTCGTCTGCTCGGCCATGGTGCTGGCCTTCAACCTGATCACGGACCTCCTCTATCGCTCCGTCGATCCCCGCATCGAGTTCGCCGCATGAAACAGGTTTCGCGAATGCTGTTGCGCAATCCCGGCGCCATGATCGGCATCACGATCCTCATCGTTGCGGTGACTGTCGCTCTGATTGGCCCGCTGCTGTTTCCGACCTCGCCGTGGCGCATGGTGCAGCGGCCGTTCCTGCCGCCGTTCACGCTGGCCGGCTTTCCGCTCGGCACCGATGCGCTCGGCCGCGACGTGATGGCCGGCATCATCTATGGCGCGCGCGTCTCGCTGCTGGTCGGCCTGATCTCGACGCTGGCCTCGCTCGCGGTCGGCATTCCGCTCGGCGCGGTGGCCGGATATTTCGGCGGCAAGATCGACGATGCCCTGATGCGGTTCACCGAATTCTTCCAGACCGTTCCGAGCTTTGCGCTGGCGATCGTGCTCGTCGCGATCATGCAACCGTCCATCGTCTCGATCGTGGCGGCCATCGCCATCGTGAGCTGGCCGCCGGTGGCACGGCTGGTGCGCGGCGAGGTGCTGTCGTTGCGCACGCGCGACTACGTCCAGGCGGCGGTGGTGACCGGCCAGACTAATTGGTGGATCATCTGGCGCGAGATCCTGCCCAACGCGCTGTCGCCCGTCATCGTGCTGGCTTCGCTCATGGTCGCGACCGCGATTCTCCTGGAGTCCTCGCTCTCCTTCCTCGGCCTCGGCGACCCCAACCTGATGTCGTGGGGCTACATGGTCGGCGCCGGCCGCACCGTGATCCGTCAGGCCTGGTGGATCACGGTATTCCCCGGCATCGCCATTCTGGTTTCGGTGCTGGCGCTGAACCTGATCGGCGAAGGCCTCAACGACGCGCTCAACCCTCGCCTCGCCAAGGGAGGGCGCTGAGCATGGCCGTCGTCGTCAAGAACCTGAAGCTTGCGCTGCCGCCGGGCAGTGACCGTGCCCACGCCGTGGACGACGTTTCGTTCGATCTCACCGCCGGAAAAATCCTTTGCGTGGTCGGTGAATCCGGCTCCGGCAAATCGATGTGCGCCCACGCGCTGATGGGGCTGCTGCCGGATACCGTGACGGCAGAATCCGGAGAGATTCTGTTCGAGGGAAAGAACCTCTTGTCGCTCAGCCCGGCGGAATGGCTGGCGTTCCGCGGCCGCGGCATCGCGATGGTGTTCCAGGAGCCGATGACGGCGCTCAATCCATTGATGCGCATCGGCGAGCAGATCGCCGAGATGTTCGAGGCGCATGGCCTATTGACGCCGAAGGAGCGGCAGCAGAAAGCCCTCGCCTTGATCCGCGAAGTCGGCCTGCCCGATCCCGAGCGCGCGGTGCGCGCCTATCCCCATCAACTATCCGGGGGCCAGCGCCAGCGCGCCATGATCGCGATGGCGCTGGCGCTCGAACCCGCCGTGCTGGTGGCCGACGAGCCGACGACCGCGCTCGATGTCACAACACAGGCGCAGATCCTCAAGCTGATCCGCGACCTGCAGCGCCGCCGCAACATGGCCGTCATGTTCATCACCCATGATTTCGGCGTCGTCGCCGAGATTGCCGATCGCGTCGTCGTGCTTCAGCACGGCAAGGTGGTCGAGCAAGGCACCGCCGACGACGTGCTGTTGCGCGCGCAACATCCCTATACCCGCGCATTGCTCGCCGCCGTTCCAACCCTGCAGCCGCCGCAGCGGATGCCCCTGCCCGATCGCAATAAGGCGGTGGAAGTGATCGGACTCGGCAAGACATACGTCAGCGGTGGCGGCTGGTTCCGCAGCGAGCGCCGCGTACAAGCGGCGAAGGACGTCAGCTTCGACATTTTTCGCGGCGAGACGCTTGGGCTGGTCGGCGAATCCGGTTCGGGAAAATCGTCCGTCGCCCGCCTCGTGATGCGCCTGATCGAGCCGGACGCCGGCACCGTGCGTATTGGCGATGTCGATCTCACCCGGATCGGCGGCAAGGCTTTGCGCGAGCAGCGCCGCCGCATCCAGATGGTGTTTCAGGATCCGTTCGCCTCGCTCAATCCGCGCCGGAAGGTCGGCAACATCATCACCGACGGGCCGATTGCGCATGGCGTCGATCCGGCGGCAGCGCGAAAACGCGCCGGCGAGTTGCTCAGCCTCGTCGGCCTCAATGCGAGCGCGATGGAACGCTTTCCGCATGAATTCTCCGGCGGGCAACGCCAGCGCATCGGAATTGCGCGGGCGCTCGCGCTCGACCCGGAAATCCTGGTTGCCGACGAAGCCGTCTCCGCGCTCGACGTATCCGTGCAGGCACAGGTCCTGGACCTCCTGGAAGATTTGAAGGCGCGGCTGGGCCTGTCGATGCTGTTCATTACTCACGATCTGCGCGTGGCAGCGCAGATTTGCGACCGTATCGCCGTGATGCAGCACGGCGCGATCGTCGAACTCAAATCTGCATCGCTCCTGTTCGCGGCCCCCGAGCACGCCTACACGCGCGAGCTGCTTTCCGCAGTACCCGGGCAAACGTCGTCGTCCAAGGCTGCATGAACAAGGCAGCTTGAACGATGCGTTGTGTTCTCGTCAGCAAGAGCCTCGATCTCCGCTTCTATCTCGGCCCGCAGTTCATGCGCGCCGCCGACCGCATCGAAATCGTCAGCCACCCCCACGACGGTCCGGCAACGGACGTGCGGCTGGCGGTGGCCTGGCATCCGCCGGATGACGCCTTCGAACGCTACCCCAACCTGCAGGCCGTGTGCTCAATCGGCGCCGGCGTCGACAACATTTTGGCGTGTCCTAGCCTGCGGCCCGACGTGGACGTGATCCGTGTCGTCGATCCGGCGCAGGCGCAGATGATGTCGGGCTTTGTTGCCTGGCACGTGATCGGCCATCAGCGGCGCTTTGCAACCTATCAGGCGCAGCAGCGCGAGGAACGCTGGCAGCGCCTCGGCCAGCGCCGGGCGCAGGACGTGCCGGTCGGCATTTTGGGATTTGGCGAAATCGGCCGCCGTGTCGCCACCGACCTTGCCTTGCTTGGCTTTCCTGTCATGGCGTGGAGCCGGACCGCAAAGCCGACGCCGCAGGGCATCCGCGGCTTCGATAGCGCCGCGGGCCTCGAAGCCATGCTCGGCCAGACCGAGGTTCTCGTGAACCTGCTGCCACTCACGCCGGAGACAAAAGGCATTCTCAACCGCAAGACATTCGCCCGAATGCATCGCGGCGGCTACCTGATCCAGGTCGGCCGCGGTGAGCATCTGATTGAAGCTGACCTGCTCGCCGCGCTGGAGGACGGGCAATTGGCCGGCGCTGCGCTCGATGTCTTCGCCACCGAGCCACTGGCGCCGCGCCATCCATTCTGGCGGCATCCTCGCATCGTCGTCACGCCGCACGATGCCTGCGAGGTGAGCGTGGAAGCGATCGGCGCAACGTTTCGCGCGACGGCGGAAGCGATACGGGCCGGCCGCCGGCCGCCGCACTCGATCGACCGTGAACGGGGCTATTGAGGACCTGCTCGTCCACCGCCTCGATCAGGCGCTGACAGAGTTAGACGTGATTTCGGAGCAGTGAAAGACGCCTGCGTCTCAAGCGCCGGCGGACGGCAGGCTGGCGGCGGCAATGGCCACGATCTGGGAAAGCCGGCGGCCGATCCGGGAGGACGCCCTGCTCAGCAATGTACGAACTTGTCGCATCTCTTCGTCTTCCATGTGCGCCGGGGGAGAGAAAATGGTCCCAAGCGGCAAACCAGTCGAGATGTCGGGGAAAATAGCAATGCCCGCTTCGTCAGGAGGCCGCCCGGCAGTGGAATTATTGCCGCGCTCGACCCGCCGGCGGATGAATTTTTCTCCGCGGATCCTGACCTCAGAGCCCGGTGATTCCGCTATCGACCGCCAGCCTCTGGGCGTTCACTTAGACGCTCTCGAAGATGAAGAACAGCGCTGCATAGGCGACTTCCCAGCCGGTCGCCATCCGCCTGCCTCACTTCGCGGTTTGCGCAGCCTGTGGTGCTCCGAGAAACCGTCGCAGCGACGCCAGGACCACATCGAGCCGGTCATGGTGCAACCAGTGGCCGGCGCCCGCGATTTTTTGGAGTTCGGCGCTCTTGAAATGCGCGAGCAGGCCGGCGGGATCGGGCAGAAAGCTTTCATCGCCCCACATCAACAGGGTCGGACAGGTGATGCGCGACCACAGAGCGATGTAGTCCTCCGGCCACAGCCGGTATGGCGCCCTCGCCCGCTGATAATGATCGAACTTCCAGCGATAGAGGCCGTCGGAGCCCTGGCGAACACCGTGGCGAGCAAGATGTTGCGCCAGTGCCGGCGTCAGCCGCTTGTTGCGCGTGGACAACCGCTTCGCCGCCTCCTCGATCGTCCGGAACGTGCTCTCTTGATGCTCCGAGATGCGATCGAGCTGGTCGATCCAGCGCGACATCTGCTCGGCGATCGGCGCAGGCTGCGAGTCCGATAGGAACGCGCCATCCAGCACGACGAGGCGCGAAACCTTTTCCGGATAGGTGCCGGCATAGGCCAACGCGACCATGCCGCCCATCGAGTGGCCGACAAACGCCGCGTCCTGCAGCCCCGCAAAGCGCATCAGCCGGGTGAGGTCGTAGACGTTGTCAGCCAGGCTGTAGCTGCTCCCCTTCGCCCATTCGGAATCGCCGTGCCCGCGCAGGTCCGGCGCCATGATATGGAAATGCGGCTGCAGGTCCCGCGCTATCGCGTCCCAGCTACGGCAATGGTCGAGCCCGCCGTGAATCAGAATCAAGGGCGGCGCTGATACGTTGCCCCAGTCGACATAATGCAACCGCAGCCCCTGCGACTCGTAAAAGCGATCTGCCGGCTCGGCCATCGTGGATCTTCCCTCGCGGAGGTGATGGCCTATTTCGGCGCGAACCCGAACGTCCGTTCGAAGCGCTTGGCGTAGTCGGGCCACACCTCGGGATTGACGATGCGCGGCGGCCGCCTGCCGTCGAGCGCATCGAGAATCTGTTCGGCGGCGATCCGGCCCATGTTGATGCGCGCTTCCTTGGTCACGCCCGCGGTATGCGGGCTCGCCAGCACATTGTCGAACTGCAGCAGCGGGTGCTCCGGCGGCGGCGGCTCCTTGTCCCAGACGTCGAGGCCGGCCCCCGCAATGCGTTTGTCGCGCAACGCCTCGTACAGCGCTTCCTCATCGTGAATGAAACCACGCGCTGTGGTGATGAAGAAGGCGTGCGGCTGCATCAGCGCGAACTCGCGGGCGCCGATCATGCGGCGATTCTCCTTGGTCAGGGGGCAGGAGATCGAGACGAAATCCGAACGGCGCATCAGATCGTGAAGCTCGATCTTTTCGCCGCCGCGGGCGGCGATTTCTTCCGCGGTCAGATAGGGATCGTAGGCGATCACCTTCATATGCAGCAGGCCGTTGCAGAGCTCGGCGATACGGCGGCCAACATTGCCGATCCCGACGATGCCGACCGTTTTGCCCTGCACCTCGTTGCCGATCAGCGCGTTGCGGTTGACGTTGGCCTGGCGGCGCAGCGCGCGGTCGGATTCGAGGATGCGCTTGGACAGCGTCAGCATCATCCCCAGCGCATGTTCGGCGACCGAATTGGCGTTGCCGCCGGACTGGTTGACGACGAGCACGCCGGCCGCCGTGCAGGCATCCACGTCGACGGGATCGAAGCCCGCCCCGTTCGAGGAGACGATCAGGAGGTTGGGCGCCCTCCGCAACAGATCCTGATCGACATGGAACTGCCTGGCGATCTCGTCGCGTGCCGCGCCGACCTGGTAGGCATGCGCCGCCGACAAGATCGGCGCTGCGATCGTATCCGGGCTGTCATTCTCCAGTCGATCGAGCCGCACGTCGGGGCGCGCTTTCATGATATCGACATAGATCTCGTGGGCGAGGTATTTGACGTAGAACACGCGCTTGTTGTTGACGGTCATTTTCCTTGGCAACTTTCAGTTCGGAAGAGCGCAGACTTGTTCGATTTGGCGGGAGCCGATCAGGAAACAGGTCTGGGCGGAAGGACGGGCGGCCCAGGTGCGGCAGCCGACGCCGCGTCGGCGGCAGTCCGGACAAATCTAGCCATGGGCATCCCCTCTCGAAATCTTTTCTTGCTTATCTCACATCGTCGCATGCCTGATGTAGCGGCGCGCGGCGCAGAGCAGGATACGATCGGAACATGTTGACAATCTCGCTCACGGCGTCAAGTTTCGCCGCTCCAAGGATGAACGCCAGCGAAAATCGGCGCGGCAAAGGGAGACCAAAATGGCGGTTGCAGAGGAAAAAACCTCGCCAGGTACTTCCGAGAAGAGCACTTCCGAAAGGAGCACTTCCGAGAGCAGCACCTCTGAGAAGAGCTGGCACGGCATCGTGCTGCAATCCCTCAAACGCAACGACATTCGCCTCGTCCCCTACGTGCCCGATCGCGTCCTCACGACGCTGATCAGGAACCTGCACGCCGATCCCTTCTTCACCACCTTCCCCGCGGCACGCGAAGAGGAAGCGGTCGGCATCGTCTCCGGCGCCTGGATGGCCGGCATGCGTGGCGCAGTGCTGATGCAGACTTCGGGATTTGCAACGCTCGCGAACGTGCTGGCGTCGCTGGCCGTGCCCTATCAGATCCCGCTGATCATGTTCGTGTCCGAACGCGGCACGCTCGGCGAATTCAACTACGGCCAGTCGCTGGTATGCCGCACCATGCGGCCGGTGCTGGACTCGCTCGCGATGGAGCATCACACCGCGACAAGGCTCGACGAGTTCGAATTCATCGTCGACCGCTCCATCAAGCAGGCTATCGCCACGCAAGCACCGGTGGCGCTGATCCTCTCGCCGCTTCTGACCGGCGGCAAAGTGTTCGACAAGTGAGCGATCTCATGAACAGCGATACCCCTGCCCGCAACACCAAGGTCATGAACCGCTTCGACCTCACCTCGCGGCTGATTGCGAAGTTGAAGAACGAGGAAGCCGTGATCGGCGGCATCGGCAACACCAATTTCGACCTGTGGGCCGCCGGCCACCGGCCGCAGAATTTCTACATGCTCGGCAGCATGGGCCTCGCCTTCCCGATCGCGCTCGGCGTTGCGCTCGCGCAACCGAATCGACGCGTGTTTGCGCTGGAGGGCGACGGCTCGCTGTTGATGCAACTGGGATCGCTCTCGACGATCGCGACATTGGCGCCCAAAAATCTCACCATGATCGTGATGGACAACGGCATCTACCAGATCACCGGCGCACAACCGACGCCGGCTGCCGCCGTGGCCGACATCGTCGCTATCGCGGTCGCGAGCGGCCTCGCCAACAGCGCCTGGGCGGCGGACGAGGAGGACTTTGAGCGCCTGATCGAGCAGTCAATGTCGGCCGCGGGCCCGGCGCTGATCGGCGTCCGCATCGACGACAAGCCAGGCGTCGGCACCACCCGCCGCGACCCCGTCCAGATCCGGGAGCGCTTCATGCACGGTATGGGCGTACGGGAGCCGCTCTGAGCGGCAATTAACCACAGGCCTTGCCGGTTTGCGTGCATGGGATGGCCGGCACAGAAATCGTGCTATGCCATTCCGATGACGATCATCCTTCGACTATTCGCCTGGGGCCTTGCCGCGGCAATCGCCTTCGCGACGCTCGGGCCGGCGGGACAGCGGCCGCATTCAAACCTCGGGCAGAACGGGGAGCATGCGCTTGCTTTTGTGCTGCTCGGACTGGCCTTCGGATTGGCCCACACACGCAACCGGTTGCACACGGCGGCCTTCATCATCGCTTACACCGGCCTGATCGAAATCCTGCAGTTCTGGGCGCCGGGCCGGCATGCTCGCATGGAGGACTTTGTGGTCGACGCGCTGGCGGCAGCCGTCGGGCTTGCGGCTGCTATGGTTCTCGATTGGAAGATCAGGCGATCGCGCCATCGCGCATCGTGACAAGAAAAATCCTCGCGGGACGATCGCCCGCGAGGATGGGTCAGTACGAGCTGCGTTCGTTCGTTAGTCGAGGATCCTCACAATCCTGCGCGTGCGCGGCTCCACGATCACGCGACGATCGTTGACCACCGCATAGCGGTATTCGCTGTATCGCGGCACCGGACGAAGTTGGACGGTCGGCGGCAGCGGCTCGCCCACCACCACATGCTCACGAACCACGACAGATCGGTCTCGCGGGACCGAGTTGATCACGGCGTTCGGAATCTCCACGGCCGCGCCGAGCGCAGCACCCACCGTGCCGCCGACGATCGCGCCGACCGGGCCACCAACTTCAGCGCCCGCGGCGGCGCCATCCGCGGCACCTTGCGCGGTTGTCGATTGAGCGAATGCCGCGCCAGAGGTCAGCAACGAAGCAGCAATCAGCGAAACTGCCAAACGATAATTCATCACGTGCTCCAGTAAATTGATGATGTGTCTCAACCACGGGAGGCGTACGAAAGTTCCGGTTCCAATGCGGCAGCAAAAAGGGCCGCGCCGATAGCTCGACGCGGTTCCAGTCACAGGGAGAACGAAAGATCAGGCTTTGGTGATTTCGTGGCTCGCCATCATTTCAAGCGCGCGCACCATTCCCGAATGGTCCCATGCCTTGCCGCCATGAGCGGTACAGGAGCTGAATAATTGCTGGGCCAGCGCCGTGCTCGGCAAGGAAAGGCCGAGCGCACGCGCGCCCTCCAGCGCCAGATTGAGATCCTTCTGGTGCAGCTCGATCCGAAAGCCCGGCTCGAAATTGCGCTTCACCATGCGCTCGCCATGCACTTCGAGAATCCGCGACGATGCGAAGCCGCCCATCAGCGCCTTGCGCACCAGCGCTGGATCCGCGCCGGCCTTCGACGCAAACAACAGCGCCTCGCCGACCGCCTCGATCGTCAGCGCCACGATGATCTGGTTGGCGACCTTGGTGGTCTGCCCGTCGCCATTGCCGCCGACCAGGGTGACGTTCTTGCCCATCTTGTCGAACACGGGCTTCATCGCGTTGAACGCGCGCTCCGGTCCGCCGACCATGATGGTGAGGCTCGCCGCCTTGGCGCCGACCTCGCCACCGGAGACCGGCGCGTCGAGATAGTCGGCGCCGAGCGCCTCCACCTTCTTGGCAAATTCCTTGGTGGCGAGCGGCGAGATCGAACTCATGTCGACGACGATCTGCCCCCTGGAGAGACCCTGGGCGACGCCGTCCTTCCCGAACAAGACCGCCTCCACATGCGGCGTGTCAGGCACCATGATGATGACGACGTCGGCCTTCTCGGCGACTTCCTTGCCCGATTTGCAGACCTCGCCGCCCGCCGCAACCAGCTCTGGTGCGATGGGTCCGATATCGTGCAGGAACAGGCGGTGGCCTGCCGCCTGCAGATGGCCCGCCATCGGGCGCCCCATGGTGCCGAGGCCGATAAAGCCGATATCGATCATTTCAACTCCCCTTATTTCGTTTCTTGTTCAGGTATCGGCGGTCAGCGCGGCGTGCCAGCCGAGGCTCTCGACCGTCGTCGTCCTCGGCTTGTATTCGCAGCCGATCCAGCCGCGATAACCAATAGCGTCGAGATGGCGGAACAGGAAGGGATAGTTGATCTCGCCGGTGCCGGGTTCATTGCGGCCGGGGTTATCGGCGAGTTGCACATGGGCGATGCGCGGCAGATGCTTTTGCAGGCTTCGCGCAATGTCACCCTCCATCACCTGCATGTGGTAGATGTCGTACTGCACGAACAGATTGCTTGAGCGCACATCGGCAATGAGCTGGAGCGCCTGTGCGGTCTTGTTCAGGAAAAAGCCGGGGATGTCGATCGTGTTGATCGGCTCGATCAGGAGTTTGATCTGCTGCTTAGCGAGCGCGTCCGCCGCAAAGCGAAGATTGCCAATCAATGTCTCGTTGAGATCGATCGCATCAGCACCGTCAGGCGCGATACCGACCAGGCAGTTGAGCTGGCGGCAATCGAGCGCCTTGGCGTAATCGATGGCGCGTCCGACGCCGTCACGAAATTCGTCGGCGCGATCGGGCAGGATAGCGATGCCGCGCTCGCCGGCTGCCCAGTTGCCGGCGGGGAGATTGTGCAGCACCTGCGTCAGCCCGTGCTGGTGCAACTGCTCGCGCAGATCGGCCTTGTCGAAATCATACGGGAATAGATATTCGACCCCGGTAAATCCTGCCGCCTTGGCGGCCGCAAAGCGATCGAGGAACGGCTGCTCGCCGAACAGCATGGTGAGATTGGCGGCAAATTTCGGCACGATCAGATTCTCCCTTTATGCCGGCAGCAGCTTGCCGGATTGTGGCGCGCTCGCTTTGGCCGGGGTGTCGTCCAGCGGCAGATGGAGCACCTCCTCGAACTCAATGATGTTGTCGATCTCGGTGCCCATCGAGATGTTGGTGACCCGCTCGAGAATGAACTCGACGACGACGGGCACCTGGAATTCCGCCATCCACTCGCGCGCGGTGGCGAACGCCGCCTGCGCGTGGTTCGGGTCGGTGACGCGGATCGCCTTGCAGCCGAGTCCCTCCGCGACCGCGACGTGGTCCACGCCATAGACGCCGATTTCGGGTGCGTTGATGTTCTCGAAGGAGAGCTGGACGTGATAGTCCATGTCAAAACCGCGCTGCGCCTGGCGGATCAGCCCGAGATAGGAGTTGTTCACGACGACGTGAATGTAGGGCAGCTTGAACTGCGCTCCGACCGCGAGCTCCTCGATCAGGAATTGGAAATCGTAATCGCCCGACAGCGCAACGATCTGGCGCGACGGATCGGCCGCACGCACGCCAAGCGCCGCCGGCAATGTCCAGCCGAGCGGGCCGGCCTGCCCCGCATTGATCCAGTTGCGCGGGCCGTAGACGCCTAGGAATTGCGCGCCGGCGATCTGCGATAATCCGATCACGCTGACGTAGCAGGTATCGCGTCCGAACGCCTTGCTCATCTCCTCGTAGACGCGCTGCGGCTTGATCGGGATGTCGTCGAAATGGCTCTTGCGCAGCATCGTGCGCTTGCGGTCCTGGCACGCCGCCGGCCATGCCTGCCGCTCCCTCAACTTGCCGGCCTTGCGCCACTCTCTGGCAACGGCGACGAACAATTCCAGTGCAGCCTTGGCGTCGGAGACCATGCCGAAATCGGGATTGAACACGCGTCCGATCTGCGTCGGCTCGATGTCGACATGCACAAATTTGCGACCCTTGGTGTAGGTCTCGATCGAGCCGGTGTGCCGGTTGGCCCAGCGGTTGCCGATGCCGAGCACGAAGTCGGATTGCAGCATGGTCGCGTTGCCGTAGCGGTGGCTGGTCTGCAAGCCGACCATGCCCGCCATCAGCACGTGATCGTCGGGAATAGCGCCCCACCCCATCAGCGTCGGCACCACGGGAACGTTGACCGTCTCGGCGAACCGCACCAGCAGCTCGGACGCGTCGGCATTGATGACGCCGCCGCCCGCCACGATCAGCGGCCGCTCCGCCGCATTGAGCATGTCGAGCGCCTTCTCGATCTGCTTGCGGGTCGCCGCAGGTTTGTAGACCGGCAGCGGCTCATAGGTCTCGTCGTCGAATTCGATCTCCGCAACCTGCACGTCAAGCGGCAGGTCGATCAACACGGGACCAGGACGGCCCGAACGCATGATGTGGAACGCCTGGCTGAACACGCGCGGCACCAGCGCCGGCTCGCGCACGGTCACCGCCCATTTCGTCACCGGTTTTGCAATCGATTCTATATCGATGGCCTGAAAGTCTTCCTTGTAGAGCCGCGCCCGCGGCGCCTGCCCGGTGATGCACAAGATCGGGATCGAATCCGCGATCGCCGAATAAAGCCCGGTGATCATGTCGGTGCCGGCCGGACCCGAGGTGCCGATGCAGACGCCGATGTTGCCCGCCTTGGCGCGGGTATAGCCCTCGGCCATGTGCGAGGCACCCTCGACATGGCGCGCCAGAATGTGCCCGATCGAGCCGCGCTTCTTCAGCGCGGAGTAAAGCGGATTGATCGCAGCGCCCGGAACGCCAAAGGCGATGGTCACACCTTCCTTCTCCAGGATCCGCACAGCCGCATCGATCGCCCGCATCTTCGCCATGTCGCGCCTCGCTCAAACAGTGTTGGCTCTGGCGGCGATCTTCGTGGCGGTGAGACGCAATCTCAACGCGGGTGATTTTATTTCCCGCGGTGTGGAAGGGAGTTAGAAAATGCGCGACAAATCAGGCGCTTGGTTTGCGAACGTGGTGGAAAGCCTGTGAGGACGCCCTTGCGAGGAGGATTTGCGTCGGAACTCAGTCCAGATTCTTCCGCTTCAACTTCATTTGCATATCAAACTTGAGATCATACTTCTTGCCGTCCGCGCAGACGGCGTCATCGACCTCAAACTGCTGGTCGTCTTCATCTATCTCGAGCTTGCCGCCTGAGCATCCCTCTGCCTGAGCCGCAGCGACAAGTCTTATGCGCTCGTCTTCAGTGACCGCGCGATCGGCGAGCGCAGGAAGCGCCGATAGGACCAGTATCGCAGTTGATGTGATCAATCGCATGTCAAGCCCTCCCGAGATTCGCTTCGAGCCAGCCAATTGAATGGCTGCGGCTGGCAATGGTTCCGGATTTCAGCCAATTCGCACCGCCGAACCCTAGGGCAGAATTATTGCACAAGGCCTTCAACTACCAGTAGACTGCGCTGGCGCCACCGATAAAAAGGACGTGCGATGACCGATGTCCCCATGAACGCCGGTACTCAATCGATCGCCGCCGAACCGAGCCTTCGTAGGGTCATGGGCCCCTGGCTGCTCTTGCTGTTCATCGTCGGCGATATTCTCGGCACCGGAATCTATGCGCTCACCGGCCAAGTGGCGAAGCAGGTCGGCGGTGTCGTGTGGCTGCCTTTTGTGGTTGCGTTTGTGGTCGCCCTTGTGACCGCGTTCAGCTATCTCGAACTGGTCACGAAATATCCAAAAGCTGCGGGCGCGGCGCTCTACACTCACAAGGCTTTTGGCATCCATTTCGTCACTTTCATCGTTGCATTTGCGGTGATGTGCTCGGGTATCACCTCGGCATCGACCGCTTCCCGGGCTTTCGCCGCGAACATGTCGAACGCAATGGGCCTCAACCTATCGGCCCTTGCCATCACGATTACCGGTCTCGCTTTCATGGCAGTCGTTGCCGCGGTCAATTTCCGCGGTGTTGGCGAAAGTCTGAAAGCTAACGTCGTTCTCACCTGTGTGGAGCTGACGGGACTGCTGATCATCATTGTGATCGGCCTTTGGGCGATCGGGCTAGGCCAGGGCGATGTCTCGCGTGTCATCCAGTTTCGTTCGACCGCTGACGGCGGCATGTTCTGGCCGGTGATTGCCGCGACCACCCTCGCATTCTTTGCCATGGTAGGCTTCGAGGATTCGGTCAACATGGCCGAGGAATGCAAGGATCCAAGCCGCCACTTTCCAAAGGTGCTGCTTGTAGGCCTTGTGATTACCTGTCTGATCTATGTTCTTGTCTCGGTCTCGGCAATCACCCTGGTGGCGCCGGAGCAATTGGGCGAAGGCGAAACACCCCTTCTGAAGGTCGTCCAACAGGGCGCGCCAAATTTTCCGATCTGGATCTTTGGATTCATCACCATGTTTGCCGTGGCCAACACCGCTCTCATCAATATGCTCATGGCCAGTCGACTTGTGTATGGCATGAGCCGCGAGCATGTGCTTCCGCCAGCTCTCGGGAGAGTACACAGGGAGCGGCGGACGCCTTATGTCGCCATCGGCTTCACGACCTTGCTGGCGTTTGCCCTGATCACGTTCGTCGGTGAGGTGCCGGCACTCGGAGGCACCACCGCGCTGCTTTTGTTATGCGTTTTCACGGTGGTTAACGTTGCGGTACTGGTGCTTCGGCGCGATTCTGTAAGTCATCAGCATTTTCGCACACCGACCATTCTGCCGATCCTGGGCGCTGTATTTTGCGCTTTCCTCGCCAGTCCCTGGGCCGGCCGTGACCCCGTTCAGTACCGGGTCGCCGGCGTCCTGATCGGGGTGGGCGTCGTTCTGTGGCTCATCACGATCATGATCAACCGGATGACCGGGATAACGAGAGTCGAGCCAGATCTGGAGCATTTAGGTCGCGGCGGGCCCGTCAACTAGACGATGCTGGCCGCTCAGTTCATCCGCAATTCTGTGATGTGCCGCGGATCGACGCTCAGTTCGCCGCGCTCCACGCGCTTGACGATATCCGTCAGCGCGGCGTTTGCGGTGCAGGCGATGCCGAGCTTCTCGCCCTCGCGCACGACAAAACCGTTGAGGAACTCGATCTCGGTGCGACGGCCCTTCTGCATGTCCTGACCCATCGAGGGGCGCTGCTCGGAAGACGTGCGCTTTGAGTCCTTGAAGCGCTGCTCGTCGCAGACCCGCATCGCTTCCTCGTCGCCCTCGCCTGCCCGCGCAATCGTGTCCGGCGGCAAATGCAATATCTCTTCCAGTTGATAGCCATGCGCTTGGCCAACGCGGATCGCTTCGCTGCCGAGCCTGGTGGAGAACCGGCGCAGCGGCTCGCTTTGCAAAATTTCTCCGCCCGGCAGGCCGGTGCAGGCCGAGAGCCCGTTGCCCATGACGTTGGCGACCAGTTTCGACCAGCGCTCGCCCCAGAGATTCTCCGTCACCTTGGCGCTATCGGAATAGCCGACCAGGCGACAGACTTCCTCCGCCCGCGGCGTGATGCGGCCGTGCACCTCGCCGGCGCGAAACACCGTATGCGCCGCCCCGCCTTTGCCGGCGCCACGGTGGATATGGCCGGGCTCCGGCAGGTTCACCGTGATGCTGCTGGCAATGCAGCCCAGCGTCTTGCCCCAGCCGACGATGCCGGCAATCGTTTCCTCGTTCATGCAGTTCTGCAGCGACACGACATAGCCGTCCGGCGCCAGATATTGCTGGATCAGCATGGTCGCCCAGGCGGTGTCGTAGGATTTCATACAGACGAAGGCGACGTCGATCGGTTTTTCCTTGGCGAGCCGCTGCGCATCCGTGACGTGAAGCGCGCGCACGGGCACCGAGAATTCCGCGACATCCATCGCGTGGGTGACGCGCAGCCCGTGCTTCCGCATGTGCTCGACATGCTCGGGCCAGGGATCGATGAACGTGACGTCCTCGCCCGCCTGCACCATATGCGCGCCGGCGTACCCGCCAACGGCCCCTGCTCCGACGATCGCGATCTTCCGCGCCATGCTCTCTCCCGTGAATTTTCTTGCGACAGAGGACGCAACTGCATCCGCGTGTTCTTTGGAGAGAACAGTCTAGCGGATCGGAGTTCGCTGCCAACCGGCCGCTTTGTGGCAAAAGCGGACCCATGCCATACCGATAATCATGGATGGCTTGTGGCTGCGGCCACGGCTCAGCCGGCCTTCGCCTCCGGCATCACCCCACCAAGCGCCACCGTCAGCTCAGCCGCCACCTCGCGCACAGTCTGACCGATTGCTGGCAGGCGCTCATCGGTGAGCCGGCTGGTCATGCCGGAGACGGAAATCGCCGCCAGCGGCTCGGCGCAGTCATTATAGACGACGGCCGCGATGCAGCGCAGGCCCATGCAGGCCTCCTCGTCGTCGATCGCAAAACCCTGGCGGCGGATTTTTTCGAGTTCCTTGAACAGATCGCCCGGGCGCACGATCGATTTTTCGGTCAGCCGCGGCATGCCGTGATGACGGATGATCGCGCTGACGTCCTCGTTGGAATAGGTCGCCAGCACCGCCTTGCCGACGCCGGAGGCGACCATCGCGACGCGGCCGCCGACCTTGGTCAGCGACCGCATGATTTCGCGGCTTTCCATGCGGGTCAGCACGATGATGAATTCGTCGTCGACGACGGCGAGATTCGCCGTCTCCCGCGTTAGGTCGCGCAGCTTGCGCAGGTATGGCATCGCCTGTGCCGTGAAATTGCGGCGGCGGGCGAAGGTTGCTCCCACCGTGAAGGCGCGCGCTCCGACATGCCATTTCGATTCGGTACGGTCGAACTGCACGAAGCGGCGGCTTTCCAGCGTCCCGAGCAGGCGGTGCACGGTTGAGGTTGACAGCCCCGTGCGGATGGCGAGATCGCTCAGGCGATAGCCTTCGTCGTCTTCGGCGAGCGTTTCAATGATCGACAGCGCGCGGTCGACGGACTGGACGCCGCCGTCGCGGGCATTCTCGTCCTGGTCTGAACTCGATTTCGGCTCGATGGGCTTGCGCCGGATCACGTCTCTCTTCATCGCGACCTGCATCCATCAATCAGTCAGAGTGCCAGCGCGTCGAACGGCGAATGTCCGTTTGTTGTTATTCGTTGGACAAAAATGCCGCTTCGGATGTTTCCGAAGCGGCATTTATCGTTGATAAGCTCAGAGCAAGCCCGCGCCGCGTGCCCACTTGTACTTGGCCCCCAACACCTCGACCGGCAGTTCGGTCGAATAGGCATAGGCCGGGATGCCGTTCTGGTAGAGATACTCGGCGGCCTCCTCGACCTCGACGTCGCCGGCGAGCGAGGCGACGATCGGCTTCACGAAGCCCTTGGCCTCCATCTCCTTCTTCACCTCGACCATGTTGCGGGCGAACACCATCGGCGGGGTGACGATCGTGTGCCAGTAACCGAGGATCAGCGAATGGATGCGCTCATCCGACAGGCCGAGCTTCACGGTATTGATGTAGGTGATCGGCGGCTCGCCACCGGTGATATCCACAGGATTTCCGGCCGCGCCGAACGGTGGGATGAATTTTCGGAAGGCCGCGTCGAGATCCGGCGGCATCTGCATCAGTGACAGGCCGTTATCCACACAGGAGTCCGACAGCAGCACGCCCGAACCACCGGCGCCGGTGATGATTAGCACGTTCTCGCCCTTCGGGGTCGGCAACACCGGCACGCCGCGCGCAAACTCGAGCAATTGCCGCAAGGACCGGGCGCGGATCACGCCCGACTGCTTGAACACGTCCTCGTAGATCTTGTCGTTGCCGGCGAGCGCGCCGGTATGCGACGAGGCCGCCTTCGCACCAGCAGACGTGCGGCCCGCCTTGAGCACGATCACCGGCTTCTTCTTGGCGACGCGCTTGGCGGCTTCCGCAAACGCACGGCCGTCCTTCAGGTCTTCGCAGTGCTGGGCGATCAGGTTGGTGTTGGGGTCCTGCTCGAAGAACGCCAGCAGATCGTCCTCGTCGATGTCGGACTTATTGCCGAGACCGACGATCGCTGACACACCCATTTTCGCCGAGCGCGAAAAACCGATGATCGCCATGCCGATGCCGCCGGATTGCGACGACAAAGCCGCATGGCCCTTGACGTCGTAGGCGGTGCAGAACGTCGCGCAGAGATTCGACCACGTATAGTAGAAGCCGTAGATGTTCGGCCCCATCAGGCGGACGTTGTACTTCTTGCCGACCTCGACGATTTCGGCCTGCAATTCAGGCGCGCCGGCTTCGGCAAAGCCCGACGGAATCAGCACGGCACCTGGAATTTTCTTCTCGCCGCATTCGGCCAGCGCGCCTGCAACGAATTTTGCGGGGATCGCGAACACTGCGGTGTCGATCACGCCCGGCACGTCCTTGACGCTCTTGTAGGCCTTATAGCCGAGAATATCGGCCGCCTTCGGATGGATCGGATAGATCTCGCCCTTGTAGCCGCCGTTGATCAAGTTCTTCATCACGGAGTTGCCGATCTTGCCGTCCTCGGCGGAGGCGCCGATCACAGCAACGCCCTTCGGCTGCATGATGCGGTTCATCGCAGTGACGATTTCTTCGGTCGGGCGCGGCGCCGGACGCGGCTTGTAGTCGAAATCGACGACGATGCGCACGTCGGCGGCAATCGCGTCCTTCTTGGTGGCGAATACCGGATTGAGATCGAGTTCAACGATTTCGGGGAAATCGCTGACGAGCTGCGAGACCTTGACGATGACGTCAGCCAGCGCATCGCGGCTGACCGGATCGCCGCCGCGCACGCCCTTCAGCATGTCATGAGCCTGGATGCCGTCGAGCATCGACAGCGCATCGTCCTTGGTTGCGGGCGCCAGGCGGAAGGTGATGTCTTTCAGCACCTCGACCAGCACGCCGCCGAGGCCGAAGGCGACAAGCTTGCCGAACGAACCATCGGTAATGGAACCGACGATGACTTCGGTGCCGCCGGCCAGCATCTGCTGCACCTGGATGCCCTCGATCTTGGCGTCGGCCTTATACTTCTTCGCATTGGCGAGAATGGTGTCATAGGCCTTCGCGGCATCGGCCGCGGACTTGATCCCGACCATGACGCCGCCGGCTTCGGTCTTGTGGAGAATATCCGGCGAGACGATTTTCATCACCACCGGGAAGCCCATGCTGGATGCAATCTTGGATGCATCGGCGGCAGATTTGGCCACGTCTTCTTTAGGAACCGGGATGCCATAAGCATCGCACACGACCTTGCCTTCCGGCGCGGTGAGGCTCGTGCGCTTCTCGGCTTTCACCGTATCGAGCACCCGGCGGACAGCCTCTTGGGCGCTGGGCTCGGCGATCTTGCGGGCCGCATCTGCAGAATTTGACATTGGCTTCCTCCTGGGGCTAGTTTTATGGCATTTGGTATGCCAGAGATTAGATTGTCAAGACAAACTATCGCGCGGAAACAGCGAAAACACGGGCATCTTGACATCCTGGTATTTGGTATGCCAAAAATCTTCGGGTGTTTCTTCTGCTAAGAAGACGTCTCCAAAACAGGGAGGAGACGAGTCGTGCCCGCACGTAAACAAACCAAGGCGCCGCCTGTCATGGCTGAGGCAGATATCGCAATCGTTCGGATTGCGCCTGAGACGAGCTTCAAGAACAAGGCCTATGAGGCCTTGAAGGAAGCTATTCTCAAGATGGATATCTATGCGACGCCCGAGCAAGTGATGCTCGACGAGCGAGCGCTGTCCGAACGCCTCGGCGTCAGCCGCACCCCTATTCGCGAAGCCATCGCGATGCTGGAACAGGATGGCTTCGTCAAAACCGTGCCGCGTCGCGGCATCGTCGTGGTCCGGCGCACCAAGACCGAGATCGTCGACATGATCCGCGCCTGGGCCGCACTCGAGAGCATGGCGGCGCGCCTGATCACGACCACCGCGCGCAAGAAGGACATCACCGCGCTGCGCGATTTCTTCAAGGATTTTGGCAAGGACCGGCTGCCGCAGGATCATGTCGAGGAATACTCCAAGGCCAACATCGCGTTCCATCAGGCGCTGATCTCGCTTTCGGAATCGCCGGTGCTGGTCGATTTGACCAACGATCTGCTGCTGCATGTGCGCGGCTACCGGCAACTGACCATCGGACGCAAGGACCGCACCGCGACCTCGCTGCCCGAACATCTTGCCATCATCGAAGCGCTGGAAGCACGCGACACCGAACTCGCCGAGAAGCGCGCGCGCGACCACACGCTGGGCCTTGCCGCCTACGTCGAAGCGCACGGGCAGGAACTTTTTAGCTAGACGAACCTTCGCACCAGAAGACGACGAAAAATCGTCCGAACCAAAACGATCAGGGAGATGAAGCCCATGCTGAATACCGCGACCAAGTCCGAAGCACCGGGCACCGAGCAAGAGCTGACGGATGGCTTTCATCTCGTCATCGATGCGCTCAAGCTCAACGGCATCAACACCATCTATGGTGTGCCGGGCATCCCGATCACCGACCTCGGACGCATGATGCAGGCCGCGGGCATGCGCGTATTGTCGTTCCGCCACGAGCAGAACGCCGGTTACGCGGCCTCGATCGCCGGCTTTCTCACCAAAAAACCGGGCGTCTGCCTCACGGTCTCCGCGCCCGGCTTTCTCAACGGCCTCACTGCGCTGGCCCACGCCACCACCAACTGCTTCCCGATGATCCTGATCTCGGGTTCCTCCGAGCGCGAGATCGTCGACCTGCAGCAGGGCGACTATGAAGAGATGGACCAGCTTGCGATCGCCAAGCCGCTCTGCAAGGCAGCGTTCCGCGTGCTGCATGCCGCCGACATCGGTATCGGTCTCGCCCGCGCGATCCGCGCCGCGGTGTCGGGACGTCCGGGCGGCGTCTATCTCGACCTGCCGGCCAAACTCTTCGGCCAGGTGATGGACGCCGGCGCCGGCGCGAGGTCGCTGGTGAAGGTGATCGATGCAGCCCCCGCCCAGATCCCTGCCCCGTCGGCCGTCAAGCGCGCGCTCGACGTGTTCAAGGGCGCCAAGCGTCCCCTCATCATTCTCGGCAAGGGCGCGGCTTACGCACAGGCCGACAACGAGATCCGCGCCTTTGTCGAAAAGACCGGCGCGCCGTTCCTGCAGATGAGCATGGCCAAGGGCCTGCTGCCCGACACGCACGCCCAGTCGGCCGGTGCCGCGCGCTCGACCGTGCTGAAGGACGCCGACGTCGTGATGCTGATCGGCGCCCGCCTCAACTGGCTGTTGTCGCACGGCAAAGGCAAGACCTGGGGCGATGCGCCGAAGAAATTCATCCAGGTCGACATCGAGCCGAAGGAGATGGATTCCAACGTCGAGATCGCGGCCCCCGTGGTCGGCGATATCGGCTCCTGCGTATCCGCTCTGCTCGAGGGCATGGGCGGCAACTGGCCGGCCGCGCCAGCCGACTGGGTCTCGACCGTCAACAAGAAGCGTGACGACAACGTCGCCAAGATGGCGCCGAAGCTGATGAGCAACGCTTCCCCGATGGATTATCACGGCGCGCTCGGCGCACTGCGCACCATCATCAAGGAGCGGCCGGACGCCATCCTCGTCAACGAAGGCGCCAACACGCTCGACCTCGCCCGCGGCGTCATCGATATGTACAAGCCGCGCAAGCGGCTCGACGTCGGCACCTGGGGCGTGATGGGCATCGGCATGGGCTATTCGATTGCAGCGGCCGTCGAAACCGGCAAGCCGGTGCTCGCGGTCGAAGGCGACTCGGCGTTCGGCTTCTCCGGCATGGAGATCGAGACCATCTGCCGCTACCAGCTTCCGGTCTGCATCGTCATCTTCAACAATGACGGCATCTACCGCGGCACCGACGTCAATACGGGCGGTTCAGATCCGGCGACGACGGTGTTCGTTAAGGGCTCGCGCTACGACAAGATGATGGAAGCCTTCGGCGGCGTCGGCATCAACGCCACCTCGCCCGACGAATTGAAGCGCGCCGTCAATGCGGCGATGGATTCCGGCAAGCCGACGCTGATCAACGCCGTGATCGATCCGGCGGCAGGCTCGGAGAGCGGCCGCATTGGCAACCTCAACCCGCAAAGCGTCCTGAAAAAGAAATAACCGACTTCCATCCATTCAATCTGCATCACGCAGTACAGACACAGTACGGAGCAATGACGATGACAAAGGCGCTCACGGGCGTTCGCATTCTTGATTTCACCCACGTCCAGTCGGGGCCTACCTGCACGCAATTGCTCGCGTGGTTCGGCGCCGATGTGATCAAGGTCGAACGCCCAGGCGTCGGCGACATCACGCGCGGTCAGTTGCAGGACATCCCGAACGTAGACAGCCTGTATTTCACCATGCTGAACCACAACAAGCGTTCGATCACGCTCGACACCAAGAACCCGAAGGGCAAGGAAGTCCTCACCGCGCTGATCAAGAGCTGCGACGTGCTGGTGGAAAACTTCGGCCCCGGCGTGCTCGACCGCATGGGCTTCCCCTGGGAGAAGATCCACAGCATCAACCCGAAGATGATCGTGGCCTCGATCAAGGGCTTTGGTCCCGGCCCCTACGAAGACTGCAAGGTGTATGAGAACGTCGCGCAGTGCACCGGCGGCGCCGCCTCGACAACCGGCTTCCGCGACGGTCTGCCGCTCGTCACCGGCGCGCAGATCGGCGACAGCGGCACCGGGCTGCATCTGGCGCTCGGCATCGTCACCGCGCTCTATCAGCGCACCCACTCGGGCAAAGGCCAGCGCGTCACCGCAGCGATGCAGGACGGCGTCTTGAATCTTGCGCGCGTAAAACTGCGCGACCAGCAACGCCTCGCCCATGGCCCGCTGAAGGAATACAGCCAATACGGCGAAGGCATTCCGTTCGGCGATGCCGTGCCGCGCGCCGGCAACGATTCCGGCGGCGGTCAGCCGGGCCGCATCCTCAAGTGCAAGGGCTGGGAGACCGATCCGAACGCCTACATCTACTTCATCACCCAGGCGCCGGTCTGGGAGAAGATTTGCGACATCATCGGCGAGCCCGGCTGGAAGACCGATCCGAACTACGCCAAGCCGCCGGCCCGCCTGCCCCGGCTGAACGAGATCTTCGCCCGCATCGAACAGTGGACGATGACGAAGACAAAATTCGAGGCGATGGAAATCCTCAACAAGGACGACATCCCCTGCGGCCCGATCCTGTCGATGAAGGAGATCGCCGAGGACCAGTCGCTGCGCGCCACCGGCACCGTGGTCGAGGTCGATCACCCGACCCGCGGCAAGTACATCTCGGTCGGCAATCCGATCAAGCTGTCGGACTCACCGAGCGAGGTGACCCGCTCGCCGCTACTCGGCGAGCACACCGACGAAATCCTGCGCCAGGTGCTCGGCTTCAGCGATCACCAGGTCGCCGAGATCCACGATTCCGGCGCGCTCGAGCCGCCGCGCAAGCAGGCGGCGGAGTAACGACGCCATCCGAACAGCACAAAAGGCCGCCGGTTTCGGCGGCCTTTTTGTTAGGGCGGGAGGAAGTCAGGTTGAATCGGTATGGCGGCCACCCGCTGCACCTCTCCCGCTCGCGGGGTCGCATCGAAGGTGCGTCCGCGGGCTACAAGGCTTCAGCCACAAGGGCGCAGGGCCGGCCCTCGCTGTCCAAGCGATTCAAGATGTGACGCTCGGCTTACTGCGCTTGCCGCCTCGGCACGAGTGCGCTGCTACGCGGCTGCAGCCGATACCACGCAACCTGACCGTCCGCGAATTGTGCTCGGCCAAGCCTCGACCACAGCGGTGGCCCATGATCGCCGACCACAAGGATGTCGGCCGGGCCGACGGCCGGGTCACGCGCGATCTTCGCTACCACAGTGAAAACGTCGTGCCATAGCTCCGCCATTTGGCACACCCTGAGCTCGCCGAAGCCGCTGCCGTCACGACCGCAATGGAAATCGGTCTGGGATTCGTTGGGCGCGATCGGAACGTGCGTGTTGAGCGTCAGCCAGTAGATGAAGCGCGACTTGCCTTCCCTCGCCGCCTCCCGGGACGCGGCGGAGATTGCCGGCGCTAGATCGGCGTCGCAGGCGCCGCGGAAGGTGCTGCCGCAGGTGCGGTGCGTCGTCCCGACGAGGTCTTCGCCAAACAGCTCCTTGTCGAAGCCAACCGTCGGATACCATTTCGTCCGCTCGAACATGCCACCCGAGAAGGCGTGCACGGCGATGTTTACGTAGCTCCGCGCCTTGAGCAAGTTGGGCAGGCAGGAGGCCGTGTCTCCCGAAACAAAATCGGCATAGAAGGTGCGGGTGTTGCACAGCTCGCGCATCTCGCCCGAAGTCGTCGAGCCGTAATAGGGGGTATGACCTCCGGTGACGATATAGTCTTTGGTAACGTCCGCGTCGAAGAGCGGCGCGGCGATGCGCTCGCGAGCGGCTTGATCAAGCAGGTATCCAAGGCCCTCGACCATCACCAGGACGACGTTGTTGCCGTGTGCGGTCGCCGCGGCGGTGAAACCCGAAACCTCGGCTGCCGACTGGACGGGCTTATCACGGCCGAGCATTGAGCCGAAATGATAGTTCCACGTGATATTGCTGAGATAATCGAGCGTGGCAAAGGCGAGCGCCAAAACGAAAAGGAGGATGGCATTACCGCGCATGAGCATGCTACGCCGACTGAGGCACGCCAGCGCCGCCAGCGTAGTCGCTGCTATGGTGCCGATCAGCGCCTGATAAAGTGGCGAGGCGAAGAGATGCAGGTGGCGCACCAGTTCGATGGCGACCATCAGCTCCATCGGCTCAAGGCGGAACAGCAGCGAGAGCGTTTGCACGATGTCGAAGGCGAGCACGCAGAGGAACAGCACAACCGTGGACGCGAACGGAATACGGCGCGCCAGGATCGCAAGGCTTGCATAGAATATGATCGCGAAGGTCCGCGGCGGCAGAGCAATGTCGACGATCGAGGTCAGCCCCACTAGCGAAGTCAGATTCGGGAGCAGCAGCCCGCCCGCGAGCAGGAGCGCGTTAGGCGCGCTGAAGGGCAGCAGCAACGTACGCCAGCTTCGGCGCGCAGTTTCTGCAACGCCGGACGCGGCGAACGTCGTCGCTTCGCTCATTACTGGCCATCCTCGTCGATGTGTAACCTGTCCTTTGCAATCTAACGGCGAAAGGTAAAGCGTCTGTTCTCACGATTGCAAAAAAGCCTTCCGATCGAAAAAGGTACCGAGGTCGCCGCTGAGCACACCGACGAGAGCCTCCGCCAGGTCCTCGGCCTCAGCGATCACCAGGTCGCCGAAATCCACGACTCCGGCGCGGTCGATTCGCCGCGGAAGCAGGCGGCGGAATAAGCAGCCTTGGGATTCTGGAATACAACGGCCGCCAGTTTTCCGGCGGCGTTTTTCATTCTGGAGTGCCAGCACCCCAACTCGTTGCTGCAATGCAAACGTCTGATTGCTGCTATGCAAACAAAGCCACTGTTGGTGGTATCTGGTATACATAACGTCTCCCCGTATCACGAAGCGGGGCTTCTCCGCTACTTCAGAAAGGGGACATCCATGTCCAAGACTGGATCCATCGGCCTCCTGCCCTCCCCAACCCTGTTCGGCCGCCTGATGGCTTCCATCGACCGTCTGCTGATCGCGAGCAGCCGCATTGCGGTTCGCAACGGCGAGCTCCCCCATTTCGGTCTCTGATGCTTCTAGAGTAAGGGCTTTTTTGCGCGGCACCGCGCGAAATCCCGCAGCAACCATCGATTGCATTCGACCAACGGCCCCGGCTTCCGGGGCCGTTTTCGTTCGCCGCTCACCGATTGCCTGTTTGGGCGCCACCTGCGACAAATTGGCCGAGTCTTCTGTCGAAACCAAAAACCAGTTGCATCGTGGCATATCATATACAACAATTCTAAAAACGCCCATACCAGAACAAGGGCGCATACCAGGGGGGAGCTAGGTCGTGCAGTCCGCAAGGGACAGCGAAGGCGATATTGCAAGGAACGGGCAGCGTGAGCGTGCCCACCCCTCTTCTTGCGCCTCTCAGACTCACAATTGGCCGAAAGGAGCGGATGCCGCCCGATCAGGCACCTCGTACAATTCGAACCTGCGGGACGCGCAATGAGGCAACCATTGCGGCGCGACGATCATGGGTGCATGAAGACCCGAAACGTTTGATCGGGAATGAACTTACCAAGCCGGCAAAGACCGGCGTAACCACAGTTCAACGGGAGTGAAGCAAATGAGGCGTTCTACACATCTTGCGTTGGGAGCGATTGCGGCGCTGTGCACGGGCGGGGTCGCGGCCCCCGCAACGGCGGCGTGGGAGCCGGTGCGGCCCGTTGAATTCATCGTCCCCGCCGGCACAGGCGGCGGCGCCGACCAGATGGCGCGCACGATCCAGGGCATCGTCACCAAGCACACTCTGATGAAGCAGCCGCTGGTCGTCATCAACAAGTCCGGCGGCGCCGGCGGCGAAGGCTTCCTCGACGTCAAGGGATCGGGCGGAAATCCGCACAAGATCATCATCACGCTCTCCAACCTTTTCACCACTCCGCTTGCCACCGGAATTCCGTTTAGCTGGAAAGATCTCACGCCGGTCGCGATGCTGGCATTGGATGAATTCGTGCTGTGGGTGAACGCCGACAAGCCGTACAAGACGGCCAAGGAGTACATCGATGCCGTGAAGGCCGCTCCCGCCGGCTCGATCAAGATGGGCGGCACCGGCTCGAAGCAGGAAGATCAGATCATCACCGTCGCCGTGGAAAAAGCCGTCGGCACCAAGTTCACCTACATTCCCTATAAGGGCGGCGGCGAAGTCGCCGTTCAGCTCGTCGGCAACCACGTCGATTCGACCGTCAACAATCCGATCGAGGCGGTCGCGCAATGGCGCGGCGGCAAGCTGCGTCCGCTCTGCGTTTTTGATGCAAAGCCGATGGCCTACGACGAGCCGATTGCGGACGGCAAGGCCTGGAAGGACATTCCGACCTGCAAGTCGGCAGGTCTCGACATGGAATATCTGATGCTGCGCGGCATCTTCATGGCGCCCAGGGCCACCAAGGACCAGGTCGAGTATTATGTCGAACTGTTCAAGAAAATTCGCGCCACTCCTGAGTGGCAGGACTTCATGAAGAGCGGCGCATTCAACACGACATTCCTGACCGGTGCAGAATACGCCAAATGGGTCGAGGCCGAGGACAAGCGTCATCAGGCTCTGATGAAAGAGGCCGGTTTCCTCGCTCCGAGCAACTGACCGAGAAGCACTGATCGATTAGGGTAGCAACGCAGACGGCGGGCTCGGTTTCCGCGGGCTGGATCGCGCATGGAGTTTCGATGACAACAGGCAGTTCGAGCAACACCGGCCCGACCCACAAGCTCGTGGAAGCAGGCGTCACCCTACTGATCGCTCTGTTCGGAGTGATCGTGATCGTCGGCAGCCTCAAGGCGGGGATCAATTGGGGCGCTGAGGGCCCCCGCGCCGGGTTTTTCCCATTCTATATCGGGCTTTTCATCGTCGCTTCCAGCGCGATAAATCTGTGGCACGGGCTGCGCGAAGACAATGACGCCCTGTTCGCGGAGTGGGGACAGCTTCGCCAAGTGCTGAGTGTCGTCATTCCGACAGCCATCTATGTCGGCGCCATGCCATTCACTGGGCTCTACGTCGCTTCGATCATCTTCATCGCATGGTTCATGCGATGGCTGGGCAAATACCGCTGGCTTACCGTGCTGGCGGTGGCGTTCGGCATGCCCATTGTCACCTACTTCATTTTCGAACGCTGGTTCATGGTCCCGCTTCCCAAGGGGCCGGTTGAAGAGTGGCTCGATCTGTAACTTCGACGCTCAGTCAGGATTGGATTATCGGGATGGAAGAACTCGTCAATCTTTTTCACGGCTTTGCAGTCGCGCTGCAGCCGTTCAATATAATGGTGATGGTTCTCGGCATCGTGCTCGGCGTCATCATCGGCGTGCTCCCGGGACTGGGCGGCGCCAACGGCGTTGCCATCCTGTTGCCGCTGACATTCTCGATGCCGCCGACCTCGGCCATCATCATGCTGTCCTGCATTTACTGGGGCGCGTTGTTCGGTGGAGCGATCACCTCGATTCTCTTCAACATACCGGGCGAACCATGGTCGGTAGCCACCACGTTCGACGGCTATCCGATGGCGCAGCAGGGCAAGGCCGGCGAAGCACTGACGGCCGCCTTCACCTCCTCCTTCGTCGGCGCGCTGTTCGCAGTCGTCATGATCACGCTGGTCGCGCCGCTGGTTGCAGGTTTTGCACTGCAATTCGGGCCTGCGGAGAAATTCGCGGTCTATTTCCTGGCGTTCTGCAGCTTCGTCGGCCTCAGTAAGGAGCCACCGTTCAAGACCATCGCGGCCATGATGATCGGCTTTGCGCTTGCCGCTGTTGGACTCGATTCCATCACCGGCCAGTTGCGGCTGACATTCGGCTTCACGCCATTGCTGAACGGGTTCGACTTCCTCATCGCGGTGATTGGACTGTTCGGTATCGGCGAAATCCTGCTGACGATGGAAGAAGGGCTCGCCTTCCGCGGTGGAAAAGCCAAGATCAATTTGCGGGTCGTGCTGCAGACCTGGAAGGAATTGCCCAAGTACTGGATGACTTCATTGCGTTCCTGTTTCATTGGCTGCTGGATGGGCGTTACACCGGCGGGCGCTACTCCGGCCTCGTTCATGAGCTACGGCATCGCGAAGCGCATGGCGAAGAACGGCAAGAACTTCGGCAAGGGCGAGATCGAAGGCGTGGTCGCACCGGAAACCGCGGCCCACGCCGCGGGCACCTCCGCCCTGCTGCCGATGCTCTCGCTTGGCGTGCCCGGTTCTCCGACGGCTGCTGTGTTGCTCGGCGGCCTGTTGATCTGGGGCCTGCAGCCCGGACCGATGCTGTTTGTCGAACAGAAGGAATTCGTCTGGGGCCTGATCGCCTCGATGTATCTCGGCAACATTGTCGGCCTCATCGTCGTGCTGACCTGCGTACCGATTTTCGCAGCTATCCTGCGCGTGCCTTTCAGCATCATTGCGCCACTGATCCTGGTGCTGTGCGCGATCGGCGCCTATTCGGTCCATAGCAGCACGTTTGACGTCATGCTGATGCTGGTGTTCGGCGTGATCGGTTATCTGCTCAAGAAGTGCAACTATCCCCTCGCGCCGCTGGTGCTGGCGATCGTGCTCGGCGACAAGGCCGAAGAGGCCTTCCGCCAATCGCTTCTGGGATCCCAGGGATCGTTTGGGGTATTCCTTTCCAATCCGCTGGTCAGCACGATCATGATCCTGGGATTGATCGCGTTGTTCTGGTCGCTCATTCAGGAAGGATATAGCCGCCTGCGATCTGCGGCGACCGCATGATTGAGCTCTAAGCAAAGCAATAGCTTAAGACGCTTCCGACGGATTGGGCCGCGCAACCGCGCGGCCCTTTTCGTTTGTGCACTTTTCCACCGAACGCGGGCGAATTCTTAAAACGTGTGGAAATTTTTCTCTTGTCTACTGGCATAACATATACCACACTCGCGCCGAGCTGTCAGGCAACGATAGAACAGCAGCCCTTTGGAGGAAGAATGACGGATACAGTGCACGGAGCAGCCCCCGTCGCGGAGGCGCGAGTGAGCGATGCCTATCGCTGGACTCAATTGGCCATCGGCGTCGCTGCGATGGTGATGATCGCGAACTACCAATATGGTTGGACGTTCTTCGTCCCCGACATCCAGCAGAAATTCGGATGGGATCGCGCCTCGATCCAGTGGGCATTTACGCTGTTCGTGCTGTTCGAGACCTGGCTGGTGCCGGTCGAGGGATGGTTCGTCGATAAATACGGCCCGCGCCTCGTCGTCCTGATCGGCGGCATCCTCTGCGCCGTCGGATGGGCGATCAACGCCCAGGCGACCACGCTCAACGGCTTCTATCTCGGCATGATCATCGCAGGCATCGGCGCGGGTGGCGTGTACGGCACCTGCGTCGGCAACGCGCTGAAGTGGTTTCCCGACAAGCGCGGCCTCGCCGCCGGCATCACCGCCGCCGGATTCGGCGCGGGCTCGGCGCTGACCGTTGCGCCGATCCAGGCCATGATCAAGGACTCCGGCTTCCAGACCACCTTCCTCTATTTCGGTCTCGGCCAAGGCATCATCATCGTCATTCTCGCCTTCCTGATGTTCTCGCCGAAAGCGGGACAGGTGCCGACGGTGCAAAACAGCAACGTGATCCAGACCCGGCGCAACTATCAACCCACCGAAGTAATCCGTCAGCCGATCTTCTGGCTGATGTATTTCATGTTCGTGATCGTCGGCGCGGGCGGATTGATGGTGACGGCCAACCTCAAGCCGATCGCCGTCGACTGGAAGGTCGACAGCGTGCCGGTGACGCTAATGGCGGTGACGATGACGGCGGTGACGTTCGCGGCCACGATCGATCGCGTCCTCAACGGCCTGACCCGTCCGTTCTTCGGCTGGATCTCCGACATGATCGGCCGCGAGAACACCATGTTCATCGCGTTCGGCATGGAAGGCATCGGCATCTGGGGCCTCTACATGCTGGGCCACGACCCGGTCTGGTTCGTGCTGCTGTCGGGCTTCGTGTTCTTTGCCTGGGGCGAGATCTACTCTCTCTTCCCATCGACCTGCACCGACACCTTCGGCGCGAAGTTCGCGGCCACCAATGCCGGCCTGCTCTACACCGCAAAGGGCACCGCGGCGCTGTTGGTGCCGGTGGCGAACTACATGCAGCAGTCGTCAGGCACTTGGGACACCGTGTTCATCGTCGCGGCCGGCGCAAATATCCTGGCCTCGGTGCTGGCGATCGCGGTGCTAAAACCCTGGCGCAAGATGGTGGTCGCCAAATCGCAGATTGCGGCCTGACCACACCGATCCACGGCAAGAACAAGACGCGTTCACCTCCGGGTGGGCGCGTTTTCTTTTGACGACCAGCAAGCTCTGGCATACCTGACGCCACATTGAGACCGATAAAGCCCGAGGCCCTCCCCCTGGAATGTCACGGCACGTTCCAGAAACGTCAATAATACTGCCTATTTATCTCGATCTTGGCTGCGAAAATTCCACGTTCCGCGTGTTGACAATTGGCATTATGTATACCAGACTTCGCTATAGTCACCCAAGGAGGTTGCCATGCAAGTCGGAGATATCCTGCGCAAGAAAGCCGCCCGTGTCGCAACGGTCCGCATGAACGAGACCGTCGCCATTGCCGCGCAACTGATGCGCTCCGGCAATATCAGCGCGCTGGTCGTAAAGGATGTCGTCCGCACCGAAGGCAACACGGCGGTCGGCATGTTCACCGAGCGCGACGTGGTTCGCGCGATCGCCGAACACGGCGCAGCCGGCGTGAACATGCGCGTCTCGCAATTCATTTCGGTGCAGCAGCTCGTCTCCTGCACCTCGGCGGACACGCTTGAGCATGTCCGTCACCTCATGAGCAAGCATCACATCCGCCACGTGCCGGTGATCGACAATTACAGCCTGATCGGCGTCATCAGCATTCGCGACATCACGGCAGCGTTCGACGACGAAGCAACGCCCTACAGACTGGCCGCGTCGGCCTGACCGGTCCCTTCGAACTCCGCCGGCATTTCATGGGCCGCACTCCAGGGAAGCCGGCGGTATCGCACCGAAAATTCGGCTTAACTCCTGTCGCAAAGCAGGCGCTCGCAATTTTGCGCCGGAGGTGTGGCGCGCCGGAAAGCATTATCTGTGGGAGGGCGCATGGCGCGTAACATTCTGATCCTTGGAGCCTCGTATGGCTCATTGCTGGCGACAAAGCTTTTGATGGCGGGTCACAGCGTGACCCTGGTTTGCCGGAAGCAGACGGCAGAACTCATCAATCGCGACGGCACCGAAGTTCGCATCAAGCTGCGCGACGAGGCAGCCCACCGGCCGATCTTCTCGCGCGACCTGCCTGGCACCCTGGACGCGGTCGAGCCCGCCGACGTCGATCTTTGCCGTTATGATCTGGTTGGTCTTGCGATGCAGGAGCCGCAATACACCGACCATGCGATCCAGGCTCTGATGATCAAGATCGCCGAGGCGAAGCTGCCTTGCCTTTCGATCATGAACATGCCGCCCCTGCCCTATCTCAAACGGATCCCGGCGCTTGCGAAAATGGAGCTGGAGGACGCCTATACCAACGCTGCGGTATGGGAACGGTTCGAACCGGGTCTGGTGTCGCTCTGCTCCCCTGATCCGCAGGCCTTCCGTCCACCGGAAGAGGCGGCAAATGTCCTTCACGTCGGCCTGCCGACAAACTTCAAGGCAGCGTCATTTGCGGATGAGAAACATAACTTGCTGCTTCGGGAGCTGGAAGCCGACGTCGATGCGGTGAAGCTGGATGGCCAGGACGTTCCGGTGAAGCTCAAAGTGTTCGATTCGATGTTCGTCCCTCTGGCCAAATGGTCGATGCTGTTGACGGGGAATTACCGCTGCATCACGCCGCACGAGCCGCAATCGATCTGCGACGCGGTGCACGGCGATATCAATCTCTCGCAGTCGATCTATGACCATGTCGATGCCATTGCCCAGCGCCTCGGTGCCGATCCCAAGGATCAGGTCCCTTTCGAGAAATACGCCAAAGCAGCAGAAAGCCTTCTCAAGCCCTCGTCGGCGGCCCGGGCGGTCGCTGGTGGCGCGCCTTCCATCGAGCGCGTCGACCTTCTGGTGAAGCTGATTTCGCATCAGCTTGGCGTACCCAACGCCGAAATCGACCGTACGGTCCAGATCGTCAACCAGAAACTGAATAAGAGCATCGAGGCGGAAGCATCCGACGCGCCTCGAGGCGTTCCAGTCTCAGCAAAGTAGAGCCTTATCGGCTCTGATTGAGCTAAAAGCGGCTCTAGTCTCTTGTTTCAAGCGCTTCTTACGCGAACGGTCCCTGCTTCGCTCAAAAACGCGCTCGATCATTGGCCGCCGACAGGCCAATTCGAGCCCATCCCCCGCAATGTGCACGGGCCCACCGCCGCGGCGCGGGATGGGCGTTTAGCAACAGTTAAGACTTTTGCGCAAATGATAGACAACCAGCGCAACATTTTAGATCGCCGCAAGAATTGCGAGCGCACCTCAGGCCCCTTTTTTGAGGGATTAGCATGAGAACGCTTCTCATTGGTGTTCTGGCTGCGACCCTGGTTGGCTGTAGCTGCCTCTTACCGCCGCAAGCGAGCATGGAAGCATGCACAGACGCGAGTGGGTCCGGCTGTCTCAACGGGATGGCGGCCAGTCGGCCGATTGAACCGGCGTCAGCGCCACCCAAGCCCCATTCTGCGGCAACAAAAGTCAAGTCCGCAATCGCGACGAAGACGCAAGAGCCGTCGATTGACGTCCGCGACGGGCACCAACTCGCTGAGAAAAAGGCGAAGTCCGCCATGATCGAAGCGAAAGTCGAAGCTCCGGCATCTGGTCGGCCCGCTGAGACGTCCGATCCGGTCATTATCAAGGCGAAGACCACGATTGCTGCGAAGTTGGAGGAGCCGGCGTCCGCCGAGTTCGGTGAGATGAAACGGGCCATCCGCAAAAATACGCTCGGGCAGTCCGTCGACACCATTTGCGGCCGTGTCAAAGGAAAAACGGCGTCGGGCGAAGATACCGGAGACAGGCCGTTTCTATATCTCGTGACGGAAGATGAAGCATACGTCGTCGATGGCCCCGCCAAGTCGGCTTCGGCGAGCGCGTACCGCAATATTTGCAGCTAGCCGGAATAATAAGACCGCTGAAGATCTATTGCGACGGACCAGAAGGTCCGTGACGACGTTGCGAACGAACTCGAAGCTCGGAAGCAACGTCGCGATCAGCAGCAATTCGCTGCAGAGTGTGTGGGGCAGATTTGCTCCATGGAAAATGGAAATCAAAACTTGTGGAGACAGCTAATCTCTGACTTCGGGGACATCATGGACGATTTTTCTAATTCCGCGGAACTAGCCTCGGTATCACAAAACTCGCCGGTGCTCGTAATCATCGAGCAACATGTACTGGCGCGTACATGCATCCTCAATATTCTCAAAAGAGAACTCACTGGATTCGAGATCGTCGAGATGGCAACGACCAGTGGCCTGAACTGGCTATCCGGTAGAGACATCCGCTTGATTGCGCTGAATATCGGGCACAAGCAGATCACTGATCCCTCGATCGAGGAGAGCCTCGCCCTCCTTGCAGAAACCTGCCCGAAAGCGTCCGTTGCTGTGTTGTCAAACCGCGACGACGATGCGACGGCTTCGGCCGCAATGCAACGTGGAGTGCGCGGCTTCTTTCCGACATCGATCCCGGTCGAACTCGCTATTGCCGGATTACGCCTGGTCCTTGCCGGTGGGGTCTACCGACCGTTACCGATCGTTGGGCAAAATGGAGGGACAAGCCACAAGACGATATCGGGATGCCCAGATACGTCCGAGCTATTCGGAACTAACGAGGGCAACGGCGCCACCAGGATTGTGCCGGAGAAGGCGATGGTCGACCTTACGCCGCGCGAACAACATGTGCTCGAGGCGCTGCAGCTTGGCCTTCCGAACAAGTTGATTGCCGTCAGGCTCAACCTGTCGGAAAATACCGTAAAAATGCATATTCAACGTATCATGCGAAAATGCTCCGCGCATAACCGCACCGAGGCGGTCGTTCGCTGGAGCCGGCGAGCCAACGGTCATGCCTAGCCCCTCACGCATGCGATCATCTTGAGAGCTGCCCGAGGTCGCCGGTCGGGTCGCAAGCTTAATCCTCGCGGAACGCGCCGTGGAAGCTGTCGAGCAGAGGGCTGAGAGCGTAGAGCGCCACGGTGCCGCGACCCGTCTTGATGAACACCTGGGCCGGCATTCCCGGAACAATCTGGACATTATCGATCCCGGCGCCGACCAGATCCTGAACTCGAATCTTCGCTGCGTAGTACGGCTGATCAGTGCGCTTATCGACTAGACGGTCGGCAGAAACGTGCGTCACAGTCCCATGGAGACGTGGCATGCGGCGCTGATTGTAGGGCAGGAGATTCACTTCGGCGCTCAGTCCGGGACGGACCACATCGATGTCTTCGGGCCTGACGCGCGCAATCACGATGAGCCGATCCTGCCGGGGAACCAGATCCATGAGAGGTGCCCCGGCGCCGATAACGCCGCCTGGCGTATGGATCTTCAGGTCCGTTACCACGCCGTCCTCGGGCGCCTTGACCGTCGTTCGCGAGAGTTGGTCGTCGGCCGCCCGCAATCGTTCCCATATCTGAAAGATCTGGTTCTGTACCTCGCGCAGCGACTGCGCGATCTCGTTTTGACGATCATGCTCCAGTTTGAGGAGAACAGCCTCGGATTCGTTGATGACCTGCCCCGCGCGCGATATCTGCGCGACAATCTCTCCCCGCCGTCCTTCGATGTCAGCTATCTCTCGCTCGAGGTTCAGAAGCCGCGGGCGCCGCTCAAGCCCCTTGCTGACGAGCGTGGCCACCGTTGCCGCTTCCTCGCGGACGATGTCGATGCGCCTTGCGGCCGCGCTTTCCTGCGCCCTGAGGCCCTCGATCTCCTTTTCCACCTGCGACCGCTTCTCCCGATTTACGGCCGCTTGCGATTGAAAGACCTGCCGGCGCGTTTCGAAGATGGCTTGCTGACCCGCAAGGACATCCGCGACTGATGGACTCGCCATCTGCGCCATCTCCAACCTGGCCGGAAATGATACCCGCTCGTCTCCGCGCTGTTCCGCCTGCAGCCGTGCCTCTCGCGCCGTCGCCTCCCACAACTGGCCTTGCAGGCTCTGGGCTTCGGCACGGGCCTTGGTGTCCTCCAACGAGATCAGCGTTTGTCCAGCACGGACAACGTCACCGTCCGCGACCAGAATTTCCCTGATGATGCCGCCCTCAAGGTGCTGAATCGTCTTGCGGCTCGACTCGGACTCGACGGTGCCGACAGCAATCGCGGCGCTCTCGAGGGGTGCATAGGTCGACCAGGTACCGAGACCGATGACGAAGCCGAAAACCAGGAGATTTCCTGTCCAGGTGACACCGCGCAGCCGCTCGCGGAGCGCCGGCGGCGCCGACCTCAGCCACCGTGGAACGTCCCAGATCTCTACGTGAGCGAATGCAATCTTTAGACGAGGCCATCCTCTTCGGGCAAAGAGACGGTGAAGACGTTTGATGCGGATCCAGGTGACACCGCGCAGCCGGTCGCGCAGCGCCAGCGCCGCCGATCTCAGCCAGCGTGGAATCTCCCGAACATCGACGTGAGTGAATGAAATCTTCATGAGACAGGTTCACGCGCAGTAACTTGAGGCCTTGCCAAACACCGTTCGAAAATTTCCCTGCTCTCACCGAATGCGCTGATCGCGCCGCCCTGCATGATGGCGAGCTTGTTCGTTGCGCCGAGGATCCCGATCCGGTGGGTGATGATGATCACCGTTGTATTGGCCGCCTTCATGCGTTCGATGGCGTCGAAGAGCATGCGCTCGCCGAGACTGTCCAGGCTGGAGTTCGGCTCGTCGAGGACCACGAGGTGCGGGTCGCCAAAAAACGCCCGTGCAAGGCCGAGGCGCTGGCGAAATCCACGTGGGAGGTTGGCCGCTGCGCCATTGACGACTGTATCGTATGCCTGCGGGAGACGAATGATCGTCTCATGAAGGCCGGCCAGCTTCGCTGCCTCAGTGATCTTCTGCAGATCGGCGTCGTCCAGCCGTGCAATGATGTCCTTTACTGTTTCTCCGACCAGATCGATATCCTGCGGGAGATATCCGAGGCGCCCGCCGCCGCGCGAATCGTGCAGGGCTAGAATATCGATGCCGTCGAGCAGGACCGAACCTGCCGTCGGCACGGAGATTCCGGTGATGATCCTGCCGAGCGTGGATTTGCCGGAGCCAGATGGACCAATGATGCCCAGGCATTCACCGGGTGCGAGACTGAATGAGACGTCCTTCAGCATCCAACAGTCCGATCCTGAGACGGCGACGCCAACATTGTTGACAATGAGATTGCCCTTCGGCCTCTCCGGCAGGTCGCTGACGTTCGCAACCGTGGTGACGGCGGACATGACGTCGTTGAGCCGGCGGTAGGCGGCCAAGGCCATCGCGAATGCCTTCCAGCCTGCAACCGCCCCTTCAACGGGCGCGAGAGCGCGTCCGAACAAAAGCGTCGTGGCAAAGATGATGCCGGGACTTCGGCTTTGCTCCAGGACGAGCCAGGCGGCAGTACCCATGATCAGGACCTGCGCCAGCGCCCGCGCGGGTTTGGAAATCAGCATGATGGTTTCATGGCGGCGCTGGACCACCTCTTGCTCGCTCCTGGCATCCTGCGCAGTCTGGCGGATCAGGCGCGCGGTGCCGTCGAGCATTCCCATAGCCCTGATCACGTGGAGGTTTCCGACGGCCATGCCGAACCATCCCTGGCTCCTCGTCGCCGCGGCAGCCGACCGCGCCCGCGGTGCTTCCGTGAACCAGTCTTCGGCAAGCCCGAGCCCAAGCAGGAAGAGCACGCTGAGCACACCTATCACGCCGAGCAAGGGATGCACGAGGAAGAGAACCCCGAGGAAGAGCGGCGTCCAGAGCGCGTCAAACAGAGTCGAGCAGGCTCCGGACTGGGCGAACTGACGCAGCACCGCAAGATCGCGATAGGCATCCGATGCCCGCGCCCGATCAGCATGGGCGCATTTGAGGCATGCGGAGAGCGCTGCCGGATGGAGTTCTTCTTCAAGCCACTCGCCCATCCGGCCCAATGCGGCGCGGCGCAGCGCATCAAGCACCCCGCCGACCACGACGGTAAACGCGACGATGAGCGTCAACATCAGGAGCGTATCGCCGCTGCGGCTCGACAACACGCGATCATAGATCTGAAGCAGATAGATGGAAGGCGCGAGAAGAAGGAGATTGTAGCTGCAGCTATACGCGAAAACGAGTCCGAACGACCCCGCGCAGGCCCGCAACGCCGACTTCAACGGCGTCCGCGGTGGTGACATCGTCTGCAGCCGGAGCGGTGGCATCAGCATTGCGGTCCCGCCAGATTTGAAGTCCGAACCTTCCGCCCATTCCTCGTCGACTCCGCGACGAATTGAGAACCGGCGGCATTGCGCCGCCGGTCTCACCCCACACAGGCATTGCTCAGTTGAACATGCCTGAATCGTCGATATGGAAGTACTTGGAATCGTTGAGCACGTCGTTCAGGTTCGCGGATTCGATGCTGGCCTTGAAGTAGATATCTCCGCCTTCGGCCTTGTTGTTGTTTCCGCCATCGCCGCCGACGCCGGCCATCACGGTCTGACTCTGGTCCGCAGCGAGCCAATTGTCCTGATAGGCCTTCGTGTTGGCATGCACGTCGGACTTGTTATGGCCGCTGTCGGATTTCTGGTCGCCATTCGAGACGGCCTTGCCGCCCTCTGCCTTGGAATGCTTCTCCGCCTTCGCATTCGCGCCCCCGGCGTCCCAGTATGCCTTCTGATAGACGTCATCGCCGTTCTTGACGTGGACGTCGGCGCCTTCGGCCTTGTTGGTCGGGTTGAAGTGGATGCTCGGGTTGCTGATGATATTACCCTCGTTGTAACCGTCTCCACCGTTCCCTGCGCTGTTGCCGCCGGTCGATGCCTTGAACACGATCGTGTCGGAAGGAAATGATGCCTTTGCCATGTGAGACTCCCTGACTTGGTTTGTGCACTGTGCGTCCCAATGTGGACAGCAATGATCTTGGATTTGGACACCGGAGCGGTCTAGCCGCCAAAGCTGATGCCACCCAGTGGCAACGGTGTACGCCCGAAATGCTACCGTCGCGCCGCCGAGATCTGGGCAGCTCCAGTGCTGCTCGAGCGGTTTCGAGTGAAGCGAAGAGGTTCGCGCCAGGAAGACGCGTCAAATCAAAACCTGGAATCGCGTTTCGATTCTGTCGAAACCGAAAAGGCTCTAGGCATGATCCAGCAGGTGAAGGTCCGACAACAGATGCATGGCGAAATCGCCGCCAAGCGCAGCATTGCCGTGGCCGCCGTCGCCACCGATTCCGGCAATCTGGATCACGCTCTGGTCGAACACGACATTGTTGCTCTGATGAGCCTCGGCTGTTGAACTGTAGCCGGCGACCGCAATGTTGATCGGGGCGTAGATCGCAACGTCGATGTCGACCATGCTTCCCGAGAAATGGCCGTTGCCGCCGTTGCCGGCGCTGTTGTTGCCGGTCGCTATTACGTCAGAGCCGATTAATTCGAAGATGGAAGAGAAGATGTCTGCAGTTCCGCCAACCGCGTGATTACCGTTCCCGCCATCACCCCCCACGCCAGCCATCTGAAAAGCGGATTGATCGAACACCACATTGTTTGTCTGTTCGGCGTTGGCGGTGGAATTGTATCCCGCCACCGCGATGTTGATCGGATAGTAGAGCGCAAAAGTCGCGTGAACCATGCCCCCGTAGGCGTATCCGTCGCCACCGTTTCCGGCGTTGTTGTCGCCGGTACCGAGCGCGTCGGAGCCGGTAGACCCGACCGCACTGACATTTCCACCCGATGCGGCATTTCCGTTGCCACCATCGCCGCCAACTCCCGCGATCTGGGTCGCGGATTGATCGAACTCCACGTTGTTCGTCTGATGGGCGTCGGCCGTCGCATGGGCACCCGCCACCGCCATATTGATCGGGTTATAGACCGCGACAGGAGCATGCACCATTGCTCCGGAGAAGTAGCCATCGCCACCATTTCCGGCACTGTTGTCACCGGTGGCGATCACGCCAGGGCCGGCAGGCCCGAGCGCGCCGACGCTTCCGCCCGATGCGGCGTTCCAATTGCCGCCATCACCGCCAACTCCCGCGATCTGGCTTGCGGACTGATCAAAATAGGCGATGCTCGTCTGATTGGCGAGGGCTGGCGCATGGACGCCCGGCCATGCCACGTTGAGTGGCTCGAAACCAGCGTAGCTGCTATGGATCAGGCTCCCGGCAAAATGACCTTTGCCGCCATTGCCGGCGCTGTTGTCTCCCGTGTGGGTCAGGAAGCGTGGCCATGAATGCTCGGACAGCCACCACGAGCCTGGCAGATCGTTTCCGAGCTGAGCCTTGCGGTCGAGGGGAACGTGATGAACAGGGTCCGGTACACTCCGATGATTCATGACTGTTGCCCTACCGAATTGTTTCGCGCCGACCGGACGGACGCCTCCCGCACTCAAGAGAGAATGTCACCTCGGCAAGCCAAAAGCCGAGTCGTCAATTCGGATCGCAGACGTTCGGGCGATAGACACGATATCGGTTACACCCGTTCGGGTATGGTACTTGCGTGAATCCAGACCCTCCGCGGAAATGAATTGTACCGGGAAATTAGAGGGCAGACGTGAGCAATACGCGATTCACCGAACTCGTCGGCGCCGAGCACCCGATTCCAGGGCGGCATGAACCGATTATCCTATCACTTCTGGCATGATCATTACGGTGATCATGATCCCGGCTACCGGAATGAGCCTGAGCTTTTCGAGAAGGTTTACCGGAACCTAAAGGAACCTCAGACGTTCTGGTTCGCGGAAATGAGCAGCGCCGTCGCCCCGGCGCAGCAAGCGCAGACGCCGAGGCGTTGCGCTGCGCTGGTCGGAGGAAACGCTCATGAGACTCACTCTTTCGGTCATCAAGGCTGACATAGGCTCCGTCGGCGGTCACACCAAACCGTCCACACGCATGATGGCGGCTGTCGAGGGCGAGGTCGCGAAGGCGATCTGCGATGGCCTGCTGATCGACGCTTTCGTCTGCCACACCGGCGACGACATCGCGATCATCATGACGCACACACGGGGCGAAGGGAGCTCCGAGGTGCATCAACTTGCCTGGAAGGCGTTCCTCGCGGCCACCTCGGTCGCGAAAACCTCCGGGCTTTATGGCGCCGGCCAGGATCTTCTCGTCGACGCACCGTCCGGAAATGTCCGTGGCGCCGGCCCGGGCGTCGCCGAGCTCAGCTTCGAGCACAGCCTCTCGGGCACGAGACCTGCGGAGTCCTTCATGGTGTTCGCCGCCGACAAATGCGGCCCCGGCGCCTACAATCTGCCGCTCTACCTCGCCTTTGCCGATCCCATGTATTGCGCCGGGCTGATGCTGCCCCCGATGATCAAGGGATTCCGTTTCCATGTCATCGACATGGACCACACGGCCGGCGACAGCCTGATCGAACTCGACGCGCCCGCGGACGGCTACCACATTGCCGCGCTGCTCCGCGACAACGAGCGCTTTGGCATTGATCGCATCGTTTCCCGGACCCATGGCGAGGTCGCCGTCGCCGTTTCGGCGCAGCGTCTTCACGCGATCGCAGGCAAGTACACCGGCAAGGACGATCCGGTCGCGATCGTGAGGAACCAGGGGATATTCCCAGCGCCTGAAGAAATCGTCTCGCCGTTCGCGAAGGCGCACTTCGTAGGCGGCGATGCGCGCGGCTCGCACGTGATGCCGCTCATGCCGGTGCCAATTAACACACCGGTGACAGGCATGTACTGCCTGCCGATCGTTTCCTGCACCGGCTTTTCGATCGACAAGGACGGCCGTTTTTCGGAGTCCTTTACCGATTTCTTCGACAACCCGGCGTGGGACGAGGTCCGCCGGCGCGCCCAGAGCAAGGCAATCGAGATGCGCAGCCAGGGCTGGTCCGGTGCTGCGATGCTGCCCTATTCCGAGCTGGAGTATGGTGGCTTCCGCGACACCGTATCCTCACTGCTGAAGCGCTTTCAGGTGCGCAAGGAGCGCAGGCCGGAAGCGGCCGAGTAAGCGATCGCCTGCGAGGTGGGTATGGCAAAAAGGCGTATCGGCATTCTCACGGGCGGCGGCGACGTTCCCGGTCTGAACGCCGTCATCAAGAGCGTGACTTATCGCGGCAGCGAGAACGACATCGAGGTCGTCGGCCTCCGCCGTGGTTGGGAGGCCCTCACGCACGTGAACCTCGAGGACCCGGCCAGCAGGTCCCACTACATCATCCCGCTGAACCGTGACAACACGCGCACCATAGACCGGAGTGGCGGCACCGTGCTGCACTCGAGCCGCACCAATCCGTCCAAGATGAAGAAGCTGCCGGATCATCTCGTCGGCAACGACTTTCCGGTCTCGCTCAGCACCAAGAGCGGCATCGCAACCAAGACGTGGGACGTCACAAGTCAGGTGCTGGCGAACCTCTCGGGGCTCGGCATCGAACATCTGATCGCCATCGGCGGCGACGACACGCTCAGTTACGCAGCCAAGCTCAACGAGCTCGGCGTCAAGATCATCGCTATCCCGAAGACGATGGACAACGACGTCCGCAACACCGAGTATTGCATCGGCTTCTCGACCGCGATCACCCGCGCCAGCGACGCCATCCAGCGGCAACGCACCACTGTCGGATCGCACGAGCGAATCGGCATTTTCCGCGTCTTTGGCCGCGATGCCGGATTTACGGCGCTCTACACCGCATACGCCACCTCGATAAGGTGCGTCATACCGGAATACAAGGTCGATCTCGACAAACTGATCCAGTTGCTCGTCGAGGAGAAGCGCGCCAACCCAAGCAACTACGCGCTGGTCGTGCTCAGCGAAGGCGCCGCGTGGGAGGGCTACGAGGTGCAGGAATACGGGGAGCCTGATGCCTACGGCCACCGCAAGAAGGCGAGCGTGGCGGAATCGTTCGCCGACGAGATCAAGCGACGCGTCGGCGAGGAGACGATCACCTCCGATCTCACCTACGACCTGCGATCGGGCAATCCGGACTTCATGGACAAGCTCGTGGCCCTGACGTTCGGTAACATGGCCTACGATGCCATCCTGGAAGGCAAGACCGGCCGCATGTCGGCGCTGGTGGAGGGACGCTACGACCTCGTGCCCATCCCTAACGCCAAGCTCGGGCCGCGCAAATTGGACGTCGCCAACACATACAACACGGAGCGCTACCGCCCCATCTACGGCAATAAGCGAGGGCTGCCGATCTTTCTCACCCGCGCGTCATAGGGCGGCAGTGATAACTCCCAGGAACGTCTCCTGCGGGTGATCTCGGAAATGCCGGACTCCGTGCGGAATTGTTCGCACTGCGAAAACAAGCCGCGCTTTTGCATGATGGCGTTGCCCTGATCACCGCCCGCCCCCGGTAGACTTTTGCGGGGGGTGACGGCATCCTGCCGCTCAATTCTCACAAGAAAGACGTGCGCGGGCGTCCCGCGCCGGGAAACCAGAGGGCAGGACATGATCAAGACGCGATTCACCGAGCTCGTGGGCGTCGAGCACCCGATCGTCCAGGGCGGCATGCAATGGGTCGGCCGCGCCGAGCTGGTTGCGGCCGTTGCCAATGCCGGCGCGCTCGGGCTGATCACCGCGCTGACGCAGCCGACGCCCGAGGACCTGACAAAAGAAATCGCGCGCTGCCGCGACCTGACCGACAAACCGTTCGGCGTCAACCTCACCATTCTGCCCGCGATCAAGCCGCCGCCTTACGCCGAGTATCGCCAGGCCATCATCGAGGCCGGCATCAAGATCGTCGAGACCGCCGGCAACAAGCCGCAGGAACATGTCACCGAATTCAAGAAGCACGGCATCAAGATCATCCATAAATGCACCAGCGTCCGCCACGCGCTGTCGGCGGAGCGGATGGGCGTCGACGCCATCTCGATCGACGGCTTTGAATGCGCCGGCCATCCCGGCGAGGACGACACGCCCGGCCTGATCCTGATCCCGGCCGCCGCCGACAAGGTGAAGATACCGATGATCGCCTCCGGTGGTTTCGGCGACGGCCGCGGCCTGGTCGCAGCGCTGGCGCTCGGCGCTGAGGGCATCAACATGGGCACGCGCTTCATGTGCACCAAGGAAAGCCCGATCCACCAGCTCGTGAAGGAGCGCATCGTCGCCAATGACGAGCGCGAGACCGAATTGATCTTTCGCACCATGCGCAACACCTCGCGCGTCGCCAAGAACGCGATCTCGACCAAGGTGGTGGCGATGGAAAGGGAAGGCGCGAACTTCGAGGACGTGCGCGAGCTCGTCGCCGGCGCCCGCGGCAAGATGGTCTACGCGACAGGCGATGCCGATGAAGGCATCTGGTCGGCCGGCCAGGTCCAGGGCCTGATCCACGACATCCCGACCTGCGCCTCACTGGTGTCGCGCATCATGCGGGACGCGGAAGCCATTATCTGCAGCCGGTTCGAAGCCATGCTGTCGGGCGCGCAGCGTCAGGCGGCAGAATAAAAGCGGTCTCCGCCAACAACGAGAAGAGCCCATGAAAGCCTATGTCTACGGCGCCAACGGCGCCGAAATATCAGAGGTCGCAAAACCTTCGCCGAAGGGCACGCAGGTGCTGGTCAAGGTCCACGCCTGCGGCCTCAATCGCGCCGACCTCGGCATGACCAAGGGGCACGTGCACGGCGCGGCCGGCGGCGTCGGCACCGTGCTCGGCATGGAATGGGCCGGTGAAGTCGCCGAGCTCGGGCCTGACGCAAAAGGCGTTGAGGTCGGCGACAAGATCATGGGCTCGGGCGCAGCCGCGTTTGCCGAATATACGCTGGCCGACCACGGCCGGCTGTTCCGCGCGCCCTCGAACATGAATTTCGAGGAAGCCGCCACCCTCCCCGTGGCGCTCTCCACCATGCACAACGCCGTCGTCACGTCAGGCGCGCTGCAGCCGGGCCAGAGCGTGCTGATCCAGGGCGCCAGCTCCGGCGTCGGCCTGATGGCGATGCAGATTGCAAAACTGAAGGGCGCCAAACTCGTGATCGGCTCCTCGACAGACGCGATGCGCCGCGGCCGCCTGAAGGAGTTCGGCGCCGATCTCGCAATCGATTCCAGCGACCCCGGCTGGGTCGATCAGGTGCTCAACGCCACCAACGGCGAAGGTGTCGACCTGATCGTCGACCAGGTTTCCGGCAAGCTCGCCAACCAGAATCTCGCCGCCACCAAGGTCAAGGGCCGCATCGTCAATGTCGGCCGGCTCGGCGGCACCCACGCCGATTTCAATTTCGACCTCCACGCCGCCCGCCGCATCAACTATATCGGCGTCACCTTCCGCACCCGCACCATTGAGGAAATCCGCGAGATCTTTGACGAGGTCCGCAAAGACATCTGGCCGGCCGTGGAATCCCGCAAGCTGCAACTGCCGATCGACAAGGTCTATCCCTTCGCCGAGATCGGCAAAGCGTTCGAGCACATGGAAGCCAACAAGCACCTCGGGAAAATCGTGGTGGCGTTCTAGCCGCGTGTCCCGGACGCGGTGCAGCGTTCCCCGGCGATGCGAAGCATCGTCCGGTGCGCTGCTCCGCAGAGCCAGGACTCACGCGCCAGTGGACCCCGGATCAGCAGTGCATCACGCCGCAAGCGGCGTGCTGCACAGCATCCGGGGAACGCGGACCGCCGCTCTTCCGGACGACAGCGCAACCCGCAAGCTTACGGCAGCGACCCCCTCAGGTCTGCGACACCAATATCGAGGGTTGCTCGGCCATCATTCTCGGGGGTGGTGCGCGTGCTCACCTCACTGTGTTGGGACACAGTAGTGACACGGCCACCTTTCTCAGCCAGTCCGAGACTTTGAACGACGATCGCGCCAAGCACTAGAAGCGCGACCATCACCAGCCCACTGAGGGCGGGAGTTAGATGTAGATTGGACCCAAAGCGCATCATGACTGCACCCATGCGCATCGCCCGCAGCCCGCTGCAATAGCGTCGTTGAGTCGTTAGGCGATTTGGTGACGCGGCGGTGGCAATCCGGCGATCACTCTCACGCACCGTGCACTTCAACCCAAGCGCTCGCATGGATGAAGCCGAGTATCCGCACCGACGCCAGTTCGGTCGGGGACTCTGCAAGATCGGCGAGCGGCGCGCGCGCCGCTGCTACCCGGCGCGACTGCGTTGCTCAATATTGGCCGCCGGTCCCCCCGCGCGGACATGGCGAGTACCGGATGGCAGTGTTTGCGAGCCCGCGATACTTTTCCACGGACTAATCGTTTCGACGATGATGTTGATTCCGGCCAACGCGCTGTCGATTTGGCGCTGCACGTTGTTGACCTCGGCCTGCAGGAAGTCCTGCATTTTTTGGAGCTCCGAAGCCAAGCCCTGAAGTTCGCCTATCGAATTTGAGGTCAGCCGGGCGACGGAGGAGTTGATTCGTTCGGCGCTGATCTCCAGCTCGCTAGAGGGCTGCGACTTCTCTTGCGTTTCCGATTTGCTGAGTTGTGTCGCCAAAGCCAATTCCGACGGAGGCGTTTTTTCGTCGGGTGCGGCGGACGTTCGGGTATCCATCAGGTGCTCCCTTGGTGCCGGTTGTCGCGACGCCAATCCCGAACCAGATTGGTTAATAATCCGTTAAGCCTGATGCAGATTGGTTAATAATTCGGTAAGGGGAAGCCGAGGCCGTCGTTTTTCGATCATCGCGCCTCGCCGGCAAACGCCTGCCGCAGTTCCGACAACCGGTCGAGCGCCGCCTGCGGCAGCGGGCCCTTCTCCACCGCGGCGAGTGCATCCTCGAACTGCCCCGGCGTCGCCATGCCGACCAGGATCGTGCCCATCGCCGGATGAGAGATCGCAAACCGCGTCGCGGCCTCGGTCAGGCTGGCGGCAAATCCCTCCTCCACCAGCGGCATCAGACGGCGCGCGCGATCGACATCGGCATCGTAGCTCATGGCAGAGCCGATCGGTTCCGGCGCAGCACCCGCAATCGGATGACGCTCGGCCGAACCCGACAGCGCCCCGCCGGCCAGCACGCGGATGCCCACGGCGCCGACGCCGGCCGCCTCTGTGTGATCGAACAGCCGTCCATAATCCTGCGCCGGATAGCGCGCCGGCAATTCGCCGGCCGCAGACGGATTGAGCATGTTGTAGACGACCTGCGCGCTGTCGAAGACGCCAGCATCGATCACCTGATGCAGCGCCGCCGTATCGCCGAGCGCCGTGATTCCGAGAAACCGGATCTTGCCCTCTCGCCGCAGCCGCTCGAACGCCGGCACCACCTCGTCCAGCACCTGCCGGACGCTCAGCGCCGGCCCGCCGCCCTGCTCGGTAATCGGATTGTGCAGATGAAAGATATCGACCCGCTCGAGCCGCAGCCGCGCCAGACTGCCTTCGAGCGATAGCCGCACCGCCTCATCAATCCGGCCACGATCGCCAGGCGGCAACCGGACCTTGGTGGCGACAACCACGTCGGCCGGCTTCAGCTTCTGCAAAACCCGGCCAAGGTTCCTTTCCGATTCCCCGTCGCCATACTGCACGGCGGTGTCGAAGTAGTTGACGCCAGCCGCAATCGCCCGCGCGATGGTCCGCTCCTGGTCGGCCGCATCGCCGCGCACCATCAACCCGCCGACGGCGCCGCAGCCGAAGCCGAGGATCGAGAGCCGCATCCCGGTGCGGCCAAAGGTTCGAAATTGCATCGCTGTTCCCTCCGAGTGGGTGGAGATTATGTGGGGTTGAACGGCCGTTGCTCAAGCTTGATGTTTGATGGCGCATGCCGGCTTAGCCGCGCCCACAGCAACGTGGTGGCGCATTTTTTGTCGGGAAAAAAGCGCAGCGCCCTTTGAGCGCCTTATTTTGAAGCGTAACTTGGGACGCCAAGAAGTAAGAAAAATTGATCGCGGGAGGCACGCCAATGTGCAGGACGAAAAGTTTCGTTTGGGCATCCCTCGCTTGTGTTCCTCGACTAACAGCGCATTTGCAGGATTACGCTTCGGCCGAGACATAGCCGATGATCGCGACAGCGACATCAGGTGCTGATGGCGCACGGCTTGATCGCGGCCGGATTGCATTTCTTGTGTTCGGGCTGGTTGCTGTTCTTTGGCTGACGCGCGGGTTCGCCGCGGCAGGTGAAGCGTTGCAAGTGACGAACGCCCGGGTGCCTGCGTCCGATCAGATCGGTATCGATCTCCCGCTTGTGATGACGATCAGGAACGATGCGCCCGAAGCCGACGCCCTGTTGCGCGTCCGCTGTCCGTTCGCGAACTTCGCCGTAAGGCACACGGTCGATCGCGGCGAAGGCGCGCCAGCCATGCGCGAGATCAAGTCCATTCCAATCCCGGAGAGCAAGACGACCGAACTCAAACACGACGGACATCACGTGATGCTGCTGCAGACGCGGCAGCAACTTGTCGACGGCGAGACGTTTACATGCACCATCGTTTTCCAGAAAGGCGGAACCAAAGAAACGGAGGTGCAGGTTTCACGAACGCCCTGATCGCGACAGCGGCGCGGTGAGCCGCTGAACGAGGCTTCTCAGCTAAACGCCCGGATGTGCCGGACGCTCGATTTAACGTGGACTGCCAAAAGGAGGGCATTTCTCATGGAGCGATTTTCAGGTCACACAAGAATCTCCGCGCGAGCGCGCCTGCTCGCCATTGCAGTCACTGCCGCGGGCATGGCGGCCGCACTGCCGACATCCGCCGCCGACGAGGTCAATCAGGAACGGCTGCTCAACGTCGAGAAGGAGCCGGGCAACTGGCTTCATCATCATCAGAATTACTCGGCTCACCGGTTCTCCACTCTGAAGGAGATCAACCGCGATAACGTGAAGAACCTGAAGGTCGCCTGGACCTTGCACCTCGGCGGCATCGAAGGCGGCGGCATCTGGAGTCATGGCGGACTGGAAGGCACTCCGATTGCCGAGAACGGCTTTCTCTACGTCACCGATGGATGGGGTTCGGTCTACAAGATCGATGCGCATGGTGGCCGCGGCGTGCTGGTCTGGAAGATGGACCCCAAGACCGATCGTGACTGGGCTGGCGCCGTGGCGTGCTGCGGCGTCGACAACCGCGGCGTCGCATTGTGGGGGGATCTCGTCATTTCCCATACGCTCGATGGCCGGCTGATCGCGACCAACAAGGAAACCGGCCAGGTCGCCTGGCAGCGCACGGTGGCCGATCCGGACAAGGGCGAGACGATCACCGGCGCGCCGTTGATCGTCAAGAACATGGCGATCACGGGCGTCGCCGGCGCGGAGTACGGCATCCGTGGTTGGATCGCCGCCACCGACCTCACGACCCAGAAAGAGGTCTGGCGCACTTACACAATTCCGGGCAAGGGCGAGCCCGGCATCGAGACCTGGAAAGACAGTAACAACGCGGCGGCCGCCGGCGGCGGTTCGACCTGGGTGACCGGCACCTACGATCCCGCAACCGACACCATCATCTGGGGCATCGGCAATCCGGGACCGGACTGGGATAGCGCCTATCGGCCGGGCGATAACCTTTACACCGACAGCTCGCTGGCCCTTGACGCCACAACTGGCAAGATCAAGTGGCACTTTCAGCACACGCCAAACGACCCCTATGACTACGACAGCGTGGCGGAAAACGTGCTGGTGGATATCCCCGGGCCCGGTGGTCCGCAGAAGCTCGCGCTCGAAGCGGACCGCAACGGCTTCGCCTATGCGATCGATCGCACCAACGGCAAGTTCGTCTGGGGCCTGCCGTTCGTGAAGAAAGTCACATGGACCAAAGGGCTCGACCCGGAGAGCGGCAAGCCGATCGAGTATGACCCGAATAAGGCCGTGCAGACCTATATCGCGTCGGTGACGCCAAGCCGCACCAACATGGAAACCGACATCTGCCCCGGCAACATGGGCGGCAAGAACTGGCCGCCGACGGCCTACAATCCGGATTTGAAGCTCTGGTACATCCCGGTGATCGAGAGCTGCAACCGCATCAAAGTTGAGGTGATGACCCCCGACAAACTGAAACCGCGGGAGTTCTGGACCGGCGGCGGCCCGAGCCAGCCGTTCAGGATCACCGGCAGCGTGACTGCGATCGATGTGACGACCGGCAAGATCGCCCAAAAAATGGAAACGCCCTTTCCCAATTTGGGCGGCATGCTTGCAACTCCCGACCTCGTCTTCACCGGTCAGCCGTCCGGCGAAGTGATGGCGCTTGACGCCAAGTCATTGCAGAAGCTCTGGGAGTTCAACACGGGCGGCGGCGTCAACGCACCGCCGATGACCTTTACGGTCGATGGCAAACAATACGTTGCCATTCTGGTCGGCCTGGGCGGCGCCTGGGACAAGTGGTTCATCGATTCGACGCCCGAACTGAAGAAGATACAGCCGGGATCGATGCTCTACGTATTCGCACTCTGACAACCCAAAAAAGGAGGGTCCGCCAACCGCGGGCTCTCCTACTTCTTCGACAAGAGACGCAACGATGTTCTTCAGCAGATTCCCGGCGGCGCCAAGCATGCTGCTCGTGAGTGTCGTCGCCCTGAATTTCTCGATTGGTACCACAGCTTTCGGTCAGTCGGCGCAAGCGCCAGCTTCGGATCCGACCAATGCCGGCAAGGCCGTTTTCAGTAAGGCCAATTGCGTGGGCTGCCACAAATGGCACGGCAATGGCGGCGGCGGCTACGGCGGTGATGCGCTGTCGCTGCGCAAGACCGAGCTGACACGCGATCAGATCATTGAAATCGTCGGCTGCGGTCGGCCGGGCACCGGGATGCCATTCTTTATGCGCGGCGCCTACGATGAGGTGAAATGCCACGGCATGAACCGCCAGGACGCGGGGGCACAGATGCCGCCCGAGGGCGGAACGTTTCTGCGGCCGAAGGATATTGAAGCCGTCGCCGACTACGTAATCGCCCACATCAAGGGAGCCGGCGAACCCACTTACGCGGAATGCGCCGCCTTCTTCTCAAGCACCTCGCGGGTATGCGACGTCTACAAGACCCCGGCGCAGAAGCCAGATGATGCGACCGCCAGCACCGGGAAGGGCCAGTGATGCGCAGACTGAGGCTGCCGGGCGTTCTTGCTGCGGGCCTCTTTGCCTGGCAGGCCCTCGCGCTTGCGAGCTCTCCGGCGCGGACCGAAGAATTCAGCGGCAACGATCTGCGTGACATTCGCCTCGGAATGGCAGCGGCCGAGTTGCCGGACACCGGTTACGTCGACTTCTACTGCGCGGCGGATCCGAAGCGCACATTGGCGGGCTGGCAAAACTGGCGTGACTGCCCTGCCGACGCGAATGGAACACGGTCGATCCGATTTAGTTACGATCCGTCGACCAGCCGCGACGGCACGATGGTGGCGGGTCATCCGGCGATCCTCACCCTTCTGATCGACGATACCGCGCGCGTTGCCGGCTTGCAGATCGAGACCGATCCGAAGGCGCGTCTCTATCTCCGGAAGAAGGCGTTTCTCCTGGGGCTGCAGGCTAGATCGCGCTACGGCTCGGACGGCTGGGCATGTACCGAGGGCCAGCCGGGTGCAGGAGACCAGCCAGTGGGAGGCATCTATCTCAAGGAGCGCTGCACCAAGACGATCAGTGGCCGTTCACTCGTCGTCGAACGCAACCTCTTCCGCCGGTCCGATCAGGACAGCAAGAATTTTGTCGACGAATCTCGAATCAGCATCCTGCGAGCCAAGAATTAGCAGCTCTCAACGATGCCCGTGCGGTGCTGAATTTGCGGCGTTCCCACCATCGAGACGGTGCAGTTCCGAAACACCGAGCTTCAACTCGCCTATGACGGAGATTTCTTCAATTGCGGTACGGGACTCCGCAGAGCAACGCTGGTGATGGCACGATGTAAAGAACACTGGCTCGGCACACTGTGCCAAGGCCGCTTCGGACGGTTCGCCTCGTGGGCGTGGACCTGGGAATCGACAATCACCACCGCGCCTCCGCTTCGTTGCGCGCCATTTTGGACATGCGGCCGGCTCGTGTCCAGATCCCAAGGATGCGGCGCTGCAATGCGTCTGGCAGCGGGCTGGATCAGCGCCTCATCCGCCGCATCTTAGGCGGGCGACGACGGAAGGCGCTATCAACGAAGCTCACCGAGCAAGGCCTTGGCCTTTCGCAGATCGCTTGTGTCAAATCCTTCGGTGAACCAATCGTAGATGGGCGCGAGAAGGTCACGCGCCATTTTCCGTTTGCCCTGACGGCTCAAGAGCCATGCCGAGCTGGTTGCCGCGCGCAATTCCCACGACTTTGCATGCTGCGCTCGCGCAATGGCCAGAGAATGCTCGAAATACGCTTGCGCCTTCGCCTCGTCCCGCTGCGGCGACTTGAGCGCGATTTCACCGGCAACGCGATGAGTCTCAGCCTCGCACCATCTTTCCTTGGTTGCTTGCATCGCTGTCATTGCGTTGCCGATGCAGCGCCAGGCGTCATCGAACTGGCCCGAGTCCGCATGGGCGATCGCCAACATGAACTCCTGCTCCGGTGTAAATATCGTCGATCCGGCCGACCGCCATAAATCAATACCCGCCGTGACCATCTCGACGGCTTTCGCGGCTCGCGTGAGGGTTAGGATGTAGCCCCGCCGTAACACGCCTTCCGCTTTCCGGAACGGGGCGCCTTTTTCCTCCGCTAACGCGACAAGCTCTTTGAGATGCTCGTTTGCCGCGTGATAATTCCCGCAGTAGGTATTAACAAGAATCGGAAAATTCAGCGTGAACATCAAAGTGGCAGCATGATCAATCTGGCGCGCTTCCATTAGCGCGCAGTCTGCATCGTTCATCGCAGCTTCGGGATAACCGAGCAGCCACGAGGCCATTGAACGAAAGGCCAAGCACGTTACCCGGAGGTCCTGGCCAAATCGCGTCATCAATCGCCGGTGCTCGGCGGGACGATAAAGGGCGAGGGCTTCATTGTAGTGCGTCTTGGCTTCAACGAGATCCCCCCTCAACGCCAGCGTACTGGCCATGGTACGGTGCCCGATCAAGAGCGGGACCGCTGCTCCCTCCTTCTCGCCAAGCTCCAGAAACCGGCTTGCGAGCTCGCGCGCCGCGTCACCATCGAAGTTTATGAAATTGACGATCCACTGGCCAAAGAGGGCCGAGAGGAGCAGCGAAGGGTCATTGGGAGACTCTACAAGCTGTTCCGCTTGTTCGATAAACGCCCTCGCCTGCGCCACGGCAGTCTTGGTTTCGGGAGCGCCATATCCTTTGACATGCATCAGCGTGTTCATGAGCGCGACTTGCAGGATGATCTGCTCGCGCCGCAGGTCGGGCGCGCTGGGCAAGGTCGCGATCTGCGCCAGAGCCTGGCCAAGCTGTTCTGCCGCTTCGACCAGCGCCGAGCGCTCCTGTGACCGCAGTCCCGCCTTGCCCCACAGGCGCGCTGACTTCTCGATCAGGTCGGCCTTTGTGTAGTGACGCGCGAGCAGTTCGGGTTGGCTCTCGGCTATTTCCGGGAACTGGCTTTCAAGGATTTCGGCGATGCGCGCATGCAGCGCGCGCCGCGGCTCTCGCAGCAGCGTGCTGTAGGCTGCGTCCTGCACCAGCGCATGCTTGAACCGGTAGCTCGCATGCGGCGGGATGCCCTGTCGAAATAACAGGCCCGCTGCAATAAGCCGGTGAAGGTCGGCATCCAATTCTGCTTCCGGCTTTCGCGCGACCGCCGCCAGCAACATGTGAGTAAATTCCCGGCCGATCGCCGCGCCGACCTGCGCGACGTCTTTCGCTGGGCCGAGCCGGTCGAGCCGCGACATCAGCGAAGCCTGCAGGCTCGCCGGAACCGCCACGACAGGTGTTGGTGCTCCTGCGCAAACCCGCTGCACATCACTCTCACCCTCTGCGTCCAGCACCGCCTTGGTCATCTCCTCGGCGAACAGTGGAATGCCGTCGGTGCGCTCGATGATGTCCTGGCGGATGTCCGCCGGCAACGATCGGTTGCCGACAACGCCCTCGATGATGGAATGGATGTCGCACGGCGTCAGCCGATGGAGGGTCAGCTCGCCCACGTGCGGCCGTCCGATCCAGGACGGCATGAATTCCGGCCTGAAAGTAACGAGTATCAACAGCCGGTGATTCACGGCCAGGTCCACCGCCCTCGCGAAAAATTCGAGGCTGGTTGGATCGGTCCAATGCGCGTCTTCGAAGATCATCAGCACAGGATGGATCCGCGCCAGCGCCTCGATGTGCGAACCAAGAGCCTTCAGCGTTTTCTCTCGGCGGAGCTGCGGCTCAACTTCAACCGGAGGGTAGCGTCCATCGCTGGGTAGCGACAGCATTTCGGCAAACAGCGCTGCATGCTCTGAAGGCGTCGAGCTTTGCGCCAGCAGCGCGTCAAGCTTGTCCGTTTTCGTTTGCTGGCTGTCATCGTGAGCAAAGCCGGCGGCGCGCGACATCTCGCCGATCACCGGATAGAGCGTGCTGTCGGTATGCTGCGGCGAGCAGAAGTACTGCAGCCGAATGTGCGGTTCGCGAGCAAGCTGTTCCAACAGCGCGACGGCGAGCCGTGATTTGCCTATCCCCGCTTCACCGGAGAGCAGCACCACCTGACCTTCGCCACCCTTGGCCCGCTTCCATCGGCTCAGAATTAGTTCCATTTCTTCATCACGGCCGATCAGAGGCAGTACATCACAGCTTTGGAGAGCGTGCGATCGGCTGGTCACTGTTGTCTTGCCGGCGACTTGCCAGGCAGCGACCGGTTTTGCGAATCCCTTGATCTCGACTTTACCGAGATCGAGATACTCGAATTGCGGTCCCGCGATCGTCTTTGTGCGACCCGAGATAACAACGCCACCGGGCGGTGCGAGCGATTGCAGTCGGGCGGCAAGATTCGGGGTGTCGCCGAGGATACCATGCTCCTCGGAAATCGCGCTATCGGACATATCGCCGACGATCGCCACGCCCGTTGCAATACCGACCCGCGCGCTCAACTTCTCTTTCGCGGGCAAGGCGGCGATCGCCTGCACCAGTGCAAGGCTGGCTTGAACAGCACGCTCTGCGTCGTCTTCGTGCGCCTGAGGATAGCCAAAGCATACAATTGCGCCGTCCCCATGATGTCGCGCGACAAAGCCGTCGAAGCGGGTAACGGTTCCAGTAATGCAGCGCCGGTAGTCGGCGATGATTGCGCTGAAGTCTTCGGGATCGAGCCTTGCGGACAGCGCGGTCGATCCGACCAGGTCACAAAAGAGTACGGTAAGCTGCCGGCGCTCGATCGGGCGCGAGTCCCGCGCCAATGGCACCACCGCAGGAGAATCCGCGCGCAATCTGGTCCCGCAATCGCGGCAGAACTTGTTCAGCGCTGGGTTTGCCGCACCGCAGGCCAGACAGCGCCGCACGACCGCCGCTCCACATTGCCCACAAAATTTGCTTTGCTCCGAGACTTCGGCCGCGCAATTCGTGCATTGCATCCGGACCTCAACGGATCAGTAGCGGCGGCACAATGCTCCGGAAGTCGAGGAAACAGTATGATCTCGGTCACAACTCCAGATGTTCCATCTCTATAGATTCTAAAGCAGAAACCAACATTTGGAGTCGACCATGTCAGATCGACCGCGCGTTACAAGGGCGGATTAGCGCAGGTGTGAACGGAGGCATTGATGGGTATCGCTGTCGCTACACCCATCCTTTTACCCTTCGTTCGGCACCAGTCATTGATGTAGATTGGCTGCACGGACCCGATCTGCCGGGAGCAGCCTGCCCCCTCTGTGCCATCAGCACTTACGTGGGACCCGCGCCCCGGCGTGACCGCCAATGTAAGCCAGAACTTACAAACAGCTATTGACGCGATCTAAGACTCTCAAAATGGCAGCGCGCCCAAAAATCGATTTTTTCTGAATAATCTATTTTCCCTAACAACTTCAACGTGATTTGCCCCGTCCAGTCGTCGCATCAAAAATACTCCGCTTCGCCGCAGACCCAAATCACGCTTACAAATCCCGCCGTCCCGTCCCGGCAAGAGGGGCGTTGGCCATCGTCACGAACGTGGGGCGGGATGCGGTGGACGCGGCAGCGTCGGCGCGAGAGGTTGTTCGCAGGGCGGTCTTCCGTGAGCGGACACGGCGCGCAGGACGTACGGCGCTGAAGCGTACGGCAAAGCCGTGTGGTCCTGGCACCCGTGGCTGGTGTCAAGCTGACGGAGGTGCGTCGAGCCCAACCGGGTTTCGCCAAGCCTTTAATCCGGCAGCGATGGAGGCAAGAGGAATTCGTCTCCAGGGAGAGCACGGTATAAGCCGTAAAGCCACTGCGCAGGGAATGCCGGAGTGCCTCGGCTGTACCTGTATGCTCGTGTGCGCATCTCTTAGCGCTTATTGCACACGAGACCGCGGGTGCAGCAAGCACCCGGCATTCCCTGCGCCCTCTTTCTGTAGGGCGAATGAATTTGCAAAGCTCGGGCAGCGCGCCGCGAGAACGCGGAGGCGTGTCTTTCGTAGGATGGGTAGAGCGAAGCGAAACCCATCACCGGCGCGAACGGAGACATTGATGGGTATCGCTTCGCTCCACCCCTCCTACAAACTCAGAACAATTCGCAACAAATCGCTCCTGCAAATGAGTGGCGATTGCGCATTCAACTGTCAGCTTTAATCCCAGACAGCGCCCTGCTAAACCGCCGGCCATGACCACTATCCCCACCATAAAAACCAGCGTCGCGGCGATCTCGATCTTCGCCAGCGCCGGCATGGCTGCGGCGAAGTTCGCGGTCGGTATCGCGATCGGCTCGCTCGCGCTGATCTCGGAGGCGTTGCATTCCTCCGTCGACGTGATCGCGACCGTGATCACCTGGCTCGTGGTGCGGGTATCCGACCAGCCCGCCGACGAGGAACATCATTACGGCCACGGCAAATTCGAAAGCCTGTCGGCGCTGTTCGTCATCGCGCTGCTCTACGTGCTCGCCGGCGGCATCCTGGTCGAATCCTGGAGCCGGCTGCGCGAAGGTGCGCCGCCGCCGACGGTATCGGCTGTCCCCTTCGTGGTGCTGGTGATCGATATCGCGGTCAATTTCTGGCGCGCGCGGGCGCTGCATCGCACGGCGCGGCAGACGCGGAGCCAGGCGCTGGCGGCGGATGCACTGCATTTCGCTTCCGACGTGCTCGGCTCCCTCGCCGTCATCGCCGGCCTCGTGCTGACCGGGCTCGGCTATGCCTGGGGCGACTCGGTCGCCGCCATCGCCGTTGCCGTCATGATATCGATCCTCGGCCTGCGGCTCGGGCGCTCCACCGTCGAAACCCTGCTCGACCGCGCGCCGGCGGGCGCGTCGGAAAAAGCGACTGCGGCGATCCGCGCGGTGCCCGGCGTCGTCGGCGTCGAACGCGTGCGCGTGCGCTTGGTCGGGCCGACGCATTTCATCGACGCCATTGCGAAAGTGCCGCGCACCTACCCGATCGACCGCGTCGAGGCGATCAAGAAGACCGCCCAAGTCGCGGTCACGCAAGCGCTCGGCGACGCCGACCTCACCTTCACCGCGGTGCCGGTGGCGCGCGACAATGAGAGCGTGCGCGAGCGCATCATGGTGATCGCCCGCAATGCTGGTCTCGCCGTTCACCATGTCACCGTGCACGATCTCGGCGCACGGCTGATTGTCGGTATCGACCTCGAAGTCGACGGCGACATGGAACTCACCGCCGCGCACGCCATCGCCCACGACCTGGAGCGCAGCATCCGCGAGGAATTTGGCGAGGACGTCGAGGTTGACACCCACATCGAGCCGCTCGAGCCGGAACTGCCGCACGGCACCGACGCTGCGCCCGAGCGCGTCGAAACCATCAAGGCCGCGCTGTCGCGCTTTGCCGGCGGCAACGGCGCGATCCATGACATTCACAATGTGCGGGTCCGCGACACCGATGCGGGCGAAATCGTCAACTTCCATTGCCGCGCCGCACCGTCGATGAGCGTCATCAAGGTGCATGAGAACGTCGACGAGATCGAGCGCGCGCTGCGTCGCGCGTTCCCTTCGATCAAGCGCGTCATCAGCCATGCCGAACCGCCGCGCGCGTAAGTTTGCGGGCCCGTTCCCGTTTCGGACTCACATCGAGCGTGCCCTAATTCGCGTTGGACAAGATTTATTTCGAATTAACGAATCGTTGACTCTCGACAGCCCCAAAAAAGTGGATTCAAATCGCTGTGATTCGGAAGCTGTGTCGGGCGCTTTCGGACAGTGTGCAAAAGAGCCTTCGGCGGGGGTCTAAAGCATGGCGCGTGCGCATGCGGCGAACGCATGTGTCCAATCCGATTCGATCAAAGGATTGGCGCAATCGATCGCAAAACCTGCCTATCACCGGCTGCTCACCGCGGAGCCGGCGCTTCGCCGTGCCGTGCCCACGCTCATCATCGCCTTCCTGATCACGATCTGCCTCGGCGCCTTCGTGCAGGTGATCGACCAGAGCCGGCAGAAGCGCGCCGCCATGAAGCGCGATCTCTCCGCGCTCACCGAGCTCCTGGCCGAACGGCTCGACCGCTTCGCATCGGTCCGGCAGGATCGCGCCGCCAATATCGAACGGCTGCAGGGCCTGCTGCCCGACCTGATCCCGGCATGGGGCGCTGCGAGCGGCCGCCACGTCATCATCACCGGCTCGGATCACCGGATTCTGGCCCGCGTTCCCGTCGAAGGCAGCCTTGGCGGCGATCGCATCCTCGACGTCATCAGCACGGCGCAACTGCTCGCCACGCCCGGCCAGCAGGGCGTCGTCAGCGACATGACGCTGCCGAACGGCAACGGCGCCATGGCGATCTCGCGGTTGGTCAAATCGCTGGCAGGCATGGTCATCGTCATCCAGGAACGAAACGAGCCGCTGTGGGGTTCGGACGCCGCTCTGTCGGTGACGCTGTCGGCCACCACCGGCTTCGTCGTGCTGATCCTCGGCTTCGCCTTCCACTGGCAATCGACCCGCGCCCGCGAGGGCGATCTCATCAACGACGCAGTGCGCGGCCGGATCGATACCGCGCTCAACCGCGGCCGCTGCGGATTGTGGGACTGGGACCTCTCACGCGGCCGCATCTTCTGGTCGGCATCGATGTTCACGATGCTCGGCCTCGACTCCCGCAACGATCTCCTCACCTTCGGCGAAGTCAACGCGCTGGTGAAATCCGACGACATCGATCTGTTCGCGATCGCCGACCAGATGATCGCCGGCAAGATCACCCACATCGACCAGAGCTTCCGCATGCAGCACACCGGCGGCCACTGGATCTGGCTGCGCGTGCGCTGCGAGCTCAGCCACACCTCGGCCGATGGCGGGCTGCATTTGATCGGCATCGCGGTCGACATCACCGAGCAGAAGAGCCTCGCCGAGAAGACAGTGGAAGCCGACCTCAGGCTGCGTGACGCGATCGAAACCATTCCGGAAGCCTTCGTGCTGTGGGACGCGGAAGACCGCCTCGTGCTCTGCAACTCGCATTTCCAGCGCCTGCACAAATTGCCCGATACGGCGGTGACCCCCGGCACGTCGTACGAGACCGTGATCGAGGTCGGCAGCATGCCGGAGGTCCGCACCAGACTGCAGGAGACCGGCGCGCAAGCGCCGGGAGCCCGAACGTTCGAGGCGCAGCTCGACGACGGAAGCTGGCTGCATATCAGCGAGCGCCGCACCAAGGACGGCGGCTATGTCTCGGTCGGCACCGACATCACCCGCATCAAGGAGCACGAGCAGAAGCTGATCGAGAACGACGCCCGCCTGCGCGCCAACGTGCTCGACCTGAAGCGCTCGCAGGCCGAGCTGGCCGATCTGGCGGAAAAATATTCGCAGGAGAAGAACCGCGCCGAGGAAGCCAACCAGGCGAAGTCGAAATTCCTCGCCAATATGAGCCACGAGCTGCGCACCCCGCTGAACGCCATCATCGGCTTCTCCGAGATCATGGGCAGCGGCATGTTCGGCGTGCTCGGCTCCGACAAGTATCAGGAGTACTGCCACGACATCCTGACCAGCGGCAAATACCTGCTCGAAGTCATCAACGACATCCTCGACATGTCAAAGATCGAGGCCGGCCGCATGAAGCTCGACATGGAGCAGCTCGACCTGTCGAAGATCCTGGCGGAGTCGCTGCGCGTGGTTTCCGGGCGTGCCGAAGACAAGAACCTGACGCTGGACGCCGATATCGAAAGCACCATCTCGGTGGTGGCCGACCGCCGCGCAGTCAAGCAGGTCTTCGTCAACCTGCTGTCCAATGCCGTAAAATTCACCCCCGACGACGGCAAGGTCACCGTGCGCAGCCACGTGCTGCCCAACTCGATCGTGCTGATGATCGCCGATACCGGTATCGGCATCGCGCCGGCTTCGCTGCAGCGATTGGGCAAGCCGTTCGAGCAGGTCGAGAGCCAGCTCACCAAGACGTACCAGGGCTCGGGCCTGGGACTAGCCATCGCGCGGTCGCTGACCAGCCTGCACGGCGGCACGATGCGGCTGCGCTCCAAGCTCGGCACCGGCACCGTCGTCCGCATCGTGCTGCCGCGCGAACCGCAACAACCGAAGCCGATAGCAAGAACTGATGCCGAGGCCGCCTGATCTTACGCCAGCGTCGGCGCCACTTCGCGGGCGACCTGCACCAGCGCCGCGATCAAAGGCGTCATCGGATCGCGCTGCGGGATCACCATGCCGATGCTGTAGTCGACGACGGGATCGACGATCGGAATGCTGCGGACAGAGTCGGCGAGCCCCAGCGTCTCCGCAAGCTTGGCCGGCATGACGCTCGCCCAGCGCCCAGTCTTAACATGGGTGTAGAGCACCAAGAGCGAGTTCGAGGTCAGCGTCGGCGTGGCCTCGGCCCCGACGGACGCCAGCGCGCGATCGATGATGCGGCGGTTCTGCATGTCCGGCGTCAACAGACACAACGGCACCTGCCCGACCTCCTTCCAGGTGACCTGCTTGCGATCGCCGAACATGGCGTCGGGCGCCGTCAGCAGGCGATAGCTTTCGTTGTAGAGCGGAATGGTGCGAACCTTGCCGATCGGCTCGTTCTCGATATAGGTCAGCCCGGCATCGACCTCGAGATTTTCGAGAAGACCCAGCACGTCGGCCGACGTGCAGGATTGGATGCGAAAGCGCACGTCCGGGTATCGCGCGCGGTACGGGGTCGTAAGCTGCGCCACCATGCCGAGCACAGTCGGGATCGCGGCGATCCTGATTTCGCCGGAGAGCTTGTCCTTGAGGCTGTTGATCTCCTGCCGCATCGCGCGGGCGTCGCCGACGATGCGCCGCGCCCAGTCGAGCGTGCGCTCGCCCTCCGGCGTAAAGCCCTGAAAGCGGGAGCCGCGCTGCACCAGCATGACGCCGAGGATTTCCTCGAGCTGCTTGAGGCTGGTCGACATGGTCGGCTGGGTGACGCCGCAGGCTTCCGCCGCCCGCCCAAAATGCCGCTCCTTTGCCAGCGCCAGCAGAAGTTCAAGCTTGTCGATCACCGAGAAAATCCCACGAAATTTGGCCGTATGGGCGGTCGCCCAAGTGCCACAAATAGCACGGGCGTGAAGGCGCCAGTACTTCAAAACGGCGTCCGAGGGACGGAAATTCGACATTCATGTTGTCCAATTTTTACGCCCTATCGAGCGGGCAGGCTCGTAACCGCTGCATACGTATTCATCCCGCGTAACCCACCGCGCTTGTCGACCAAACGCCATCCGCTTGCCGTGTCGGTCATAGGCTTTGCCTATGTTTCACCTTACGCGCCGCTTCATCGCGTTTTGAAATCGCGACATGAGACAGCTTTATTGATATCCCGCGCAATTCCCTACTCATCGGAGCACAACCTCTGATGAGAGCGAGAATGACATCAGCATACGAACCCTGGAATGACGCGCGCGGCGCTGAGATCATTGCCGAGCACGAGAAACTCGAAGGCGCGACGCTGCTGATCCTGCACGCGATGCAAGAGGCGTTCGGCTACGTGCCGGAGCCCGCCATTCCGATGATCGCATCCGCGCTTCGTCTTTCGCGCGCCGAGGTGCACGGCGTGTTCACGTTCTATCATGATTTTCGGCGCGAGCCCGCCGGCCGTCATGTACTGAAACTGTGCCGTGCCGAGGCGTGCAAGGCCGCAGGTGGCGATGCGCTCGCCGCGCGCGCGGAAGCGAGCTCGGCATATCGGTCGGAAACACCACCACCGACGCGCTCGAGACGCTGAAGAAGGCGTAAGCACCTGGCTGAGCCCGAATTCACCGGAAACTTCTGCCGGTCGCGCAAGCAACCGGCAGAATCCAGGCGTCCAGCGATGGCGGCGGTCGGCTACATTCCCATGATGGCGATGTCCTTGACCGTGCCGTTGACGCCGGCGATCTTTGCAGCCTCGGTCGCCTTTCCGGTCGCGAGGTCGATGCTGTAGAGCGTGCCGCCCGCCATCAGCCAGGCTTCGTTCTTGCCGTTACCGTCGGACCAGATGTCAAACGCGACGGTATCCGCCTTGATCCCGAGCTTGCCGATCGCGCCGAGCACGCCGTCATTCGGCGGCGCCTGCTTGATCAATCTGCCGATGGTGCCGTCGACGTTGAACAATGCCGTCTCCTTTGCGCCCTTCACCGAATTGATATAGGCGCCGGCGACTATGTTCGGCTTTTCGCCCTTGTGCATGTCGCCATCGGCAAACTTGTGATTGCCGTCCTTGGTCACCTTGCCGTCATCGACATTCGCCCGCAGGTTCATCCCGTCCGCGCCCATCACGCGCAGGCGATCCGCCACCGGATTGAAATCCACCGTCGCGGCCACGCCCTTGGCAAGCATGACGTCGAGCTTCGACTTCACCGTGGCCTTGCCGTCCATCGCAATGGTCACAATGGTGCCATCGTCAACCAGTCCATAGAGCATGCCGTCAGCCGGACGTACGTCGATGCCGACCAGCGCACCGGAAATGCCGGTGACCTTGACCGACCCGGTCGCCTTCTTCTGCGCGGTATCGACCATCGCAATGGTGTCGCCGCCCATCAGGGCTGCGACCTGCGCGGCGTTGGCGGCTGCGGATGACAGCAATAGTGCGGCCGAAGCGGCGAAAATCGAACGATAATTCATTGGTGAGCTCCCTGTGTTGCTATGATCCTCTCGGGACCAACACAGCGGGTTACCGGCGGCGCGGCGAAACGGATGCAGCACGCTGAAAATTATTTTCGGCACATGCCTCCAAATGCCGCATCTCAAGGTAGAACAACTATGCAAGGCATAGACATGACTGGAAATGGCACCATCACCGCCAACCTGCAGGCTCCTGCCCTGTTCGATGGGGAGCGCGAGGCGCAGCTTGCCGCGGCCCTGGCGCGCTGCGCGGCCGGCGACCGCACCGCATTGCGCGTGATCTACGACAGCGAGGCGCCGCGCATGGTCGGCATCGCGCGCCGCATCCTGTTTCGGCAGGACCTAGCGGAAGAGGCGGTGCACGACGCCTTTATCCGGATCTGGCGCGGCGCGGCCGGCTTCGATCCGCGCCGCGGCAGCGCGCGGAGCTGGCTATATGCGGTGGTGCGCAACCGTGCCCTCAGTATTCATCGCGATGAGCACCGCTACGAAGCATCAGATGAAAGCGTCGCGGATGTCGACTGCGAGACCACTCTGTCACGAATGCCGGAGACCAGCGCGCTGCGCCGGTGTCTCGAGCAGATCGACCGCCCCCGCCGCGACGTCGTGGTGCTGGCCTATGTTCACGGCATGAGCCACGGCGAATTGGCGGGACGGCTCAAGGTTCCGCTCGGCACGGTCAAGAGCTGGGTACGGCGCAGCCTCTTTGCGTTGCAGGAGTGCATGGGATGAACCCGCACGACGCCGATAACGCCATGGCCGCCGATTACGTGATGGGCCTCCTTGACGGTGCAGAGCACGCCGCCGCCGAACGGCGCATTGCAACCGGCCAATCGTTTGCTCAGGCTGTCAGCGCGTGGCGGGAACGGCTTGCGGACCTCGATCTCACTGCCGAGGAAACACCACCGAGCCCGGCGCTTTGGCAGCGCATCGTGGATGCAACCAGAATCGCGCCGATCGACGCCCTGCCCTCCGCGCGCGCCGCGCTGCGCGGCGCCACACTGTGGGACAACATCCGGTTCTGGCGCGGCCTCGGTATCGGCGGCGCCTTCGCCGCGCTGTTTTTTGCGGCGATCATGGTCGGTGCGTTGGCGACGTCGCGCCAGCTTCGTCATGATATGATCGCGCTCGCCCAGCGCAAGCCGATTTACGTCGCCGTGCTGGTGAACGACACGACGAAAGAGGCCGGCGCCATCGTCAACGCCTTTTCGAACGGCCGGGTCGAGCTGATACCGTTGCGGCCGATCGAGGTTCCTCCCGGCCGCACGCTGCAGGTTTGGACCTTGTGGGATCGCGCGATTGGCCCGAAATCGATCGGCGTCACCGGTCAGTCGCGCACGCTGCAGCTCGACCTGGAGTCGCTGCCGGAAACCGTGCAAGACCAACTGTTCGAGATCACGCTGGAGCCTGAAGGCGGCTCACCCATCGGACGGCCGACCGGCCCAATCCTGTTCAAGGGCAACGCGGCACGGGCCTTGTAGCCGCCCTAGAGGGAAAGTGGCTGGCCGTCCGATTTCAGCACCAGCCCTTCTTCCAGTGACCGGGCGGGCAGCCACGGCCGCGCCAACCGACTTTTCGGCCGCGGCTCCAACCGAACGGACGGTAACCGTGCCCGCGGCCCCAACCGTGCCCGCGGCCGTGCCCGCCCTTTACTTCGATCAGATCTCCCGTGACCAGAGAGTCGTGGATCAGCGGGTAGCCGCGGGGCATCGCCGTTGCCGGGGACATGAAAGCGATCGGTAGTGTGAGTGCGATTCCAAACAGTAGTTTGCGCATGGGCCATTCCGCTCCGGGGTTGATGATGCCGCTCTCAAGCAGGAAAAAGCGGCAATAGTTCCACGCGATTGAGGCGGACTTCCGAAAGCGTTCAAATCGGCGGGGCCGCGCCATTTCTTTCACTCGCAACCGAAAAAATTGGGAACGACATCCGCCGTCCGGCGTTAGAGGGGTGAGCAGGTAGTTCAGGAAGGAGAAATCCACCGGAATTATCAGCTCAAAAGCCCCGTCAGTTATCTCAGATAGCTGGCGGGGTTTTGATTGGGAGAGGCTTGTGCCCTACTACGCGCTGTTCGCCGACGACAGGCAGATCGGTCCTGGCCTGCCGACCGAGGCAGAGGTCTGGAAGCAAGCCCTCGACGTTTCCCTGATCTCCGATCTTCCCGTTGCCGACAAAGCCGGCGGGGCGGTTCTGTTGACCCGCTATCACGTGAAGGAAATCAGGGAAGAGTGTTGCGCGCCGGATCCGGCCTGGAGGCTTCCAGACGAAATTTCCTGACGCCGCCTTGCCAGGGCTTCACGCAGATCCGTCTTGTGCCTGCTTGACGAAGGTCAGACCGCTCACGGTCAGTCGTTCCTCGCTGGTTTCGCCTTCGGCCACCAGCCCTTCAAGATGGGTTTCGAGCTCCGGCAGCTTGCGTTCGAAATCGGCGCCAAGGCCCATCAGCTCGCAGGCTTTCCTGATGCGCTCGATGGGTTTGTCGAAAATGTTGATCTCGGTATGCATCCCGGCCTCCTACTCCCGCGACAATTCATAGTGGTCCCAGGAGTTCCAAAGCGCTGCCCAAGTGTGCTATAATTGGATGTCATGCTGAAGCAACTAGTTATATGCGCACTGCGAGCCGCGATCGTCCTGATCGTGCTTTCAATCGCGCCCTCTGTTGCCCAAGCCCATGTCGGCCATGCACACCATGCTGCCGCTGATATCCATGGCGCCCCTGGTCATGCCGCCTTTAATCCATCCGAACGGGCGGTGACGCAAGTAGCGTTGCAACAGGCTCAGCGGAGACAAACCGAAACACCCGCCTCTTCTGACCGGAACTGCGTCGGCGCCTGCTGCACGTTTACATGCGCCGCTTGCTGTGCGGCCGGGTTGCCGAGCTTTGTGCAACTGGTCTCCCTGCCTCGGTCGACAACACGTGTCGCATTTGTCCCGTCCCCGATAGGGCCAGACCGCGCGCCTGATTCCCTCAGGCGCCCTCCCAAATACTTCATCTGAACGCAAACGATCAGTGAATTTTGCGCGGCCCGCGTTACGGCCGGCGGCTGACGGTCATTCAGACTGAAGGATTCTTGGTATGCTTTCCTATTTCGGGCGCGCCCTGCGTGCTCTCGCGGCAGTCGCAGCTCTGTGCCCTGCGATCGCTCCCGCTTCCGCTCATGAGGGTCATGACCATGGCGAACAACCTGCCGTCTCGGCAGGCGCGTTGCCGCGTGGCGAGGCCGATTCCAACGCATTCGAGATCGTTGCCGTCGCCCGCGGCGACCATCTTGAGATCCATCTCGACCGGTTCGCTACGAACGAGCCGGTGACCGGTGCGATACTTGAAGTTGAAACTCCCGGCGGCTCCATAAGGGCTACCGAGAATGCCGACGGCACATACCGACTAGCGGCGCCGTGGCTGGCAAAGAACGGACGTACCGAACTCATTTTTACCGTTACGGTGGCAGACGCCACCGACATTTTGCCAATGACGATTCAGACTGCGCGTGAGACGGCGCAAAGTGCCTTGCCAGATGCAGCGACGCATGGCGAACGCATTGGCCAGACTTCGATTCTTCTCGCTCTAGGCGGCGTGGTGGCAGGCGCGCTGCTAACGGCCGTGGCGCTCCGTGGGCGACGAGCGGCGGCCATCATCGTCATCCTTGCTGCGCTCACCGAGGTCCGCGAGACGAAAGCGCATGAAGGCCACGGCCATGAGGAAGACAAGGCGCAAGTCGCGATCAGCGCCGTTTCAGGAGAGCGCGCCCAGCGCCTGCCGGATGGGACGGTGTTCGTGCCCAAGGCGGTGCAGCGGATATTTGCGCTGCGGACGCTGGTCGCCGAACAGGCGAAGCACAGGAAGGTTACCGAACTTCCAGGCAGGATCATTCCCGATCCCAATGCCAGCGGGTATGTGCAATCCGCCGTGGGCGGCCGGCTTTCCGCGCCGCCGGAGGGTTTTCCTCGGCTGGGCACACGGGTCAAACAGGGCGATATCCTGGGCTATGTCACGCCGCCGATTCAGGCGATCGATATTTCCGACATGCGGCAGCGGCAGGGCGAGCTCGATCAGCAAATCTCGATCGTGGAACGCAGGTTCGCGCGTTACGAACAACTTGCGCCGTCGGGCGCCATTTCCCGGACCCAACTCGAGGACACGCGGCTGGAGCTGGAAGGGCTGCGCGAGCGGCGCGCATCGATTGAAAAATCGCGCCGCGAACCCGAACCGCTGATTGCCCCGGTCGCGGGCGTCATCGCTGAAGGCAGCGCCGTGGCCGGCCAAATCGTCCAGCCAAGCTCCGTGGTCTTCAACATTATCGATCCCGCGCGGCTTTGGGTCGAAGCGCTCAGCTTCGAGACCGTCGAACCATCGCAGGGTGCACGGGCGTCGACCTATACGGGCAGAAATTACGACCTCACCTATCGGGGTACCGGCTTCGCCGACCGCAGTCAGTCGGTGCCGGTGCATTTTGCCGTAACGGGCGACACGGCGGGGCTCAGGGCCGGCCAGTTCCTGACTGTGCTGGCCGCCACCGACGAAACAAAAGAAGGTCTTGCGGTGCCGCGCAGCAGTGTCGTGCGCGCGTCGAATGGCCAGGATTTCGTGTACGAGCACGTCGCGCCTGAGCGGTTCGTGGCAAGGAGCGTGCGCACGGAGGCCCTCGACGGCAACCGGGTGCTGATCGTGTCCGGTTTCTCCCCGGGCAAGCGGGTGGTGTCGCAAGGCGCAGACCTTCTCGATCACGTGCGCTGAAGGAACACGTTCATGTTCACATTCCTGGTCAGCGCCTCCCTCCGCAACCGCCTGCTCGTTCTTGCGATCGCGGGCATCCTTGTTGTGCTCGGCGCTTATACCGCGCCCCAGTTGCCCGTCGACGTATTCCCCGACCTCAATCGTCCGACCGTCACGATCATGACGGAATCGGAAGGCTACGCCCCGCCGGAAGTCGAGCAGCTCGTCAGCTTCCCGATCGAAACCCAGATGAACGGCGTGCCGGGCGTCAGCCGCGTGCGGTCGGTCTCCGGCATCGGCCTTTCGATCGTCTACGTGGAGTTCGACTGGGGCACCGATATCTACCGCAACCGTCAACTAGTCGCGGAACGTCTCGCGCAAGTACAAGGCCAACTGCCGTTGAACGTCACCTCGCAGATCGGGCCCATCAGTTCGATTATGGGTCAAATTCTGCTGGTCGCCGTGACGTCGAAGACGGCCTCCCCAATGGAGGTCCGCGAGATCGCCGATTTCACGATCAGGCCGCGGCTGCTCTCCATACCCGGCGTCGCGCAAGTGATCCCGATCGGCGGCGAGGTCCGTCAGTACCGGATTGCGCCGCTGCCTTCTGCGTTGCGCGCACTCGGTGTGAGCTATGAACAGGTCGAGCTGGCGCTGAGACAGTTTGGCACCAATACCGGCGGTGGATTCACCGATCAGAACGCCCGCGAATATCTGATCCGGAATATCGGGCGCACCACGAGCCTGGAAGACCTGCGCAACATCGTCGTTACTATCATCGAGGGACGCCCTATCCTGCTGCGGCAGGTGGCGAACGTCGAATTCGCGCCTAAGGTCAAACGCGGCGATGCAGGTTATATGAGCAGGCCCGCTGTGATCGTCTCGGTCGAGAAGCAGCCTAATGTCGACACAGTTCGGCTGACGCAACAGATCACGCAGGCGCTCGCCGAGCTGGAGCCCAGCCTGCCGTCCGGCGTGAAAGCCAACGAAATCATCTTCAGGCAGGCTGACTTCATTGAAAACTCGATCCAGAACCTCGAACGAGTATTGATCGAAGCAGCGCTCGTCGTAGCGGCGATCCTGTTCGCGTTTCTCCTCAACTGGCGCACCACGGCAATCTCGCTTACGGCGATCCCGGTCTCGATCCTGACCACAGCCATTATCTTCACGCTGCTCGGTCTCTCGATCAATACGATGACCCTGGGAGGACTCGCTATCGCCATCGGCGAACTGGTCGACGACGCCGTCGTCGATGTCGAGAACATCTTTCGCCGACTGCGCGAGAACAGGGAGCAAGGCAATCCCCGTTCAGTATTCGACGTGGTGGTTTCGGCGTCCAACGAAGTACGATCGGGAATTGTCTATGCCACGATGATCATCGTCCTTGTGTTCGTGCCGCTGTTTGCGCTCTCGGGCATCGAGGGACGACTGTTCGCACCGCTGGGCCACGCCTACATCATCTCGATCCTCGCAAGCCTGCTGGTTTCGATCACGCTGACGCCCGTGTTGGCCTACTACCTGCTACCGGGGATGAAGCGGCTAATGGAACGGGAGAGCTGGCTGGTTCGCAAGCTCAAGTCCGCCAACCATGCGGCGCTCCGGTTCGCTTTCGCCCGCAAAGGATTGCTGCTTAGCCTGACGGCGCTCGCCGTGTTGGGCGCCGGCGCGGGCGCATTCGCCTTGAAGCGCGCGTTCCTACCGGCTTTCAATGAGGGTACTTTCACGATCAATATTGCGTTCGCCCCGGGAGTTTCGCTCTCGGAATCCAGCCGGGTGGGATCGATCGCGGAACGCCTGCTGCTCGATGTGCCGGAAGTAATCAGTGTTGGGCGGCGGACAGGGCGCGCGGAGCTGGACGAGCACGCTGAAGGTGTCCATTCCTCGGATCTTGAGGTCGATCTCAAGCCCTCGCGGCGGCCAAAATCCGAGATCGTCGCGGATATTCGTTCCCGCCTTTCGGTGCTGCCGCTCTCGATCAATGTCGGGCAGCCGATCTCGCACCGGCTCGATCACCTGCTCTCAGGCGTTCGTGCCGAACTCGCCCTCAAACTGTTCGGCGACGACCTCGACACGCTGCGAAACAGCGCAGAAGAACTCCGTACACGGCTCGCCAAGATTGACGGCATCCAGGACCTCCAGGTCGAAAAGCAGGTGCGTATTCCGCAACTCGAAGTCCGCGTCGATTATACGCGGGCAGCCTTGTATGGCGTGCAGCCCGGTGCCGTTACGGAACAATTATCGCGGCTGTCGAGTGGGCGCGTCATCTCGCGCGTGGTTGACGGCTACAAACGCTACGACGTGGTCATGAGGCTGCCCGAGCGGCTGCGCACGACCGAGAAGCTCGGCGAACTCCTGATCAAGACCCCCTCCGGCTGGATACCGGCACGTCAGATAGCAGATGTGAAGGAAACAGATGGACCGAACCAAATCCTGAGAGAGAACGGCCGAAGGCGCATCGTCGTGCTTGCGAACTCCGACGGCAAAACCGACATGGCGGAGATCGTGCGCCGCATTCGCGCTGAATTGCAGGCAACGAGCCTGCCGCAGGGCGTCACCGCGAACCTTGAAGGCACATTCCAGGCTCAGGAGGAAGCCAGCCGCAGAATCGGTATTCTTTCCGCGCTTTCTCTCGCGCTGATCTTTGCGATTCTCTATAGCCGCTATCGCTCCACCGTGCTGGCCTTGATCATCATGGGTGGGGTCCCGCTGGCGCTGGTCGGTTCGGTCGCCGCGCTGGCGCTGACCGACCAGCCGCTATCTGTCGCCAGCATGGTCGGATTCATCACACTGACGGGAATCGCCACACGCAACGGGATTCTGAAGATAAGCCACTACATCAATCTTGCTTTGCACGAACGGATGCCGTTCGGGCCGGAGCTTGTAATCCGCGGAAGCCTCGAGCGCATGACGCCCGTGCTGATGACCGCGCTGTCTGCGGGGCTTGCGCTGCTGCCACTGCTTATCGCTGCGGACGAGCCGGGCAAGGAAATCCTGCATCCCGTCGCAGTGACGATCTTCGGCGGGCTTATCAGCGCGACCTTGCTCGATGCGCTGATTACGCCGGTGCTATTTCTCATGTTCGGCAGAAAGCCGCTGATGCGGCTCGTGCAACGGCAGTCCGACGAGTCCTTCCAGGATCACGCCGCTTCACATTCCTATTGATCGCCCACGTCTTGAAAGGAAACCGCCTATGAAATTCAGACATCTCACGCTTAGCGCAATCCTGCTGGCCGGAATACCGGCGTACGCACACGAGCCGAAAGGTTCACATGGAGGACGTGTTGGCGATGCCGGCGCTTACCATGCGGAACTCGTCGTGAAGGATAAGACGATTGAGATCTTCCTGACAGGTGAAGATGACAAACCAATTGACCCGAAAGGCTTCAAGGGCGTCGCCATCTTCAATTTGGGAGGAAAGGCAGAGCGCATAACGCTCGCTCCTTCGGAGAAAAACGTGCTAAGCGGAACGTCGGCTACGGCCCTGCCGGCCCATCTCAAGGGAGCGGTTCAGTTCACGGCGCCCGACGGCAACACCGCAACCGCGCGGTTTGATTGACGCGCCCTTCGCGCCATCGGCGGGCCAATGCCTAGTCGCCGCCCACCATGGCCCGAAAAACCCGCCTCACCTCGGCCTGGGTTTCACGTACCCGCGCTTCAAGCGTGGAGAAGTCAGGCGTGTCGCCGGCGCGCGCCATCACGCGCAAGAGGTTCTCTCCCGACGTCTCCGGCTTGAATTTGCCGGTAACGCAAAGCCTCAGGATCTGCGTCAGGTCGTGATAGAGCCGCGCCGCCGAACGCAAAATCTCCGCGTCCGATGGCGGCAGCACGCCGAGGCGCGCGGCGTTGTCGAGCACCTGCAGCGTGGAGACGCTGAGGATCTCGGGCTTTTGCGAGGCGTGAACGAGTTGCAAATACTGCGCGATGAAATCGATGTCGACCAGGCCACCGGCAGCCTGCTTGAGGTTCCAGGTATCGTCCTCGCCCTTCTCCAGCGCAATCGCCCGGCGCATGTCCGCGACGTCGCCGGCGGTAGAGGCCGCATCGCGCGGCCGCATCAGCACGCTGCGGATCGCGTCCTCGATCTCCTTCCGAAACGCCGGTGAAGCAGAGATCACTCGCGCCCGCGTCAGCGCCATGTGCTCCCAGGTCCAGGCTTCGCGTTCCTGATAATCGGAAAAGGAATCGATCCGCGACGCCAGCGGCCCGGCGCGGCCCGACGGCCGCAGCCGCATATCGACTTCATAGAGTACGCCGTAGTTGGTCCGCGTCGTGAACGCCGAGATCAGCCGCTGGGTCAGCCGCGTAAAGTATTGCGCACCGTGCAGCGATCGTTCGCCGTCGGAATCGGGGTTGTCCGCGTCGAAATCATACAACAGGATCAGGTCGAGATCGGAAGAAGCCGTCATCTCGCGGCTGCCGAGCCGGCCCATCGCGAGGATCGCGGTCTCCTGTCCCTTGATGCGACCGTACTGGGTCGCGAACTGGTCTCTCACCAGGCCATGCACGGTATGCACAATGCCCTCGGCGACGTCGGCAAAGGCGACGCCGGCGTGCTGGGCGGAAACCGTGCCGGACAGGATCCGCGTGCCGATCAAAAACAGGCTCTCCTGCCCGAACAGCCGCAGGCGATCGAGGAAATCTTCGTAAGAGTCCGCGTCCTTCAGCGTCGCCGCCAGCCGCGCCGACAATTCCTTCCGGTCCGGCATCGCGCCGAAGAAACGGGGATCGATCAAGCCGTCCATGATCTGCGGCTGGCGCGCCAGCATATCGCCGAGCCGTGGCGCGGCGCCGAGGATTAAGGCTACCAGCGCGACCAGATCGCGGTTCTGGCTCAACAGTGAGATCAGCCGGCCGCCGCGCTGCAAGGCGCCGAGAAAGCGATCGAACGTGATCACGGCGTCGTCGGGGTCTTCGGCATGCGCGAGACCGTGGATCAGACCGGGCACGAATTCGATGAAGGCAGCCTTGGTCGCCTCGTTGCGGAGCGCGCGATAGTTGCCCTGCATCCAGTGCTGCAGCGTGCCAGCGACCGCGACCGGCTTCTTGAAACCGAGCATCGTCAGGTGATCGAGCAGACGCGCATCCTCAGGCCCGCCGGCATAATTGAGCTGCGGCAGCTTCACCGTGCCGGTCGGATCGCCCTCGAACAGCTTGCCGTAATGTCCCTGCACGACGTTGAGATGGCCGAGCAGGTCCTTCGCAAAGGCCGCCCGGCTCTCATAACCGAAGAAGTTCGCAAAACGCTCCACGGCCTCGGCATCTTCGGGCAGTGCGTGGGTCTGCTCGTCCGCGATCATCTGCAGTCGGTGCTCGACGCGGCGCAGGAACTCATAGGCCGCGGTCAACTCGTCGTGGGCCTGAAAGCTGATCCAGTTGCTGGTCGCCAGCACCTGCAATGCATGGAGCGTGGGGCGCACCCGTAGTTCCGAATGGCGGCCGCCGGCAATGAGCTGTTGCGTCTGCGCGAAGAACTCGATCTCGCGGATGCCGCCGCGGCCGACCTTGACGTTATGACCTTCGACCGCGATCTCGCTCTGGCCGCGATAGGTCTGCATCTGCCGCTTCATGTCGTGGACGTCGGCGAGCGCGGCAAAATCCAGATGCTTGCGCCAGACGAACGGCGACAGTTCCGCGATCAGCGCCTCGCCCGCTTTGGCGTCGCCGGCGCAAACGCGCGCCTTGATCATCGCGGCGCGTTCCCAGGTCCGCCCTTCCCGCTCGTAATAGTGAAGCGCCGCCTCGGTCGAAATCGCCACCTGCGTCGAGGCCGGATCGGGGCGCAGGCGCAGATCGACGCGGAACACGTAACCCTCGCCGGAGCGTTGCTGCAGCAGGCGGGCGAGCGCCTGCGTCACCCGCACGAAGAACGGCGCCGGCTCGATGTCCGCTACCAGCGAGGTGCGGGTGGGATCGAAAAACACGATCAGGTCGATGTCGCTGGAGTAGTTCAATTCGCCCGCGCCCATCTTGCCCATCGCGAGCACGATCAATCCGCTGTCCTCCTCCGGCCGGTCATGATTGAGCGCCGTCATGCGGCCGCGCGCGACCTCCTGACGTAGCAGGAAGCGCAGCGCCGTCTGCACGGACACGGTTGCAAGGTCGGTCAGCGCCGCCGTCACCCGCATCACCGGCCAGACCCCGCCGATATCGCACAGCGCGATCAACAACGCGGCCTCCGACTTCATGCGGCGAAGCAGATGCATCACGTCGGCCTCGCCCGCGGCAGCAAGTACGTCGCGCGTGCCTTTCTCGATCAGCGAGGTAAGATGTGGTTCGGGGTCGCATGCCAGCAAGCGCAGCAGCCGGGCGGCGTCAGCCCGGATCAGGTCGAACAGGTATGGCGAGAACTCGACGATGCCAAGCAGGATGGTCCTGGCGAGCGGGCGATCCAGCCACGCCATGATCTCAGCCGATTGCTCCGGCTCCAGCTCGGCGAGCCAGTCTTCCAGTCGTCGTTCGGCGTTACTGCTAGCTGCGATATGCGGCCCGCTGACAAACCGTGCGGCCAAGGCGGAGGAATTCATGCCACCTTCTGTGGCATATCCTGCGTTTGAGCCGCAAGCCTGTTGCCCGCGGCAGATAGCGCCGGGACGACCAGCGTCGCGGTCAGGCCGGGACTGGAATCGCCGAGCCTGAGTTCGCCGCCATGCAAGGTCGCCACCGCGGACGCCAGGCTGAGCCCGAGGCCGGAACCCGGCAGCGTGCGGCTCGCCTCAAGCCGCACGAATCGCTCGACCGCGTGCTTGCGATCGCCCTCGGGAATGCCGGGTCCATGATCGGTGACGCTGAGCAGCACGTGGTCGCCTTCGCGCCGCGCCTCGATCAGGATCTCCCGGGTGCGCGCCGCGGCGGCAGGGTCCAGCGGCTTAACCACCGGCGAGGGCTTGCCGTACTTGATGGCATTCTCGACCAGATTGGCAAGTGCCTGGCTGATCAGTTCGCGGTTGCCATGCAGCCGCGCGGTCGCGGTTTTGACGCGGAGCGTCATGCCATCGTCTTCGGCCAGTGGCTCATACAATTCGTGGATGCCCCTGGCGACGTCGGCCGCGTCGAAATCATCCATGTTGCCGCGCGCCTGCCCGGACTCGGCGCGCGCGATCATCAACAGCGCGTTGAACGTGCGGATCAGCCCGTCGGATTCCTCGATGGTCCGCTCCAGCGCAGCGCGGTATTCGGCCTCGCTGCCCGAACTCGCCAGCGCCTCCTCGGCGCGATTGCGCAAGCGCGTTAACGGCGTCTTGAGGTCATGGGCGATGTTGTCGGAGACTTCCTTCAGCCCCATCATCAGGGTCTCGATGCGCTCCAGCATGGCGTTGAGGTTTTCCGCGAGACGGTCGAGCTCGTCGCCGGAGCGGCCGACTGGCAGCCGCCCCGAGAGGTCGCCCGCCATGATGCGCCTTGTGGTGCCGGTCATGGCATCGATACGTTGCAGCACCCGCCGCGCCACGAAGATGCCACCGCCGATGCCGAGCACGATGACCACCAGCAGCGACCATTGCGCGGCGTTGGCAACGATGCCGAACAGCCGGCGGCGCTCCTCCAGATCGCGGCCGACCAAGAGACGAAAACCGTTGGTGAGTTCGGTGACGCGCACCAGCGCGCGGTGATCCGCGGTGTCCTGCTCGTCGAGCCGGCGATAGCCGGTCTCCGACCAGCCGGTTGAAGCCATCACACCCGGCGCCAGCGCGCCGACATTGCCGCCGATCGCCTTCCCCTCAGGCGTGGTGACGAGATAGAGGTTGGCGCCTGGCCGCAGCGCCCGGTTCTCGATCGTGTAGACGAGTAGGCGCAAGCCGCGACGCGTGTAGATGTCAGTAATCTCCGCGGTTTCGGCGTTCACCGTGGCGGTGATCTGCTCGTTGATCAGCCGTCGCGTATTCCAGGCGAAATAGCCGAGCAGCGACGCCGCAAACAGCGCGAACAAAAACAGATAGACCAGCGTCAGCCGAAACGCCGTCGTGCGGACCAGTTTACCGAAGGCCGTCACGGATCATGTATCCGGCGCCGCGGATCGTGTGCAGCAAGGGCCGATCAAAGCCCTTGTCAATCTTGGAGCGCAGCCGCGAAATATGCACGTCGATCACATTGGTCTGCGGATCGAAATGATAATCCCAGACGTTTTCCAGAAGCATGGTGCGGGTCACCACCTGGCCGGCATGCTTCATCAGATATTCGAGCAGGCGAAACTCGCGCGGCTGCAGCGTCAGTTCATCCTTGCCGCGGACGACACGATGAGAAAGACGGTCGAGCTCGAGATCGCCGACGCGGTAGGTGGTCTCCTCGGCCGGGCCGACATTGCGGCGCGACAGCACTTCGACGCGCGCCTGCAATTCGGCGAATGAATAAGGTTTTGGCAGATAGTCGTCGCCGCCGGCGCGCAGGCCCTTGATGCGGTCGTCGACCTGGCCGAGCGCGGAGAGGATCAGAACCGGCGTGCGAATGCCCTTCTCGCGCAAGCTCCCGATCACGGACAGGCCGTCACGCTTGGGCAGCATGCGGTCGACCACCAGCACGTCGTAGTCGCCACTCTCGGCCATCGATAGCCCCTCCTCGCCATCGCTCGCGAGATCGGCGACATAGCCGACTTCACGGAACGCCTTGACCAGATAGTCGGCGGACTCGCGGTCGTCTTCGATGATCAACAGGCGCATCTGGGTGACGGGCGTAGGGATTGCTGCGGGGGCGCTCACAGGATTTGGTTCCTCTCACCATGGCGCGGCCGCCCTGCACATGCAAGGCGACGGCGCAGTATCGCGATCAAGTGAAAAGAGCGGGCGATGAGGCTGGGGGACCTCACCGCCCTTAGGCCCTTCCGACGGAGGGGGGCGTATTCCGAAGGAAGGTTGCCAGAGGGAGCGAGTTTTGGACCCGCTCCCCGGAAGGAGACGTCGGCGGGGGCGACGAATGCCGGCGTAACCCTCCATCTGGTATCTAGTCCTCGTTTAGCCCTTCGCCAGCGGCACCGCGACGAAGCGCGACGAACCGCCGCTCTTCACGCGCATGAGAACGCTGTTCTTGTTCTCGGTCCGCGCAGCGTCGATTGCCTCACGGACTTCGCTCGGGCTGCCGACGGTCTTGCCGGCGACCTCAAGAATGACGTCGCCTTCCTTGAAGCCGCGTTCGGCCGCCGCGCTCTTCGGGTCCACCTCGGTGACGACGACGCCTTCCCGGCCGGCGCCGGCCACGCTGTTGGCGGGGGCCACCGTCAGGCCGAGCTTCGGCACGTCGGTTCCCTTAGTCCCGCTGCCCTTGTCTTCACGATCGGTATTGGCCTTGGCCTCGACCGTGTTCGGCAACTGGCCGAGCGTGAGGTTGACAACCTTTTCCTGGCCCTTTTGCAGCACGTTGAGCTTGACCGCGGTGCCGGGTGCGAGACCGCCGATGGTGCGGGCGAGTTCCCTCGCATCCTTGACCGGCTCGCCATTGACGGCGGTGATGACGTCACCGGACTGGATGCCGGCCTTGGACGCGGGACTGTTGGCCTGCGGTTCCGCCACCAGCGCGCCTTCGGCCTTCTTCATGCCGAGACTGTCGGCGATGTCGGAGGTCACCGGCTGGATCTGGACGCCGATCCATCCGCGGCTCACGGTGCCCTTGTCCTTGAGCTGGGCGACTACGGACTTCACCGTCGAGGCAGGGATCGAGAACGCGATACCGACGCTGCCGCCGGACGGCGAATAGATCGCGGTGTTGACGCCCATCACCTCGCCATTGGTGTCGAACGCCGGACCGCCGGAGTTACCCTTGTTCACGGGCGCATCGATCTGGATGAAGTCGTCATAGGGGCCGTTGCCGATATCGCGGCCGGAGGCCGAGACGATGCCGGCGGTCACAGTGCCGCCGAGGCCGAACGGGTTGCCGACCGCCAGCACCCAGTCGCCGATCCGCGGCTTGCTATCGGACAGCTTGGCGAACGGGAAATCGGTGCGGCCCTCGACCTTGATGAGGGCGAGGTCGGTGCGCTGATCGGTGCCGATCACCTTCGCGGTGTAGGTCTTGCCGTCTTCCATCGTGATTTCGACCTTGTCGGCGCCGTCAACCACGTGGTTGTTTGTCACGGCATAGCCGTCAGGCGAGATGAAGAAGCCGGAGCCCTGACCCGTTACCGGGCCACGGGGGCCACGCGGTCCGCCACGCAGGCCTGGGGGCAAGCCATCCGGACCACCGAAGCGACGGAAGAAACGCTCCATCGGCGAGCCCGGCGGGAACGGCGAATCATCGTCCTTGTTGGCGCTGTCGTCCTTGGAACTCTTGTCGGCGATGTTGATCTTCACCGAAATCACCGACGGTTTCACGCGCTCGACAATGTCGGCGAAACCGATCGGCCGCTCGACCTTGCGGACCTCGGTGTTGACCTGCGCGTGCGCCGCGCCGGCAAAGATATCAGCCGGGCCCTGTTGCGGCGAGAAGCCATACACGGCGGCGCCAAGGCCGGCGACAACGGAGGCCATCAGCGCGAATTTGCGGGCGGAGAACAGCGAACGGCGGGCTGCGCCGGACGACGGTAGCGAGGAAAGATCGACGGGACGTTCGGTCATGTCTGTAAAATCTCCAGAGCGTGAATTCTTCATTCTTCTACGGTGCGGGGGTTGGCACCTGTCACATCGGAAGATGGGGCCTGCCGCCTTACCGCGCGCTGGCTAGGGAATTAAACTTTTGTAATGCGGCCGCTTATGGATGCGGCGGAATAGCGCAGGTAAATCAGCCGGTTGAGACGACGCCTCGAAGCTTCTTCGCAACCAGTCGCGAAAGGCGATGAGACCCGGATCGGTTTCGCGGAACGGACGATACACCAGGTACCAGGCCCGTCCCTTGGGAACAGAAATCGCAAATGGCGCAACTAGGCGCTTCATCGCGAGGTCGTCTTCCACATACGGTCGCAAGCCGATGGCAACCCCGACGCCATCGAGCGCAGCCTGCAAGGCCATTGCGTAATTGGCAAAGCTTGGGCCGAGCGCTTTGCGGCGCAGTTTGACACCCGCTGCGGCCAGCCATAACGGCCAGTCTTCCGGCGAATGCACGACCTGCAGCAAGTTCTCGTTGGCCAGATCCGACGGCTTGCCAAGCCGCCGTGCCATCGCGGCGGTGCATACGGGAAAGAGGTCAGCCGAAAACAACGGCTCGGCCGCTAGTCCGGGCCAATCGCCATTGCCAAGCAGGATTCCGCAGGTCCAGTCGTCCTTGAAGGGATTGATCGCGCCACCGGTCGCGAGCCGCACCTCGATGTCGGGATGCGCGCCGTAAAAGCTCGCAAGGCGCGGAATCATCCAGCGCACCGCGAAGGAAGGTCCGACGCCGATCGTCAAGACCGGCGTGGTCCGCATCGCTGCAACCTGCTCGACGCTGGCAGCGATCGAATCGAACGCCGCAGTGAGGCTCGGCTGCAGCGCCTTTGCTTGCGCGGTGAGCGCAAGGCCGTTGGGAAGCCGCTCGAACAGCTCGAGACCGAGCCGGGCCTCGAGCAACCGCACCATGCGGCTCACCGCCGCTTGCGTGACATTCAGTTCCTGACTCGCACCCACGAAGCTTCCATGGCGCGCCGCGGCCTCGAAGGCACGCAAACCATTCAGCGAAGGCAGACGGCGCATGGGGAGCCAATCCTTAGACTAACTTTTCCTTAGCCTATGGCTGAACTAAACGCGTTTGCGAAGCTCCTGTCAAACGCGCATTGAACGGCATCGGATCCAACCGGACGACGCCCATGCTTAGCCTTCCGCTCGCGGCGGGTTTCGCCGCCGCCATCGTATCGACCTCCTTCATCTCCGGCATCTTCGGGATGGCCGGTGGTATGATATTGATGGGAATTTTGCTGATTTTCATGCCTCTTGCGCCGGCCATGATTTTGCACGGCCTGGTGCAGGTTGCCTCGAATGGCTGGCGGGCCTGCCAATGGCGCGCGCATATCGATTGGCGGATCGTTGCCCATTATGCCGCCGGCGCCATCGTCGCAGCAGCCGCGGTCAGCGCCATGGCACTTGAGGTGAGCAAGGCAATAGCCCTAATTATTGTTGGCGTAAGTCCCTTCCTGGGACTTCTGCTTCCCGGCCGGCTCGCGCCCGACATTGGAAAGCCCAGCCACGGCAATCTCTGCGGCATCCTATGCACCGTGCTGCAGCTCTTGGCCGGTGTTAGCGGCCCCATCCTCGACGTGTTCTTCGTGCGCTCGCAGCTCAACAGCCGGCAACTGATCGCCACCAAGGCCGCCGTGCAAGTGATCGGGCACTTCCTGAAGGCCGCCTATTTCGGCCACCTGCTCGCCGGCGGCGAGACCCCGTCGCCGATCGCCGTCATCGCGGCGATCCCGCTTGCGATCACCGGAGGATACCTTTCCCGGTTCGTGATCGAGGCGATCAGCGAGACACGATTCCGGACCTGGTCGCGCTACGTGATCGGCGCGGTGTCCACCGTCTATCTGATTCAAGGCGTGGTGCTGCTGTGACCCGCGCTGTGCAGATTGACAGAAAACCGGTGTCCTCCCTGCCGATTCACCTCAGGTCTTCATCTTCATACACGCCGTCACAATGGAGGTCTCCAATGACTATCGCCATCCGACACATCATCCTGAGCGCCAATGCAACGTTTCTCCTCGCAGCGTCCGCAGGCGGCTTTGCGAGCGACGTGGGCGGAATCTTCTTCGGCCTTGGGCCGGTCGCGCGTGTTGTGGCCGAGGCGCCCCATGCCGGACTTGGCTTTATCGAGGCGCACGGCCTGGCCTTTATCCTGGGCATCCTGATGTGGCGCGCTCAGCCAGCGCGCGGCTGGCACCTCGCGGCTGCAGCCATTCATGTTCTGCTGGGGACCGCCAATCTGATATTCTGGCAGCTCTTCACTGTGTCCGACATGCTGCTGGTCGGTTACGTCACCACGGCGCTGCATGGCCTGTTCGTCGTGCTGCAGGTGTCTGCCGCGATCTCGGCCCGGGTGCCGGACAGCGCTGCGGTTCACGCCGGTCCGATTTCGTCCGGCTACCGATAGTGGAGACCCCCATGACCCATGAACAGAAAACCGTTGCAATCGGCGCCGCCAGCGGCGTGTTGAGCATGGTGGCCGCAATAGCCGGCATCTCGCAGATCTGGGCGGATACCTCGGCCTTGACCGATGCCGCCGGTCGACTTGCCTATACCCTGAAGGCAAACGCCCTTGCCGCGGCCCCGCTGATGGTCGGCACCATCACCGTCGCCAACAACCGCTTCCTCAGCGAAGCGATCGATCCGACGCTGCACAAGGAGGATCAGGCAACACTGATCAACGGACGTGTGCTCGACAACACGCTGCAGCAATATGTGCTGTTCGTCATCGGCACATTGGCTCTGAGCGTCGGTCTGCCGGCCAGCCAGATGAAAGTCATCGCTGCGGCGACCATAGTGTTCATCGTCGCCCGGTTCGCATTCTGGATCGGCTACCGGATCCACCCGCTGTATCGGGCGTTCGGCATGGCGGCCACGATGTATCTGAACATCGGCATCCTCGCCTGGGCGGGCTGGAACATCCTGCGTGGGTGAATTGCGTCAAACCGAATTTTCCGCAGCCAGCGGGCGCCGCCCTTGTCATCCTCGCCTGCCGATGAAACCCCGCGCGCCGCTGGCGCTGCTCGCACGGCAATCCATAACTACCCCGCGGTATCGCTTATCGATACTTCTAGAAGACCAACCAACTTAGGCTGCGCTTCGATTGCAGTGAAGTTGTGAGAGCATTTCATGCAACCTTATGTTGCGCAAGATCAAAATCATCTTTCGAGCATTCGCAACGCCGCAGGCACTTGAGTTTTGAAAACTTTCGCGCACGGATCGACGTCCGCGAGATCATTTCATTTTTATTTCATTTGCGCGCAGGGCTGAGGAGCTGGCTACCGGAAAGCAACAAGTGAGCCCGAACAATCGGCTCGCAGTTGCGATTGACGATATTAACTTGTTGTCAACATGTCGAATTCGACAGCCGTCGACCGAAGCCATCATAAGGCTTTCGTTAGATAAGGCTTTCGTTAGCCATTTTCGTGCCACAACCTCTGCACGAACAGTAAGAGCGAGGTTGCGGGTCGCCGAAGGCGAACTTCAATCATCGCCGTCAACGACAAGATCAGGAAGAAAACCATGGTCAGCGCCGTTTCCAGCCAAGCCGCCACATTGAATCCCCTCGCCTATACGGCTCTCGACGGGGACGACAACGCCAAACAGCCCGCATCGAACACGACGCCGAACGACAGCGACCGTGGCCCGGCCACGCAGGTGTCGTTGTCGCGGGACGCCCTGGATCGTCTGCTGGCTGCCGCCAAGCAAGGCCCGGACGCCGCACAGCAAGCCGTGAACGCCTTGTTGCAAGCAGGCGAGGATCGTTTCGCTGCAGGCATACAGGCCGTGCATCGCCGGGGCGAATTGGCCAAAATCAACAGTCAATTCACTTTGCTCGACTTGCAGGACGCAAGGCAGGCCACGAACAAAGCTGCGCTCAGAGCGCTTCAAGAAGGCTACGACAAGATGCTGAACTCTCCGATATCTCCCGAAATAACGCTCAACGCTGCGGATACCGCGAAGGCATTGCAGATGTTAAAGGACGCCGGCCGGACACTGCCTCCTCTTGGCCCAAACTTTACCTATGGGTTCGTGAAAGACGGTATCCAGTACAATTTCCGGGGCGACGGCACAGTGACGACTCGGAAGGAAGGCATCGCAACATCAGTCGAAGATCAGCAGAAGTCTTTGGCGACTAGACGTGGCATGATGGATTTCATCGCGAACGACATCCGGGACAACAGCGACGCTCGTGCGAGCCTCATCGCGCAGCGCGACGCGCTGATAGGTCAGTAGCAGCGACAATCTGAAAAACGAACGGCGCAGGAGCTCCTCCTGCGCCGTTTTCTTTGTTTCCTACAGCTTTAGCTGATCTGGATGCCGTTGCCGTTGATGTCGAATACGAATTCTAACGTATCCGTATTGGCCGGATCGAAGAAGCCGACCACGTCGACGTAATTCTGGAAGTTGGTGTCGAGCGCATCGTTGCGGGGACGCGCAACAATCGCACCCCTCGCCCGAAGACCCGCCTCAGCTCTTCTTCATCTTCAGCCGGCCCATGAAATCGCGCTTGCCGAGCGGCACGCCGTTGGTGCGCAGGATGTCGTAGGCGGTGGTGGCGTGGAAATAGAAATTGGGCAGCGAGAACGACATCAGGAAGCCCTCCGCGGTGAAGGGCAGCTTGTGATCACCGACGTGAAAGACGACGTCGCGGCCGCCGAGCGCATTGACTGCCTCCGGAGTCCAGCCCTCCAGAGCCTCGCGGGTTTGCGCGACCAATCCCTGCAATCCCGCATAATCGTACGGCGTGTCGGACGCGGGCGGACGAAACTCTCCGCTTTGCACGCCCTCGATAGCGCCGCGCGAATGCTGGGCGACGGAGATGATCTGGAAACGTAGCGGTAGCATGTCCGGCGCCAGACGCGCTTCGACCATGGTCTCCGGATCGATGTTGTTGTCGCGAAAATGCGTAAGACCGCGCTCGAGGAAGCCGCCGACCGCGCCAAGGGTCTGCAGATAGTTCGCTACGCTGGCGTCGTAGAGTGAAAAGGCCATGTCCCGTCTCCCCTAGTTATGTTTATTTTGACAGGGGGAATGTCATAGCAACCCTGCCCGCTTGCAATGGCGGGTTTAAGGCTTCTTGTCCGGCGCATCGGGTGCGAGCAAGCGCTCCAGCCTCGTCTGTTCCTCCTCCGTCAGATGCAACAGCGAAGGATCGGTCACGCTGCCGGTATTCGAACGGCGGCGACTGTAGAACCAGAGCGCCAGCCCGCCTCCGGCCAACGCGAGCGGCGGCAGCAGCCAGAGCAGCAGCGTATGGGGCGTGAAGCGCGGCTTCAGCAGCACGAACTCGCCATAGCGCGCGACCAGAAAGTCGATCACCTGGCTGTCGCTGTCGCCGGAGGCGATCCGCTCGCGCACCAACAGGCGCAGGTCGCGCGCCAGCGGGGCGTCGGAATCGTCGATCGACTGGTTCTGGCACACCATGCAGCGCAGCTCGCGCGAGAGGTCGCGGGCTCGCGCCTCCTTTGCCGGATCGGCCATGATCTCGTCGGGCTGGACGGCGTGAGCCGGCCCGCAGAGCGTCGCGGCGACAACCAGCACACATGCTGCAATGAGGCGCTTCAAGGCACTACTCCGCCGGCTGCAGCGCGCGGGCGGCCTTGGCCGGTTTGGGCGCGCCGACCCGCAGGCGGCGATCCGAGAGCGACAGCAGGCCGCCGAACGCCATCAGGACAGGGCCCCACCAGATCAGAAGCACCAGCGGCTTGTGATAGATGCGCACGGCGATGGCACCTTCCGCATTGGTGTCGCCGAGCGAAACGTAGAGCTGGCTGGCGCCGCGGGTCAGCAGCGCGGCCTCGGTCGTCGACGAGTCCCGCGTGGTGAAGTTGCGCTTCGATGGCGTCATCACCTCGAGCGTTTCGCCGTCGTGGCTGACCGTAAACTGCGCGATCATCTCACGGAAGTTCGGTCCCTGCCGTTGCGTGATGTCGTCGAGCTTCAACTGATAGCCGGCGACGCTTGCGATATCGCGCGGCTTCATCGTGCCGATATATTCGCTATTCCAGGTGGTCTCGCAGACGATGCCGATCAGCGCGACGCCAATGCCGGCATGCGCGAACGCCGTGCCCCAGGTCGCGCGCGGTAGCCCGCGCGCACGGGCCATCGCGGTGGCGAAGGGAACGCGGAACAGCGCCGTGCGTTCGGCGAGATCACTCAAGGCGCCGCCAATCACGAATATAGCAAGCCCGATCGCCAGCGGGGCGAGCGTGGCTCCGCCATGGGTCCATGCAAACAGCACCGCAATCGCGACCAGCGCCGCGATGCCGGCCGCGGTCAGCCGCTGCGCCGCGCCGAGGAGATCGCCACGCTTCCAGGCCAGCAGCGGCGCAAACGGCATGGCGACCAGGAGCGGCACGAACAGCGGCCCAAAGGTCAGGTTGAAAAACGGTGCGCCGACCGAAATCTTGTCGCCGGTCAGCACTTCCAGCGCCAGCGGATACAGCGTTCCGATGAACACGGTGGCGCAGGCGGAGGTGAGAAAGAGATTGTTGAGCACCAGCGCGCCCTCGCGCGAGACCGGCGCGAACAGCCCGCCCTGCTTCAGTGCCGGGGCGCGCCAGGCGTACAGCGTAAGACTGCCGCCGATGAACAGGCACAGGATCAGCAGGATGAATACGCCGCGCGAGGGATCGGTCGCGAACGCGTGCACCGAGGTCAGCACGCCCGAGCGCACCAGAAAGGTGCCAAGCAGCGACAGCGAAAATGCCAGGATCGACAGCAGGATCGTCCAGACCTTCAGCGCGTTGCGCTTTTCCATCACGACGGCGGAATGCAACAGCGCGGTGCCCGCGAGCCAGGGCATCAGCGAAGCGTTCTCGACCGGATCCCAGAACCACCAGCCCCCCCAGCCGAGTTCGTAATAGGCCCAGTAAGAACCCATGGCGATGCCGAGCGTGAGGAATATCCACGCCACGAGCGTCCACGGCCGCACCCAGCGCGCCCAGGCCGCGTCGATCCGGCCTTCGATCAAGGCGGCGATCGCGAACGAGAACGAGATCGAAAAGCCGACATAGCCGAGATAAAGCATCGGCGGATGCACGGCCAGCCCAATGTCCTGCAGCACCGGATTGAGGTCGCGGCCCTCGATCGGCGGGCTCGCGATGCGCAGGAACGGGTTCGACGTGAGCAGGATGAACAGATAGAACGCAGCCGCGATCCAGCCCTGCACGGCCAGCACATGGGCGCGCAGCGACAGCGGCAAATTGTTGCCGAAAGCGGCAACCAGGCCGCCGAACAGCGCCAGGATCGCCACCCATAGCAGCATCGATCCTTCGTGATTGCCCCACACGCCGGTGATCTTGTAGAGCAACGGCTTCATCGAGTGCGAATTCTCGAAGACGTTAACGACGGAGAAATCCGAGGCGACGTGCAGCATCACCAGGGCCGTGAACGAGGCCGCCACGAACAGCAATTGCGCCAGCGCCGTGGAGCGCGCGACATTCATCAGTGCAGGATCGCCCCAGCGCGCGCCCAGCATCGGCACCGTGGACTGGATCAGCGCAAGTGCAAGCGCCAGCACCAGCGCGTAATGCCCGGCTTCCGCGATCACTTCGCGGTCCCCTGCACCGGCGCAGATGCGGCCGTGGCGCCGGGCTTTGCGCCATAGTCGTCCTTCCAGTGCCCCTGCTTCTTCAGGGCGTCGGCGACGTCCCTGGGCATATAGGTCTCGTCATGCTTGGCCAGCACGGTATCGGCCTTGAACACGCCTGACGCATCGAGCGCGCCCTCGGCGACGACGCCCTGCCCTTCGCGGAACAGGTCCGGCAACATTCCCTTATAGGCGACGGGCAGCGTGGCGCTGCCGTCGGCGATGCTGAAGTTCACGGCAAGGTTGTCGCCGCGCACCAGCGAGCCCGGCTGCACCAGGCCGCCGAGGCGGAACCGCTTGCCGGGCGGGATCTGCTTTTCCGCCGCCATAGTCGGCGTGGAAAAGAACACGATGGAATCGCGCATCGCGTTCAGCACCAGCGCCGCCGCGACCGCAAGCACCGCAAGCGAACCGCAGATCATGGTCAAACGCCGCTGCTTGCGCGTCATCAATATCCCCTGCCTTCGTCTTTGGGTCCCGCCATCCGGCTCTACCCATCAAGCCCGAGATTTTTCAGGCCCTCATTGAGCTTGCGCAAACGTTCGGCATCGCCCGCGACCGCCTGGCGCGCTTCGATGCGCGCGTTCGTCGCCTTGTCGCGTTCGCCCATCACTATATAGGCCCGCACCAGCCGCAACCAACCCTCGACATCGCTGCCGTCCTGCTTCAGCCGCGCCGCCAGCCGATCGACCATGCCGCGGACCATCGTCCCGCGGTCGGCCTCGTTCATGTCCCTGGCGGCGGCCATTGCATCATCGGAGAGCGCCGGCGCGACGGGGGCGCCACCGACCCGGGCCAGCGCCGTCTCGATCAGCGGCCGCCACGGCGCATCCGCCGGCGCCTTTGACAGCATCGCCCGCCAGATCGCCGCAGCGTCGGCCTTCCGGCCGTCCTGCTCGGCAGCGAGCCCGAGGAAATAGCTGGCCCTGGGATCGTCGGCGTTTTGCGCCACCGCACGCTCGAATTCGGCCTTAGCCTCCGCCGTGACGACGCCGCCCGCACTGGTGACCAGCGCCTCACCGAGATCGGAGCGGCGCTCGGCGCTATCGCCAGCATGTTGAATCACGTTGCGGTAGGCCCGGACCGCGTCATCGAAGCGACCGAGCCGCGCCAGCACCGGCGCCAGCACGGTCCAGCCGCGACCGTCGGTCGGATTTTTCTCGAGATGCGCTTCGACCTGCGCCACCATGTTTTCGAGCGGCTGGCTGACGTCCGCCATACGGGTGCGCGAGGCGAGCGGGAAGTCACCGAGACGCGGCGATCCAAGCGCGAGGTAGAACGTCACTGCCGCGATCGGCAACCCCACCAACGCGACGATGGCCGAGGCGCGGCGCAGGCCAAGGTTGGCGCGCGCCGGCAGGGTGCGCTCGCCGTCCGCGGCTGCGAGCAGGCGGCGGCCGATTTCGACCCGCGCCGCCTCGGCTTCGGACGAGCCGATCAGCCCGGCTGCGACATCGCGGTCGATCTCGGCGAGCTGATCCTTGTAGACGACCGCCTCGCTGCCGCCGGCCTGCGCAGAGGAGCCGCGGCTCAACGGCCAAAGCACGGCAAAAATTGCCGCGACCGTCATCAGCGCGAACACAAACCACAGCGTCATCAAGTAGTTCCCGGGGGCGGAACGGCGCCTTCCCAAGCCAGCGCCGATGCGCCGCTTTACACCACCGACGGCAAGCCCGGCAATTGACAATTGCGGCAGAAAAACCGGAAGGGCGGCCAACCGTCGCCGGCGATCCGGAGTTCCTCAGCGCAGTTAGGCCAGGCTTCTCCGCCGGATCGCGGCTTGCAAATCCATTAACCCTAAATTGCAGCGGACCCTGCATGCACCATCGAGCCTGGTGCGTTGGCCTATAGCGTTTGCACCAAGACGTAGGCGATGCTACACAATGAGGCTGAGACATTAATCGCGTGCAGAGGCAGATCGATGCGATTTTGGAAGGCATTTCGACGTGGCGCTGTTCCGTCCACCCCTGTCAAAACTCCAGTTGGCCTGAAACTCCGCCGCAGCGTTCCGCTTTTGTCACTTCCGCTTGTGTCACTTCCGCTGCTGTTGCTGCCATTCCCGGCCGCCGCCCAGGACGCAACGGAAACGACAGTGATCGCGGCTGCAGCGCTGCCCCGCGACCTCAGCCCCTGGGGCATGTTCATGCAAGCCGACGTCGTCGTCAAAGCGGTGATGATCGGTCTGGTATTTGCCACCGCGGTCACCTGGACGGTGTGGCTCGCAAAGACGATCGAGCTGAGCAAGGCGCGACGGAATGCCCGACATGCCTTACGCGAGCTCGCCAACGTCCGAAACGTGGAAGACGCCGTGCGGCAGGTCCCCGAGGGCGCAGTTGCCCAGTTGCTCGACGGTGCCCTGGCAGAATTGAGATTGAGCACCGATCGAATGGACAAGGAGGGGATCAAGGCAAGGATCGCCTCCCGGCTGCAGCAGATCGAGGCGGCGGCAAGCAGGCGCATCGGACTAGGCACCGGTGTGCTTGCGACCATCGGATCGACCGGCCCCTTCGTCGGACTGTTCGGCACGGTCTGGGGAATCATGAACAGCTTTATCGGAATATCGAAGTCGCAAACCACCAACCTCGCCGTGGTCGCGCCCGGAATCGCCGAGGCGCTGCTGGCGACGGCGCTCGGGCTGGTGGCGGCGATTCCCGCCGTCATGATCTACAATCTCTTTGCACGCCAGATCGCCTCCTACCGGGCGCTGCTCGGGGATGGATCCGCAGAGATTACGCGACTGGTCGGCCGCGACCTCGATAGCGGCACCATGCTGGTGCGGCGGCACCTCGCAGCGGCGGAGTAGCAGCCATGGCCGCCAGTCTGAACCAAGGCAACGGCGATCTCGCCGAAGTCCATGAGATCAACGTGACGCCGTTCATCGACGTCATCCTCGTTCTGCTCATCATCTTCATGGTTGCAGCCCCGCTTGCGACCGTCGATGTCGCCGTCGATCTTCCGGCGTCGAACGCGCAGCCGCAGCCGCGGCCGGACAAGCCGGTCTATCTGACGGTGAAGCCGGACCTGTCGCTTTCCGTCGGGAACGAAACCGTGGGGCGTAGCGCACTGCCCGGCGCGCTCGATGCGAGCACCAGCGGCCAGAAGGATACCCGCATTTTCCTGCGCGCCGACAAGCTCGTCCCCTATGGCGAGGTGATGCAGGTCATGAACATGCTGCGGGCCGCCGGCTACCTCAAGGTCGCCCTGGTTGGAATGGAGCAAGCCTCATCGCCATGATGCAGCTTGCCGCCGAAGACCGTTCCGACCTTCAACGATGGATGTTCAGCAGTCTCACGGTGCTATGCGTCTACGCCGGATTGACTGCCACGCTCGCCACCTGGCGCGATGTGGATGACACGGTGGCTGCCGAACCTTCGGGCGCGATCGTGGTCGATCTGGCACCGTTGGCCGCAGCACCAACGACGACGCCGACCGACATTGCGCCCGGTCCGGAGCAGGTGACGTCGGAGGCGCAGCCGGTGGCGAAGCCCGAGGAGACGCCGCCCGATGAAACGCCCGACTTGCCGCCCTCTCCCAATCCGGACGCGGCTGTGGCTTTGCAGAGCAAGCCGCAGCCTGACGTGACGCCGCAGCAGCAGGCGGCGGCCACCACGACATCGGCACCGCCCGCGATTAACGATCGGATCGCACCGGTCGCCGTTGCGCCGACCCAGGGTGTGCCGAATGACAAAAATTCGGAGGCCGTCGTAACATGGCGAACCCAGGTCCTCGCTTTGGTTGAGAAGAACAAGCGATATCCGGAAACCGCGCGGTCGCGGCGCGAGCAAGGGACGACGCAGGTGTCGTTTACGCTTGATCGCAAGGGAATGGTTGTCAGCGCGCGCGTAACTCAAAGTTCGGGATCCGGCGCCCTTGATGAGGAAGCGCTCGCGCTTCTTAAGCGCGCGCAGCCCTTCCCTGCGCCGCCCGCAATGTTTCCCGGCGAATTCGTTGTCGTGAGGCAGCCGATCCGCTTCACTGTCAAATAGAGGCGGCGACCGCAGCACCTGGTCGTCTGATCGCGGGCTTCAGCGGCTAATCCGCGACGATCGCGCCGCCGAACTTGTAGTTCGCCCCGATCCTCACACCATCACTGGTCACCCGCGTGTTGGCGTCAAACGCAACCGCCGTGTTGAGCGCCACAGGCGGCGTCGAACGCACCGAGCCGAAATCCATATGGAGATATTCGAGCTTTGCGGTCCAGTTGCCTGTAAGCTGCTTCTCGAAACCGGCGCCGACAGCCCAGCCGAACCGATACAAGTGCCGATCCAGAGATGCCGTGGTTGCGACACCCGCATTGTCGAAACCTGCAACCGCCGTTGACGTCGTTATCTTGCCGAACGGAACGCCCACGGTGGCGTAGGCAAGCAGGTCCGGCGTCACAAGCGTTCCGACGCGCCCGCGAACCGAGGCTGCCCACCCCAAGCGATAGTCGAGGCTCGCCGTCACGGCGGCGTCAAGCGGAGCGAGCGCCGGGTTGCAGATGTTGCCGGAGCAAACGGTGACGCTGCTTCCGCTCTGGTTGCGATATTCAAAATCGCCTTCAATGCCTGCCAACATCCGGCCCGACATCCAGTTATAGCCGGCCTGTCCACCAATACTGGCGGTGTCGTGCGTGGACGACAGGCGGGCTCCGGCAAGCGAGGCACCGCTTGCAACGTCGTTGAACGCAGCGTTGGTAACGCTCTCACCCCTCAAATATCCGACATTGCCGCCGGCATAGATGCCCGCCCAGTTCCAGGCCGCCGCTTCGAGCGCGGGGCTCTTGTAGTAGCCGTTGCCGGCCGGCCGTCTCGCCGTGCCGATCCAGGTGCCGGGCGGGCCGCTTGGCCGGTCGACACCGTATTTGACGTTGAGAAAAAGCTTGAAGCCACGACCCGGCTGCAGGATCTCGTCCTTGTGGAATTGAACGGAGTTGCGAATGTTGGCGTTGAGCAGATTGTCGCAAACTACCCCGGTCGCGACCTCAACCGCGCCCCACGGCGAATCCTTCCAGAATTTCCGATGCTCAAGTTGTACCTTCACCAAATCATATCCGGCGGTCGGCGTGTCGAATTGCGGAATGTCGTTCTGCGCAAACGCGTGCAACACGCCGACGCGCGCGAACCAATTGTCGTTGCGCCAGTAGACGCCGCCGCCAAGGCGCATCGGAGGAATGCGCGGCACGTTGCTGCCGTCGGTGAAGGTCGCCCGCACCACATCATATTGGCCATCGAGGCCAAGGGTGCCATTGCCAAGTTGCGCGGCGTCCCACTGCCACGCCAGTTCGCCGCCGCGGAAAGTCGCGTCACGCTGATCGTAGTTGACCTGGATGTAATCGGTGCCGGCGCCGCATGAAGCAAACGTTTCCTGACAAAAGATACCGGTGGCGCGCGAGAAAATGAACTTGTCGTACGACGTGTAGTAGGCATTCGCGGCGAACCTGAAATCGCCATCCGTGCGCTTCAAGCCGATTTCCGCGGTATGCGCGGTTTCGATACCGAGGTTGGGGTTGCCGATCTTGAACGTCTTCTCCGAACCGTCGGGACCCTGGGCGAACAGTTCGAGAGCGCGCGGCGCACGTTCGATCCGTTGCAGCGTCAGGCTGGCTTCCAGCGAGGATGGAAGATCCTTGATGATACCGAAGCTGATGCTCTTCGGCATGAAGTCGAGCTTGGCGGCGGCCCTGCCCGGCTCATCCGGTGGTGGGAGAAAATTCGGCGGGAAAGTGAATGCCGTTCCCGCGACATTAACTCCCTCGATGCGGCCCGCCAGTTGCGTGCGCAGTGTGTCCGTGTGCCTGACTTCATTGAGGAAATACGCCGCCGCCGTTCTGGTCTGGGCCGGAAGCAGGATCGCCTGACCTGCCGTATCCAGTTGCTGGTAAGCGCCTTGCGCGCCGATAATGCTGGTCAGAGGACCGATCGGCGTGGAAAACGGCGCAAGTTCGAACTCGAGCTTGCCTTCGGTCTGCCGGTTCTTGAAGGTGGCGGTAATCTCCTGGAAGCCGGTGGTGGCGAGCACCGTCTCGTCGTGCCGGTACTCCGAATATCCGGTCCAGTACCTGATCGCGGCAAGCGCGCTTGCGTCCGGACGATATTCGCCCTTGGAGCTGATCTTGGTTTGCTCGAGATCGTTGTGCTGGCGGGCTTCCGCGGTCGCAATGCCGGGGACATGGTAGTCGCTGGTGAAACGGGAGACGGCGATGCCGGCATAACCGCCGTCGAAAAGCCAGGAGCCACCGACCGCTGCGCCTGCGCTTTGCGAAGCGGAATTCGGCTGCTTGCCGTTGAAGGCAGGCGCAGGGATTGGCGGGACCAGATACGGGTAACCCGGGACGCTGTAATCGCCGGAGGAGCGCCCGTAGATGTCGGCATGAACGGCGGCGTTGCGGCCGCCGGCATCCAGCAACAGGCCGCTCTCCCAGCCATTGTTGACGCTCGTCACACCCGACTTCAGTTCCGCAGCCACTCCCCCGAGCGGCGCAACGGTCGGAATCCGGTTGTTGTTGACGTCGACGACGCCGCCGACGGCTTGTGAGCCGTAGCGGAGCGCACCCGGTCCGCGAATGACATCGACCTTCTGGATGGCGAGAGGGTCGATCGGCACCGCGTGGTCCTGCGCGATGTCAGACACGTCGACCGCACCGACGCCGTTCTCCTGAATACGGACCTTTGCGTCCGACAGGCCACGCAAGATCGGGCGCGACGATTCCGTGGCAAGCCCTGCCGACGTCGCGCCGGGCATATTGGTGAACAGGCTGCCGAACCCACCGTTGCTGCTGCCGGTCTGGATCTGGTTGCTCCCGATCGTCGACAGCGGCGCGAATGGCGGATTGAAGGGTGACGTCGGCGCGGGCGCGGGCGTTGGGCCCGGCAGCGGCGCCGCCACGGTCGTCGAGCGCCGACCAGGCTCGCTGCGCGCGGCCCGCCGCGCGGGTTTAGGCTGACGCCCCTCGACGGTCACTTGCGGCATGTCGATTTCCGCCGGCGCGCTCGGCGTGGCTTGCGGTCCGGCCGCCGGGGCCGGCGCTGTCTGCGACGGAGCCGGCTCTGCCGGGGCTTGCCCCGCTGCCGGCGGCGCCGGAGCGGCTGGTTCGGCAGATGGCGCGGCGTGGGGCGTCGGTGGCGCGGGCGCCGCGGTTTGCGCGAGCGCCGCGGCGTGGCTCAACCAAACCACGGCCAGTGCCGATGTGCCCGCAAGGGCCATTCGCGTCGCGCGCATATTCATCCCCAACCGATCGCGCTTCAGCAACAGCACTAAGCTGTGACATCAAAACGTAGGTGAGGCTACATGTTAATGCTGGACCGTTAACTGTCAAGATGCTGCGAACGAGTCGCAAATTCCAGGCTCCGGCCTGTTGCAGATCGGCGACAAGCCGCCAACTTGCAATGTGGTCGGCAGCACGCCATGGTCGCGCCTCGTCTGGATGGATTCGCCTGGAAGGTGCAGTGGTGCGTAAGCCCTCGACAAATCGGGCCAAACCGATGACGCCGCTGCCTGCGGAACAAACGCAGGCGCGCCGATTCGGAAAGGCACGATCGGCGCGATCGACCGCGGTTCTGGAAGACTATGTCGAATTGATCTCGGATCTGCTCGGCACGACCGGCGAGGCGCGCCCGACCGACATCGCGCGCAGGCTGGGCGTATCGCACCCGACGGCGATCGACACCATTGCGCGGTTGAAGCGCGAAGACCTGGTTACGGCCCGCCCCTATCGCGGGGTGTTCCTGACCGAAAAGGGTGAGACCCTCGCCAAGCGCGTCCGCGCCCGTCACCGTCTGGTGGTCGACGTCTTGCTGGCGCTCGGCGTTCCGCAGGAAGCCGCGGAGGCTGATGCCGAGGGCATCGAACATCATGTTTCCGATGTGACGCTGAAGGCCTTCGCCGAATTTCTTCGCGAGGCCAAGGATCGCCGCAAGGCATGACGCGATAGATCGAGAGGGCGCTAGCCGGCTTTGCTCGTTTTACGTTCGCCGGTCACGGCATTTTCAGCCGCCCGGCTCATCAGCGACGCGTAGTCATGGCCGAACAGGATTTCGCAGAAGCGGATCGCCGCCTTGGCCTGCATCTGCCGGTAGGCGCGCGCCCTGGTGTCGGCGCCGCGCAGCGCCTGCACCAGGCTCTCGGTGGAATGCTCGACGTAGTGCTGCAGGTCGGAATAGGTCCGCAGGGTGACTTCGTTGATGGCGAGTTCGCTGGCATAGGTGCGGCACACCGCCACGAAGTCGATCAGGGCGGCGATCTCTTCGACCTCCGCGGCGTCGATCTTCGGCGCCGAAGCGATATCCTTGTCGGCGCGCTGGCGCAGGATGCGGCGGACCCGGCCGGGCACGCTCTCGATCTCCGACTGCAGCGAATTGGAAATATCTGCCCGGATCGACGTGAGCTGGCGGCCCCACGCGGAATCGTTGCGCAGATCGAGTTCGGTGCGCAAGCCCCGCACACCATCGTGCAGGATTTTCAGTTGGTCGCCGACATTATCGAAATGGCCGCGCCTGATGTCCGTGCGCAGGCAGGCCGTGAGAAACGAGAGATCGTGCAGCGCGATCGTGACGGCGATGCCGTAGGGCGTGGCCGCCACGCGAATCTCGTCATCCGAGGCCGCCATCTTGACCGCGAGACGGATGATCTGCCACGGCGCCGCCAGCCGCTGCATGATCAGCGACAGCGCGAACGGCAGCAATTGCGGCGTCTGCAACGACGGCACGTTGAGCGCCGAAGTCACCGTCTCGAGCTGGGAGGGCGTCAGCGCCCGAACCTGGCCGGGAAGCCGGCTGCCGAGCGTCTCCATCGCCTCACGGGCCCGCAGTACTGCGCCGATCGACAGCAAATCCTCGACAACGTTCGGCGGACCGATCCGCGAGAGCGCGCGATGCCTGTCGTCTCCCTGCACCGGAGTGGCGATCTTGACGATCGCCTCGGCTGCGGCGAGCTGGAATTTACGGGTCGCGGCTTCGAGACCCGCGGTGGAGCCGCTCAGCCTTATGTCGCTGATTGTCGTTTCGAATGCGCGCACGGCCTCGGGCGCGCCGTCGCGGCCCAGCCATTGCCAGACCGGCAGCAGCGACGCGCGCCGGATCTGCCCGGCGCGCACCGGAAAATTACCCTCGACGAGAAATGGCTCGAGCGGGCCGTACAACAGCCGCGCCGGATCGTCAGTGCGCGGACGGGCCTCGTCGTCTTCCTCGGCCCCGCGGACGACCTTGCGCAACTGCTCGAGCACGAAATTGGCGACTGCGAGGTCTTCCCCACGCTCGACGGCGCGCTCGAACTCCCGCATCAGCAGCGCCTGCGATTGAGGCGGGAGCTGGGCGAGATAGTCCCTCAGCCGCTCTGTCGATGTCTGACTCATTCGCCTGGTGTGGATATGTTTGTGTCACGCGGACGGCAAAGCGCGTCCACCGCCGATTTTAGAAGTGCGCGCGTTAAGAAGCCCTTTAGGAATAACGAAATCGGCGGCCGGGCAGCGCCGGACAGCGGCCCTTCAATCCCAGGTAATGCAGCCCGATAAGACGTTCATATCCCCGGCAACACCAGCTCTGCCCGCAGCCCGCCGATCGGGGCATCGCCCAGGACAAGGCTACCGCCATAGAGGCCGGCGAGATCGACCACGATCGAAAGCCCAAGCCCGGAGCCCGGCTTGGATTCGTCCAGGCGCTGGCCGCGCCGGGATACCTGCGCGCGCTCGGCAGCGGATAATCCGCGGCCATCGTCATCGACAATGAGCCGCAGCCGTGGCCCGGTGCCGGGCTCGGCCGGCGGTTCCGCCCGCACCTCGATGAATACCTGCGAGGCCGCCCATTTGCAGGCATTGTCGACCAGATTGCCGGCCATCTCCTCAAGGTCCTGGCGCTCGCCGCGGAACTTTGCCTGCGGGTCTGCCTTGACCGCGATCTTGACGCCACGATCCCGGTGGATCTTTTCCATGGTCCGCCGCAGCGCCTCGATGGCGGGCGCGACCTCGGTGACCGTGCCGACGATGGTGACGCGCGCGGCGATACGTGCGCGCTCAAGGTGATGCGCGACCTGATCCCGCATCACAAAAGCCTGCTCCAAAACCTTGTTCGCAAAGGGGTCCACCGTGTGGGCGGTGGCCTCGTTGACGATCACGGACAGCGGCGTCTTGATGGCATGGGCGAGGTTGCCGACATGGGTGCGCGCGCGCTCGACGATCTCGCGGTTGGCGTCGATCAGGGCGTTGGTCTCGCGCGCCAGCGGCGCGATCTCGACCGGAAATTGGCCCTCAAGCCGCTCGGCGCGTCCGGAGCGGATGTCGGCGATCGATTCCGAAATGCGCTTGAGCGGCGCCAACCCGAAGCGGACCTGGAAGATCGTGGTCAGGAGCAGCACGATGCCGAGCGCTGCAAAGGTGCCGCCGAGGTAATAATCGAAGGCGCGGATTTCGTCGAAAATCTCGGATGCGTCGCCAGCCACGCTGACCAGAAACTTGCCGTCGGCGCCGAGGTCGACCGGCCGTTCGACCACCCTCAGATCCTGGCCCTCCGGACCGTCGACGTAACCGAGACGGATCCCGGCCGGGGTCAACTCCGCGCCGATATCCTCGAGCTTCGGCAACTTCTTGTCCCATAGCGAACGCGAGGCCTTTGTTTCGGCCTTTTCGTCGGTCCGGACGATCTGCCAATACCAACCGGACAAGGGCAGTTCGAACAGCGGTTCGCCGAGCGACTGGAACTGTTGGTCAGGCGGCTCGTCCGGCGTTGCGACTTCGGCAATCAGGGTGCGGAGGTAGAGGTTGAGGCGGCGGTCGAAGGCGCGCTCGGTCGCGTTCCGGTAGACCGATGACAGGATCACGCCGGTGATAATCAGGATCACGACCACCCACGCGGTCGCCGACAGGAACAACCGCGTGGCGAGCGAACTTCCGCGCATCAGAACAAGATCCCGAAAAGCGTATCCCCAGGCTCCAATCCTGCGAATGGAGACGGGCCTTCGGATAAGATCATGCTCGAATAAAAGAGCAAGGCTCATCAGGCGCCCGGTGACGGCGGCGTCAAGAGATAGCCGAGCCCACGCACGGTCTGGATGATGTCGACGTCGAGCTTCTTGCGGATACGACCGACGAACACCTCGATAGTATTGGAGTCGCGGTCGAAGTCCTGGTCGTAGAGATGCTCGACCAGTTCAGTGCGCGACACCACGCGCCCGGTGTGATGCATCAGATAGGCCAGCAGCCGGTATTCGTGCGAGGTCATCTTGACCGGATTGCCTGAGACGCTGACCCGCCCGGTGCGGGTATCCAGCGAGACCGGGCCGCAGGTCAGTTCCGACTGGGCATGGCCGGTGGAGCGGCGCAGCAGCGCGCGAATGCGCGCCAGCACTTCTTCGAGGTGAAACGGCTTTGCGACGTAGTCGTCGGCACCGGCATCAAACCCCTGCACCTTGTCGCTCCAGCGGTCGCGCGCGGTGAGGATCAGGACCGGCATGGCCCGGCCGTTGCGGCGCCACGCCTCCAGGACCGAGATGCCGTCCATCTTCGGCAGCCCGATGTCGAGCACGACGGCGTCATAAGGCTCGCTGTCGCCCAGATAGTGCCCCTCCTCGCCGTCGAACGCGCGATCAACAACATAACCGGCATCCGTCAAAGCCGTCGTAAGCTGACGGTTGAGATCCGGATCGTCCTCAACAACAAGCAGGCGCAAGCTGGCCTCCAATAGTGAGCCCTACAATCAGTTCTCATGATGAGGCTCAGCGGGGTGAACGGGCCATGAACGAGGCACACCGGGCAGTGCGACTTTTTCGTCATCACGCTTTCCGCGGGCCCGGGCGCGCCCGCGAACCGCAGGCCCAACGCCTAACATGCCCGATCGGATGCCCCAAGGGGGCCGGCAGGTGCTTATGGCAACGGCTCCCGAAAAGGCCGGACCCACTTCCCAGCCGCGCGGATAAGCATCCCGGTCGCGCAGCCTCGGTCAGTCCCTTACGTGCGGAAGAATATGAACCAGACGATGCCAAGGATCAGAATCGCGAGCCCGGTCGATACCGTCAGGAGTGCAAGCACGGACGGACCGGGCTCGGCTTGGCGCGCCTCGGTCGGGGTTTCGACGATCTGGCCATGTCGTTTCGTTGCCATGGGGACCTCTTCGAGTAAGTGCCTGTAATGTTAGCGAATGCTCCGACATTGCCTGCGAAAGCAACGCATGATCGAATGTGATGTTCCGGGTATTGGGCCATGTCGCGCGGCCGCCGTGTTCAAAAAGGTCGCAGGCGCCGCCGCAGAACGGCCCCCTCGAGGGTTAACGCCATTCCGAGATTCCGTAGACCGGCATGTTTGAGACGGGGTCATCCGGTGGTATCCTTCCCCGGTCGTCTGTTGCGTATTTTGGAGTAGCCCATGGCCCCCCGCGCCAATTGGAAGGGTTTTCTGCGCCTGTCGCTCGTGACCTGTCCTGTCGCCCTCTATCCGGCGACCTCGGATACCGAGAAGGTCTCGTTCAACCAGATCAACCGCAAGACCGGCCATCGCATCAAATACGCCAAGGTCGACGCCGAGACCGGCGAGGAAGTCGCCAGCGAAGACATCATGAAGGGCTACAAGATCGATACCGACACCTACATCGAAGTGTCGAAGGATGAGCTAGACGACATCGCGCTGGAATCGACCCGCACCATCGAGATCGACGAATTCGTTCCGAAATCCGATATCGACGGCCGCTATCTGATCCGCCCCTATTATCTCGTGCCGGACGGCAAGGTCGGCCACGATGCGTTTGCGGTGATCCGTGAAACTATCCGCAGCATGGACAAGGTCGCGATCGGCCGCGTGGTACTGACCAACCGCGAGCACATTATCGCGCTGGAGCCGCTCGAGAATGGGTTGATGGGAACGCTGCTGCGCTATCCCTATGAAGTGCGCAATGAGAAGGAATATTTCGACGATATCCAGGACGTGAAGATCACCAAGGATATGCTTGATCTGGCAAGACATATCGTCGAGCAGAAATCCGCCTCATTCGAGCCCGAGCAGTTCGAGGACCGCTACGAGCAGGCGCTGATCGATCTGATCAACCAGAAGCGCAACGGCCTGAGCACGAAGGCCAAGGCGGCGCCGAAGACCGGCGGCAACGTCATCAACCTGATGGACGCGCTGAAGCGCAGCGTCGCCAGCGAGAAAGAGGCCGCCCCTGCCGCCGCCAAGGCCAAGGGCAAGAAGCCGAAGAAGGCCGCCGCCGGCCAACGCGAGATGCTGTTGCCGATCAGCGGTAGCGGAAAGCGCGCCGCCAAGGAGACGGCGAAGGAAGCGCCGAAGAAGGCGGAAAAGCCGGTGCGTACCGCCGCCCGCACCAAGAAGGCCGGATGATCGGGCAAGGAGCGCGATAGATAGCACCATCTAGCGCGCGATGCCGTGGTCGACCCCGTTCGATGATCCGATACCGCTTCGCGGCGGCCGTAAGCTCGCGACGCTGCAGCAGGCCGCCGACTATGTCATGGCATTGCCGGAGGAAGTGCAGCACGAGGCGCACTGGCAGGTCGCGGTGGAAAATCTGATCAACGCGGCCGAGACCGGCGGCGGCTGGCTGATGTTCGCGCGGATTGCGATGCTGCGGGCCCTCAATGCGGCGCCAAAAGACAAATAGCGCCGGTTTCAATCCCCGCCGCCGTCCCGTCCCCGCTGCCAAAGTCCAACCCGGCCTTGCCGCTACTTGAGCGAGGTGCTGATGTCGTTGAATTTCGAGTTGAGCGCGCTGCCGATGCCGTTGACGGCGGTGACAATCACGATGCTGAGGCCGGCCGCAATCAGGCAATACTCGATGGCGGTAGCGCCGCATTCATCGTCGACAAATCGCTCCAGTAATCGACGCATAGACAAACTCCTGTCGACGCTCCCCAAAATTCTCCCGCGCCATACTGCTTAAACTCTAGGTCGGAACGGTTGAAGCGGCCTTGCGGAACAGAATGAACGATTGATTAAGCGTGACGAGGAGTCCCGCCCGGAATCCTACGGTACGGACAATTTACCATCGATTGTGTGCCGACCAGCCACCCTCGCCCGATCGGCGTCTTGCGGACTGAGCGCACATGATTGCGCAGAAGCGCGAAGCGGGAAGGAATTACATCGGTCTCGTGCACGACGAGACCGAGGAGCAGCGGGTCGCCGACATCTCGGCGGCCACGAACTACCTTATCCTGGATCAGGTACTCGAGCTCATTGCGGCGATGTTCAGCCGCCGCGGCGAAGCGAGGTAGTCACCCCACCCGCCGCGGCGTTGAAGAAGGGACCGGGCAATGGCCCGGTCCGAGGATCGTTCTCAGAAGTTGCGCTGGGCGCGGAACTGGAGCAGGACCGTGTCCTGATCCTTGAACTCGTACAGCGCGTTCGGCTTCGGAGCGGTCGCCGCGAAGACCGAGGAGCCCGACATCTTCTGGTCGAGATGGAACCACTGGACTTCGCCCGAGAAGGTCAGGTTCTTGACCGGGGTCCAACGGGTAACGACGCCGAGCTGCGAGACGTTGAAGTCGGGGTTACAGGTGTAGTTGCCCGCAGCATTCCCGACCAACGCCTGACCGGAGTGGCTGGCAGCGAAAGCAGCGCAATAGGCGCCCTTGGCCGTCGAGGTCCCCGCACCGAGCAGATTGTCGTTCGCGCCACCGTCATACCTGACCGCGGAATAGCTGCCGAACAGGCTGGTCGACCAGTACGGATTCCAGTTGTGGTTGAACGCGCCGCGGACGCCCCAGGCCGTCGTCAAAGCGATACCGCCGGTACCGGCCGCGCCCGGGAAATAGACGCCGTCGGTGGTCGCGCCGAAGCCCACGCTCTGGTAGCCGAAGCCGCTATCGCCGAACATCGCAAAGTTGGGCGAGGTGCCGCTGGTGGCGATGACGTACTTGGTGGCGCCCTTCGCGTAGGATACGTCGAGCTTGATGTCGTCGCCTGCACCGGTCGGAATGTTCTTGATCTGCAACGCCGCCATCACCGCGCCGCCCCACTTGCTCTCGGGGTGGCCGCTGATTTCGGAAAACGCGGTCGGGACAGAGCCCGCGCCCAGCGTGTTGTACGAACCGCTCACTTCATGCGCGGCTGCCGAAAGCTGGAACAGGCCCCAGGCCTGGTCCACCCGGATTCTGCCGACGATGTCGGGCGCATGCACGCCGGCATAGGCGTTCGATCCGTTGCCGTTGGCGCCGATCGCCGACGGGATGCTCAGATTGTAGACGGCGGTGCGATCCCACACGGTTGGGTCATCGAGACCAATCGAAGCCGATACGCCGTTGCCGAACTCGGCGGTGTACTGGATGTTGTTGACGCCGGTGTCGGTATTCTGGCCGCCCAGCAAGGAGGAGTTGATATTGCCCGGGAAGCCCTGCCACGGCGTGGCATAGGCTGATGCGGACTTACCGAAGGTGAAACCGGCAAACTGAATGAAAACGTATTCGACCGCGACATATCCGCCGCCGGCCTGGTCAAGCAGGTTCGTATTGTTGCCGAGGTTGGTCGCGAGGTTGTTGGGGTTGAACGTGCTGCCGCCGAGCGTGGTGAACTGAATGTCAGCCTGGCCGAAGGTGCGGACGACGCCGTATTCGGTAGCGGTACGGGTATCGACCGTCAGCGCCATGCGGGAGCGGGCGACGAAGTAATTGGCATAGCGGTTCTGCTGACCGATATCACCGTTCCAGGCGGGGGCGCCGTGCGCGCCACCGTTGAACGTGACGTCCGCACGCAGATAGCCGCCGAGCTTGATGCAGGTGTCCGAGCCCGGGATGTAGAAAAAGCCGGCGCCGTAGAGCGAGCAGACCCTCACATATTCGACTGCCTTGGCCTTGACCGGAAGGTCGGCCGCCTGTGCCCCGCTCAGAGCCATCAGACCGGCTGCCGAGCTTAAAAGTAAAATCTGTGCCGTTTTCATTATTATAGTCTCCTGTTCGCGATGCCCCGCGACTCATGCAAGTTGTGTCCCGCGATGCCCCGCGTTTCATGCAAATGCATGCGCACACACCTAGTGCAAAAATCTCCAGCGAGAATGACAAGGCCGTGAAACCGCTTCAGTTGGTCGGCGGCTGTGATTTTTTCGCAACGCAGCAGCGCCGAAGCCGAGTCAAAACGATCCACTTTCGCCTGCAGCTCGGGCGCTCACAGCAAGAATATTCCCCCCGGTTGCCTCATCTTTTGGCTTGGGCGGCAAAACGCATATCAGCACTTCCGAACGCACGCGCCGTCCGCGCTTTACCAGGTCGGAAAATCCTGTCCAACTGTCGCAAATCGGCTGGATCAAACCGGCCCGTATCGAGGGGAGAAGACCGTCATGAAACTCGGCGCCGCCATCGCAGAAATTATGAAGCGCGAGGGAATCGAAATCCTCTGCGGCTATCCGGTCAATCATCTCATCGAATATGCCGCCAATGCCGATATCCGCCCGGTGATGGTGCGGCAGGAACGCATCGGCGTTCACATGGCGGATGCGATCTCGCGCGTCACCTCGGGCCGTTCGATCGGCGCGTTCTGCATGCAGCACGGGCCCGGCGCCGAGAACGCGATGGGCGGCGTGGCGCAATGCTACGGCGAATCCGTTCCCGTGCTGGTGCTGCCGATGGGCTATGCGCGCAGGCTCGCCAATATCGATCCGAACTTCAATTCCAGCCAGGCGATGAAGGCGTTCTCGAAGTCGTCCGAGCCGATCAACATCGCGGCTGAGGTCTGCAACATCTTCCGGAGAGCGTTCACCAAATTGAAGAACGGCCGCGGAGGACCGGTCATTGTCGAAATCCCGGCCGACATGTGGAACGAGGAAGTGCCGGAGCCTCTCAACTATACGCCGGTGCTGCGCACCCGTTACGGCGCGGATCCCATGCATGTAAAGGAAGCGGCGGCCGTGCTCGTCGCCGCCAAGCGTCCGGTGATCTATGCCGGTCAGGGCGTACATTACGCAAAGGCCTGGCCGCAGCTCAGACGGCTGGCCGAGCGCCTCGCCATTCCCGTCACGACCAGCCTTGGCGGCAAGTCGTCGTTTCCGGAGACGCATCCGCTATCGCTGGGCTCGGGCGGCCTCGCCGTGCCACGCGCGGTGCCGAAATTTTTGGGCGACGCCGACGTGATCTTCGGCATCGGCTGCTCGTTCACCGAGACCTCGTTCGGCATCGCCATGCCGAAGGGCAAGACCATCATTCATTCGACGCTCGATCCCAATCATCTCAACAAGGATGTCGAGGCCAAAATCGGTCTGGTCGGCGATGCCGCCCTCGTCCTCGATGCCTTGCTGGAAGAGATCGGCAAGACCGTCACATCCGATCGGGACGCGACCGCGGTCGCCGCCGAGATCGCCGCCTCTCACAAGGAATGGCTGGCGAAATGGATGCCGAAGCTGACGCATAATGAGGCGCCGTTGAGCCCCTATCGGGTATTGTGGGACCTGCAGCAAACCGTCGACATCAACAACACCATCATCACTCACGACGCCGGCAGCCCGCGCGACCAGCTTTCGCCGTTCTGGAAATCGGTCGAGCCTCTGTCCTATATCGGCTGGGGCAAGACCACGCAGCTCGGCTACGGCCTCGGCCTTGCGATGGGCGCCAAGCTGGCAAAACCCGACAAGCTCTGCATCAACGTCTGGGGCGACGCCGCGATCGGCTTCACCGGCATGGATTTCGAAACCGCGGTGCGCGAACGCATCCCGATCATGTCGATCCTGCTGAACAATTTTTCCATGGCGATCGAATTGAAGGTGATGCCGATCTCGACCGAGAAATACCGCTCCACCGACATTTCCGGCGACTACGCCGCGATGGCGCGCGCGTTCGGCGGCTATGGCGAGCGGGTGACGAAGCCGGAAGACATCATCCCCGCCATCAAGCGCGGTATCCAGAAGACGCAGGAAGGCGTCCCGGTGCTGCTAGAATTCATCACCAGCAAGGAGACCGAGGTGTCGCGGCCGGGGACCTGAGATTCAACGCACAAATCGCGAAAACAACCCCATGCAAAGTAGAAGAGGCCGGAGACGGCCTACTCTGCCATCTCCGCTGGCGTCGACGGACCGGCCAGTGGCCGCTCCTCCATCGTGATGATGCACAACGCGGCGCAGGCCAGGAGCGCGGCGGCGGCTCCGAACACGTAGCGGAACGCGGTGATCATGTCGGACATGGGAATCGCATTCGCCGGTCCCCGGTGTTCGCCGAGTGAGATACCGGCGCCCAGCGCCATCAACAGGATCGCGCTGAAGGCGGCGACCGTGAACGACGACATCAGCGCGCGGAAGAAGTTCATCGCCCCGGTGACGGTGCCGATCTGCGGGCGCGCCACCGCGTTCTGCAGCGAGACCACGCTGACCGGGAATGTCGTGCCGAGCCCAAGCGCAAACAGCGACAGGACGATCAGCAAGCCCCACAGCGGCAGCGTCGTCACGGTCAGCACGACACCGAAGATCGCCGCCGCTGAAGTGCCCACGATGGCCACGCGCTTGTAATGCTTGGCCCGCGCCATGGTCCGTCCGGCGATCGCGGCACCGCAGGTGGAAATCGCGGCGAGCGGAATCAGCGCAAGCCCCGCTTCGCTCGCGGTCAAATGATAGACGACCTCGTAATACAGCGGCAGATGCACGGTCAGCCCGGTGATGGCGCCCAGCGCGCAAGCGCCTGCCACCATGGCGTAGGGCACCACTGTCCCGCCGAGGAGCGGCAGCGGCAGGAACGGCTCTTCGGCATTGCGCGCCTGCCAGACAAAGGCGAGCGCCAGCGCCACCGAGGCGCCGATCATCGCCATGATCGCCGGCGACAGCCAAGCATAACGGTTGCCGCCCCAGGTGAGCACCAGCATGACCACGACGGCAGACGCCATCAGCAGCAGGCCGCCGAGCCAGTCGACCTTGCGGCGGCGGTGGAACACCGGGATCTTGCCCATCTTCGGCAGCAGCAGAAACATCGCGCCGACCGCGAGCGGCACGTTGATCCAGAAGATCATCGACCAGTGCAGATGCTCGGCGAACACGCCGCCGAGCACAGGGCCCATCAACCCAGCCGCCATCCAGACGCCGCTGAAATAGGCCTGATACTTGCCGCGCTCCCGTGGGCTCACAACGTCGGAGATCACGGTCTGCACGACCGGCATGATGCCGCCGCCGCCAAGCCCCTGCAGGCCGCGCGCAACGATCAATACCGGCATGTTGGGCGCCACCGCGCAAAGAATCGAGCCGACCGTGAACAGGGCAAGCGAAACCGTGATCATGACGCGGCGGCCGTAGATGTCGCTCAGCGTGCCGAATACGGGTGCGACCGCGGTCGAGGCCAAGAGATAGGCGGTGATGACCCAGGACAGATTGCTGACGTCGTTGAACTGGCGGCCGATGGTCGGCAGCGCCGTCGCCACGATAGTCTGGTCGAGCGCTGCCAGGAACATCGTCAGCAGCAGGCTCATCAGGATGGTGCGGACCTCGTCCGGGGTCAGCGGCGCGGGCGGCGCAATCGGCGGCGCATCGCTGACCTCAATGACCTCTGTCGTGATGTGCGAGAGCTCGCCGCCGATATCGTCGGGCAATGTCGTCTGGTCGGCAGGTTCATGGCCCTGCCGCTGGTGCTGGTTCATGTCGGACGTAATATTGTTCTGCGCGACCAAAGCCGCCGAGATGGAATCGCCATATAGCCAGCACCTTAGAGGGCAAATTCCTCTCGGGGCAGCGCCTCGCGCGCATGGGTGCATCCCGCGAGAATATCGTCGCGTTTCCGTGATCGATCAGGGCGGGAGATTCAGGCTTTGGGCCGCTTCTTGAGCCGCGCCCGCTTCGGCAACAAGGCCGGCCATTGCACGATGTGGTCCTCGAGCTCTTCGTCGGGGATCTCATCCTCGGTGCCCTGGACCCGCCCGCGCACCGAAACGCCGGCTTCATGCACGGTATTGGGATCGCCCGAGATCAGCGGATGCCACCAATAGAGATCGCGTCCCTCGGCTACCAGCTTGTAGCCGCAGCTCGGCGGTAGCCAGCTCAGGGTGCGGACGTTCTCGGGCGTCAGGCGGACACAATCCGGAACCTTGTCGGAACGGTTCTGGTAATCCTTGCAGGTGCACAGGCCGGAATCGAGGAGCTTGCAGGAAACATGGGTAAAGTAGATTTTCCCGGTATCCTCGTCTTCGAGCTTTTCCAGGCAGCAGCGCGCGCAACCATCGCACAGGCTTTCCCATTCGGCGCTGGACATCTCCTCCAACGTCTTGGTTTTCCAGAAGAAACCCTCCTGGCCGGAAGGCGATTTGCGCGGCGCGGTCATGCAATCAATCGTTTTCTCGGGTCGGGTCGGCTGCGGCCCTTCTAGGAGGTCCGGCAACGGGGGCGCAAGCGGGTCTCACTACGGAGCCAAAAGCCAACGGCAGCGTTAGGCCTGACCGTCAAAATGGTGAGCGAGAGCATTGGTTTATAGCCCCCGCTCGGATAGAACAATGGCGAGTCCCCGAGGCCGTAAAAGCGCCTTGGGTTTGCTGCAACATTCAAGCAAGACGTCTCGACCGGCCCCGCCGGACGCGACCAGAACAGATCAAGGGTCCCGGTGCGCCAGATCGTACCTCCAGAGTTGAAGCAGAAGATCCGGAACTTCCTTCTGGATCTGGATGCGCGTATCGACTCGACGCTGTTCTCGTCGGGCAAGGGCCTGCGCGAGCTGTACGAGCGCTACTCCACCTTCATGGACCGCTTCTATGTCGGCCGCTGGAAGCGCTGGGTGTTCATCGAGCCGTTCTCGGAAGCCGCCACCATCGGCCTTGGTGGCCTGATCGTGATGCTGGCGCTGGCGATCCCTGCGTTTCGCGAAACCGCCGATGACGACTGGCTGAAGAAATCCGATCTCGCGGTGCAGTTCCTCGACCGCTACGGCAACCCGATCGGCAACCGCGGCATCAAACATAACGACTCGATCCCTCTGGAAGATTTTCCGGACAATCTGATCAAGGCGACGCTGGCAACCGAAGACCGCCGCTTCTATGACCATTTCGGCATCGACATCCCCGGTACCGCGCGCGCGCTCGTGACCAACGCGCAGGCCGGCGGCGTGCGCCAGGGCGGTTCTTCGATCACGCAGCAACTGGCGAAGAACCTGTTCCTCAGCAACGAGCGCACCATCGAGCGCAAAGTGAAGGAGGCTTTCCTTGCGATTTGGCTCGAGACGCGGCTGACCAAGAACGAAATCCTGAAGCTATATCTGGACCGCGCCTATATGGGCGGCGGCACGTTCGGCGTCGACGGCGCGGCGCATTTCTACTTCAACAAGTCGGCGCGCGACGTCACTCTGGCGGAATCGGCCATGCTGGCCGGGCTGTTCAAGGCGCCGACCAAATACGCCCCGCACATCAACCTGCCCGCCGCCCGCGCCCGCGCCAACATCGTGCTCGACAACCTCGTCGATGCCGGCTTCATGACCGAAGGCCAGGTGTTCGGCGCCCGGCGCAACCCGGCCTTCGCCGTCGATCGCCGCGACGAGAATTCGCCGAACTACTATCTCGACTACGCCTTTGAGGAAATGCGCAGGCTGGTCGACACCTTCCCGAAATCCTACACCGAGCGCGTCTTCGTGGTCCGTACCGCGATCGACATGACCGTGCAGCGCGCCGCCGAGGAAACGGTCGAGAACCAGCTCCGCCAGTTCGGCCGCGACTACCACGCGACGCAGGCATCCGTCGTAGTTGCCGACCTCGACGGCGGCGTCCGCGCCATGGTGGGCGGACGCGACTATGGCGCGAGCCAATTCAACCGCGCGACCGACGCCTATCGACAGCCGGGCTCATCATTCAAGCCCTATGTCTACGCCACGGCGCTCATGAACGGCTATAAGCCGACCTCGATCGTGGTCGACGGCCCGGTCTGCATCGGAAACTGGTGCCCGCAGAACTATGGCCACAACTATTCCGGCTCGGTGACGCTGACCCAGGCGATCACCCGCTCGATCAACGTCGTGCCGGTGAAGCTGTCGATTGCGCTCGGCGGCAAGGTGGCGAATCCGGCCAAGGCCGGGCGCGCCAAGATTACCGAGGTGGCGCGCCGGTTCGGCCTGACCGCCCCTCTGCCCGATACGCCGTCGATGCCGATCGGCTCCGATGAAGTCACCGTGCTCGAACACGCGGTCGCCTATGCGACCTTCCCGAACAAGGGCAAGGCGGTGAAACCTCACGCCGTGCTGGAAGTGCGTACCGGCGCCGGCGACCTGGTCTGGCGATTCGACCGCGACGGCAAGAAGCCGGTGCAAGCCATTCCCGCCTCCGTGGCTGCCGACATGTCGGAAATGATGAGCCATGTCGTCAGCGAAGGCACCGCCCGCCGCGCCGCGATCGACGGCATCCCGACCGCGGGCAAGACCGGCACCACTAACGCCTACCGCGACGCCTGGTTCGTCGGTTTCACCGGCAACTTCACCTGCGCGGTCTGGTACGGCAACGACGACTACTCGCCCACCAACCGCATGACCGGCGGCTCGCTTCCCGCGCAAACCTGGCACGACATCATGGTCGTCGCACATCAGGGCGTCGAGGTGAAGGAAATCCCAGGCTTCGGCATGGGCACGAAGCAGCCCCAGCCCGCTCAATCCGCCAGCGCAGCGGCCAACGGCGCGGCACGGGCGCCAGAGACCAAGCCGGGGCCGCCGCCCGTATTGACGAAGCGCGGCGCGGATATTCTGGTGCGCGTCGAGAAACTGCTCGACGAGGCCGGGAGGGCCGCGGGCAAGACCTCGTCCAACGACCAGAAGCAGCCCTCCAAACCGATCACGTCAGGCGCGCTGGCGTTTCCAGAGAACTATGTGGCAGCCGCTGGCGAGCGGGCCGCGCCGGCGGAGCGGAAGAATTAAAAGGCATGATCCGGCAGAATCTTAACCGGCGTTCCTCGGAACGGATGCGAAGCATCCGCCTCGACATGTTCGAAACAAGAGCAGCGCTTCAGGTTTCGGATGAAGCCGGTTCAGGCGGAATCTGATGCCGTGAGAGTTCGGAGCACTGGCCTGTGCGGCTGATCTTCATCACCTTGCTGGCATTGGCGCTTGCCACGGCCGTAGGTCTCGGCTCGACCTACCTGACGGCGACGCGCGGCACCGATCTCGGCACGCTCACGATCGGCGCATGGACCGCGCGGCCCAAGGCCGGCAGTTCCGAAATCGATCCCTATTCGCGCGCCTCGATTGCCCGCAGCGGCGAATTGCCTGTTGGCACCGGCGACGGCATCGCCTTCACCGCCACCACCGACGACAAGAATAGGCCGCTCGACGGGCGCTGCGACGTCATTGTCAGCGGGGTGACGCCGGCGGCCCGGTTCTGGACGCTGACGCTGTTTGATCGCAAGGGGCACCTGGTCGCCAATTCGCTGCAACGCTACGGCTTCACCAGCCAGGAAATCGTCCGCGGCTCCGACGGTGGATTCGAGATCCGGGTCGCGGCGCGCTCGCGGGCCGGCAACTGGCTGCCGACCGGCGGCATCGAGCGTTACGCGCTGATGCTGCGGCTTTACGATACGCCGGTCGGCGTTGCGACGCGCACGCAGCGCGACGCGCCGATGCCCGCCATCACCACGGTGAACTGCCCATGATCCGGCTGGCATTCACCATCATCGCAGGCGTGCTGCTGGGCGGCGTGGTGCATCTCGTCAGCGTGCTCGCGCTGCCGCGCATCGCGACGCAAGACGCCTATTCGCGGCTGACGCCGATGACCAAAGAGAACGCCGTCACGGCGCTGCCGCTCGCCGAACCGAACAACGCGCCGATGCCGTTCATGGACCCGGCCTTTGCGGTCGCGATCTGCCGCTATAATCTGTCCGACGGTCCGCTCAAACTGACCGTGCCGGTGAGCCAGGCCTATACGTCGGTTTCATTCTATACCCGCAACGAGGTCGCCTACTACGCCATCAACGACCGCTCCGCCGGCCGCAAGGTGATCGAGCTCGACCTGATGACGGAAGAGCAGCATTCCGAACTGCCGGAAGACGAGGAAGTCACCGCCGCTGACCGGCTGATCATCGACTCTCCCACCACGACCGGCCTGATTGTGCTCAAGGCCTTGGCGCCGGAGCCCGGCCTGATGCCGCAGGCGCAAGCCGCGCTCGCGGCGTCGCGTTGCACCACGGAGATCGAGCCTCCACCGGCGAAGCAACCCGAACCGGCGCCGCCTGCACCGGCCCCTGCGCCGCGGTCCAAACGGTGATCACGGGCCGCTGGTGAGCGACACCTCACGGTGTTGCCCGCAACGACAGCGCTCGTAATCAACGGGATCGTGGCTGTTGAAGATCGTTACGGCATCGCCGTGCTTTGCCTTGAGCGTCCGCAAGCGCTCCTGGTTTTGGACGCGCATGGCGCGATCCATGTCGGCGCGGCGCTGAAACATGCCGAGCACCAGCGGCATTCGCGGCGACGCGTGCATCTGGCCGTGGAAGAAATAGGCATCGCCGGCGTGCAGCAGCCACTTATCCCCGCTCCGCACGGCGATGCCGCAATGACCGAGCGTGTGACCTGGCAGCGGGATCATCAGGATATCGGGTTCGCGGTCGCCGAGCGCGCGCACGCCCTTGAAGCCGAACCAGTCCTCGCCACCCTCCCCGTAGAACGCCCAATCCGGACCGTGCTTCCACTGATCGGTGATGTAGCGGCCCTTCGGCGCGGGCGCCGTCCGCGCCACCGCCATGTCATATTCGCGGCGATGGACGTGCACCTTCGCATTCGGGAAATCCGGAATGCCGCCGGCATGATCGCGGTCGAGATGCGTCAACAGCAGATGCCGCACGTCGTCGCGCGAAAAGCCAAGCGCCTCGATCTGCCGCACGGCTGTCTCGGCCGGATCGAGCCGCGGCATCGTCTGCCGGACCCATTTGGGACCGAGCCGCGGTGGGTTCGCGATGTCGTCCAATCCGATGCCGGTATCGACGAGCGCCAGCCCGTCATGGGTCTCGATCAGCAGGCAATGGCACACCAACCGCGCCCGCTGGAAAATGCTGCCGGTGCCGTTCACCAGACGCCGGCCGATCGGGCACATGGTGCCGGTGTTGAGATGATGGACGCGCATACGGGTGCTCCTCTGCTCGGATCGAGGCGCTTGCTTGCCATCCGATCTATCATAGGTAAATATCGATATCCGATAGTATCAATAGGAACAGCCTATGGATATCCGCGAGCTCCGCTACTTCGCCGCCGTGTTCAAGGAGCGCAACCTGACGGCAGCCGCCAAGCGCTGCTTCATCTCGCAGCCCTCGATCTCGGCAGCCATCACCAATCTGGAAGCCGAGCTCGGCACGGCGCTGTTCATCCGGCACAAGAAGGGCGTGGCGCCGACGGAAGCCGCCGAACAATTCCACGCCGTTGCCCGCCGCATCATCGACGAGGCGGACGCCGCGAAAAACCTGTTCCGAAAACCTGCAACGCGAAACGCGCTGACGCTCGGCCTGATGCGCACGCTCGACCGCCCGCGAACCATTGCGCTATTGAAGCCGCTGACCGGGACTTCCGACATCGCGCTCCGGCTCGTCGGCGTCGATGATGCCGCGGATGCGCGGATCATCTCCAAGAACTTGCTGCGCGCTGATGAGCATTTCGTTCCGCTCTGGGTCGAGCGCTACGTCGCGGCCCTGCCGCCGTCGCATCCGCTGACGCTGAAGGAGCGGCTGCGCACCGCGGACCTCGCCGGCGCCGCCATGGTCGATCGCTGTCATTGCGAGCAGAGCGAATTCTTCGGCCGCGCTGCATCGCCGTCGCGCGTGCCCGCAGCGATTGCCGAATCGGAAGACTGGGCGATGGCGCTGGTTGCCGCCGGTGTCGGGATCGCCATCGTTCCCGAAGGCGTAGCGCGCGCCAACTCCGATGTCGCCGTGCGCGAGATCGACGTCGACGTGAAGCGCGAGGTCGGGCTCGCCTACAGCGCGAAGCTGCCACCGTCAGATGTCTTGCAGAATTTCATCGCGAAACTGCAACGGCAGCGGCCCAAAGCGGGCCGCGCCAAATCGGCGGGCAAGACCGGGCGTTAGGACGTGTACCCATAAAACGAGAGATGGCTGCTTTCGAAGCAAAAGCAGACCATGCGCTGGTCACTTCGGAATTTTGCCTTTTGACCCATCTGCGACATCAGGGTAGCGGCCCAATTCGCGTTTCATGCTATTTGTGGTGAACAATATTTGAAGCAATCTACCGTTTAGCGCCTGTCCCATTGCCACCGCTCGCAAAAGGCACCTTAGGGGGAGTTTACCATGGTTGCACCCAGCAAATTCGCTCACGTTGTGTTTAACACCCACCGCTATGACGAGATGATCGACTGGTACGCAGAGGTATTCGAGGCGCGGGTGCAGCACCGCGATGACCGCTTGGCATTCTTGACCTATGACGACGAGCACCACCGCTTTGCATTCGTCAACCTCGGCCTAGCCAAGGATGCTCCTCGGAAACGTGCCGCAATGGCACCCGGCCTCAATCACCTTGGCTACACTTGGCGGAATCTCGATGAGCTGATCGACACCTATGCCAGGCTTAAGCGCCGGGGCGTCATGCCGACGCGGCCGATCCGGCACGGGCTGACGCTGTCGCTCTACTATCGCGATCCGGATGGCAACGGGTTGGAGTTTCAGATTGACCTGATGGAGGCCCAGGCTGCAAACGAGTTTATGAGCGGGCCCGCCTTCGCCGCCAATCCGATCGGCGAGCCTTTCGACCCGGAAGCTCTGGCGGCGCGGCTTGCGCTGGGCAAGCCGGTCAACGATCTCATCTTCCGCTCGGATCAGGCCGAGAGCAAAAGCGACGCCGGTGTCGGGGCTGAACGTTGAACGATGCAAAATGTCCGCCGTTGTGCTGCGGGAATTTAGTCGTTTCCCGGAAAGAGGACTCTGACGAGCTGGTTCGTCCCGGTCGCGAATGATCTCAACGCAGACATCAGGACCTTGGGGGCAGGCTAATCTTGTCCCGCATCGATGCCTGAGTACGATACGCTCGGTTTGCCTCCAACGGAGAGAACGCAATGCCTACAGGAACAGAGAAAAGGTTCGGTGGCCAGACGCGCAACGGAAGAATGAGAATTGAAGGCGGTTGTCATTGCGGCAGGATCAGCTACGACGCAGAGATAAATCCTGATTACGTTGTCATTTGCCACTGCACTGACTGTCAGACCATTTCCGGCGCTCCCTACCGAGCCAGTGTTCCGGTGAAAACAGAGAACTTCAAGCTTAGCGGGCAACCAAAGACATACGTAAAGACTGCCGCCAGCGGTAACAAGCGCGTGCTGGCGTTCTGTGCCGATTGCGGTTCAGCAATCTACTCGACGTCCTTGGAAAACCGTCTTGTGTTTAATCTGCGCCTCGGAGGAGTGAAGCAACGCGCACAGCTCACTCCAAAATATCAAGGTTGGTGCCGCTCTGCATTGCCTTGGGCCATGGACATCGGCCACATTCCGCAGATTCCAGACCAGACCCCTTAGCGGCTATCGGGTGACTGGATGTCGCCTTCTGGCCCAAATGCGAAGTGCCGATCGCATCGAGCAATCTCTGAGTCTGGAGGCGAAGCCGAAAACATCTGCTCGGACAGAGTATTTCGCACTTTGACCCATTGCGAAATGGGACTGGCGTCGGCCCATGTCGTCTATAGAGAAACCCTTTGGCCCTATCCGACAGCGACGTTCCGTGATTTGATGTAACCGCGAACCTCGCAGCTTCAGTTTTTGCGGAGCCTTCATGTTTCGATTGGTCGCGATTTTCACTCTGTTCTTTGTTCACGCATCCTTCGCCCAAAGTGCCCCGGCATCCATGGATAAGATTGTTGGAACTTGGCATTAGTCGCCGCGTCGGCTTCCACCGGAAGCGTTAGGAACGATGCGCCATATGGCCCAACTCCGTCAGGCTTGATCACTTACACAAGTGACGGCAGGGTGATGGCGATAATTTGCCACAGCGACCGCAAGCCGCTCGCAAGCGGTGATCGGATTTCAGCTTCCGTTGACGAGCGGGCTGAGGCGTTCGCGACCTCGTTCTCTTACGCTGGCCGCTATTCATTGGGCGATGACAAAATCACTCATCGTGTCGAAATTGCTTCCGTCCAAAATTGGGTCAATACCGACTTAGTCCGGCTTGTGCGACTTGAAGGCAACCGACTTACGCTGACAACGCCGCCAATTTCTGTCGCAGGCGAAATCCGAACCACGGAGTTGGTCTGGGAACGAGTAAAGTAGGCCTTCCGGTCATCTCGTCCGTTTCTGGCCAAATCAGACTCGCTGAAGGCCGGCCCAGATGTCCGCTTCTGGGCGGATAGTGTTGCAAAAGTCGAAAGTTGCAGCGGTCCAAATTTTTGGCGAAAACCTGAGGCGCAAAGAGATGATTCGCATAGCCTGAGTCGCGCTACCGAAGTCGCCCATGAATTTGGCGCAAGGCGATGAGGTCCCTCAGATCATTACACGAAGAACGCGCCAGCGGCCCTCAGAATTTTCAACATCTCCTGCAAAACGACTTTTGCAACACAATCGGGCGGAATCGGGACATCGCCAAGTAAATGGCTCCTTTCAGACTTATGAGTAACGCGCTAGTCTAGCCCTTCACTGTCACCGCACGCCCGATCACGGGCTGGGCCGCAACTGGCGGATTGGCGGTTTGCGCGGCGAGCTCGCTGATCAGACGGTCGGCATCGGCGGCGATACCGTCGGGCGCGTGAATCACGAGCCGCTCCAGCGCCCAGCGATACGACGAGATACGCCGCTCCAGGCATTGCTGGACCCATTGCACGATCAGCGTGTTCTCTTCCATGCGTGCGATCGCATCCGCCTGTTCGCGCGGCGACAGTTCCGACACCATCTTCAAGCTGGCGCTGCGCTTGCGGTCGAGCTCGATGACGCGGATGGCGGAGGCAAAGAACGGCTCGAACCTCGTGATGTCGTTGCGAACGTCCTCGATCAACTGCTGGTAACGCGAGGTGTGCGAGCGGTGCGGCTCGTCGATCAGCGCGCGTCCATAGGTGGTGCGATCGAACACCACCTTCTGCCGCCATGGCGAGGGCAGCGGCTGGTAATCACCGAACACGCTCTTCCAGGCCGGCCGCGAATGCGGCGGTTCGATCAGGGGATAGGCAAGATCGCGAAGCTGGCGTTCGTTTTCCGTGAGCTGGAAATGCGAAGGTTTTAGGCCGACGCTGGCCGTGGCCTCGGCCCCTAGCCAGCGGTGCATGTCGTCGTTACGCATATCGGCGCGGGTGCGGCCGAAATCGCCGCCGCTGCAAGCGCCGAGCCCTGCACTTACAACAAGCAGCATGAGAGCCGGGAGTGACCGAAGCCCGGTGGTCCGGATCGGGAGACACTTTTCCGGCATTGCAAACGTCCGTTGTTCAGGGGCGCCGCCGGCGACGGCGACCAGGCGCCGTCCCCTCTTCCGGCCCGCGTCCGTCGTCGGTTCCGCCGGCTTGGCGTTCGATGCGGATAACGGGAAGGATCAGCACGATTCCCAGGCCATCGGGTGGAGCGCCATCCATTGTTGAGCCCGGCCGCCGCGAAGCCGCATCCGCCGGAAATTCAATGATGGTGCCCATATTCCGTTCTCTCTGGTTGCCGCGGTCACGATTTTGACCGGCGACATGCCACTATTCAGAACAGAACGTGGTTAACGGCATCTTAATTTGTGCAGGCGGTACAGTTACGGGTTCCGCGGCTCATGCCACCTGCCGAAAGCTCGCATTTTATCGGATTTCTTCAGGGGCTGTTTTCCTTAACCAACTCTTAAAACGCCCTGCGTAGGCTGACGCGAAGGATTATCGAAGTCGCGTACACCTGACATGACTGCAGCTCCATTGTTTCCGGGATTCGACGGGCTGATGACGCTCTCGCGCCGCGAGGGCGTCGATATCCGCCCGACCTTGCTGCGCGTGCTGACCGACCTTTATGTCCAGACCAGCGCCCATTCGGCCGACGAGGAGCGGCAGTTCGTCGAACTGACGTCCCGCCTGATCGACCAGGTCGACGACGCCACCCGCGCGGCGGTGCGGGCGCGGCTCGCGATCTATCCGGCGACACCGGCCGAGATCATGGACAGGCTCGGCCTGCGCCGTGCGCACCCCGACCAGCCCCTGCCGCTCGCGGCTGCAATCACCGCTCCCCCGACCGACGCGCCGACGGTGAAGGCGCCGACCGAGGCGCAGTTGCGGATGGCGTCCAACCTGGCAATGCGGCCCAACGATGCTGCCGAAATCAGCGACATGTTCTTCGCGGCCGGTCCCAGCGAGCGCGCGCTGATCCTGCACAATCTCGCCGATACGCCGCTGAAGGCCTCGGCGCGAATTCCCGCGGCCCGCGCCGCCCGCGCGCTTCATATCCTGGAAATGGCCGCGTTCGCCGAGGACGCCGAAAACTTCGCGCTCGAACTCGGCGACGCCCTGATCCTGCCATCGCGGATCGCAACGCAGGTTGTCAATGATCCCGGCTGCGAGCCGCTGGCATGCGCAGCGAAGGCGCTCGACATGCCGAGCGCGGTCTTCCAGCGCGTGCTGCTGTTCCTCAATCCGGAATTCGGCTCATCCGTGCACAACGTCTATCGCTTGTCGCGACTCTACGACCGTTTGAGCGAACGATCCGCGCTCGTCATGCTGGCTGCATGGCGCGGCTCGACCATGGCAGTCAGCCGCGCCAAATATCGCGCCGCGCTTTACGACGAAGAACGGCACCGCGCGCGTGCGGCGGGTTCGCAAGCACGTCCCGCGGTGCAGCCTGGAACCGCGCCGGCCACACGCACCGGCACTGACGGCTCGAAGCGCTAGGCGTCCGGCGCTTCTAGGCTTTGGCCAGATCGAGGAAGTGCCGCCCTGCGCGGTCTTCGGTCTCGACGATCCAGGCGTCGGGATCGAAACGGAGTTCCTTGGCGAGACGCTCCTCCACCGATTGCTCGGGCACCGGCTGCGGCGAGGCCGGCGCAAACAGCCGCTCGGCCGGGCGGCTCTCGTCATAGACGGTCTGCGGCGCGGGCGCGTACAGCATGGCGCTGCCGTCGAGCAACGCCACCTTGACGAACACCGCCCCCGCCTCCTCCGCCCCGCGCTTGCGCACGGCGCCAAAAATTCCCTCGGTCTGGCAGCGGCGCAGATAAGCGGCCACCCAGATGCTTGATTTTAATCGCATGGAAACGACGATAGGCCAGCGAGCGGGCGGATGCTAGTCGATCGGGTGGCCGATCATCGCCGTGAGCTCCTTCACCAGCCGATCGGACATCTGGCCGGTCACCGGCAGCTTGCGGTCGCGCTCGAATTTCGAGATCGCGGCCTGGGTGTCCGCACCGACCGCGCCGGTCGGCTTCAACTGGCCGTAGCCATATTGCGTCAGTGCGCGCTGCACCGCCGCCACGCGGCGTGCGCCGGCGCTTTGCCCATTCGCCGGAATCGGCGCCGGCGGTCGCACCACATTGGAAGGGGCCGCGGCGGGCGCGCCGGTCGACTTGACCACCAGATTGGTCATCGGATCGGCGTTCTTGGAATCGTTATTCCTGGAATCGGCGCTCTTGGTCTCGACGTGTTTGGGATCGGCGCCCCTCACCTCGACCGGCCTGATTTCCGGCGGATCAGAATCGACCGGCCTTGCGGTTATTTCGACCGGGCGCGGGCGCGGCAGCGGACTCGCGACGGCAGCTTGCGGCGCCGGCAGCGTCACGACCGAGCCGAACATCGGCGAAGGATGGCGGCCGGCCTGCAGGAATAGCGCATTGGCGACAATGGCGCAGATTGCGGCGGCCGCAAGCAGGCCCGCGATCATGTCTTTCGGACTGTGCAGGAGAATGCGCATCATGAGGCCGCGCTCTTGCTTCGCTTCGATCGCAACCGCTTTCGCGCCGCGACGGCGGCGGCGCGGCATCTCGTCATCGTCGTCAATACGCCTAGGCACGTTTCTTCACCTGATGGACTTCATCCTGAGATTCGGGATCCTGAGATTCGGGTCGCTCCGCCGGTTTCAGCGTCGCGACGTTGTTCGAAGTGGTCAGCGAAAGCGCAAAGTCAAGCGGCAGGGTAACAGCCACCGTGGTACCCTCGCCGACCCTGCTCTGCACGTTCATCTCGCCGTTGTGCAATCCGACCAGCCCCTTGACGATCGACAGGCCGAGGCCGGTGCCTTCGTGCTTGCGCTGATAGGTCTTGCCGGCCTGGAAGAACGGATCGCCGATCCGCGCGAGATCCTCGGCCGAGATACCGACCCCGGTATCGGTGACACTCAGCATCAGCCGCGATCCCTCGACCGCGGCGGAAACCGTCACGCTGCCGCCCCGCTCGGTGAACTTGATGGCGTTGGTGATGAGGTTCAGCGCGATCTGCTTGAACGCGCGGGGATCGCCGTTCATCACGGGCAAGTCCTCCGCAGCGCGGGTGATCAGGTCGACGCCGTTGTCGCGCGCCTTCAGCGCCAGCAAATTGCAGCAGTGCAACAGTGCGGTGCGCGGCGCGAACGGCTCCGGCGAAATTTCGAAATTGCCGGTTTCCATCTTGGACATGTCGAGGATGCCGTTGACGACCGACAACAGATGCTGGCCGGAATCGTTGATCAACTGCGCATATTCCCTGCGGCGCGCGGCGTCGAGCATCATCGCCTCTTCGTGCACGATCATCTCGGAAAAGCCGATGATGGCGTTCAGCGGCGTGCGCAGTTCGTGGCTCATGGTAGCCAGGAACCGCGTCTTGGAGGCATCCGCCTGCTCGGCGGCGGTGCGCGCCATTTCAAGAGCCTGCTCCTGGATCTTGCGGTCGGTGACGTCGCGCATCACGGCGACGACATCGGCCTCGGGCGAAACCTGCTCGAGCGGCCGGCAACGCATCTCGACCCAGATGAAATCGGCGGCAGCGTTCTGGCCGCGGATCGCGTCGCGGCGCAGGCGGAATTCCACGCTGCGCTGCTCGCTCCCGCGCGCGGCATCCGACAAGGCCGTGAGATAGGCCGGACGATCGGCGACATGGACACGGTCGAACAGTCCATGGCCGGTGAGCCGGGCGCCGGGCGTGCCGAGCATGGCTTCCGCCGCCGGCGAAATGAACTCCACGGCGCCGCTGCGGTTGTGACGCGAAATCACGTCGCTCATGTTTCGCGCAAGCAGACGATAGCGGTCTTCCTCGAGATAGAGCAGCGATACGGAAGTGCGCGCCAGCGATTCCGCGCTAACGGCCAGTCCCGCCGCATAGAGCGTTGCCGAAGCAACGCCGGCACCCATCAGGATGCCGCGCAGCGCCGCGTTCGGCTCTGCCATTGGCAGCAGGTGAAAATGCCCGAGCGCGATCAACGAGGCGGCGCATGACAGCGCAAGCGCAGAGGCAAACACGACCACGCGGCGCGAGGCCGACAGCGCCGCTTCCAGGGGAACGACGATGAGCCAGACCGCGGCGAACGATTCGATACCGCCGGTGGTCACGGCGACCATCATGACAAGGCCCGCCAGTGCCAGCGCGGACAGGATATGCGCGCCCTCGTAGCGGCCGGTGCGCGACAGGAACCAGGACAACAGGATGGGCGCGATCAGCCAGGCGAAGGCCGCGACTTCGAGCGCCGTGGGCGCCCCGCGCATCGCCAGATAGACCGGAAAGGCCGCAAGCGCCACCAGGCTGCCGAGCAGCCGCGGCGCCATGAAAGCGCGATGACGCGCACTCGTCAGCGCATCATATCGTGCGGAGGGATGCAGCAGCGCATCGAGACAATCGCGGATGATACTCAAAACAATCACGGCTCCCGCGCTTCGGCTTGTTCGTCAGACAGACGCGCCGGAACGCCCCCTTATCTTTGCGTCACCGTGTCAGAGTGAGCTTAAGCGAACGCTAAGGCCCGGCGCATGGCCGACCAACAACGCGCATCCGCGGAGTTTTGACGTCTCGCGCGACGGTCATTCGACCCGGATGGTGAACGATAGGTTTCCAGCGCGATCGATCTATGGTTTCGAAATGGTGGATGCGCGAGCGGCGCGAATTTTCGCGCGGCGATGGTCGTCAATCGAAAATTTACGCCGAATCCAATCGTTGCAGTTTTCGGAAAATTTTCGGCGATTTTACCTCAATGCAAACACTTGCGATTTATCGGAGGCTGTTAGTCAGAAACAAAGCTAGCGGACTTAACCGCAACACAACCATAAGAGACGACCGGGGTCGCGAGATGTTTTTTCTGCTTCGCATGGCATTCTGGCTCGGGCTCGTGCTCGTGCTGTTGCCCAGAGAAAGGACACCTGAATCGGACAAGGTGCCGCAGATCGGCGCGTCCGAAGCCGTATCGGCTGCGACCGCCGCCGTCTCCGACATGGGCCAGTTCTGCAAGCGCCAGCCGGCGGCCTGCGAGGTCGGTGGCCAGGCCGCCACCGCGATCGGCCAGCGCGCCCAGGACGGCGCCCGCCAATTGTACAAGATCATCACCGACAAGAAGCCCGAGCCGCCCGCCGTGCCCGACAAGAAGCCCGACCATACCAGCTCGATCGGCACCGCCGGCGACGCCGAGGCCGTGACCGCGGCCGCTTCGCCCACTGATGCGCTGACGGAGGACGATACGGCGATCGAATGGCGGCTGCCGCGGACGCCGTTGGCTTCAAAATAAGGCCGCGGAACCGGTTCCGTTTCCGTCGCTTTCGTTCAATCCGCATCCTATATAAGACTTACGAAAACGGACGCGGGCCAAGATGACGATCGACGAAATCAGGGACAATTTCGAACTGCTTGACGAGTGGGACGACCGCTACCGGTACGTCATCGAACTCGGCCGCACCCTCGACCCGATGCCGGAGGCCGAGCATTCCGCCGAGAACAAGGTCAATGGCTGCGTCAGCCAGGTCTGGCTTTCCCGGCAGATCGACCGCAGCGGCAACGGCGAACCGAAGCTGAAATATCTGGGCGACAGCGACGCTCACATCGTGCGCGGCCTGATCGCAATTCTCCTCACGCTCTATTCCGGCCGCACGCCGCAGCACATCCTTTCAACCGATGCGCTCGCGGTATTCGACGAATTCGGATTTCGCGAGCACCTGACGCCGCAGCGTTCCAACGGCCTACGCTCCATGGTCGAGCGCATCCGCTCCGACGCGCGCGAGGCGCTTGCCGCGGCCTCGTAGACACCGTTGCATTGATCGGGCTTACTTCCGCTTCCGCGCCTGCTGGCCAAGTCCCATCTTCTTGGCCAGTTGCGAGCGCGCCACCGCGTAGTTCGGCGCCACCATGGGATAATCCGGCGGTAGCCCCCATTTGTCGCGATATTGCTCCGGCGTCATGTTGTACTGCGTGCGCAGATGGCGCTTCAGCGACTTGAAGCGCTTGCCGTCCTCCAGACAGACCAGATATTCCGGCGTCATCGACTTCTTCACCGACACGGCCGGCTTGGCTGGCTCGAGCGGCGTTTCGGGCCGGCCGCTCGAGACCCGCATCAGCGCGGCATGGACCTGGCTGATCAGGTTCGGGATTTCCGAGGCCTGGGTCGGATTGTTGCTGAGATAGGCCGATACGATATTGGCGGTCAGTTCGACGGGCGTCTTGCCGGCGGGATCGGTCATGGCTCAACCTTCTGGGATTACGATGCATCTGTGCGGTTCGGACAGTATCTAACCGCGCCTATACATCGGCGGCATCCTATACAACTTGGCGTATATGAACGAAGTGCCGGGAAACTGACAAGAACAGCGGCGCTTTATTTTCAACAACCGCTCTCGCGACAAGTATTGCCGGGTCAGGACCGCTGATCGAGATGCGCGCGCAGCTCGTCGATCGAGGCGAAGCGCATCATCCCCTCCGGCATCTGGGCTTCGATCGAACCGTCGGAGTAGAGGGAGTAGGCCATGCCATCGACGACGCCGGACTTCAGCACTGTCACCGCCGGCTGATCCTCCGTGCGCGGCGGTCCACCATTGGCTTCCGCCGGCGCCGGGGGTGTGCGGCCGCCGCGGCGCTGCGGCGGGGTTTCGCCGGATTGTGCGCGCTCCGCTTTCGGCCAGGCATTCTCGAACGACGCCCGCGGCGGTTCGGCCGGCTCGACCGGCGGCTCGGCGGGTGGATTGGAACGAAGGTCCGATGACAAAAGGTCCGGCGGCAGCGGCTCACCGGCGCGCCCCTGCGCGCGCTCGCGCTCTCTTCGTGACGTCGAGGAAAACAGCAAATTGCGTTTCGGCTTCTGAGCCGATGGCGGCGGTTCGGGGTGGGTCGGTTCCGGGATCGGGTGATCCCGCAGGACAGCCTCGTTCTGCCAAGGCGGCGGCGCCGCTGGCGAGAACGGCGGCGGTGCCGTTGGGGAAAATGATCCTGGACCAGTGGGCTGTTCGGCGGCCGGGAAACCGCCGCCGAAGGGACCAGATTCCCGCGTCGCGGCAGCGGGAAGCACCGGCCGCACCGCGGCCTCGCCGCGCGCTTCAGGCATACTGGCGCCGAGCCGCCGCGCAACGTTCTTCAGCTCCCGGACCGCTATCCAGAGCGCGAGCATTATCGCGCCGGTGCAGACGCCGATCACGCCGGCGATGATCAGCGTGTTGCCGGTGCTGAATTCCTTGATCGGGATTCCGAAGCCGATCGCCAGCAGCCCCGCCAAAACGAGAGCGATCCCGGCGACCAACATAACAACCATCATTGAACTAACCCCTCAGCCGCGCCCGAAACGCTCGCAAGCCGCCCAAAGCCACGATACCGTCATATTGTGCGCATCGCCACCAATTGCACACTGGGTTCCGCATGGCGTTGCTTGGTTGCAGTAATCCTGGTCGCTGGTGTTTCGTGCCATTCAGGTGCCGTTCACTCCGGCACCCGTAACTTTACCGTCTACCAATTACTTCCCTTTTGTTGCATTGCGTCAGGGATTTACGCCACAATTCCCAATTACTTGGTAATGGAACTGCGCTATATGGGTACCCGGGGAATGAGGCTCAAGAATATCCGCGCTGGGCCATAGGGGACGCTGGGTTACCAATCGCCATGTCATCCATTACGACTTCTGCTCTCGATACGCCTGCGCGGCGCTCGGTGGAGCGGACCTGTGACGACCTCGCCATTTTCGCGTTGGCCGTTGTCACGCTCGTTGCTGGCCTGACCTTCCGCGACTATGGGCTGGGTTGGGACGACTACACGCACGCCGAATATGCCGATCTGCTGCTGCGGATGTACGGTTCCGGCTTCAAGGATACCGGCGCGCTGTCGTTCGCCAATCTCTACATGTATGGCGGCGGCTTCGACATGGCGGCGGCCCTGCTGCACAAGGTCATTCCGCTAGAATTGTTCGAAACGCGCCGCCTGCTCGGCGCCGTCGTCGGCCTGATCGGCCTTGCCGTGACCTGGCGGCTGGCGCGGCGCGTCGGCGGCCCGCTTGCCGGGCTCGCGACGCTGCTGCTGCTGGCGCTGTGCCCGACCTTCTACGGGCACATGTTCATGAACCCGAAGGACGCGCCGTTTGCCGTCTCGATGGTGATCCTGATCCTGGGTCTGGTGCGCCTCGCCGAGGAGTATCCCGCGCCCTCGCCGCGTACCATTCTGATCATAGGCCTCGGCGCCGGTCTCTCCATCGGCTGCCGGATTCTCGGTGGGCTGGCGGTGGTCTATGCAATGGTGGGCTTCGTCCCGCTGTTGATCGAGGACGTCCGCAAGCAAGGCTCGCGCGAGGCGATCCGCCGCTTCGCCCATGTCGTGTATGTCCTGGTCCCGGGGCTCGTGTTCGGATACCTGATCATGGGCCTGGTGTGGCCGTGGTCGATCATGGAGCCCGGCCATCCATTCCAGGCGCTGACCTATTTCTCGCATTTCTTCGAAAAGCCCTGGAAGGAAATGTTCGATGGCGCGCTGGTCTCGGTGCCCGACATGCCGTGGTCGTATCTGCCGACGCTGTTCGCGCTGCAGCTTCCCGAGATATTGCTCGCGCTTCTGATTGGCGGTGTCGTCGGCACTTTCACGTCGCTGTCGCGCGCTGACGTAGCCGCCCGTCGCAAGACCATCCTGTTGATGCTGATGCTGGCGGCGACACTGCCGCTGGTGATCGCGATGGTGAAGCGGCCGGCGCTCTACAACGGCATCCGGCATTTCATCTTCGTGATCCCGCCGATGACGGTGCTTGCGGGCGTCGCGTTCGCCTGGGGAATGAAATGGCTGAAGCAAAATCGCCGCAGTTGGCAGCCCGCCGCGCTTGCGGTGTTCTCGTTCGGTTTGCTGCTGCCAGTCAGCGAGATGATCCGCCTGCATCCTTATGAATACACCCATTTCAATCACATTGCCGGCACGGTTCGCGGCGCCGACAAGATGTTTATGCTGGATTACTGGGGGCTGGCGCTGAAGCAGGCTTCCGACGGTCTGCGCGAGGAGTTGGTCGAACGGCAGGAATTTCCTCCACTGGGACGCAAGTGGAAGGTCGCGGTGTGCGGCCCGCAGCGTCCGGCGCAAGTGGCGCTCGGCCCGGACTTCACGATCGGCTGGGACAGCCAGTCGGCCGACTTCGCGATGACGCTGGGCGAGTTCTACTGCAAGGGCCTCACCGCGCCGGTCATGGTGGAAATCAAGCGCGACGACGTCGTGTTCGCGCGCGTCTACGACATCCGCGGTCGCGCCATCTCGACGCTGTTGGCGATTCCGGCGCCCTGATCCCGCATAACAGCCGCGCCCGGCCGCGCCTTGCTGCTGAGTTGCCGCAGGGCTACGCTCGCTCTCGAAAATCAACAATTCTCGAGCGCGAAAGGTTATAGCGGCGTGACCGTACTGGTGACCGGCAGTTCCGGCCATCTCGGCGAGGCGCTGATGCGTACATTGCAGGCGCATCGGCGCAAGGCCATCGGTATTGACGTTCTGCCCGGCGCGTTTACGCATCATTTGGGCTCGATCACTGACCGCGCTTTCGTGCGCCGTTGCATGAAGGGCGTGACGACCGTGCTACACGCCGCCACGCTGCACAAGCCGCATGTGGCGACCCACAGCCGCCAGGAATTTATCGACGTCAACATATCAGGCACGCTTAATCTGCTCGAAGAGGCCGCCGCAGCCGGCGTCACGGCGTTCGTCTACACCAGCACCACAAGCGTCTTCGGCGAGGCGCTGGTGCCACCGCCGGGCGAGCCGGCGGCCTGGATCACCGAAAATGTCGCGGCCGTGCCGAAAAATATCTATGGCGTCACCAAGGCTGCCGCGGAGGATCTGTGCCAGCTTTTTGCGCGAAATCACGCGCTTCGCATCATCGTGCTACGCACCTCGCGTTTCTTCCCTGAAGAGGATGACAATCGCGCGATGCGCAAGGCCTACGCCGACGCCAACGTCAAGACCAACGAGTTCCTCTATCGCCGCGTCGATATCGAAGACGTGGTCAGCGCACATCTGATGGCGGCCGACCGCGCGCCATCGGCCGGTTTCGCGAAATACATCATCAGCGCCACCACGCCATTTTCACGGAACGACACGGCGGAACTGCGCCACGACGCGCCGCGTCTGGTCCGCCGCTACGTGCCGGAGTTTGAGGCTGAATTTGCGCGGCGCGGCTGGACGATGTTTCCCGGCATCGATCGCGTCTACGTCAACGACCGGGCGCGTGCCGAACTCGGCTGGCAACCGCGCCATGATTTCCGCGCGATGATTGCGCGGCTGCGGGAGGATGACGATATCCGCAGCCCGCTCGCGCGGGAGATTGGCAGCAAGGGCTATCACGACCGCATCTTTCGCGAGGGACCCTACCCGGTAGAGTGAGCGGCGTGAGTATCCGGTGGACAAGCCGCGCGGATGCGCTAAACTGCCTGTCACACACCCTCTACACGTCTCGGAATCAAACGCCGTCCAATCCCGGGCGGCGTTTTTGTTTTGACGTAGATGGCTAGAGCGCAGCGAAACCCATCACGTCGCCTCATCAAGACCGTTCGCCGAAATTCCCGGCCGTAATGTCACTGCCCAATCTTCGGGATTAATTCCAAGCCTCACCATCCGATGAAACGACGAGTGCGGCCAATCCCTAACTCGAGTTACAAAGCCATGCTTTACCGGATTGAGTCGATGTGACGCACCAAATCGTCCTCATCGCGAATCGTATGCTCCCAATAGCGTCGTTGCCAGATGCCGCGTTCGCCCTTGGCGGCCCGGCTGGCTGAGACAGCTCGCCGGGCGCGATACGGCGTGAGAACGTCGACTTGATCAGCCGCCAACGCGTCGAAAAATCCCGATCACTATCGGGCAGCGTCCAGACCGCATGCAGATGATCTGGCAGAACGACCACCGCGTCTATCGTGAACGGATGGCGCTGGCGGGTCTCACGAAATGCAGAGCGGAGGGCTTCGACGTATTCCGTCAGCATCCTCAACCGCCGGTCGGCAAGATTGACCGTAAAGAAGAAACAACCGCCGGGATGAAATTGCGACGGTAGCTGGTCATCTTCACTTGCCCATGCGGTGAGGTGATGGGTTTCGCTTCGCTCTACCCATCCTACACGCTACTTTGCTCCCTCCGCGAACGCGCCGAGGATCCGCGCCCAGGAGCGGATGCCCTTGTGATAGCTCTTCAGATCGTACTTCTCGTTCGGGGAGTGGATGTTGTCGTCGTCGAGGCCGAAGCCGACCAGCACGGTGTCGAGGCCGAGCGTGCGCTTGAAATCGGCTACGATCGGGATCGAGGCGCCGGAGCCGATCAGGAGCGCTTCCTTGCCCCACTCGTCCGTCAGCGCGCGCTTGGCGGCCGCCAGTGGCTTCATGTTCCAGTCGAGCGCAATCGCCGGCGCGTTGGAATGGTCGGTGAATTCGGCCGTACAGTCGGCAGGCACGCGCGCCCGGACATAGTCGCGGAAGGCTTTTCGGATCTTTTCCGGGTCTTGTCCCTCTACCAGGCGGAACGAAACTTTCGCGGAAGCTTCCGCCGGGATCACCGTCTTGGAGCCCTCCCCCGTGTAGCCGCCGATGATGCCGTTGATATCGCAGGTCGGGCGCGAGGAAACCTGCTCGATCAGCAGGCGATCCTTTTCACCGGCCGGAATCGAAAGGCCGATCGGCTTCAGGAATGACTCTGGCGTGAGGTTGAGGTTCTTCCACTGCGCCAGGATGTCCGGCGGCAGGTCTTTTACGCCATCGTAGAATCCGGGAATGGTGATGTGGCCGTTCTCGTCATGCAGGCTGCCGAGAATGTTGGTCAGCACCCGGATCGGGTTGCGCGCGCCGCCGCCAAAAATGCCGGAATGCAGGTCGCGATTGGCGGCCTTGATCTTGACCTCGTCATAGACAAGCCCGCGCAGCGAGGTCGTGATCGCCGGCGTGTTCTGGTCCCACATGCCGGTGTCGCAGACCAGCGCGAAATCGGCCTTCAGGTCAGCCTTGTTGGCCTCAAGGAACGGCACGAAGTTTTTCGATCCGATTTCCTCCTCGCCCTCGATGATGATGGTGATGTCGACCGGCAGCGACCCTGTGACCTTCTTCCAGGCGCGGCAGGCCTCGACGAAAGTCATCAACTGGCCCTTGTCGTCCTCCGCGCCGCGCGCGACGATGATCTTGCGGCCGTCGGCATGGTCGGTGACAATGGGCTCGAATGGCGGCCGGTGCCACAGATTGAGCGGATCGACCGGCTGCACATCATAATGGCCGTAGAACAGAACGTGCGGCCGGCCGTCGCTGCTGCCATTGAGCTTGGCAACGATCGCCGGATGCCCAGCCGTCGGCCTCACCTCGGCCTTGAATCCGAGTGTGGCGATATCCTTCGCCAGATGATCGGCGGCCGCCTTGCAATCGCCGATAAAAGCCGGATCGGCCGAGATCGACTTGATCCGCAACAGCGCGAACAGCCGCTCGAGACTGTTGTCGAAATCGGCGTCGATGTGATCGAGGACCGGCTGGATCTTGGCGTTGGACATGGCTTGCTATCCTTGGCTGTGAGCCTTGTTGTTAGCGTCAAGTTGTAGCTTGCCCGCGGCCTGAGGCAAGGCAACATCCGCGGCAGGTGAATGCAATATGTGCCAGACCAGCCCCGCCGCGAGCAGGATGGTGGCGGCGAGATTGTTGCCATAGGCCTGCAGATCAACCGGGAACAGCGGCAGCGACAGGCACAGCAACCCGCCCGCGACGGCGAGCAACGTCCATGTCCCGGTTTTGACCGCCGGGCGCGGATCGTAAGCAGCGCGGTGGACCAAAACAGTGATCGGGAAGAACAACCACAGGAAGTAGTATTGCCGGGCCAGCGGCGAAGCTACCGTGATCAGGCAAAACAGGATGCCGATCTCTTCGGCATCCGACCGTTCCGTGCGGCGCGAGGCCGGCGGCATGACAGCAAGATAGCCGAGCCCGATCGCGAGCGAGATCGCCACCACAATCCAGTTCGCCGTCCTGAAATCGACGTCGACGATGTTCATCGTGCGCACGGGTTTGGCCGGATTGTCCTGGTTGTAGTTGACCGGCCGCGTCAGCCGGTGCGTCACCGCGATGATCGACTGGTTGACCCACGACCAGTTCTGCGTGTCGCGCTGCCCGAACCCCTTCTCCGAACTCGAACCCACCATGCCCTGGTACCAGGTCCTCAGTTCCGTGAAATTGTGCTGGAAGCCGCGAAACGGCGCCGGCAGCACGAACAGAAATAGGCCGATGAAAAACAGCATGCTCGCGGCTGCCGCCCACTGTCTTCGCCACACCAGATAAGGCAACACCGCGACCGGAAACACCTTGATCGCGGTAGCGAGCGCAAACATGCTTCCCGCCATCCAGCCGCGATGATCGCGCAGCAGCCAGAACCCGTAGAGCATCAGCGCCAGCAGCACGAGATTGGGCTGGCCGAGGTCGAACATGTCGAACACGAAGGTGACGGTGACGAAGCCGGGCAGTGCTTCCAGCCATGGCCCGGGCTTCTTCCCCGATCCCGCCATCGCGTGCGATAACTGCGCCGTTGTCCACCATGCGACGATGTTGAGAAACGACAGGAGGAGATAAAGCGGGATCTTGCCGAAAAAGCTCGGGATCGCCAGCAGCACCGCCGATAACGGTGGATAGATGAATTCGAAATAAGCGGCGGGATTGTCAGGGTAGAGATTCTTGCCCTGCAACACCTGCTGACCGGCCCAGAACCAGAGCGGATAGTCCTTGGTCTTGCCGTTGCCCAAGAGTTCCGGGACGAGGACATCGGCGGTCAGCGCGACGCAACATACCAGAAACAGGATATCGAGCGGCCTTCGTAGCGACGGATATCTCAGCACACGCTCGTTCCGGATTCAGAGGAGATTACGTCGCAGCTCTTCACGCGAACCGACTAACACCTTCGCTCGAAACAGTCCTAGCGCCGCAGCAAGCCGCCGAGCGCGCCGCGCACCAGCGCGCGACCAACTGAACCGCCGAGCGATCCACCAACCGATTTGCCGAGATCGGCGACGATGCCACCGACGACCCTGTTGGTGACCGAACGGGTAACGTCTCGAGCGATGACTTGACCAGTCGTCAGCCTGCCGCGCCTGACGTTGGTGCCGAAGATCGTGCCGACGATCGAGCCGATCTGGCCGAGAATGCCGCCACCGCCACCATCCTGCCCTTCCGCAGGCGCCGCCGTCGTGGCTACCCGCTTCTGCAGCATCTCGTAGGCGGATTCGGCGTCGACCGCGGTGTCGTATTTACCTTTGACCGGGCTCTTGCCCATGATCGCCTTGCGCTCTTCCGGCGTGATCGGCCCGATCCGCGCCGTCGGCGGCCGGATCATGACGCGCTCGACCATGGTCGGCGTACCGCCGCCTTCAAGGAACGACACCAGCGCCTCGCCCTTGCCGAGTTCCATGATGACGCGAGCGGTGTCGAGCTTGGGGTTCGGCCGGAAGGTCTGCGCCGCCGCGTTCACCGCCTTCTGGTCGCGCGGCGTGAAGGCACGCAACGCGTGCTGCACGCGGTTGCCTAACTGGGCGAGCACCTTGTCCGGCACGTCGATCGGATTTTGCGTGACGAAATAGACGCCGACGCCCTTGGAGCGGATCAGCCGGACCACCTGCTCGATCTTGTCGAGCAATGCCTTCGGCGCATCGTTGAACAACAGATGCGCCTCATCGAAGAAGAAGACCAGTTTCGGCTTCGGCAGGTCGCCGGCTTCCGGCAGCTCTTCGAACAGCTCCGACAGCATCCACAGCAGAAACGTTGCGTAGAGCCTCGGATTCTGCATCAGCTTGTCGGCGACCAGAATGTTGACCACTCCCCGGCCGTCGCTGTCGGTCTTCATGAAGTCTTTCAGCAAAAGCGCCGGCTCGCCGAAGAATTTAGTGCCGCCCTGGTTTTCCAGCACCAGAAGCTGGCGCTGAATGGTGCCGATCGTTGCCTTGCTGACATTTCCGTAACTCTGCGCGGCCTTTCGGATCTCCGCGTGTTCGTCCTCCTCGGCATCCGGCCCCCTTTTACCGCCGGCGGGCGCGATCGCATCCAGCAGCGACCGCAGATCCTTCATGTCGAGCAGAGGCAATCCGTTTTCATCCGCCACGCGGAATGCGACATTGAGGACGCCTTCCTGCACGTCGTTCAGGTCGAGCATTCGCGATAGCAAGAGCGGTCCCATTTCCGTGACCGTGGCGCGAACTGGATGGCCCTGCTCGCCGAACACGTCCCAAAATACCGTCGAGAACTGGTCCGGCTGGAAATTGAGCCCCATCTCGCCGGCGCGTTTGAGGATGAAGTCCTTGGCCTCGCCGATCTCGGAAATTCCGGACAGATCGCCCTTGATATCGGCCGCGAACACGGGAACACCGGCGCGGGCAAAGCCCTCCGCCATCACCTGCAGCGACACGGTCTTGCCGGTGCCGGTCGCTCCGGTGACGAGGCCATGCCGATTGGCAAGCGCCAGCGTCAGCCAGGCCGTCTGTTCGCCCTTTCCGATGAAGATCTTCTCTTCGGTATCGGCCGTCTTGTTATCGGAAGTCACCATCGCATCGCCTCTTCGCGCGCCGGGGGATTTGGTTGGCGATCATATCGCATCCTGCCCGCCGATTGAAACCGTCGGCGGTAAATACGTGAGCATTCGCCCGCCTCTTCGTTCAGGCTTTCTCATACTTTTTTCCAACCTTCGGCGGAAAAATTGAGAGCGCAGCGCAGCAAGTCAGCGTGGATCCGGCCTTCACTCTTGCATTGCTGCAACACTTGCGACTCGATCTAAGCCTTCGCACGTGCGGATCGCTTGTATTTCAGATCGCAGGCGCTCAAGATAAATTTGCAAGTAGACGACCCGGTAAAGCCGGTTTGGGGACGGGGCAATATGGACGAACTGGTAGGGCGACTGGCCTCCAAGGCCGGTATCGATCGCGCTGTCGCTGAAAAAACCATCGGCATCGTTCTGGGTTTTCTCCGCAACGAGGGCCCCTCCGACAAGGTTCAGGCTCTGATCGACCAAATTCCGGGCGCCGAAGCTGCGATTGCGGCTTCCAGCGGCAATGGCGGCTTCGCGAAGCTGATGGGCGGAGGCTTGATGGCAGTTGGCACCAGGCTGATGGCGCTCGGTCTGGGCATGAGTGAAATTCAAAACGTGGCGCGTGAACTTTTCAGGTTCGGTCGCGACAAAATCGGAGCGGATCAAATGGGCGAAATCATTTCGGGGACACCAGGTCTCAGCCAGTTCGCATAGGATCTTGGTGAGCACATTCGGCCCGGGCACATTCTTTTTTCATCTGGTATCATGACTTATCCCCTTTCCGAGATCGACGGCTTGACCGCCTACTCTGCCTCGAAACTGAAATCGTTGGGCATTCGCACGACCGATGCGCTGCTGGAAGCCGCTCGCACCGTGAAAGGGCGCAAGTCGCTCGCAGCGAAGACCGGCATCAGCGAGCAGCAACTGCTGGAATGGGCCAATTTTTCCGACTACATGCGCATTCCCGGGATGGGCAAGGCCAAGGTGGGCCTGATGCGCGCTGCGGGCGTCACCACGGTACGCGAACTCGCCCATCGCAATCCGGCGCGACTCGCCCAGAACATGAAAGACGTGAACACGAAGTGCAAACTCGTCCGGGTTTTGCCCTCGGAGCGATCGGTCGAGCAACTGATCGAGCAAGCGCGCAAGCTGCCGCCCAAAATCAGCTATTGAACATCAGCGACTGAACCGCCAGACCAGCCCCGCGGTGCCGGCCCTCACGCCTTGACTCGGCGGCGCGGACCGCGCAAAGCGACCGCATGATGGCAGCCAAGCCCAAACCTCCCGCCGCGTCCGGTCCGGCCGGTCAATCGGTGCTGCCTGCGCTGCTGTCCAGGCCCTATCCGGCGGTGATGGGCGTATTGAATTTGACGCCCGATTCATTCTCGGACGGTGGTCAATTCGCCACTGCGGAGCGGGCGCTGACTAAGGCCCGGCGGATGATCGCCGAGGGCGCCGACATCATCGATATCGGCGCGGAATCGACCCGGCCCTACGGATCGGAACCGATCTCGGCGGAAGAGGAATTGAAACGCCTGCAGCCGATATTGTCCGATGTCGTCGCGCTCGGCGTTCCCGTGTCGATCGACAGCATGAAATCGGCCGTCGTCGCCTGGGCGCTCGATCAGGGCGCCGCCATCGCCAACGATGTCTGGGGGCTGCAGCGCGATTCCGGCATGGCCGGACTGGTCGCGGAGCGTGGCGCGCCCGTCATCATCATGCATAATCGCGAGCGCGCCGATCCTGCTGTAGACATCATGCAGGATATCGCCGCTTTCTTTGCGCATTCGCTCGATATCGCCGCGAAGGCGGGAATTTCATCCGACAAGATCGTGCTCGACCCCGGCATCGGCTTCGGCAAGACGCCCGAGCAGAGCATGACCGCGCTGGCGCGGCTCGGCGAGTTGCAGTCGCTCGGCCTTCCACTATTGGTCGGAGCCTCGCGCAAGCGTTTCATCAGCACGGTGACGCCGTCGGAACCGCATCAACGCCTCGGCGGCTCGATTGCCGCGCATCTGCTGGCGGCCCAAAACGGGGCGCGGATCATCCGGGCGCATGACGTCGCTGAAACCGTACAGGCGCTGCGGGTGGCGGCGGCAATCAGGGAACGGCAATGAGCGACACGATTTTCATCACCGGCGTCGTCATCCATGCCCGCCACGGCGTGATGGAGCACGAAACCAAAGTCGGGCAACGGTTCGTGATCGATATCGAACTCTCCGTCGACCTGTCGGAATCCTCGCACTCCGATCGGCTGTCCGACACCGTGTCTTATGCCAGCGTGGTCGAAACCGCGACCGCCGCGTTCACGAACACCAATTACAAGCTCTTGGAGCGTGCGGCCGGCGCCGTTTCCGACGCCATCTTCGCGGCGTTCCCTCGCGTCCATGGGATCAAGGTCACCGTGCACAAGCCGCATGCGCCGATCGCCGAGATCTTCGAGGATGTCGGCGTGGTACTCGTGCGCAAACGGTCATCGCCCTGACATGGCGGACGTGCTGATCGCGCTCGGCGGCAATGTCGGCGACGTCCGCGCGACGTTCACAAAGGCCATCTCCAATATTTGCGGCATGACGCAGGCTGCGCTGCTCGCGCGTTCCTCTGACTACATCACCCCGCCCTGGGGCGAGGAACACCAGGCGCCCTTCATCAATGCCTGCATCGAGATCGAAACCAGCCTCGATCCGCATGCGCTGCTGTTCACGCTGCACAAGATCGAGAAAAAGTTCGGCCGCGACCGCGCTCATGAGACGCGCTGGGGTCCGCGGACCCTCGACCTCGACCTGATCGCCTATGATGACGTCAGCCTCGACAAGCCGGAACTGACGCTGCCGCACCCGCGGGTTTTCGAGCGCGCCTTTGTGCTGGTGCCGCTGGCCGAGATCGTTCCCGACCGTGTCATTGCAGGACGCCGCGTGCGGGATGCGCTGGCACAATTGTCGACCGAGGGGATTGAGCGCTTACCCGACCTCGATTGAGCCCAAAAGACCCCAAACAACCGTTTGGCTTGGCGGCCGCCCCGTGGCAATTTCCGGCCAATTCAAGAGACGACCAAGGAATAATGGGCCGGATGACCGATAACGATGAGCTGACATTGGCCGCGGAGTTTCCGCAGGCGACCTACGAGGACTGGCGCAAGCTGGTCGACGGGGTGCTGAAAGGCGCACCGTTCGAGAAACTGGTCAGCAAGACGTCCGACGGATTGAAAATCGATCCGATCTATCGCCGCGCGAAAGGCGCCACGCCGGTCGCCGGCCGTGCCGCCGCCGCGCCCTGGCAGATCATGCAGCGGATCGATCATCCCGACGCCAAAGCGGCCAACGCGCAGGCACTGCACGATCTCGAAAACGGCGCCACCGGCCTGACACTGGTGTTCGCTGGCGCCAATGGCGCCCACGGGCTTGGATTGGACCCTTCGGCCGACGCCATCGACGCAGTTCTCGAGGGCATTTATCTCGACGCCGGCATCGGTATCGAGCTGCAGATCGGTCCGCAGTCGCGCATGGCGGCCATTCACGTCGCCGAATACATCAAACGCAAAGGACTTGATGCCGCGGCCTGCGATATCCGTTTCGGTCTCGACCCGCTGGGATCCTGTGCGGTATCGGGCTCCAGTCCCTATAGGTGGGACGAAATCGTGCCCGCGGTTACGGGTGCGATCCAGGGCCTCACCGCCATGGGCTTTAAGGGTCCGTTCGCAGCGGCCGATGGGCGGGTGATCCACGATGCCGGTGGATCGGAAGCGCAGGAACTGGCATTCGTGCTCGCCTCCGGCGTCGCTTATCCGCGCGCGATCGAACAGGCCGGGATTGCGCTCGAAGATGCGCAGGGCATGGTTTATGCACGGCTTGCCGCCGATGCCGATCAGTTTCTGACGCTGGCAAAATTCCGCGCGCTGCGGCTGTTGTGGGCGCGGATCGAGCAGGCCTGTGGCCTGACGCCCAAACCGCTGTTCATCGCCGCCGATACCGCCTGGCGCATGCTGACGCAGCGCGACCCGTATGTGAACATGCTGCGCGCGACGATGGCGACCTTCTCCGCCGGCCTCGGCGGCGCCAACGCCATCACCGTATTGCCGCACACGCTGGCGCTGGGGCTACCTGATCCGTTCGCACGACGCGTGGCGCGCAATACGCAACTGGTGCTTTTGGAAGAATCCAATCTCGCCAAAGTGAGCGATCCGGCAGCCGGCTCCGGCGGCATCGAAACGCTGACGCGGCAGCTCTGCGAAGCTGCATGGTCGCTGTTCCAGGAAATCGAGAAGGCCGGCGGCGTGTTCTCAGCGCTTGAGCAGAACCTGATCCAGAAGAAGGTCGCCGTGACGCGGGCGGCACGTGAAGCCAATATTGCCAAGCGCAGGGACGTGCTGACCGGAGCGAGCGAATTCCCGAACCTGCACGAGGACGATATCGCGGTACTCGATGCCAAGCCGATCGTGCTGCCGCCGTATGGCGAGGCGAAGTACAAGTTCGATCCGCTCACGCCGATGCGGCTGGCCGCGCCGTTTGAGGCGCTGCGAGACAAATCGGACGAAAAGCTCAAGGCATCGGGCGCCCGGCCGAAGATCTTCCTCGCCAATCTTGGCACGCCCGCCGCTTTCACGGCGCGTGCGACCTTTGCCAAGAGCTTCTTCGAGACCGGCGGCATCGAGGCGATCGACACGCAAGGTTTTACGGATCCCGCGGCGCTCGCTGCCGCATTCACGGCGTCCGGCGCGGCAATCGCCTGCCTGTGCTCGTCCGACAAGGTCTATGCGGAACACGCGATACCCGCCGCCAAGGCCCTTCAAGCGGCCGGCGCCAACCATATCTATCTGGCAGGGCGGCCCGACGCACAGGAGGCCGTGCTGCGCTCGGCCGGTGTCGCCGACTTCATCTTTGCCGGCGGCGACGCGCTGGCGATGCTGCAAGCGGCCTGGCAGCGGATGGAGTGAGCATGACGGAAACCAACCACAAGACGGTCCTGACCGGCGGCTGCCAGTGCGGCGCCATCCGCTTTGCGGTGTCGAAAGTGCCGCCCAAGGTCAGCATCTGCCATTGCCGGATGTGTCAGAAGGCATCGGGAGCGCCCTTCGCTTCCCTCGCCGATATCGAGCACGAGCATTTCACCTGGACCCGCGGTAAGCCGGCCTCGTTCCAATCCTCCTCTATCGCCGAGCGCGATTTCTGCGCGGCCTGCGGCACGCCGCTGACCTACCGATTGATCGGCGGTCCCCGGATCGAGATCATGACCGGCACGTTCGACCGCCCAGACCTGGTCGTGCCAACCCGGCAATATGGCACCGAATCCCGGCTCGGCTGGGTGGTCGGCATCGCCAACCTGCCGAGCCAGACAACACAGCAGAATTACGGGCCGGAAAAGATGGCGACCATCGTCAGCCACCAGCATCCGGACCATGATTAGGGGTGGCGATCTCGGCCGGCCAGATATGGTACAATGGGAAACATGAGCCGCATACCGAACTTTGCGAATATCGCCTTTGAAGCCACCGCGCCCGCGAAGCCCGCCGGCAGCGCCGAGCCGTGGCTGACACCGGAGGGCATTCCGGTGAAGCCCAGCTACAGCGAGGCCGATCTCGAAGGCATCGACTTCCTGGAGACCTGGCCGGGCGTCGCGCCCTACCTGCGCGGCCCCTACCCGACGATGTATGTCAACCAGCCCTGGACGATCCGGCAATATGCCGGCTTCTCCACGGCGGAGGATTCCAACGCGTTCTATCGCCGTAACCTGGCCGCCGGGCAGAAGGGTCTTTCGGTCGCGTTCGACCTCGCTACCCACCGCGGCTACGATTCCGATCATCCGCGCGTCTCCGGCGACGTCGGTATGGCGGGCGTGGCGATCGATTCCATCTATGACATGCGCACGCTGTTTGCGGGCATTCCGCTCGACCAGATGAGCGTGTCGATGACCATGAACGGCGCGGTGCTGCCGATCCTCGCGCTGTTCGTGGCGGCTGCCGAGGAACAGGGCGTTCCGCCGGAAAAACTGTCGGGCACCATTCAGAACGATATTCTGAAAGAGTTCATGGTGCGCAACACCTACATCTATCCGCCGGCGCCCTCGATGCGGATCATCTCCGACATCTTTGCCTACACGTCGCAGCGGATGCCGAAGTACAATTCGATCTCGATCTCCGGCTATCACATGCAGGAAGCCGGAGCTACGCAGGATCTCGAACTGGCCTACACGCTGGCCGACGGTGTCGAATATTTGCGCGCCGGGCTTGCGGCAGGCCTCGACGTCGACCGCTTCGCGCCGCGGCTATCGTTCTTCTGGGCGATCGGCATGAATTTTTTCATGGAAGTCGCCAAGATGCGCGCGGCGCGGCTGCTCTGGGCAAAACTGTTGAAGCAGTTCAACCCGAAGGACCCGCGCTCGCTGTCGCTGCGCACGCATTGCCAGACCTCCGGCTGGTCGCTGACCGCGCAGGACGTCTTCAACAACGTGATGCGCACCACCATCGAGGCGATGGCGGCGACGCAAGGCCACACGCAGTCGCTGCACACCAACGCGCTCGACGAGGCGCTGGCGCTGCCGACGGATTTTTCGGCGCGCATCGCCCGCAACACGCAATTGTTCCTGCAGCAGGAGAGCGGCACCAACCGCATCATCGATCCCTGGGGCGGCTCCTATTACGTCGAGCGGCTGACGCGGGATCTCGCGGCAAAGGCCTGGGGCCATATCCAGGAAGTTGAAGCGCTCGGCGGCATGGCGAAGGCGATCGAGGCCGGCGTGCCCAAACTGCGCATCGAGGAAGCCTCCGCCAAGACGCAGGCCCGGATCGACGCCGGCAAGCAGGCCGTGATCGGCGTCAACAAATACAAGCCGGTCAACGAGGCGCCAATCGACGTGCTCAAGGTCGAAAACTCCACCGTGCGGCGGCTGCAGATCGACAAGCTGAAGCGGCTGCGTACCGAGCGCGACCAGAAGGAAGTCGATCAGGCATTGGCCGCGCTGACGCGCAGCGCCGGCGAAGGCAACGGCAATTTGCTGGCGCTGGCGATCGACGCGGCGCGAGCGAAAGCCACCGTCGGCGAAATTTCGGACGCCATGGAAAAGGTGTTCGGGCGTCACCGCGCCGAGATCAAGTCCATCACCGGCGTCTACAAGCGGGAGGCGTCCGCCATGTCCAACCGGGTCGAAAAAGTGCAGGCGCTGATCGATGCGTTCGAGACTGCCGAGGGCCGCCGGCCTCGCATCCTCGTCGCCAAGATCGGTCAGGACGGCCACGACCGCGGCCAGAAGGTGATCGCATCCGCCTTCGCCGATGTCGGCTTCGACGTCGATATCGGACCGCTGTTTGCCACCGCCGATGAAGCGGCGCGGCAGGCGGTGGAGAACGACGTCCATATCCTCGGCGTCTCCTCGCTGGCGGCCGCGCATCTCACCGCCGTGCCGGAGATCAAGGCCGCGCTGAAGAAGCATGGCCGCGAAGACATCATGATCATCATCGGCGGCGTCGTCCCGCCGCAGGACTATGGGGCGCTGTATGCGGCCGGCGCCGAAGCGATCTTTCCGCCCGGCACCGTGATCTCGGACGCCGCCGAAGAGCTGATCCACAAGCTCAACGCCCGGCTCGGCCATAGCGAGGCGGCGGAGTAGCCCTCCGCCGGATATCTGCTCGATAGGATTTCCCTTGCGCCATTCTGCCTCTGTCATGTTGGCCCGCAGAGCGACCCTTGCGGCCGCGCTTGCATGCCTCGCATCGCTCTGTGCCATCGCCGCCGAGCCCAAACCGGACTTTTCCATCAAGACCAAATGGCTCGAGGCCAGCGTCACCCTCGACGCGAAGATCAAGGCCGATCCGGCGCTCGCGGCGAACTGCCTGGCGGAGGGAAAAGCGTGGGCGCAGAAGAACCGCGCCGATGCCGACAAGGAACGCAAGCAGGATCCGGACCTGTTCCGCAACGCGTGGTCGTATGAACGAAAATACGAGACGCGCTCGGTGGTCGATGGCCGCTACGTCAGCATCATCAGGGCCGATTACGAATATACTGGCGGCGCGCACCCCAACAGCTCGTCCGACACGATCCTGTGGGACAGGTCAGCCGGCAAACGCATCAGCATCCGTCCGTTCTTCACGGAAACGGCCGACAACGGCCCGACGATGAAAGCGATGCGGCAAGGCGTCATTGCCTCTCTCAGGGCCGAGAAAAGGAAACGCGGCACGGACGGCACGGACGCCAGCGCCATCGAGGGCATCGAACCAAAGCTTCTCAAGATCGGCCCGGTCGCCCTGGCGCCATCGACTGAGGAAGGCAAGAGCTCCGGCCTGAACTTCTACTACCCACCTTACGCGGTCGGCTCCTATGCCGAAGGCGAGTATGTCGCCTTCGTGCCGTGGGAGACGTTGAAGCCATATCTGGCGCCGGAGGGCGCCAGAATTTTCGGTGGCGCGCGACCGAAGGAAGACGAAGACCGGCCGCGTTGACGGCGGATCAAGCAGCAAGCCGGCCGAGCGACCGTTCGAGCGAATGCGTCCAATCCGGAATCCATGACTCGAACAGCGTCCGCCAGCGATCGACATCCTGCGGCGCGGTGTCGAGTTGCACGAACCATTCGATGAAGGTCCGGTTGCCCTCGACGACCGGAAGCAGATGCATCGTTCCCTCATAGCGCACCGGCGTGGGTGCGTCCGGAGTAAGCTCGGCAGGAAACGGCAGCGGCTCGATGCCTGCATACGTCAGCGAGTGCGCTTCATCGGAGTGCGCGGCGAGGCGCTGCCGGATCCAGTTGCCGAGATAGCAGAAGCGCCTGACCGCGCCGATTTCGTCGCCGCCCTTGTCATCCTCGATCATGCTTTCGCTCACCCCATCGATATAGGCCGGGTAATTGTTGAAATCGCGGATCAGGGCCCACACGGTTTCCAGGGGATGGTTCAGCACGGTGCTGTAATAGGCTGTCGTCATGGTTCTCTCCGCAATCGATCGCGGCCCGATGCTAGCCGCGCATCGATACCTATTTCGGGTAGCCCGATCGCCGCCACCCGATTTCCGGCTGTGGCGAGATGCCCGCCGGTGATGAAACCGCTTCACGACCAATGCCTTGCGAGTGGAGCGCAAAGCCGCCTACAATGCGAACATTACAAGAGCGCCTGACCCCACGGCGCCGCAGGGAGGATCACCATGTCCAAAAAGATTACCCGCCGCGCCTTCGCGGCTTCATCCGTTGCTGCCGCGGCTGTCGCAGGCTTTGGTTTCAAGCCGGCTTTGGCGCAGGCCTATCCGGCACGGCCGGTGACCGTGATCGTGCCCTGGGGTGCCGGCGGCGGCACCGACGCGACCGCGCGCATTGTCGCGGCACTGTTGGAAAAGGATCTCGGCCAGCCGTTCAACGTGGTCAACCGCACCGGCGGCTCCGGCGTGGTCGGCCATTCCGCGATCGCGACCGCACAGCCCGACGGCTACACCATCGGCATGCTGACGGTGGAAATCTCGATGATGCACTGGCAGGGGCTCACTGAACTGGCGCCCAAGAGCTACACGCCGCTGGCGCTGATGAACGAGGATCCGCCCGGCATCCAGGTCAGTTCCACCTCGCCTTACAAGACCGTGAAGGAACTGGCGGATGCAATCAAGGCCGCCCCCGCCGGCAAGTTCAAGGCCTCCGGCACTGGCCAAGGCGGCATTTGGCATCTCGCATTGGTCGGCTGGATGCAGGCGATGGGACTTGCCCCCAATCACGTGGCCTGGGTACCGTCGAACGGTGCCGCGCCCGCGATGCAGGATCTGGCTGCCGGGGGTCTCGACCTCACCACCTGCTCGGTGCCGGAAGCCCGCGCGATTATCGAGGCCGGCAAGGCGCGCAGCCTCGCCGTCATGGCTACGGCGCGCAACCCTGCATTTCCCGACGTGCCGACGCTGAAGGAAGCGATGGGCATCGACTATTCGACCGGCGCCTGGCGCGGTATTGCCGGTCCCAAGGGCCTGCCCGCCGACGTGGCGACGAAACTCACCGCGTCGCTGAAGAAGGTCTACGACTCCAAGGAGTTCAAGGATTTCATGAGCAATCGCGGCTTCGGAACGGTGTGGGGCGATGCGGCCCAGTTCGCCGCCTTCATGGAAAAAGGCGACGCCCAGATGGGTGTGGCGATGAAGGCCGCCGGTCTCTCGAAGGCCTGATCCGTCTTCGCCGGCTGACATCGTCCGAAATCCGCGGAGTTAGTCCATGCGTCTACCCGATCGCGTCACGGGTCTGTTTCTCGTTGGCCTCGGCGCAGCCGCCGCCTATGGCGGCTGGCAACTGCCGCCGGTGCCCGGCCAGCCGGTCGGGCCCAACGTCTTCCCGCTGGTGATCGGAACGGGCCTGGCCCTATGCGGGCTCGCGATTGCATTCGGGATCGGCCGCAGCTTCGAGGAAGAAGAACATCTTATTCCGGTCGAGGGCGGCCAGCCGACGCCGCCGACCGGCAAGCTCTATGGTCTGCGCGCCCTGCTCCCGCCGGCGTTGCTGCTGCTTTACGTCGCGATCGCCGAGCGGCTCGGCTTCATCCTCACGGCGGCAATGATCGTCTACGTGACCTCGACCGCGCTCGGCGCCCGCTGGAAGGTTGCGTTGCCGCTCGCGCTGCTTGCGCCGATCGGCATCCACCTGATTTTCTCAAAATTGCTGCGCGTGCCGCTGCCGCCCGGCGTTTTGCCGATGCCCTGGTGATCGATGCTCAATACCCTAACGCAAGCCTTCGCGCTCATCACCACCTGGGAAGTCATCGTCGCGATGCTGGCGGCATCGGTCTATGGCCTCGTCATTGGATCGCTGCCCGGGCTGTCGGCTACGATGGCGACCGCGCTATTGGTGCCCGTCACGTTCTATCTGTCGCCGATCGCTGCGATCGCGACCATCGTCGCCGCATCCACGATGGCGATCTTCGCCGGTGACATCCCCGGCGCGCTGCTGCGGATTCCCGGCACGCCCGCCTCGGCCGCTTACGCAGACGAAGCCTATGCGATGACGCGCAAGGGCGAAGCTGAACTTGCGCTCGGCGCCGGCGTCTGGTTCTCCGCCGTGGGTGGCATCGCCGGCACGCTGTCGCTGATGATCCTCGCGCCGCCATTGGCCGAAATCGCGCTGTCGTTCTCGACCTTCGAATATTTCTGGCTCGCATTCCTCGGCCTGATGTGCGCCACGCTGGTCGCGCGGTCTTCCCCGGTGAAGGCGATCGCCAGCATGTTCATCGGCCTGCTCGTCGCCTGCATCGGCATCGAAAACCCCGGCGGCGTGCCGCGCTTCACGTTCGGCATGACCAACCTGTTCGGCGGCATCGAACCGATCCCGGCGCTGGTCGGCGTATTCGCGGTGGCGCAGGTCATGCGCGCGATGCTCACGCCCGAGCCGCCGCCAATCCCGCGGCGTAGATTTGGAAGCATCTTGGCGGGCCAATGGAAGCTCACCAAGAAGTACAACTGGCAGATGACACGCGGGAACGTCATCGGCATCATCATCGGCGTGCTGCCGGGCGCCGGCGCCGACATGGCCGCCTGGGTCAGCTACGCCATGTCCAAGCGCTTTTCGAAGGAGCCGGAGAAATTCGGAACCGGCCACGTCGAGGGCCTGGTCGAGGCCGGCGCCAGCAACAACGCCAGCATCGCCTCGGGCTGGGTACCCTCGCTGCTGTTCGGCATTCCCGGCGATACCATCGCGGCGATTGCGATCGGCGTGCTTTACATGAAGGGGCTCAACCCCGGCCCGACGCTGTTCACCGAAAAAGCGTCAAGCATGTATGCGATCTACCTCATGTTCATCATCGCCAACATCATCATGATCCCGCTCGGCATCATTATGATCCGGCTCGCAAGCCACGTGCTGCGCGCGCCGCGCTCCACGGTGATGCCGGTGATCATGCTGTGCTGCGCCGTCGGTTCCTTCGCCATCGGCAACAACATATTCGGCGTGGTTATCGTCGCGACGTTCGGCGTCATCGGCTATGTCATGGAAGAAAACGGCTACCCGGTCGCCGCCATGGTGCTCGGCATCGTCATGGGCACCATGATCGAGCAGAGTTTTGTGACCTCGCTGATCAAGTCTGACGGCAGCGTGCTGCCGTTCTTCGAGCGACCGATCGCCGCGATCCTCGCCGCCATGGCGATCGGCGCGCTGATCTGGCCGGTGCTGGTCTGGGTATGGCGGAAGCTCAAACGCGCGCCCGTCCCCGCCGCGTCGGCGCGCTGAAGGACTGCGCAGGGCCCCCTCGCCTGCATGGCGCGGGCGTTGTAAACCAAGCCATGACCCTGCCGAAGAATCCTTCCCCCGACGTCGGGAAACTCGCCAAAGAACTCCGCTCCGGCCACCGCGCGGCGCTGGCGCGTGCGATTACCCTAATCGAAAGCAGGCGCGCCGATCACCAGGCCGCGGCACGCGATCTGGTGCAGACGCTGTTATCAGACACGGGCAAGGCGGTGCGCGTCGGCATTACCGGCTCGCCCGGCGTCGGCAAATCCACCACCATCGACGCGCTCGGCATGTTCCTGATCGAGCGCGGCCACAAGGTCGCGGTGCTCGCGGTGGACCCCTCCTCGGCGCGCACCGGCGGCTCGATTCTCGGCGACAAGACGCGGATGGCGCGGCTGGCCAATTCGGATGCCGCCTTCGTACGACCTTCGCCCTCGTCCGGTACGCTCGGCGGCGTCGCAGCAAAAACCCGCGAGGCAATGCTGCTCTGCGAGGCGGCCGGCTTCGACGTGGTGCTGGTCGAGACCGTCGGCATCGGCCAGTCCGAAACCGCAGTCTGCGACATGACCGATTTCTTTCTCGCCCTGATGCTGCCCGGCGCCGGTGACGAACTGCAGGGCATCAAGAAGGGGCTGGTGGAACTCGCCGACATGATCGCGATCAACAAGGCCGATGGCGATAACGTCAAGCGCGCCAATCTGGCGGCGTCCGAGTATCGCAGCGCGCTGCATATTCTCAGTCCCCGCTCGGAGCATTGGCATCCACCGGTCGTGACCTATTCGGCGCTGACCGGTATAGGTATGGAAACGCTGTGGCAGAAGATTTTGGATCACCGCACTGCCATGAACGCCTCGGGCGAGTTCGCCGGCCGGCGGCGCGAGCAGCAGGTGAAATGGATGTGGTCGATGCTGGAGCAGCGGATGATGGCGCGGCTCCGCTCCGATGCCGCGATCCGCGCCAAGGTGAAGAAGACCGAGGCCGAGGTCGCCGACGGCCGCATCACGCCGGCGGTCGCCGCCGAGCAGATCGCGGAGTGGATGCGATGAGCGACAAGTTTCGCGTGCTCATCACCGGCTTCGGTCCGTTCCCCGGCGCGCCCTACAATCCGACGCAGCCGCTTGTAGCGCGGCTGACGCGGCTGCGTCGCCCCGCGTTTAGCGAGGTTGAACTGTCCAGCCACATCTTTCCCGTCACCTACAGCGCGGTCGATCGCGAATTGCCAATCGTTCTGCAAAAGCACAAGCCGCATGCGCTGTTGATGTTCGGCCTCGCCTCGCGGACGCCGTATCTGCGGATCGAAGCCCGCGCCCGCAACGCCGTCACCATGCTCTGGCCCGACGCCGCGCAAACCCGCGCCCGGAAAGGCTCCATTGCCGACGGCGCGGACGCGCAGATGTTTGGCCCTCACACCGCCAAGCTGCTGCGCGCAGCCAGAGGTACCGCGATCGATGCCCGCGCCTCGCGCGACGCCGGAAGCTATCTTTGCAACTATCTGAGCTGGCGCGCGATCGAAGCCGTGGACGCCGGCAACGGCCCCCGCCTCGCCGCCTTCATTCACATCCCGCCGCTGGCGCGCAGCGGCGCGGTCAGACGAAAAGGTTTTCCGCGCATCACGCTGGAAGAGCTGGTCGATGCCGGCGAAGCGATGCTCATGGAAATGGTCCGGCTGGCGCGAAGAGCGAACTAGACTCCGTCGTCGTCCCCGCGAACGCAGGGACCCATAACCACCGCTGCCAGTTGTGAGAAAGCCGTCTGCTCTCGTGCCCTTTCCAAGGGCGGCCGCGGTGTATGGGTCCCTGCGTTCGCAGGGACGACGAGAACGGATTGTCGCACCCAACGTTAACCCTACCCCGAACAATGGTCGCCTTTCTTCGCGGTGTTCACCATGCCTAGCCGCCCTTCGCGATACCTATGAAACGCGAATGCCACGACCTGCATCGCGCTAGGGTCATCAGCCATGGACATGAACCGCCGCTATCTCATTGGAGCTTCCGCCGCCGGTGCAGCAGGAGCGCTGGCGATGTCACCTGACGCTGCGCGCGCAGCGCCCCTCACCTCCACGCTCGGCCGCGACGTCACGCAATATGGCGTCCGCCCCGGCAGCCCGGACGATCAGACAGCGAAACTGCAACGCGCGATCGACGAGGCGGCGCGCGCGCAGGTGCCGCTGGCGCTGCCGCCGGGGGTCTATCGCACCGGCATGCTGCGGCTTTCGAACGGCACGCAACTGGTCGGCGTCCGCGGCGCGACTAAGCTCGTGTTTACCGGCGGCGCCTCGATGCTGCAGAGCGAAGGCGCCAACAGCGTCGGCCTGACCGGCATCACCTTCGACGGCGGCCGCATTCCGCTGCCGACGCGCCGCGGCTTGGTGCACTGCCTCGGCGGTCGCGACGTCCGGATCGCCGACTGCGAAATATCGGGCAGCGGCGGCAACGGCATCTGGCTCGAACAGGTCTCGGGCGATATTTCCGGCAATATCTTCACGAAAATCGCGACCACCGCCGTCGTATCCTTCGACGCGCTTGGCCTGATCGTGGCGCGCAACACCATCACCGATACCAATGACAACGGCATCGAAATCCTGCGCACCGCGATTGGCGACGACGGCACCCTCGTCCTCGATAATCGCATCGAGGATATCAAGGCCGGCCCCGGCGGCTCCGGGCAGTATGGCAACGCCATCAACGCCTTCCGCGCCGGCAATGTGATCGTGCGCGGCAACCGCATCAAGAATTGCGACTACTCGGCCGTGCGCGGCAATTCGGCGTCCAATATTCACATCACTGACAACAGCGTCAGCAATGTCCGCGAGGTCGCGCTCTATTCGGAATTTGCGTTCGAAGGCGCTGTGATCGCCAATAATACCGTGGATGGCGCCGCCGTCGGCGTCTCCGTCTGCAATTTCAACGAGGGCGGGCGGATTGCGGTCGTCCAGGGCAACATCATCCGCAATCTCCTGCCGAAGCGGCCGATCGGCACCGCGCCCGACGACGACGCCGGGATCGGCATCTATGTCGAGGCGGACTCCACAGTCACAGGCAATGTGATCGAGAATGCGCCGTCGTTCGGCATCATCGCCGGCTGGGGCAAATATCTCCGCGACGTCGCGATATCAGGCAATGTGATCCGCAACGCCTTCGTCGGCGTCGGCGTATCGGTGCTGCCAGGCGCCGGCACGGCCCTGGTCAACAACAACATGATCTCGGAAACCCCGCGCGGCGCCGTGGTCGGGCTCGATCACGCCCGCACCATCACGACCGACCTGTCAGCCGAAGGTGCGCAGCGTTACGCGCAGGTGGTGGTGGGAGGCAACGCGGTCAGGCGGTAGTTCGCCCTCCTCGTCCACCTACAGCGCGTTGCGCAACGCCGGATAGCGTTCCTTCATCGCGTCGAGATCGATCGCCGGGAACGGCATCTCATCCAGCGCCAGCACATCAGGCACGGACGGCGCCTCGTCCGCCACGACGAGTTGGCTTTCCAGCGCGACCAGAACATCGGCGGGAACGTCGCGCGGCGGCGCGGTCGCAATCGGCGGCGACGTTGCAACGATCGGCGCCGGCTGCGGCTGAAGCTGCACGACCGGCGGACGATAACCCTCGTCGCGCGGCAGTGGCGTCAGCAGCAGCGGCGTCGTTCGACGGCGGCCAAGCCAGGTCATATCGATCTGCGTGTTGTCGAGCGAAGCTTCGCGGCTCAACAGGTCACGCCAGGTTGCGACGGCGGCCTTGGCTTCCTGGATGTTTTCGAGGAATTCGCGTTCGGTGTGGAAGCGGCGCCAGCGCCCGGTCTCGAACAGTTCAGTAAGGTATTCCAACCGTTGCTCGGCAAGGCTGCACCAGCGCGCAACAATGTTGCGGCCACGTGCCACGTCTGCAGGATGTGCCATAAATCAGCCCGTAAGAGAGAGACGGACGCAGACGCAACCGAGACGAATCAGTGGAATGTGACTGGGATATTCTGTGGAAAACTTTTTCGTTGTCCAGTGCGTGAAGCTACAGGAATACGCAACAATCGAAGAAACCCGCACAACTACGGGTTAATCCGCTCTATTCGCGGTCGAGCGCACAGCAGCATGGTCGCGTTGCGCGGCGAGCCTCGATCATTTCGTTTGGGGAGATGCACGGGGAAATTGCGCATCGTGCAGACGAGTCGAAAAACTTGCAGTTGCAAGCCGTCACGGTGCCGCACGAAACGCAGCTTCGTCCAAAACCCTGCGCTGAAAATGAAAGACCCGTCCGGGGGGACAACCGGACGGGTCAAGCTATATGGGCGCTTGGGGTGGATGGGCGCTCGCGCCGAATACAGCCTATGGGGAGGGATTACCGCTCCCACGTAGATAAGTCGCGACACCCTCCCAAGACGTTCAAAACGCCGGACGATTTTTTTAACCTTGTCTTTAGGGACCATCGTCGGAAAATCGCTGCGCGGCAGGCTATTTTGCAGCGTTTGCGGCCGATTTGTCCGCCGCCATCGAGGCCGAGGCGTCGTTCAATGCGCGACTCACGGAAGTGTTATCCGTGGCCGGGTCATGCGCCGGCGCTTTCTCCCCCGCAGGCCTACCGGAAACCGAGGCAAGCGGAACCGCCGGTGCGGCGGCCGCGGCCGTAACGGCGGCAAAGGCATCGGCCTCACCTGCCCCAAACTGATCGTCGCGGCCGGGGGTGCCGAGGTCGCGGGCGGTCCTGGTCAGGATTGCGCGAACATCGCCCGGCTTCAACGAAGGATTGCGCTCCATCATCAGCGCCGCGACGCCGCTGATATAGGCGGCGGAGAACGAGGTGCCCGACGTGATCTGGTATTTTTCATCGGGCGCCGGCAGCAAGATATCCGCGCCCGGTGCAGCAACCGCGATGTGGTTGCCCCGGTTCGATGCCGCAAACAGTCTTTCCTGCGCGTCGGTGCCACTCACCGCAATGACATTGGGATTGGCGGCCGGATAGAGCGGCGGCGATTTCGCGCCGGCATTGCCGGCCGCAGCCACCATCAGGATGCCACGGGCCGCCGTCGCGGCGATGCCTCGCTCGATCAGCGGATCCTTCGGACCGGCAAAGCTCATATTGATGATCTGCGCGCCGTGTTCGGCCGCGTAGTCCAATCCCCGAAGGATTACATAGGACGTGCTCTGCGCGCCCTTCGATCCCGCGCCGAACGCGCGGATCGCGATCAACCTCGCCTCCGGTGCGCTACCCATCAGCTTGGCATGCGCCACGATCGCGCCGGCAATGCCCGTGCCATGGACATGCGGACCTTCCTTGCTTCCGAGCGCATCGAAACTGTCGGCAACCGAATTGGCGAGTTCGGGATGCTTGGCGTCGACGCCTGAATCGATCACCGCAATGGTGACGTTCATGCCGCGGACGAGCGCGTGCGCCTGTGGCAGCCGAAGCTGGGCGACGGCGTATTGCGCGGCATCGCCCGCGGTCGAAGCCTTCTTCTGATCCTGCAGGAAGTAACGGAAATTGAGCTGCACCGAACGCACGCTGGCATCGGCCGCGAGTTCGCGGCGCACGGTGTCCACCGGCCGGTTATCGACGATGCGGAACAGACCGATGGTGCCGCCGAGCAACGGGAAGTTCTGCGACGCGATGCGTTCCAGGCCGTGACGCCGCGCCAGTTGGTCGGCTTCGGCAGTAGATAACGCGCCGTCGATTTCGGCGACGAGTTCGTTCTTGACCGCGCGCAGATTGACCGCTGCCTGTGCGTTGTTGTTGCCCGATCCGCCCTTGCCCTTCTTGGCCGAAGCGCCGTTGCCGCTGCCGGCCGACATCACCGGACGATCAAAGCACTCGCCATCGGGACCGCGAAGCGCATATGCGCAAGCCGGATAGAGGTTGGGCGAAAACCGCGCATGGGGAAGCGTCGATCGCACACCGGCCCCCGGACGGACTCGCAGGGTCGAACTCATGGTGCCGATCCGGGACGGCGGCGTCCGCGCGACGGTATCGGCGCGCATGGCCGGCCGCGCCGTGACGGTCGGACTGATCCGCGGCGTCACCGTCGGACTGATGGTGGGTACCCGCGAGCCAACGTTCAGACTGGGGGTGCGCATGATGCTTTGCGCATGCACCGCCGAGGGTCCGAAAGCGATTAGCGGCAACAGCGCGGCCGACACCACCCATGTCGCACGCTGGGTCCTTGTCCACCAACTCACGCCATCATGAACCATGGGACCTCAGCTTGCCCGGCCCGCGCCAGGCGGCCTTACGGCGTTGCCACCGCCAGGCTGACGATTTTCTCGCGCTGCAGCCTGCTCAGCAGGCCAGCAACTTCGTCCTTGCTCATCGCCTTGTTGCCGAACTGCAGCCGGAACATGCCGCCCTTGGCGCCGTCGATCGAGGCCTGGTAGTTGTCGAGCAGCGCCGTGATGTCGGCGATGCGCGCTTCAGGCGCGAACCGCACCAGCGCGCGCGGCGGCGCGAGGCTGCCTGCGAGATCGCGCGTAATCGGCGCCGATGGCCGCTCGTTCAGGCTTAGCGACGCCGTCTCGAACAACGCGGTCTGATTTTTCATCAGCACGGCGCCGATCACGCCGGCCTGCAGCACGAGCGCCACCGCGCCGAGGCTCGCCGACCAGGCGAGCGTACGCGGCGACAGGCTTGCAAAAAACTCCGATACGCGCGTGGACAGGCTCACCGAGCGCGAGGGCTCGCGCGCAGGCTCCGCGTCGATTGCGGCAAACAGCTTCTGCATGGCGCGCGTGGACGGTGCACCCAGGGTCTCGTTGAGGCTGATCGTCTCGGCGTATTCTTCGCGAATGACGGCATACTGACGGGCAAGCTCGGTATCCTCTGCAAGCGCTTCCTCGACGCGGCGTGCATCGCGCGCGCTCAGGGTGCCGGCCGCATGGAAGGGCAACAGCATCTCGACTTCGCTGGGCTCGTGATCCAGCATTTTTTTGCTCGCTGCCATCATGGCCAACCTCGCTCTATGCCTGCTGCTTTGAGCAACTCGGCCAATTTCTTGCGCGCATAAAACAGGCGCGTCTTGACGGTGTTCTCCGGGATACCGACGATTTCGGCCACCTCCTCCACGGACTTCTCGTGGTAGTAGACGAGATCGACGATCTCCCGATGCTCTGCCGAAAGTGCCGTCAGGCACTTGCGCAGCGCTTCACCCGTATCCTTCTTCTGCACCACCACTTCCGGATCGTCGGACGTATCCTCAATCGCGTTCGCGGTTTCCTCGTCCAGCCCAACGTCCTTGCGGCGCCGAAGTGCCGAAAGAGCCTTGAACCGCGTAATCGCCAAGAGCCAGGTGGTAACGGCGGATCGGCCTTCGAACTTGCCAGCCTGACGCCACACATCGAGAAAAACCTCGCTGATGAGGTCTTCCGCGACCTGTTCGTCCCTTACGAGCCGAAGCCCGAAACGGAACACCCTGACATGGTGCCTTCCGTAAAGCACCTGCATGGCGAGCCGGTCGCCTTGAGCGATCCGAGCGATCAGAATTTCGTCTGAAGCCGCCTGTGTCGCACTCAATGGCCGTCTCGCAAAGTTGGTCGGACGGGGGTGGCCGGCGGTTCGATGGGAACAGTGAGATTCTTCACATTACGGCAATGCCCGCATCGCATGTGTGATCTACCCCACAGATGGCCATTGCCAGGCCATTTTGACGCAAGAATGGAGCCAAACTCCAGAATTGGTATCATATTACGGAAACACTTTCCTGAAAACGCGCTACCCCAACCTTAGCAAGGCTTCGCCGGCAGGGCAGCATCCGCGCGACGCCCCAGGGTCCCCGCACGGGCAGGTTCCGCACTATCGGAATTCGGCAGATTTCCGTTGCGAAATCAGTGCAATGGTCGGGTTTTAACGGAGCCGATTCGGCTTCAAAAGATACCAAACCTAAAGGCTTTATTCCCTAAAGTTTCGTCCGGCATCACCAACAGCGGCGGGACATGAGCGGCGCGGCATCATTGCTTCAGGGGCAAGGCTCCCACAATGCGACCGCGCGCGTCGCCCGCCTGCCGCTGGAGTTATTGAAGCGCCGGGCCGGCCAGCGCCGCCAGATGCTGGCCGTGCAAGGCGTCAGCTATTTGCTCATCACCTCGGTCCTGCTGGTCTATTGCTACGCCGGCACCGTCCCGATCACCATTCCATCGACCTATTTCCTTTCCGGTATCGGCTTGGTGTCGGTCTTTGTCGTGTTGTCGGAAGCCCACTTCAACGACCGGTTCGAGGACCATTATCTCACGATCTTCCAGGTCGCCGGCCACGTCGCGCTCCAGCTCTGTTTTCTGCTGGCCGCACCACAGATCGGATTTGCCTTCCTGAGCGTCGTATTCCTCATCTTCGGATTCGGCGCGCTGCGAATGACGTCCTGGCAGGCGATCATCACCTGGACCCTCACCATTGTAGGCCTGGCGCCGATCTTCCTGTTTGCCAGCACCCCGATCGGCCTGCCGATTACCACCCAGACCGAACGCGTCGCGGCCATGCTTTCCTTTGTCCTCACCATCGGACAATGCGCCTTCGTGGGACTGTACGGCTCTACCATGCGCAAGATGCTTTACGACCGCAGCTTCGAACTGAAGGCGGCGTACAAGCGGATCGAGGAGCTTGCCGAACTCGACGAACTGACCGGGTCGTCCAACCGCCGCAGCATCATGCGGATGCTGGAGGAGGAGATCGCCCGCGCGAGCCGCAGCGGATCGCCCTGCTCGATCGCACTGATCGACCTCGACTGGTTCAAGCGCATCAACGACGCCTACGGTCACCCGATCGGCGACGAGGTGCTGCGGACATTCTCGATCACCATGTTTGCCAACATCCGCAGCATCGACCGGTTCGGCCGATATGGCGGCGAGGAATTCCTACTGGTGCTGCCCGACATGGACGTCGACCAAGCCATGCACGCGCTCGATCGGTTGCGCGCCATTATTGCCGATCTCGACTGGAGCGCATTCTCGCAGGGCATGAAGGTGACGATGTCGGCAGGCGTTGCAACGCTGAACCCGGACGAAACATCAGACACATTTCTCGCGCGCGCCGACAGCGCGCTTTATGCAGCCAAGGCGCAGGGACGTAACCGGATTACCAGCGCCTGATCCGATGTATTTCAGCTCTGGCGGCGAAGAAGCTCCGCCGCTTTTTGCTCCAGGACAGAGTCATGATTTCGAAGACCGCTACTTCTCCTTCTCCCGGAAACCTGCTCGACGAACTGCAGTCCACGCTTGCGCACGGAACCGTCGCTCGCCGGGTAGAGACGCTGCGCCGGGTGACCGATCTCTTCATCAACGGCGCGGTGGATTATTCGGACGAGCAGGTCGGGCTGTTCGACGATGTCTTCCAGTGCCTGATCGACCACATCGAAACCTCGGCCAAGATGCTGCTGGCCAACCGTCTCGCTCCGATCGACACTGCCCCGCCGCTCACCATCCGCGCGCTTGCATTCGACGACGTCATCGAGGTGGCTGGTCCTGTGCTGTCGCAATCGATGCGGCTCGACGATAAGACCCTGATCCAGAATGCGCGCAGCAAGAGCCAGGCGCATTTGATGGCGATCTCGACCCGCAAGACGCTGAGCGGCGCGGTCACCGAGGTGCTGGTCCAGCGCGGCAACGATCAGGTGATCCAGTCGACCGTCAACAATCCCGGCGCGGAATTCACCGAGCGCGGCTTTACCCGCCTCGTCAGCCGCGCCGAGGGCGACGACAATCTCACCGCCTGCATCGGCATGCGTCCCGTGCCGCGGCATCTCTACCTGAAACTGCTCGCGAAGGCCTCCGACACGGTGCGACAACGGCTGGAGGCGGCCAATCCGCAACAGGCGGCCGAGGTGCCGAACGTGGTCAAGGAGGCAACGCTGCGCGCGCGTTCGGCGACCTCTGATATCACCAGGAACACCGAGATTGCGCACGCGCTGATCAAGTCGCTGTACGAGCACGGCCGGCTCGACGAATCCGAAGTGGCGTCGTTTGCCGATGCCGGGAAATTCGACGAGGCCAACGCCTCGATTGCGGCGCTCGCCAACGTGCCGGTCGCAATCGCCGAGAACATGATGATCGAAAGCCGGGCCGAAGGCGTGATGATTTTGGCGAAGGTCGCAGGCCTTTCCTGGTCAACGGTCAGGACCATCATAAGGATGCGCGACGAACTGTCCGGCGGGGAGCCGACCGATCTTGGCGCCTGCAAGGACACCTATGAACGGTTGCGGCCTTCGACGGCGCAGCAAGTGCTGCGCTTCCACCGCATGCAGCAGAACGTACCGGCGTAGGTCCGTAGCACGCTTCAATATTTCAGCAGCTTCGCTCCGGCGAGCGCGCCGATCGCGGCCACCAGCGCGGTCGCGATCGTGTACCAGGTCGCGACGAACAGCGGTGAATCATCCGTGCAATGCGAGGCATAGAGCGTTGCCGCCAATCCCGCCGACAACAGTCCGGCGATGGCGCCCGCCAATGCAGGCCGCGACGGGGCCCCGTGACGCAATCCGAGCAGCGCGCCGGCCAAGATCGGCAACGACAACAGCAGGATCGCCGTCAGACAGACCCACGAATTCTTGCCGACCAGCCGCGTCATCATCGGCAACCGTTGCGGCATCATCATTTCGCCGCCGATCCCGGCGGTCAAAATTCCTACCGGCGCCAGCAGCAGCCAGCCAAATCCGCGCAAGGAAGCTTCAGGCCGCGACAGATGCAGGCTGACGGCAATTGCCGAGATCGCGAGCGCCAGCGTCACCGCGAATTTCAGGTCGAAGAACGGATTGCGCATCGCAACCATCACGTCGGGCCTGACGCCGAGCTCGGCGAAGAACATCAACAGCGAAACCGGTGCGGCGGCCAAGAGCGCCAGCATCAGCGCGAAGCCGACCGGCCGCGCGCGGTGCGCGTTGTCGGCCGCCAACGTTCGAATGAGCTGATCGGTATCCATGCTCAATTTTCCCGCAACTTCGCCGTCAAGCTGGTCAGCCCCCGGTGCAGCGCCACCCGCACCGCGCCCTCGCTCATCGAAAATTTCGCCGCCGTATCCTTGATCGAGGCGCTGTCGACCGCGATCGACTGCAGCACGTCGCGCTGCCGCGCCGGCAGCGTCTGGAGCTGGGCAGCGACCTCGCCTGGCGAAGCCGTTTCGGCCGGCGCTTCGCCCGGCAGCGTCTCGGCGAAATCATCAATATCGACGAAAATGCGCCGACCGCGGCGACGCAGCGCGTCGATCAGCTTGTTGCGGGCGATCGCGAACAGCCATGGGGCAAATGGAGCGGTGACATCCCAGGTATGCCGTTTCAGATGGACCGCCAGCAAAATGTCCTGCACGATGTCCTCGGATTGATCGACCGGTTGCCCTGCCCGCGCCAGACCGCGGCGCGCCGCCGCCCGGAGCACCGGCGTGACGGCCTTGAGCAGGCGATGATACGCCGAGCTGTCGCCTGCAATGGCCGACCGCATCAGGCCGGTCCATTCGTCATCCCGTTCGCGCACCCGCGCTCCTACTTGTAATTCGGTCGATCTTTCAATTTGTTACATCAGGACGACCAGATCACGAACTCGTGACCGAAGGTCCCGCGGGCAGCTTGGGCTGGCTTCCTATCCGGGGAATCGGGGGACAACCGGCTGCGCGATAGCAGGCTCATAACATCGATTGCGCAGGCTCGCATCCGGCGTAGCTCGCTAATTCCGCGTCGGCAAAATGCCCGCAAGCACGTCGGCTGACCGACATTGCCCAGCTTTTGCCAAGTGTTGCCCGAAGATTCCCATTTTCCGCCGTGCTGTGGACACCTGAGGGGTCTCATTTCGCCGCTGGGCGGCGGCCAATGGGGAGATTCCACATGACGATCCGAGCCAGCGCGGGGTCGGCCTTCATTCTTGCGGCAGGCCTTTTGTTGGGTTTCGCAGCACCATCGCCGGCGACGGCGGCCGGCACCGATGACGCCGCGGTGTCGAAACCGGAAAGTGCGACGCCCGAGAAGTCCGCCAGGCAGGGTTCGCGTTCCCTGAAGAAGCGCTCCGCCCATCGCAAATCCACGCATGCGGCATCGAAACCCGTGGAGAACAAGCAGCCTGAGGAAACGCAGGTCGCCGATGCGAGCGGCGGCACTCCGTCCGGGATGCCCGAATGGCTCGCCAACGCCAACGCACAAATGACGGCAGCCGATGCGCCGGCCGACAGCGCCAAGGGGATGTCGGCGGCGATGTCTGAGAAGGCCAACACCGTCCTGCAAACGGCGGCGGACAAGCCGGCTGATGCTGAGGCGCCGGCCGATGCTACCGTAGTTGCCTCCGACGAGCTCAACGACGTCGATCGGGCGCTGCAGGCGACACCGCCCGAGGGCTCCGCCACGCAGACGGTCGCGATGGCTTCGACCAAACCTGCATCGGAAACCTCTGATCAGGTCGCCAGCAACGAGAGTTCCACCCTGGACAAGACCTCGCTGATCGGAAAGATCTTCATCGCCTTCGGTGCGCTGCTGACGGTGGCCTCGGCCGCGCGCATGTTCATGGCGTAGCTATCGGAATACCGGACGCGGCATCCCACATCCCGGATCCGGGGATCCGTTCCAGCCCACTTGAAGCCCACCCCGCCAGCGGGCACATTGCCCGCGAAAAGGACCATCCGGGGGTGGATCATGGCAACGTTCGAGAACATCATTGTCGAGAGCAAGGGCGCGGTCGGCATCATTACACTGAACCGGCCGAAAATGCTCAACGCGCTGTCGTTCGGCGTGTTTCGTGAAATCGCTGCCGCGGTCGATGACCTCGAGGCCGACGACAAGATCGGCTGCATCCTGCTCACCGGCAGCGAAAAGGCGTTCGCCGCCGGTGCTGACATCAAGGAGATGCAGCCGAAAAGCTTCATCGACATGTTCTCCAGCGATTTCACCGCCATCGGCGGCGATCGCGTTGCCACCTGCCGGAAACCGACGATCGCGGCAGTCAGCGGCTATGCGCTCGGCGGCGGCTGCGAGCTTGCCATGATGTGCGACATCATCATCGCTTCCGATACCGCCAAATTCGGCCAGCCCGAAATCACGCTCGGCACCATCCCCGGTATCGGCGGCACCCAGCGGCTGACGCGTGCGATCGGCAAGTCCAAGGCGATGGATCTCTGCCTCACCGGACGCATGATGGATGCGGCTGAAGCGGAGCGTTCCGGCCTCGTCAGCCGCGTCGTGCCAGCCGACAAATTGATGGAAGAAGCGCTCTCAGCCGCGGAAAAGATCGCCTCGATGTCGCGGCCCGCGGCCGCGATGGCCAAGGAAGCCATCAACCGCGCGTTCGAGACGCCGCTGTCGGAGGGCATGAATGTCGAGCGCAACCTGTTCCACTCGACCTTCGCGCTGGAAGATCGCGCCGAAGGCATGGCGGCGTTCATCGAGAAGCGCAAGCCGCTGAACAAGAACAGGTAGGGCCGAGCTCCAGTTTTGTAGGGTGGGCAAAAGGCGCGCAGCGCCGTGCCCACCATTCTAGCCTTCGGCACAAGTGATGGTGGGCACGCTACGCTTTGCCAACCCTACGGCACTAGGCAGGGACGACGGATTATGGCTTGCGGCTGCGCGCAAGTGCCGCGTTGACCAGCGCGCGATAGGCACGTTCGGCAAACGTCGTCGGACGATCGAGGCCTAGCCGCGCCAGGCATTCGCGGTTCGAGGCATCCGGCGGCTGGGTCATCCCCTGCCACAGCAATCCCGGCAGACGTAGCGGCATCCGCTGCGCCTCCCGCAACAACTGTAAGGCCGGTATCAGCCGCTGCTCGACCTCGGTAAAATCGCTGCCGAACGGGAACGATGGCAACAGCCCTTCCTCGCGCGCAGGCTTCAAGGCGTCCGCGATCCGCTCCGGGAAGTTCTCGCGATGCGCGCGCGGAATTTCGAACTCCTTCGGCAGCTTGCCGGCACCCTTGGCGATCTTGACCAGTTCATCCTGGAAACGGGAATCCGTGACCGCGAGCATCGCCGCGATGGTCTCGGCGTCCGATTTGCCCCTGACATCGGCAACACCGTATTCGGTAACGAAGGCGTCGCGCAGATGCCGCGGGATGGTCTCGTGACCGTAGTTCCAGCGGATGTTGGAGTGCGTCCTGCTACCCGCCTGCCGCGTCGCCTCCAGCGTGAGAATCGACCGCGCGCCTTGAAGCGCGAACGCCTGCGCGACGAAATTGTACTGACCGCCGACGCCGCTGACGACCTGGCCATTGTCGAGACCATCGGAGACCGCTGCCCCCATCAGCGTCGCCATCATCGCGTTGTTGACGAAGCGGGCATCGATGCGCGCGCGGCGCTTGGCATCCTCGTCGCCATAGAGCTCGTTGGTGAACGATACCGGCATCATCTGGATGCGCGCGAGCTGATCGGGCGGCATCTCGCGCAACGCGCGATAGAACGATTTCGGCCCAAGGAAAAATGCGCCGTGCAGCACGACGCCGTCGACCTCGCGCTTGAGAATATCGGCCTCGATCAGATTGAGAAACGCCTCGATCAGCATTTCGCTGACCCCATACAGCCCCTTCGCGAACGGCGCGCTCTCCACCGGCTCCACGCCGGGCGCAAGCCGCTTCATGATGGCGCGGAACTGCGCACTGTCCCGATGACGGACGATCAGCCCCTGCGCCAGCGCATCGCCGACTTGCCCGATGCCGATCTGCAGCGTGCCGCCATCAGGTACGAGACTCGCGGCGTGAAGCCCAATCGCGTATTTGGTGTCGCTGACCGGCTCGGCCGGTGGGGCGAACAGCGGGAAATCCGTCGCGGGGCTGTCGAGCACGGCGGAAAATTCTTCCCCCGGCAGATCGCCCGCACCCGGCATGAACGGCAGTTCTGAATTGACTTGCGCGAACACTTTGAACGAAGCGCGCCCCTCGGCGCGGGCGCGCAGCAGATCGAGCGCTGTGTCGGTGTTGCAGCTCAGGCTGTAACGCGTTGCGCCATCGACAACGCGCTTGGCCACCAATGGCGTGACGACATTGAGCCCGCGCGCCAGCAAATACGATGCAGCATGGGTATAGTTCGCGGAGATGTAATGCTGCTGCGCGAACGGCACGTGCAGCCATTTGCCGGCCAGGAAGAAGAACTCGATCATCTTGACGTTGGGCGGCAGTTCTCCGGCATGCAGTGCATTGGCATAGGCGAGGTCAGGATAACCACCAAACAGACGATCGATCACCGGGCTGATGAAACGTTGTTCGAGCAGGCTCGAGGGCCGCGGCTTTTCCAGCGTCAGTGCCGAAAATAACGTCAGCTTGATCGAACGGTCGGCCAGTGCGCGTGCATAGAGCGCGTTGACGATGTGGTTGGCCTTGCCGAGCCCGAGCGGCAATCCAACCACGAGACTGGTTCCGACATCGCGGATGATATCCTCCGCGATCGCTTCGGGATCGGAAAACAGCTTTGGCATCGAATGCGAACCTGGGGCGTAGCAGGCAGCCGCCCTGGAATCGGACGCCAGCCACGAGAGCTATAGCCTATCTTCACCCAAGATTCGTCTGTGACGAACCGGCAACAGCCAAGCACGGACTTTCACCGAATTAATGTACTGATGTCGCGCGGCAGTTTGCCTGTGGCCATGGCGCCCCCTAAACAGGTAGACGAACCGAGGATGTCGGCGGGGGCGGACGGACAGTGCATGATCCGGAATGACGGGTAACCGTCATTCCCTGTGATCATGCTCAAACAAGAAGATTGAGCGGGATGGCTCGAAGCAGGGTTATCACGTTCTCGTGTTGACTACGGAATCAAATGGCTAGGCGCGCCGCCAAAGTTGGCTACGTTGAACGGTTACTTCGATCGGGCATTTGCCTTGCTGTGGCTTGCCTCGCGTTTGCGGCGCCGGCCGCGCATGGTGAAAGCCTCCCCGAGGCGCTGGCCAAGGCCTACCAGACCAATCCCGCGCTCAATGCCGAACGTGCCCGCCAGCGCGCCACCGACGAGAACGTGCCGCAAGCGCTTTCGGGTTATCGGCCGCAGATCATCGCTACTCTCTCTGCCGGCTTTCAGGCGGTGCGCAACCTGCTGCCCGACAACACCGTCCAGTCGGCGAACCTGAAGCCCTGGACCATCGGCGTGACCGTGTCCCAGACGTTGTTCAACGGCTTCAGGACCGCCAACAGTGTACGCGTGGCGGAATTGCAGGTGCAGGCGGGTCGCGAGGCGCTGCGCAATGTCGGTCAGGGCGTGCTGCTGGATGCGGTCACGGTCTATACAAACGTTCTCGCCAACCAATCGCTGGTCGAAGCCCAGCGCGCCAACGTGGCGTTTCTGCAGGAAACCCTCGGCATCACACAGAAGCGTCTGAATGCCGGCGACGTCACGCCCACCGATGCTGCGCAGGCCGAGGCGCGTCTGAGCCGGGGCCGCGCCGATTTGAATGCCGCTGAGGTCAATCTGGCCGTCAGCCAAGCGACTTATCTTCAGGTCATTGGCAACGCGCCGAACCAGCTCCGCCCCGCTGACACCGTTGACCGCCTGCTGCCGCGCAGCCGCGATGACGCCACCGGGCAGGCCTTCCGCGGGCATCCCGCCGTGATGGCGGCAAGCTTCGATTTCGACGTCGCCACGACTTCCATCCGCGTCGCCGAAGGCAGTCTGATGCCAACGATCACGCTGCAAGGCAGCGCCAGCCGCAGCAAGGACTCGGATCCCACGCTTGGCACCCTCGGGACCGACCAGGCTTCTGTGACCGGCCAGCTCACGCAGCCGATCTATGATGGCGGCATGGCCGCCTCACAGACCCGGCAGGCCAAGGAAATCGCAGCGCAAAGCCGGCAGGTGCTGGACCAGGTCCGCAACCAGGCTCGCACCGCCGCGGTCGGCGCCTGGGTCGCCAATGAAGGCGCCAAGATTGCGGTCACGGCATCCGAAGCTGAAGTGCGCGCTGCCACCGTCGCTCTGCAGGGTGTGCAGCGAGAGGCGGCGGGCGGCCAGCGAACCACGGTCGACGTGCTGAACGCCCAGCAGGACCTGATCTTGGCCAAGGCTCGTCTGATCGGCGCGCAGCGCGACCGCGTCATCGCTTCCTATACGCTGCTGAGCGCCATCGGTCGGCTCGACGTCAAGAATCTCGGCCTCAACACGCCGGACTACCTGCCGGAAGTGCACTACCATCAGGTGCGTGACGCCTGGCACGGCCTGCGGACGCCGTCCGGGCAGTAGGTTGTACTCCCCCAGTCATTCCGGGGCGATGCGAAGCATCGAACCCGGAATCTCGAGATTCCGGGTCTGGTCCTTCGGACCATCCCGGAATGACGACAAACGCGGTGTTAACCGGACGCTGATCATGTCCGGTATTTTCAGTCGCCAGCAACTCAAGACAATTGGAAAACTCTAGACTGGCCCGAGATTCGAACCGGCCGGAGACATCATGGACGTCATCAGATTGTGCGCCTGGGGCTACGCCGCCCTGCTCGGCTTCGTGATCCTCACCGGCTACATCCCGGCCCTCATCGACGCCAATGACATGATCTTCGGCCTGTTTCGCCGCACCTGGTATGCCGATGGGCTGCATCTGGTGTCGGCGCTATGGGCCGCAATTGCGGCGATGACCTCGCGCCGCGCCTCGGAATTGTTTTTTCAATTGTTCGGCGTGTTCTATTTTGCCGACGGCGTGCTCGGCCTGCTCACCGGCAGCGGCTATCTCGACTTCGGCATCCTGATCAACGGTGTCCTCAACCTGCCGCTCTCGACGCGGTTTTTCGCCAACGCGCCGCATCTCGCTCTCGGCGGCGTCGCCATCCTGATCGGCTATCTGCTCGCGCCGCGGACGCGGACCGCCGTTCATGCTTAAGTGGCTGCGGCGCATCCTGGCTGTCGTCGCGATCCTGATTGCGCTGATCGTGCTTTTGCCGCTGGCCTATATCGAGGGCACGTGCCGGCCCGCGGTCAGCACATTGGCCTCGACTGCGCCGGCCGTCACCCTGCCCGCCATCGATGAGCCGGGCTATCGGCGCAAGCTGAACAACACGTTCTTCACGTTCCCCGAATGGTACATCGTTTATTCGTTCGAGGATTTCGGCCGCTTCCTCGACCGCTCCGGCGAAAGCCGTTTCAACTATCTCGGCCACATCTTCGGTTTCTGGCGCAGCTTCTGCACCATCAACCGCGCCGTGCCCGCAACGGGAGAATCGCTGGCCGAAGTGAAGACGATGATTTACGTGATTGGGATCAGCTATTCCGTGGAATATGCCGTCAAGGGATTGTACGAGAATACCATCGGCCGCATGTTCGAATGGATCAGAGGCGAGAAGCGCACCCCGCAGGATGAATTCGGCCGCGCCGTGCTGCAGGACTATGCCGCGTTCCTCTACACCGTCCCCTGGTACAAATACCCGTTCCAGGAAAAGCTCGACGGCCTGATGGCAATTTCGGCGCCGACGCCAAGCAGCTTGCGTAGCCGGGAGCGCGACTTCGCGCTCGGCGCGGAATACTTCGTCAAGGTCGGCTACGCCGCGCTGATTCAGAAGGCGCTCGACGCCAGCAATGACAACGAGCCACGCGACATCATGTTTGCCGTCGCGACGCTGCCGCCGGAGGTGCTGGCAAAAGAACCGCGCATCAAGCCGATCCGCGCGCTCAACGCACAATGGCAGCTCGTGCAGACGCCGCGCTACAAGGCGTTCACCGACATCCTGCAGCGAGTGCTGGATCAGGGTTATGGGGTTGCAGAGATCGCGGGCAATCACGACATCCTTATCACCGTGATTGCGCCCGACGCCGCCAAGCTCGATATCAAGGGTACGACGGAGCTGTTTTCACTGGAGCTGGATGCGAAGCCCGGCTTCCGCCGGGCGGGCCTGAAGGCAAGGATCGATCAGTTCGTCGATATCAACCGCGAGCTCAAGGCCAGGGGTGCAAGTATTGAGCACTTCTATGACTACTGACGGACGCCAGCGCGGCGGTGGGCGTTGGGGCCAGATTGGCGGCGCGATCGCCCTCGTCGTGTGCGGCTGGCTTGCCGTTGTCACCGTGTTGACCTTCGGCTCAGCCCCCGGCAAGTCAATGGCAGTCATTGGCCCGCCGTCCCAGGCGCTGGCCGCCATCGCCAAGGCCAACGGCCGCATTCTCGCGTCGAACAACTACGTCACCATCGCGCGTTCCGACGACGCCGATTTCGTCGGACGTCTCTACGCGGCCGGCGCGCTGCTGGTGCTCGACGCCGAACAGGCGGGCGGCTGCAGCGGCCTGCCGCCGAATCGGTTCACCGCGCAGCTTTGACGAACCAGGGTTCCAGCCTGGCCGGCCTGCCCTGGACGGCTTAATCCTTCTGTGCCTGCGGGTTATCTCTCGGCTTGAGTACCCATTTCGGCCGAAGTACCTGTATAATGGTGGCGGGCCGACCTCCCGGCCGACGGGCTAAAGACCATGATCAAGACATCAATGAACCGGTTGGTCGTGCCCTTAGTAGGGCTTGTTGCGGCGACTGGCATCGGAACGATCGTCGCCATGCAGTATATTGGGCGCGAGCCGACTGCTGATAAGGCTGCAAGCGTCGCGCCAAAGCCTGCCACTGACGAGCGCATTAAGGGGCCGGCACTCGCAAGCGTGCAGGCGGAGGCAAACGCGGTGGCGGCCGCACTGGCCGGATCGACCGCCACGCCCGAGACCGGCGACGGCGAGCCGGCGTTCGATGTCGCCCGCATCGAACCGAACGGCGAAGCTGTCATCGCGGGACGCGCGGCGCCGGGCGTCACCGTGGAACTGCTGCGCAATGGCGAACTGCATGACCGCATGATCGCGGATCAATCCGGACAATTCGTGATGATCCCGCGCCCGCTTCCGCTAGGCACCTACGATCTGACGTTGCGCGCCAAGCAGTCCGACGGCAGAGAGATCATGTCCAAGCAGAGCGTGACGGTGGCGCTTGAGCCGAACCTGAAGGAACGGCCGGTCGTGGCCCTGATGACGCCAAACAAACCCACCGTCTTGATGTCACAGCCATCTCAGGCGAAGCCAGACACCGCTGCGGTGGTTGTGGAGGCGGTCGAGATCGAGGCCGGCGGCAAATTCCATGTGAGCGGCCGCGCGCGCTCAGGCGCTCCGGTGAGGCTCTATCTCAACGACAGCTTTATTGCGTCGGTAACGGCGGCGGCGGATGGACGCTTTGCCGTCACGATCAATGAAGGAATCGGGCCCGGGAATTATCGCGTAAGGCTGGACGAGGTGGATTCGAAGTCCGGCGTGGTGCGTGGACGCGCCGAGGTGCCGTTCAACGCGCCCGACCCGGTGGTTACCGCGTCGGTACCGCCGCGCACCTCACCTTCCAAACCGGACTCCGCCGCCCTGCCGAAGTCCCAGGTGGCGGATGCGTCGGCCGGCGCCCTGCCGGACGTCACGAACTCCTCGAGCGTCGTGGTGCCGAAGATCACGACCACCACGGTATCGCGCGGCGACAGCCTATGGCGTATCAGTCAGGCCACCCTCGGCGCGGGCACGCGCTACGCGACGATTTACAAGGCCAACCGAGAGCAAATCCGCAATCCCAACCTCATCTATCCCGGCCAGACCTTTGTCATTCCCAACCGGGAAGCCAATCCTTAAGGGGTGCTCAAACGGACTTTCATGCTCCTGCCGTTCTAAAAAAATGGCCTTCGAAAAACAACGAACGCGTCAAAGGCGCTGTTTGGTCGGCTCCGTACTCGGTGCTTGACGGCACGTTGGACGAATGCATCACCAAGTTTCTGGAGCAACCGCTCAGCCAACGTCATCTCTACGAGATTCATACCGCTCCACAGGGCGACTTGATCCCAAAAATAATCTCCGCCGAACTCGTCGTTGAACTTGCGAGGCTGCGGGATTTCTTGTGATGTCCATGATTGCCATTTTGCTTTGCCGAGCGATGCACGATGCTCCCGGATGGCAGACAGGCATCACGACGCGTACTTCTGGTAAAACGCATTGGTGAACAACTCGCCCGGATCATACTTCCGCTTCGCTGCGAAGAAATCGTTGATCTCCGGGTATGAGCGCTGCAACTGGTCTTTCGAATAGTAGAGCTGGTAAGGCAGGAAGAACCGGCCCTTGTGCGCGATGGTGAGATCGATCAGTTCTTCCGTCGCCTTCTTCATCCGCCGGTTGCCCTCTTCGTCCGTGGTCTGGTTGATGTAGAGCACCAGCGAGAATGCCGGCTCCGGCGAATAAGTCAGGAAATTGTTTTCCTGATGCACGACTCGCACCGATGCGTTCAGCAGATTGGTCTTGTTGTCAGTCAGCACCTTGCGCATACCATCGACGAACGAGACGAACTGGCTGCGCGGGATGAAATATTCGTGCAGGATGTCGGTATCGTCAGGGAGCGAGTTGCGCAAATAAGGCACGGAATCGTGCATCGGGTCGTTGCGGTTGACGAGACAGGCCTCCGCCGATCCGATCGCCTGCGCGCGCGTCACCGTGCAGTTTTCCATCCGATGCTCGATGTGCTTCTCGGATAGCCACTTTATTTCCTGAAACAGCGGCCCTTGCTTGGACAGGTTGATGGTCAGCCGCCGCAGCTTGGTGCCGCTGACCTCGCCGAGCGGCTGGCGCTTGAAATCGGTGCCGTCGATTTTGGTGTAGGTATAGAGCAGCAACTCCTTCAGGAACGTGCTCGGCGCGGTTGAGAGATGGCCGTACATCAGGCCGACATTGCTATCCTTCTCGATCTCGCCGGCGAACAGCGCCGGAAATTCCTTGTAGTTCATCACGCGACGGCCGGTCTGGTAGACGAGGTTATCGGCAATATCGAGCTCGGCCTCGACGATCACGCCGAACAGGCCGTATCCGCCGACCACGAGGTTGAACAGATCCGCATTCTCGGTCAACGATACCGTGCGCAGCGAACCGTCCGCCAGCATCACCTTCATCGACTTGATCGATTTCGCAAGCGCGCCGGCCTGATGGTCCATGCCATGGGCATTGACCGAGATCGAGCCGCCGACGGTGAAGATGTCGGTCGACTGCATGGCGCGCACCGCAAAGCGCGGGTGCAAGACGTTCTGGATGTCGTGCCAGGTCGCGCCCGGCTGCACGGTGATCGACCGCGCGCTCTCGTTCAGCAAAATTTTGTTGAAGCCGCGCATGTCGAGCACAATGCCGCCCCTGCGGAAGGCGTGCCCGCCCATGCTGTGGCGGACGCCGGCGGTGGTGACGGAGAGCTTGTTGTCGCGCGCAAAGGCCAGCGTCTTCGCAATGTCCTCCACGCTGCGCACCGCGACCACGCCATAGATTTCGGTCTTGTTTAGACAGCTCGCATCATTGATGCTGCCGCCAAGCTGCGACCATTTCACGTCCTTGAGCGGCGCTATCGCCTTGATCCGCTCCAGATCGATTTTCGCCTGCTCGCCGCCGCCGACCGCCGGGCTGCAATCCTTTTCCCCGGTAGGATCGGCGGCCAGCGCCTGAAGCTTGCGGTAGCTGTAAACGCCGAGCAGCACGACGACCACGGCGGCCACGGAGACGCCGGTTTTGAACTTTTGCGAAAATTTCTTCATGAATTGATTCCAGGGGATTGCAGGATATTCCGGGCGGGCGGATCTTTAGTCAAATTTGGGCGGCTTCTGGTTCGATAGACCGGTTGCGTTACCGAAGCGATAAGCCGGAGCGGACAATTGCAGAGCTGCCGAATACATGTGAGAGAACACCAATGCTGACGCGACGCAGTATGATGTTCGCCTCCATCGCAGCCGGAGTGACCATGAACAATAGAACCGCCTCTGCCAAAGCGGCGCAGCCGGCAACGCCGGTGAATTTCGATGTGCCCGCGGGCGCCTGCGACTGCCACACCCATATCCACCCCGATCCCGAAAAATTCCCGTTCTTCTCCGGCCGCGTCTATACGCCCGAACTGGCCTCGCCCGAGGAAATGACCGCCCTGCACAAGGCGCTGCACATGGAGCGCGTGGTGATCGTCACGCCCTCGGTCTACGGCACCGACAATTCGGCCACGCTGTTCGGCATGGCGGCACGGGGGCCCACCGCGCGCGGGGTTGCCGTGATCGACGACAAGACGTCGGAAAGCAATCTCGATGTCATGGGCAAGGCCGGCATTCGCGGTGTGCGCCTCAATCTCGCAACCGGCGGCGTCAACGATCCGAGCGTCGCGCGGCCACGCTTCACAGCCGCCGTCGAGCGCATGAGAGCGCGCGGCTGGCACATGCAGATCTACACCAACCTGGCGATGATCGCCGCGATCAAGGATCTTGTCATGGCCTCCCCACTGCCGGTCGTGTTCGATCATTTCGGCGGCGCCAAGGCAGGTCTCGGCGTCGAGCAGCCGGGCTTTGCCGACCTCGTGGATCTCGTCAAATCGGGCAAGGCCTATGTGAAGATTTCCGGCGCCTATCGCGCCTCCAAACTCGCGCCCGATTACACCGATTGCATCCCGCTCGCCAAGGCGCTGATATCAGCCAATCCCGATCGCATCGTCTGGGGCACAGATTGGCCGCACCCGAACTCGGTCACGCCTGCGGACAAGAAGATTACCGACGTTACTCCGCTGTTTCAGATCGACGACGGACGGCTCTTAAATCAGCTTCCGGTGTGGGCGCCGGATGCGGCGATCCGCAAGAAGATTTTGGTCGACAATCCCGCCCAGCTCTACGGGTTCTGAAGCCCGGCACTCGACATCGCGGCCCGCTGCTGTCCGAACAGATCGCGGTCGTAATTGCGCAGCCAGTCACCGGCCTTGCGTAGGCCGCCGAACGGGAACAGGTGGAATCCGGCGATCGGCGCGGTTGCCGCCGCAGGCGCCGCGCGCAATCCCCTGACGACGTCGTCAGGTCCGGTATCCGTCAGCAGGCGGCCGAACCGGCCGATCTGGGCCCGCAGCGCGCGCATGGAATTGCCGATGCCGCAGCGGAGCGCGAATTTTGTCAATGTCGCCGGCGTTGCCGGACCGGCTAGGCCAACGATGACAGGCAGATCGATGTCCGCGCGATCGAGGGCGCCGATCCATTCCAGGATCGGCGTGCTCTCGAAGCAAAATTGTGTGACGACATCGATCCGCGTTCCCGTCCGCCGTCCCCAGTCGCGCCATTCCTTGAGGCCGTTCAGCGCGTCCGGCAGATCGAGATAGGGGTGCCCCTCGGGATGACCGGCCACACTGACGGATGCAATCGCATGCGTCTCGAGCAAGCCGCTGGCGGCAACATCGCGCGTCGATTTGAACGGGCCTCTCGCAGCGGCGACATCGCCGGCGATCAGAAGGATGCGCGAGACATCGGCTTCGCCGCGCGCCCGCGCCAGGAAATCGTTAAATGCTTCCCGCGAGGCCATTTCGCGCGCCGCAATATGGGGCACCGGATTGTAGCCGGCGCGGCGCAGCGCGGCAGCCGTCTCAATGTTGTGGCGATAATTATCGCCGGGCAGGAACGTGATCGTGACGTTGGTGCCTCCAGCGAAACGATCGCTCAGTTCCGCAATCTGATGCCCGCGCGAGGAAATTTCGACGGATGCCTTCGACAGTAGCGCGGCTAATCTGGCGGATGCCTTGTCGGAGACGATCAATGGCGCCTCCCTTTGTCATGCCGGCGCGCGGCGGCGCGAGATCACATAGGTCTCGTCGTTGAACCAGAGACCGCCATGTTTCTTCAGCACGCGGTCGGTAGCTTCGAGATAGCGGCCATCGCGAACCACTTCCGACAGCCTGTTGTCCTCGATCTGCGCCACATAGATGGCGGCGTTCCAGGCCGCAAACAGCGTCGAGGTGCCGATCGGGCCGCTGACCTCGTCCGGCAGCGTGTGCATCTGGTAGCGGAAGATTGAGCGCGCATCGGAGGAGGCATTGAAATTGTAGTGGCGTGCGGCCGCGCCAAGCTCGTGCTTGACCTGGCGAAGGATCGCGTAGCGGTCGGTCTTGAAGGGATCGTCGCCCGGCCAGAGCTGATCGATGATCTCGATGCCGGGATCCTTGCCATGCGAATGGATGCCGATCAGCCGCCCACCCGGGCGCAGCGCCTTGACCAGCGGTGTCACCACTTTCGAAGCCTTGAACTCGACGCTCGCCCGCGCCCGATAGGGCTGCGAGGCGATGACCAGATCGTAGTCGGCCATCACGCGGCCGGGCCGCGGCATGATCGGATCGAGCAGGAAGGAATGATCCTCGCGCCGCAGCGTCAGGATCACCGGGCGCTGATAGACCGGATTGCCCGTGGTCGGGCTGATGCCCGCGCGCCAGTTCTCGGCCAGGAAGCTCTCGAGCTCGCCGATCTGCTCGGCGAAACCATGCGCGGTGTTGCCTGATAGCGTGATGTCTTTCCAGATCAGGCCTTGCGCTGACGTGACCGAGCGTGGCGTCAGCCATGGCGCCTCGGCGTAATAGAGGTTGGTCACAACCAGCACGGTGGCGGGATGCTCGAACAGGCGATCCGCCATCTTCTCCAGCATCAGGCGCACGTCTTCGTAAGAGATCTCCTTCGCCACGACATAGAGCGGCATGGTGGGAAATCGCGCATGCACCGCCCGCATCACCCGCGACAGCACGGTGCCGTCGCCGACGCCGGCATCGAAGATACGAAGCGCCGGCGGCGCCGGCTGCAGATTGCCGAGCTCGAGCGAAATGCGGTTGCCGACCTCGGTCTTCTCGCTGCAGGTCGAGACGAACAACAGGTACTTTTGGCGGTTGTCGAAGAACCGGAAGCCCGGCGGCGCGACCGCATTGGCGGCGGCCGTGTCGTTCAATGGTTGGGCCGAGAGCGAATTGGCCGGCGCGCCGCCCGACTGCGGCCGGTGCTCGGCGAGATACGCGCGGACCTTGTCGAGCGTGCCGGTCGTGATCCGGGCGCCATCGCGTAAGCGCGACACCAGCTTACCGTCATTGACTACCAGCCGCCCGAAGGTCGATTCGGCCGTGCGCGTCTGGCGGCAATAGTCGCGGATTTCTCCGAGGATTTGCTCCGCTGTGGGCGCCGATTTCGTCGGCGACGCGTGGCCGTTTGGTTGCCCCGCGGATACTTGGCTGGATCCTTGGCTAGATCCTTGGCTTTCCTCGATCCGCATGGCTTGCTCCTGCGGTTGTCCCTGCCGGCATCAAGGGACGGCCGCCGGATCGCGTCAACCACAAACCGAGTGGGCAGGAAACATGGGCATGTGCCCACACGGATCTAGCGCGCGCGGCGCGAAAACACCGAGATCAGCACCGGCAGCGTCACCAGGATCACCAGCGGCGCCAGCATCATGCCGGTGACGACCACGATCGCCAGCGGCTTTTGCACCTGCGAACCGATTCCCTCCGACACCGCCGCCGGCAGCAGGCCGACGCCGGCCACCACGCAGGTCATCAGCACCGGCCGCAATTGCAGTTCGCCGGTGCGGATCACTGCCCGCATCCGCTCATAGCCTTCGTCGACGAGTTGATTGTACTGCGACAGGATGATGATGCCGTCCATCACGGCGATTCCGAACAGCGCGACGAACCCGATTGCCGCCGAGACGCTGAAGGGAATGCCTGAGATCAACAGCCCGAGCACGCCGCCGAAGATCGCCATCGGGATCACGCTCATCGCGAGCAGCGTATCGACGATCGAGCCGAAGTTGAAGAACAGCAGCACAGCGATCAGCGCCAGGCTGATCGGCACCACGATCGACAGCCGCCGGATGGCGTCCTGCAGATTGCCGAATTCGCCGACCCATTCGATCCGCGATCTCGGCGGCAATTGCACCTCGGCGGCGACCTTGTCCTGCGCTTCATGGATCGCGCTGCCGAGATCGCGGTTGCGGACCGAGAACTTGATCGGCAGATAACGCTCCTGCTGTTCGCGGTAGATATAGGCGGCGCCCGAGATCAGGTTGATCGAGGCGACCTCGCTGAGCGGGATCTGCGTGATCGTGCCGCCCTGCCCGGCCACGCCGATCCGTAAGTTATGGATCGCCTCCGCGCTCTTGCGGTATTCCGGGGCGAGGCGAACGATGATCGGGAAATGCCGGTCGCTGCCGGGCTCATAGAGATCGCCGGCGCTGTCGCCGCCGACGGCGACCTTGATGGTGGCGTTGATATCACCGGGCGATAGGCCATAGCGTGCCGCGCGGGCACGATCGATATCGATCTGGATTGTGGGTTGGCCGAGCGAAGTGAACACTGCGAGGTCGGTAACGCCCTGCACCGTGCCGAGCACGGATTTGATCTTGTTGGCGGTATCCGTCAGCGCCTGCAGGTCGTTGCCGTAGAGCTTGATCGAGTTCTCGCCCTTGACGCCCGAGACGGCCTCCGAGACGTTGTCCTGCAGATATTGCGAGAAGTTGAACTCGACGCCCGGGAAGTTGTCCTGCAACTGCCCCAGCAATTGCGCTGTCAGCTCGTCCTTGTCATGGGTATCAGGCCACTCGCTGTTCGGCTTGAGCGGCGCGAAAAACTCCGCATTGAAGAGACCGGCGGCGTCCGTTCCGTCGTCGGGCCGGCCGTGTTGCGACACCACCGATTCCACCTCAGGACGCGCGCGGATGATCTTGCGCATCTCGTTGACGTAGGCATTGCCCTCCTGCAGCGAGATGGTCGGCGGCAGCGTGGCGCGGATCCACAAATTGCCCTCTTCCAGCTTGGGCAGGAATTCCAGTCCGAGCAGCCGCGCGAAAGCAATGGTCATGAGCACTAGAACGGCCGCGCCGGTGAGCACGATCCTGCGGTTTACGAGGGCCCATTTCAGCACCGGCACGTACAACCGGTCGAGCTGTTTCACGATCCAGGTTTCGGCTTCATCCAGATGCGAGGGCAGAATGATCGCGCTCAACGCCGGCGTCACCGTGAAGGTCGCGATCAGCCCGCCGGCCAGCGCGTAGGCATAGGTCCGCGCCATGGGCCCGAAGATATTGCCTTCGACCCCGCTCAGCGTGAACAGCGGCAGGAAGGCTGCGATGATGATCGCGGCGGCGAAGAAGATCGAGCGCGACACGTCGGCCGCTGCAGACAGGATGGCGTGGCTCTTTATCCCAATCGTGGTGTCGAACGAAATGTGGCTGCGCTCGGCTTCCGACAGCGTGGTGGTCTGCGTCAGCCGCCGGAAGATCGCCTCCACCATGATCACGGTGGCGTCGACGATGAGACCGAAATCGATCGCGCCGACCGACAGCAGATTGGCGGATTCGCCGCGCAACACCAGGATGATCACGGCGAAGAACAGCGCGAAGGGGATCGTTGCGCCGACGATCAACGCGCTGCGGAGATCGCCGAGAAACACCCATTGCAGCAACACAATCAGGATGATCCCGATCACCATGTTGTGCAGCACCGTATGCGTGGTGATGTCGATCAGATCCTTGCGGTCGTAGATGCGCTCGATCTGCACGCCAGGTGGCAGGATCGAGGAATGATTGATGTCGTGAACCAGTTTTTCGACCCGGGCAATGGTCGGCGAACTCTGCTCGCCGCGCCGCATCAGGACGATGCCCTGCACGATGTCGTCGTCCTGGTCGAGGCCGGCGATGCCGAGCCGCGGCTTCTCGCCTATCGTGACATTGGCGATGTCGCGCACCAGCACCGGATTGCCGCCGGACTGCGCTACCATGGTGTTGTTGAGGTCGTCGATCGAGCGGATCAGCCCGACGCCGCGCACCACGGCGGACTGCGCGCCGATATTGACGGTATTGCCGCCGACATTGATGTTGGCGTTGCCGACGGCCTGCAGCACCTGTGGCAGCGTCAGCCCGTTGGCGACGAGCTTGTTGAAATCGACCTGCAACTCGTAGGTCTTGGTCTTGCCGCCCCAGCCAGTGACATCGATGACGCCGGGCACCGCGCGGAAGCGGCGTTGCAACACCCAGTCCTGCAGCGTCTTGAGATCGAGCACGCTGTAGTTCGGCGGGCCCTTCAGCCGGTAGCGGAAAATTTCGCCGGTCGGGCTGAGCGGCGAGATGGTCGGCTGCACGTTGCCCGGCAGTGACGCGAGCTGCGACAGCCGGTTCAACACCTGCTGCAGCGCTTCGTCATAGGTGTAGTCGAACGAGAACTGCAGCTTGACGTCGGACAATCCGTACAGCGAGATGGTGCGGATGGTGCGCAGGTTCTTGATGCCGGCGACCTGGGTTTCGATCGGGATCGTGATGTAGCGCTCGATCTCCTCCGACGACAGCCCCGGGCTTTGCGTCACGATGTCGACCATCGGCGGGGTCGGATCCGGATAGGCCTCGATGTTGAGCTGCTTGAACGCGATCAGGCCGCCGACCAGCACGGCTATGAACATGCCGACCATCAAATAGCGGCGGCTGACGGCTAGGGCGACCAGGCGATCCATTCAGATCGAAGCTTTCAATGAGCGAGGCATCAGCTTCCGGATGCGGCCCGGTCTATGAACAATGCGCCCTTGGTGACGATCTGCTCGCCGGGCTTCAAATTGCCGACCACCTCGACGAGATCGCCATTGGTGAGGCCAGGCTTGACCTGACGCAGTTCAATCGTCTTGTCCGGATGCGCGACCCAGATCCGGACCTGATCGCCTTCATAGATCAACGCCTGCTTCGGCACGCCGACCGCCGGACGGTCACCTGCCGAATAGATCGTGACGTTCGCGAACATTTCAGGCTTCAGCGTACCGTTCTTGTTGTCGATCGTGGCGCGGACGAGCAGCCGCCGCGTCGCAGGGTCAATTGCGGTTGCGACGTAGTTGATCCGCGCCGAAAGCGAACGGCCCGGCAGCGCCAGCACGCTGAACGTCACCTCTTGCCCGACCGCGACGTTCGCGCAATCGCTTTCGCGGACGAAGGCAGTCATCCAGACGGTGGAGAGATCGCCGATCACATAGACGGGGTCGCTGGCGCCGGCGTTGACGTATTGCCCCGGGCCGATCTTGCGTTGGACCACGGTGCCCGCGATCGGTGCGAAGATGGCGATTTCGGGATTGATGCGGCCCTTCTCCTGGAAAGTCGCGATGTCCTCGTCGGTGAGGCCGAGAAGGCGCAATTTGTTGCGTGCCGCCTGCACCGCCGTTTCCGACGAGCGCATGTCGTTCTGCGCCTGGATCAGCGTCGCCTGGCTCTGCTGATAATCCTTCAGCGGAACGGCCTTGCCCTCGAACAGATCCTTGGCGCGCGCTCCCTGCAACTCCGCCAGATCAAGCGCGGACTTCGCCTTGTTCATCGCGCTCATCGCCGCAATGAAATCGTTTTGCGCCTGAACGTTGTCGGCGGCCTCGATCACGAACAATGGCTGGCCCTTGACGACGCTATCGCCTGGCTTGGCCAGCAACCTGGTGACGCGGCCCGCATAGGGCGAGAACACCGGTGTCGAGCGATCTTCGTCGATTGCGATCTTTCCTTCGGTGACGCGCTCGGCGCGGAAGTCGCGTTCAGTGACGGGCTGAATGGTCAGGCTGGCCCACTCGGCGGGGCTCGGCGTGTAGCGCTGCGAGCCCTTGCGGGACTGGCTCGAGATTTCCGAATGCCCGCGCTTTGGGCCGCCGAGATGGATGGCGCCATAAGCGGCCGCCCCAGCCACTGCCATCAGGGCAATGACCACGGCCACTTTTGAACTAACCAGCTGTAATTGCTTGCAAAGTCCGAAAAACATACGACGTGGGTTCCAGCGACAATTTGTCTCACCCAGCGCTATAGTGCCCAATTGGCGTCCCGCACAAGCCAAAAAACAAAATAGCCGTACCGGACGCGATGAGAATTTGGAGAGGCAGGCTCTGAGCGAGGGGACGTGCTATTCGCGTACGGGCCATTGCGGCGGGTGGCTGCCGAGTGGCATCGCCCGGCGCGCCCAGAACGCCGGCGTTTTCGACAACAGCGCCGAGTGCGTCACGTACCGCAACGGCCCGAAGCCGGAGCCCGCCTCCGCGATGAACGGCTTCACCGCTTCCCCCTTCAAATCCTCGATCGCAAGACCGTCGGTGACGCGGCCGAGATTCCACAGCCAGCGTCCGGTTTGCGCCAGCGAAACCTCGACGTGCCAACTACCGCCTTCGCGCGCCTGGCGCACTTTGGCCATCATGGCGCCGAACGCCATGAAGTAACCGGTGGCGTGGTCGAGCATCTGCGCCGGCAATTCCTTCGGTCCATCGACACCTGCGGCCTGCCCCTCGGCATGGTTGAATCCGGTCGCCGTCTGCACCAGCGAGTCGAAGCCGCGACGTTCCGCCCACGGCCCGGCATGACCATAGGCCGACAACGTGACGTAAATGATGCCTGGATTGATGCGCGCGGCATCCTCCGGCGAGAAGCCGAGGCCGGCGATCGCGCGCGGCCGATAGCCTTGCGAAAAGATATCCGCCTGCGCCAGCAGATCGCGCAGCACGCCGCGCCCGTGCTCGCTCTTGAGTTCGACGAAGCTCGATAGCTTGCCCCTCCCGGTGTCGATGACGAGCCAGGGGATCGCTGGCAAATCGGGCCCCGAGATCAGCAGCACGTCGGCGCCATGCGCGGCGAGCGTTCGCCCCGCAACGGGGCCGGCGATGACACGCGACAGATCAAGCACACGGATACCTGCGAGCGGCCGCTCGCCCTTGGGCCACGGCTTCGGCGGAGCCTCACCAATCTTCGTGATCGAGATCAGCGGCAATCCGGCGAGCGCCTCGGCCTGTGGTGTCGCCAACCATTCGTCATGCGAGCGCATGAAGGCAACGACGCCACCGCTCGTATCGGCCGCGGTCTCGAACGCCTCGCCGTCCCATTGCAACAGCGCGGCCTGCACCGCGTCACGCTCCGGCTTGCAGTTCAGCACCTTGCAGACGGCGTCGCGGTGATGGGGAAAATTGGTGTGCAGGCGCACGAAGCCGTCGCGGATCTTGTAGATGCCGGCGATGGCGTCCCAGGCCGGCGGCGGCGGCTTGCCGTCGACGCGCAGATAACGTTCGCTTCGGCATTCGACCACGGCATGGCGCATATCCACCGCGACGTCCTGCGCCTCGCCGCTGCGCATTTTCCAGATCTCGGCGGCTGCAAGCCCGGTTGCCGCGACGCTGACTTGCGCCGCCACGGCGACGCGAAAGGACGACGGCAATTGCGGTTCGTCGCCGGTCAGCGTGAGCGCGCCGAGCGCGGACGGATCGCCGCCAATGGAGGTCCAGATATCGGAGAGGATTTCTCTGGGACTTTGCATCCGTGTGTCTCTCCCCTACCCTTCAAGTTCTGCCCGCCAGCGTAGCCCGGATAGAGCGCGAGCGAAATCCGGGGACGGTTCTTCGGTTTGAGCTTTCGTCGTGACCACGGTCGCTACAATATGGTCAGATCAAACGAAGGAAGAACAAAATGGACTTGGGTTTGAAAGGCAGAAACGCCATCGTGCTCGGCGGCACGCGCGGCATCGGACGGGCGATTGCGGACACGCTGGCGGGCGAAGGTTCGGGCGTCGCTGTTTGCGCCCGCAATGCGAATCAGGTCGCGGCCACCGTTGCCGAGCTGAAAGGACTTGGCGTGCGCGCGACCGGCGAGCCGGTTGATGTCACCGACGCGGCCGCGCTGAAATCATGGGTATCGGACGCGGCCGCCGAGCTGGGCGGCATCGACATGCTGTTTTCCAATGCCGGCGCCATGGCACAAGGCGGCGACCCTGCCTCGTGGGAGCAGAATTTCCGGCTCGATGTGCTCGGCGCCGTCAACGCATTCGAGGCCGCGCGGCCGTTGCTCGAAGCGAGCGCACAGAAAACCGGCGATGCGGCCTTCATCATCATATCGTCGATCTCGGCGGCGCAGGCGGATAGCGCCAGCTCCTACGGCCCGATCAAGGCGGCGCTGATCCACATGGCCAAGGGACTGGCGCGGCAATACGCGGAGAAGAAAATCCGCGTCAACGTGGTGTCGCCGGGCACGGTCTATTTCAAGGGCGGCATCTGGAACATGGTCGAACAGAATATGCCGAAACGGTACCAGGATGCGCTGGCGCGTAACCCGACCGGCCGCATGGCGACGCCGCAGGAAATCGCCAACGCAGCGGTGTTCCTGGCGAGCCCCGCCTCCTCGTTCACCACGGGCTCGAACCTCGTCGTCGACGGCGCGATTTCGAACCGCGTGAATTTTTGAGGAAGTTGGGTGGGCAAAGGCGCGTCGCGCCGTGTCCACCATCTATCCCGCTCGTGAATGGTGGGCACGCTTGCGCTTTGCTCACCTTACGATTCTGCGCGTGCCCCGGAATGACGGACGGAGCGCCGTATTGCGGAGGCCTCAACATCTCGAGAACTGGCAAGGTTGTGAGAGCTCGTCTTACAACTCGCGAAGCAAACCAGTCAATTTGAATCGATAAGCTAACTGAACTTTACGAACTTGCCCTCACTGTGACGCCTGCTTCGATGACCCACTGGGTCCAATGACGGATGGCCACGATGATTGTCGACGAGCAAAGGACAAAGGTGCAGCGCGAACCGCGACGCGAGCTCCGCAAGCGGCCGACATGGATGACGATCGACGACGGGGTGACGAGGATTGAATGCTTTGTCCTGGACGTCTCACCGGGCGGCGCCAAGATCGTGACCGATGTCGCGTTCGACGTCAGGGATAGCTTTCAACTGGCGCTGGTGCACGACCATGCGACGCGCCAGTCGTGCGAGGTGGTCTGGCGCCGTGGCAAGACCTACGGCGTGAAATTCCTGTCTTGAGATAGCGGCGCTTTCGCCGCGGGGTCTCGTGGTTCTCCCGGCGATGCGAAGCATCGTCCGGAGACGGCGTTTTGCGCCTCCTCACCACCACGAGGAGGATAGAATTTCGCAGCCGCCTGTTAATCTTGCCCAACGCCAGCATAGAATCTCACCCTGAGCGCGGCATCTTTGCTGCGTCTCGGAATGCCATTCCGCCCCGCCCTACTCTCGTCGCCATTGGCTTCGATATGTGACTGTATTATTACAGTCAGATGTCAATTCAATTACGGCGGAGCGGCGAATGAGCTTGGAATGGCAGGCGCGGTCAGGTTCCCTGGCCTGGTCGAATCCCGTGTCCTGGTGGTGGGGCCTGCTGACGCTGGTGAGCGGCGTCAATATCGCCATCTGGTTCGCTCTGTATCGCGAGCTTCCCGTCCAGCCGACCGGCGCTGCCGGCGGCTCGGCCGGCATCGGGATGATGCTGCTGTTCTGCGCGGCCTATGTGTTCGGCTGCGCCTTCAGGTCGTTTCTGCCGCGCGCCGATGTGCAGCGGATCTGCCTGTTCGACACCTGGCTGTCGAGCGTCATGGTCGGACGTTCGGTGGCGACCGTGGCCGAGATCTGCTTTGTGGCGCAATGGGCGATTATCCTGCACCAGCTCGGCACGATGACCGGCGCGGAAACGACCGTAAATGTCGCGTGGGCGATCGTGCCGCTGATCCTGATCGCGGAATGCCTTTCATGGTATGCGGTGCTGACCAGGAATTATCTCGGCAACGCCATCGAAAATTCGCTGTGGGCGGTTGCCTTCTTCGCCGTCGGCGTCGGCCTTTGCCGCCTGCTCCCGGAATTCAATGGTGCGGTTCGCGTAGGCCTCGTCGTCGCCATCGCGGGCATTGTGGGCTTCCTGGCGTTTCTGATGACGATCGACGTCCCGATGTACCTAAAGCGCTGGCGGACCGGAGACGCCGATGGCGACAAGCGCCTGACGCCGCGCGAGGGCCTGCGCGACGTCAGCACGCGCTGGGTTGTGACGCACGACCTGGCCGAGTGGAAGGACGAGATTGCCTGGATGTCGCTTTATTTCAGCCTGGCCGTCTGGTCCAGCCTTGCGCTTTGCGTCTTCTATTCGCTCGAACATCGTTTGCCGCAGTACCGAACCGAAGCAGCGATCACGAGCGCAGCGGCGAGCACGACCGTCGTCGGCAGCACCCGGTGACACAACCGCCGCCGCGCTGAAACTTTACGCAGCATTGCCGCGGTAGCGCGGCTTTTCAGAAGGGCGTGTTTTGGACCGGTTTCAGATAGGTATCCATTTTCTGACACTGGCCGCGGCTTTCGTGCTGGCCGTTCCGATCGGTTGGGATCGTGAAAAGCGGGCGCGGAGCGCAGGCCTGCGCACTTTTCCGCTGGTCGCCCTGGCAAGCTGCGGCTTCGTGCAGGCCAGCGAACAGTGGATGGTGAATTCTCCCGATGGCATGTCGAAGGTGATCGAAGGCGTGATCACCGGCATCGGCTTCATCGGCGGCGGCGCGATCCTCAAGCAGGGCGCCACGGTGCAGGGCACGGCGACGGCGGCAAGTCTGTGGGCCACCGGCGCGATCGGCGTTTCCGTCGGCCTCGGCAGCTACGACGTCGCGGTGACGATCGCAGCGTTCACATTCCTGACACTGAGGCTGCTCACGCTGGTGAAGGAAGAGCGCGATCTCCAGATCGGCCCGGATGGCAGGGAGGAAGAGAAGAAGGATTGAGTGCCTCGCCCGGGTGGCCAAGGCTCGATTTTACGGAACTGGCCGCGGGGGGATCGCGCCGCAGGAGCAATCCGACGTCTACGATGCATAGCACTCACCGCACTGTGAGGGTGTTTCGTCGCCCGGGGACAGCGTGAAATATCCGCGCCTTTGGCGAAGCCATTTTCTCAACCGAGGAAAAAGTCTGGAAACAACATGATGTTAGGGTACCAATGATCAAACCTGGAGTTCGATCGTGTGGAACCTCATCAACATACTGTATCGGGAATATTGCCTGGCCCGGTTGGAGGAGATGCGCAGGGTTCACCTCTCGCACTGAATACCAGTGGCGCGAGCGATCCGTTGCAGCCAACATCTAAAGCGTGTGACTTGCGGTGAACCGGCATCGGGAGAATTTAATCGGGACCAAAATCGAGGGACGAGGATATGCAGCCATCGACAGACGATCTGCTGATACGCCAAATCAGTGCTCTGATATCGGCGACCGCTAATGCGGTGTCCAGCAACAGAGAACACGCTCCACTCGTGGAGGCAAGGCTGTATGAAAAGCTTGCTGCACATTGCGCAGAAAAGCAGAGACTTGCAGCGGCGTTTGCCAAAAACGGAGTCGGGGCGACGCGGAGCGGGTTGATCTACTGGTAAAGGAAGACGTGTCCAGGCGAAAGAGGCCGCAGGTTTCGGCTTCCGATCTCCGCGGAAGAGCGTCACGCCTGGGCAGCCTCTGATCCCCGCCGGCGACTTGCCGTCTCCCGCTGTACTGTCGCCGGCGCCGCCAGAGCTTGAAGAAACTCCACAGGCACCGGGAACACGATCGTCGAATTCTTTTCACCCGCGATATCCTGCAGCGTCGACAGGTAGCGCAATTGCATGGACTCCGGCCTCCTTGCGAGCATCTCGCCTGCTTCCACCAGTTTCTCGGCAGCCTGCTGCTCTGCTTCGGCACCTATGATTCGTGCGCGGCGGTACCGCTCGGCCTCGGCTTGACGAGCAATGGCACGAATCATGCTCTCGTTGATATCGACGTGCTTGATTTCGACATTCGCGACCTTGATACCCCACGCATCGGTTTGGCTGTCGAGAATTTCCTGAATATCGCGATTGAGCTTGTCCCGCTCTGCCAGCATTTCATCCAGCTCGTGCTTGCCGAGCACCGACCTGAGGGTCGTCTGCGCTAGCTGGCTGGTGGCCGCCATGAAGTTTTCCACCTGGATAACCGATTTGTCCGCATCTACCACGCGGAAGTAGATAACCGCATTGACCTTTACCGAAACGTTGTCGCGAGAAATCACGTCCTGGCTTGGAACGTCGAGCACGAGCGTACGAAGATCTACCCGAACATATTGCTGGACGATCGGCACCAATATGATGAGCCCGGGACCTTTCACGCCGGAAAAGCGCCCCAATGTGAAGACGACCGCACGCTCGTATTCCCGCATGATGTGAATCGCCGACAGGAACACCGCAATGATCACGGCTCCGATCACGATATACGGGAGGGTTTCTGTTACGAATGTTGGCATGGTTTCACTCCTCATGATTTCGGTGGGGCGTCGGGATCTGGCTCGACGAGCAGCTTCAGGTTTTGACGTTCGAGAACACGCACGCGGTCACCCCGGGTGAACTCGCTTTCCGATTTCGCCGCCCATCGTTCTCCTCCGACCAGGACCTCGCCTTTGCCGTCGGCCCACCACAGCACCTGCCCCGCGCTGCGAAGCAGAACCGCTTCGCCCGTGACCACGTCGCGCCGATGCGCCCGCCACACCGCCGCGAGTGCAATCACCAGGAATCCCGCGCTGGCAATGGTGGCCGTGGCGACCACCGCCCATGAGAGATGGAAGCCCGGCACATCGCCGCGAAACAGGAACAGCGAGCCGACGGCGAATGAGATGACGCCGCCAATTCCGAGCACGCCAAACGAGGGCAGAAACGCTTCTGCAATCATCATCGCGATGCCGAGCAGTAGCAGGCCGGCACCGACGTAACTGATCGGCAGGAGATTCAAGGCATAGAGGCCGACCAGGAGAGCGATTCCGCCGATCACCCCGGGGAAAACAGCGCCTGGACTGATGAACTCGAATAGAAGTCCGTAGAGCCCGATCAGCATGAGTATGTAAGCGATGTTCGGATTGGTAATCGTGGCCAGAATGCGGTTGCGCCAATTGGCCTCGATTGCCGTAAGGCTCAGGCTCCGGGTATGCAGCGCGACCTGTTGATCATTGATCGTTACGGTTCGGCCCTCGGCCTGGGACAACAGATCGGCTAAATCCTTCGCAACAATCTCGACGACACGCTGCGACTGGGCCTCGCTGACGGTTAGAGTGGCGGCTTCCCGGACGGCTTTCTCCGCCCAAGAAACATTTCGGCCCCGAAGCTCCGCCAGTCCCCTGATATAGGCCACCGCATCGTTGATCGCCTTCGCCTCGCCTGCATTGGTCGGCGACGAGGCTCCTTTCTTATCACCGTCTTTCTTGTCATCATCTTTCTTGTCATCGGTCCGCCAGCCGGAGCCACCGCCGAGCTGGACGGGCGTGGCTGCACCGAGATGCGTGCTCGGCGCCATTGCGGCGAGGTGGCTGGCATAAACGATATAGGTGCCGGCGCTGGCGGCTCGCGCACCGCTCGGGCTCACGTAGGAGACCACAGGAATGGGGGACTTGAGTATTTCTGCTACGATCTCGCGCATTGAGGGGTCGAGACCGCCAGGCGTATTCAGTCTCAGCACGATGAGCTTCGCCTGTCGCCGACGCGCCTCCTCAAATCCATCGCGGATATATTCAGAAGTCGCTGGCCCAATCGCTCCATCCACATCCAGCAGAATGGCGACGTTTGCCGGCTCGCTACTTTGTCCAAGTGCTGCTCCGGGGCTAAGTACGAGCAACGCTACGGTAATAAGCCTGTAAAGAAAGTGCACCATGGTAAGTCGCTCAAAAGCTTGCGCGACGAAACAGTCAGAACCAGGTGGCCATTCGCAGGTGAACCTGACTGTTACGGCTGGAGCGCAGGATCCGGTGCCGGGCGGGCGTGACATGTCTGAAGCCCTGATGCGCAAAGCGCGCTCCGCAAGTCATATGAAGCGAACGCACATCCGAAATCCCGGTTCCCCAAACATACGCCTCCGGGACGGATTTCATCCCGGTGAGCCGGCAACACCTGGATGATGCACGGCGATCACCGCCGCCCGAAGAGAGCGGCTCAATGAAAATCCCGGGACGGCGGCAGGATGCGGACGTCGCGGGGGTGACGGATTTTCTGCGCGGGCGCGTCAAGGTGATCGCGGCGGTCGTCGTTGAGCGGTTCGACCAGCGTGGGCCCTGCGGGCACCGGATGCTTGCGGCTTAACGCATCGTTGGCGAGGCCGATCAAATCGTGGGAGCGGTCGAACATCCGCTGCGCCACCAGATGCGTCACCTGCTCCGGGCTACTCTGGATGTAGCCCTCGACCATAATCAGGCGGGCGCCCATCACCTCCTTGCGGTACTGCTCCATCACCTTTGGCCACACCACGATGTTGGCGATGCCGGTCTCGTCCTCCAGCGTCATGAAGACGACGCCCTTGGCGCTGCCCGGCCGTTGCCGCACCAGCACCACGCCGGCGCAGCGGATACGGCGCTTGTCGTTCTTGTAATTGACATCCTTGCAGGCAACGACACGCTCTTTCGTGAACCGCTCGCGTAAAAATTCCATCGGGTGGCCTTTCAGTGACAGCCGGACCGTCTGGTAATCGGCGACCACCTGCTCCGGCAGCGGCATCTCGGGCAGCGGCTTGGCGTTCTCGTCGGGCTGCTCGCGGGCGATCGCGGCCTGAAACAGCGGCAGCGGCACGTCGTCAGGCAGCCGCCGCACCGCCCAGAGTGCTGCGCGGCGATCGAGACCGATCGAGCGGAAGGCATCGGCGTCGGCAAGCAGGATCAGCGCACGCTTCGGCAGGCCGGTGTCGCGGGCAAATTCCTCCAGCGAGGTAAAGGGCCGGCGTTGGCGGGCGGCGACGATGCGGTCGGCCCAGTCGATCTCGTCATTCCGGGGCACGCGAAGCGTGAACCCGGAATCTCGAGGTTCCGGGTCTGGTGCTAACGCACCATCCCGGAACGACGACTGCATTCGCTTCAGCCGCTCCTCGTCTTCATCGAGCCAGTGAAACCCGTCGATCTGGCGAAAACCCAAGCGCACTGCGCAGTATTTGCCCTGCCCCTCCTCCAGCGTGTTCTGCGCAAAACTGTAGGACACGTCGATCTCGCGGACCTCGACGCCGTTCTTGCGGGCGTCGCCGACGATCTGGGCGGGGGCGTAAAAGCCCATCGGCTGCGAATTGAGCAGGCCGCAGCAGAACGCATCCGGATGATAATGCTTCAGCCATGACGAGACATAGACGAGCTGCGCAAAACTTGCGGCGTGGCTTTCCGGAAAGCCGTAAGAGCCAAAACCCTTGATCTGGTCAAAACAGCTCTTGGCGAATTCCGGGTCGTAGCCGCGCGCGATCATGTTGTTGATCAGCTTGGTCTCGAATTTGCCGATGGTGCCGACGTTACGAAACGTCGCCATTGCGCGGCGCAAGCCGTTGGCTTCTTCGGGCGTGAATTTTGCGGCCTCGATCGCGATCCGCATCGCCTGTTCCTGGAACAGCGGCACACCGAGTGTCTTGTGCAGCACGCGGTACAATTCGTCCGAAGGGCCGTGCTCGGGCGCTGGCGAGGGATAGCTCACCTTTTCCTGGCCGTTCCGCCGCCGCAAGTAAGGATGCACCATGTCGCCCTGGATCGGGCCCGGCCGCACGATCGCGACTTCGATGACGAGATCGTAGAAGGTGCGCGGCTTCAGGCGCGGCAGCATGTTCATCTGGGCGCGGCTCTCGACCTGGAACACGCCGAGGGATTCGCCTCGCTGCAGCATTTGATAAACTTCGTCGTCGTCCTGCGACTTGATGTCGGCCAGCTCGTAACGCCGCCCCTTGTGGTCGGCGATCAGATCAAAGCTCTTGCGGATGCAGGTCAGCATGCCCAGCGCCAGCACGTCGACCTTCATCATGCTGAGCGCGTCGACGTCGTCCTTGTCCCATTCGATGAAGGTGCGGTCGTCCATCGCGGCGTTGCCGATCGGCACATAGGTGTCGAGCCGGTCTTGCGTCAGCACGTAGCCGCCGACATGCTGCGACAGATGGCGGGGGAATTCGATCAGCTCGGAAGCCAGCGCTACCGCGAGTTCGACCATTGCATTTTGGGGATCCAGCCCGGCCTGGCGGACCTGCATCTCGTTGAGGCCCTTGCCCCAGCTTCCCCACACGGTGTCGGCGAGCGCTGCGGTGACGTCCTCGGTCAGCCCCAGCGCCTTGCCGACGTCGCGGATGGCGCTGCGCGGGCGATAATGGATGACGGTCGCAATGATCGCGGCGCGGTGACGGCCGTAGCGGCGGTAGACATATTGCATCACCTCCTCGCGCCGCGAATGCTCGAAATCGACGTCGATGTCGGGCGGCTCCAGCCGCTCCTTGGAAATGAAACGCTCGAACAGTAGGTCGACCTTGGTCGGATCGACCGAGGTGATGCCGAGCACGTAGCAGACGGCGGAGTTGGCCGCCGATCCCCGGCCCTGGCACAGGATGTTCTGGCTACGCGCGTAGCGGACGATGTCGTGCACGGTGAGAAAATAATGCGCGTATTTCAGCTCGGCGATCAGATCGAGCTCTTTGCGCAACGTGGCGCGCAGCTTGTCGTCGATTACGCCACCGAAATATTTGTCGACACCGGCCCAGGTCAGGTCTTCGAGGTGCTGTTGCGCGGTCTTGCCCGGCGGCACCGGTTCGTCCGGATACTGGTATTTGAGCTGGTCGAGCGAAAACGAAATGCGTTTCGCAAAGTGCATGGTTTCCACAATCGCCTCGGGCAGATTGCGAAACAGCCGCGCCATTTCATGGACAGGCTTGAGATAGCGTTCGGCATTGGCCTCGAGCCGCCTGCCGATCGCGTCGATCGTGGTCTTTTCCCGGATACAGGTCAATACGTCCTGCAGCGGCCGACGGGCGGGATGGTGGTACAGCACCTCGTTGGTCGCCAGCAGCGGCACCTTTGCCGCGAGCGCCAAGCGATGCAGCCGCGCCAGCCGGCGCCTGTCGTCACCACGGTAAAGCAGGCTTGCGGCGAGCCACACGCCATCGGCATCAGAGTTCTTCAGGCGCTCCAGCGTTGCCTGCGCGCTCGCCACGTCAAAGCGATGTGGCAGCGCCAGCACCAGAAGCTGGCCCTCGGCGAAATCGAGGAGGTCGTCGAATTTCAGGTGGCATTCGCCCTTTTCGATCCGCATGATGTCGTCGCCGCGTTTGCTGCGGGTAAGTAACTGGCAGAGCCTGCCGTAAGCCGTGCGGTCGCGCGGATAGACCAGGATATCAGGCGTGCCGTCGATGAAGACCAGCCGCGCGCCGATCAGAAGCTTTGGCTTATGCGTGACGGCAGGGTTGTCGAGCTCGCTCCAGGCGCGCACCACGCCGGCCAGCGTGTTGTGGTCGGAGATGCCGATCACGGGAATACCAAGCTCGCTCGCCTGATGCACATAGGCGCGCGGGTCCGAGCCGCCGCGCAGGAACGAGAAATTGGTGGTGATGCCGATTTCGGCATAGTCGGGCACAGGGCTTTTCATGCGAACAATCCATGCACGAACCACCTGATAGAAGCGGGCTCGCCCTCCGCATCCGCCGATTCGCTTTCATAGAGCCCGTCGCGAAAAATCCAGAAACGAAGTCCCGCTTCATCCTCGATACGGAAATAATCCCGCGTCGGGCCGTCGCCGTTTTGTTTCCACCATTCCATCGCGATGCGTTCGGGCCCCTCCACCCGCACCACCGCGTGCGTGACGCGCCGCCAGGTGAATTGATGCGGCGGGCCGTCGGGCACGGTTGCGAACGGCACTTTTATCGGCTCCGGCTTCTCGAACAGGCGCAACGGGCGCAGCGGCGGCTCGCCCTCGATACGCTCGGGCCATGCCGCCTGCGCTGCGGCCGCCAGATGATGCTGCGCTGGCACGGACAGCACTGCACGTTCGGGGATGTGGGTATTTTCCGGCAGATGCACGACGACGCGTTTTCCGCCGATGCGCGCGGCGATGCGGTCGATCAGCGCGGACAGTTCGTCATTGTCATGGACATTGGCATCGAGATCGCGCTGCTGCTGCACCACGATCTCGGTGCGGCTGGCGGAGAGACGGATGAGATCGAAACCGAAACCGGGGTCGAGGGGATCGTTGAGCGCATCGAGCCGCTCGCGGAACAGGCGGTCGATCACTTCAGCTTTTGTCACCGGACGCCCGGTATCGACCGAGATCGTCCGCACCGCGCCGTCGGTGCGGAAGAAGCTCGCCTCCAGCCGCCGCGCGCCCTTGCCCTGCTTGTCCATCGCCGTAACAAGCATTTGAGCGAGCGCGGACAGGTTCATCGCGATCACGGTGTCGGTGGCGACCGGATCGGGAAAACGTTTCTCGACGATGTAATCCGGCGGCGGTTTGCGCGGGCTGATCGGCGCATCGCCCTGCCCCAGCGCCTGCTGCAACAGCGTCGTGAAGGGCGCACCGAACCGCGCCGTGATTTCGTGCGGCGCGCGCGAGGCGACGTCGCCGATGGTCTTCAACCCAGCGCGGCGCAGGCCGGCGGTGATGGCATCGCCGGCGCCGAGCGCAGATACCGGCAACGGACTGACGGCTTCGGCCTCCTCGCCCTCGGCAATGATCTTTCCGGAAGTCTGGCGCGTCAGCGTGCGGGCGCAGATCGAGGTGCTCGCGATCGCGGCGCTGACGGCAAAACCACGATGGCTCAGCGCGCTGCTGACGATCTGCAGCAGCGCGCGCTCGCCGCCGAACAGATGGGCGCAGCCGGTGATGTCGAGGAACAAGCCGTACGGCGGATCGAGCGCCACCAGCGGGGTGAAGCGATCGCACCAGTCGGCGATGTCTTCGAGCGTTTTGCGATCGGCGACTTCATCCGCGTCGAACACCGTCAGCTCGGGGCAGATCGCGCGCGCATTGGCGAGCGGCAGGCCGATCGAGAGACCGGCCTGGACGGCGGCCTCGTCGAGCGAGTGGATCAGGATGGCATTGTGCTGCTTGGCGACGACGACAGAGGGGTAGGTTTGCGTCATCTTGAGAGTGGGACTCGCGGCGATGCCTCCGCCCCAACCCTCCCCCGCAAGCGGGAGAGGGAGCGCACCGGTCGTGTCGCAGACAGTGTTGCACGAAACCGCTTGGCAATTTTCAGCTTGCGCGGCGCTGGCCGGCGAAAGCTTGCGCTTGATGCGGTCGATGGGCAGGCGTGGCAGCCAGAGGCTGAGGATACGCCGACGGTTCACTGAATAGGCACTCATCACAATTCCATTCCATGATCCAGCGGCCGACCGGGCCATGACGGTTACGAACGAGCTGCGCGTCGAACACCGGCGCGCCCCACGCGCTCCACGGAGCTGACGGCGGCGAATGCGCCGCGCGCACGATCCATCTTGTCTCCGCGGTCGAGGGGCGCGGCTCTGCCGCCACCCGCAGCAGCAATGCGGTGACGCCGGAGGCTGCTGCGGCCAGCGTGAGCTTGCGGCTGGCAACAAGATCGAGCTGACGCGCCTGCCCCCAGACTTCCAGCACGACGGCGCCAAGCGCGTCGCAGGCCAGCGCGTCGGCGGCGGTCCGCAGCGCAGCGTCGGTGTCGGTCGCGCGCACGGTGACGAGCAATCGCGGATCGAGCCCGAGTTCGGCGAGCCCGCTCATCGACAGCGCGCCCGATTCAATTTCCGAAAAATCCTGCCGTACCCAGACCAGCGGCTGGCGCGGCGACACCCTTCCCGCCAGCCCTGCGATGAAGCCGGTTGCGGTCGCGCTCTGGTGTCCCTCGGCGAACACTTCATGCACCGTTGCGAGCGCAAGCCCGCCGTGCAGCACAGCATCCGCCGCCTTATGGCCAAGCGTAATCTTGTTGAGGTCATGCGCATCGCCATGTGCCTCCAGGCGCTCGATGCTTCCGCGCAAACTCGCAAGCGTGCTTGTGCGTGCGGTGCTCATCCGCCGTTCCTTCAGAAAATTGGCCTTTGCCGCTTTTTCCCTAAGTGAACGCGCGGCTGGCTCATTTGTTCATGATATGTTCTAATAAAGCTAACAGCGCCGGCAGAGTCAATCGAGATCGACGCTTTGGCGATTCATGAGCGGAATCAAAGGGATTCGCGGGCCCCTCCAGACGGCGGCAAAGCCGTTGCGCGGGGATGCGGACGGAGAGTGTGGAGTAAGCACATGCACCACATCATCCTAGATAGCCAAACTGATTTCGATGGCTGGCGTAAAGCAGCCCGCGCGCTGGCGCTGAATGACGTGAAACCGTCCAACGTGAGCTGGCGCGTGGCTGATGATGCGCCCGAACTGCTCGCGCCGACCGCGCCGCCGCTCGAGCCGCCACAGGGCACCTTCAACGTACCGGCCAGATTCGTCGAAATGGCGGAGATTGCGATCCTGCACCGCAACCCCGAGCGCTTCGCCCTGCTCTATCGCCTGCTATGGCGGTTGCGAACGCATCACGATCTGCTTGAACTCGCGACCGATCCGGACGTGGCCGAGATCACAGCGATGGCCAAGGCCGTACGCCGCGACGAGCACAGGATGCATGTCCTTGTCCGCTTCCGCGAAATAGGCCGCGAGCAGAAATCGCACTTCGTCGCCTGGTTCGAGCCGGAGCACCACATCGTCGAACTGGCCGCCCCGTTCTTCGCGCGCCGTTTTGCCGACATGCCCTGGTCGATCCTGACGCCTGATCTCTGCGCGCATTGGGACGGCTATGTCGTCTCGTTCACGCCGGGCGTCAGAGGCGAAGCCCCCAGCGCGGACCGGCTGGAGGAAACCTGGTGGCGCTATTACGTCAGCATTTTCAATCCCGCCCGGCTGAAAGTGCAGACCATGCAAAAGGAGATGTCCCGGAATTACTGGCGGAACCTGCCGGAGGCTTCATCGATTAACCCCCTGGCAAGCGACGACAAGGCAAGCGATATGCCCCGCAAACACGCCGATGATCTCGAGACGCTGCGCGAAGAAGCCGCCGATTGCCGCGCCTGTCATCTTTACAAGAATGCCACCCAGACCGTGTTCGGCGAAGGCCGGCAAACCGCGCGGATCATGCTGGTCGGCGAGCAGCCTGGCGACAAGGAAGACCTCGCCGGAAAGCCATTCGTCGGGCCCGCGGGGCAAATGCTCGACCGCGCGCTGGAAGAAGCCGGCATCGACCGCCGCACGGTCTACGTCACCAATGCGGTGAAGCATTTCAAGTTCGTGCCGCGCGGAAAAATCCGCCTTCACCAGAAGCCGAACACCCCGGAGATCAAGGCCTGCCGGCAGTGGTACGAGCGCGAGCTGGCCGCGATCAAACCCGACCTGGTGGTGGCAATGGGCGCAACCGCAGCGCAAAGCGTGTTCGGGAAGATTACGCCGATCAACAAGAACCGCGGCCGCGCGATCGATCTCGACGACGGCACCAGGGCGCTGGTGACGGTGCACCCGTCCTATCTGCTGCGATTGCCGGACGCCGACGCCAAGGCGCGCGAATACCGGCGCTTCGTCCAGGACCTCAAAATCGCCGCCGACGTGCTGCGAAAATCGGCACATGCAGCCTGAATTCCGCCAATCCGATAGTCGCAATTTCTGTTGAAATATAACGGGAAAAATTGACAATCCCGCTTGCAACTATTAATTGATAGAAGACACAATCACATTCTCAAGGGAATGTGGCAAGGGAATGTGGGACGTCTGCTCACGCTATGATGCTCCCACATGGTCGACGCGCTGCGCGGTTCCCTACCTCCAGCCCCGGCGCCGTGCAGCGCGCGACCCTCTTGCCATAGCGTTTTCTAGCGAAAGCCTGCTCCGGACTTGATCCGGGGTGGACACCGGTTCGCGTCAAGAAAACGCGTCAAACAAGAATCTGGAGCCCGGTTCCGATTCAATCAGAACCGAAAAGGTTCTAGCCTCTCGCCACGGCCTCCAGTTCAGCAATATCGAACTTGACCATCTTCAGCATGGCCTCGGCAACGCGCTTGGCTTTCGCGGGATCGGCATCATTCATCAATTCGCCGAGCCGTTTGGGCGCGATCTGCCAGGACAAGCCCCAGCGGTCCTGCAACCAGCCGCATTGCTCGATCTTGCCGCCCTCTCTCAGAGCGTCCCACAAGCGGTCGATCTCGGCCTGCGTGTCGCATTCGACCATGATCGAAAAACTGTGGTTGAACGGGTCGAGGGGCCCCGCCTCGATCGCCATGTAGCGCTGGTCGCCGAGGGTAAAGGCCGCAATCTTGACGCTGCCGGGCGGGCCGCTCGGGCTCTCGGCAGGCAGCGACGAGACCCACTGGACTGACGAGCCGAGGATCAGCGAGGTGTAGAAGCCGATCGCGGCCTCCATGTCCTTTTCGAACCAGAGATGCTGTGTGACCTTCATCGACGCTGCCTTTCTCTATTAGTTACTGGCCGGCGCGCTACCGCTCCTGTGACAAGGACGGATGGAATAGGCGGCGTTCCGACACGGGCGATTAAAAATATCGTGGAATTTCCTTGAACCACCTGTGGCCCGGACAGCGCGCATCCCTGGCCGTACGCGGCCGGGATTGCCCGACTGTCATTAACGGTCGCAATCTCCTGCTGGCATGGTGCCGGCCGCGATCTGCTATCGGCGAGCCTCTACATCTTGTTCTCGAACCTGACGCCCATCGATGCGGTCGGCACGCTGCCGTGCCAAGCCCCGACGGATAGCGGGAGACCGGAACCAAACTGCGGCCTTCTACTTTCAGCAAAGTGACGGATGATACGGCAAGCACACCGACATTCACACATCACGCGAACCCAACAGCTCTGCAGCCGGAGCCCGCCATGACCAAAAAGCCCCCGAACGGCACTAAGCTGATCCATGACCCGATTCGGGAGGAAATGCTGGACAGCTTCGATGAGGAACTGGAACTTGAGATCGACGACGATCGCCTCGATGCGCTGACCAATGAATTTGCCGATCATACGGCAGAAGAGACGATCGATCGTCGCGTATATTTCAAGGAACTATTCCGTCTGCAGGGTGAATTGGTAAAATTGCAGACTTGGGTGCAGCACCACCAGCTCAAGGTGGTGGTGATTTTCGAGGGGCGCGACTCCGCCGGCAAGGGCGGCGTCATCAAGCGCATCACCCAGAGGCTCAATCCGCGGATCTGCCGCGTCGCGGCGCTGCCGGCGCCGAATGAGCGTGAGCGTACTCAATGGTACTTCCAGCGTTACGTTTCGCACTTGCCTGCCGGCGGCGAAATCGTGCTGTTCGACCGCAGCTGGTACAACCGCGCCGGCGTCGAGCGGGTGATGGGCTTCTGCACTGAAGACGAAGTCGAGGAATTCTTCCGGTCGGTGCCGGAATTCGAGCGCATGCTCGTGCGCTCCGGAATCACCCTCATCAAGTACTGGTTTTCCATCACTGACGAAGAGCAGCATTTGCGCTTCATGATGCGGATCCACGATCCGCTCAAGCAGTGGAAGCTCAGCCCGATGGATGTGGAATCGCGCCGCCGTTGGGAGCTATATACCAAGGCCAAGGAAGCGATGCTGGAGCGTACCCACATTCCGGAAGCTCCCTGGTGGCTGGTCGAAGCCGACGACAAGAAGAAGGCACGGCTGAACTGCATCGCGCATCTGCTCGAACAAATTCCCTACCATGAAATCAAGCTAGAAACGGTGGCACTGCCGCCGCGGGTTCGCCATCCGGAATATAGCCGCGGGCCGATTCCACGCGAAATGTACGTACCGGAGCGCTATTGAGCGCCGCGTGACCACCGTCCTCATACTGAAGGCGGAGAGCCCTCCCCGCACTTCAAGTTGCGGCTGAGCGGCAACTAATGAAGGCCTGTATTGGAGATACAGGCCTTCATTGATGCTCTCTCGCACTTCATGTGCGATCGAAGTTGAAGTGGCGTCGCGCGCGTTACGACGCCGCCAGCTTGTTCTCGACCAGCTTGATCCAGTACGAGGTGCCGTACACGATCGCCTCGTCGTTGAAATCGTAGGCGGGGTGATGAAGCCCCGCGCTGTCGCCGTTGCCGCAGAAGATGAACGCGCCCGGCCGCGCCTCCAGCATGTAGGAAAAATCTTCCGCGCCCATCAGCGGCGGCATCTCGTGGACGTTCTGGGCACCGGCCACCTCCTTGGCCACTTGCGTGGCGAACTCGGTCTGCTCGGCGTGGTTCTTGGTCACGGGATAGCCGTGCTCATAGACGAGGTCGATCTTTGCCCCGGTCATCCTGGCTACGCCTTCACACACCTCGCGCACCCGCTTCTCAACGATCTCGCGGACTTCCGGCGTTAGCGTCCGCACGGTGCCCCGGAGTTCCGCGGTGTGCGGGATCACGTTGCGGGCCTTGCCGGCGTGGAACTCGCAGATCGAGATCACCGCCGACTCCAGCGGATCAATGGTCCGCGAGACGATCGACTGCAGTGCGGTAATCAGCTGTGAGCCGACGAAGACGGAATCGATGCATTTGTTGGGACGCGCGGCGTGCCCGCCGAGCCCCTCGATCTTGATGTCGACCGAGTCGGTTGCCGCCATCACCGGGCCGGAGCGGATCGCGAACGAGCCGACCGGAATGCCCGGACCGTTATGCATGCCGTAGACCTGCTCGATGCCGAACCGGTCCATCAGGCCGTCCTGGATCATGGCGGCGGCGCCCGCGCCACCCTCCTCGGCCGGCTGGAAAATCACGACCGCATCGCCGGCGAAATTCCTGGTTTCGGCGAGGTACCGCGCTGCACCCAAAAGCATCGCGGTGTGGCCGTCATGGCCGCAAGCGTGCATCAGGCCCGGCGTCCTAGAGGCATGAGGAAGGTTGGTCGCCTCCTCGATCGGCAGCGCGTCCATGTCGGCGCGAAGCCCGATCACCTTGATCTCGCCCTTGCCAGGCTGCTTGCCCTTGATGACGCCAACAACACCGGTACGGCCAAGGCCGGTGGCGACCTCGTCGCAGCCGAATTCGCGCAGCCGATCGGCCACGAATGCTGCAGTGCGGTGCACGTCGTACAGCAACTCGGGATTTTGATGGATAACGCGGCGCCAGGCCTGGATATCGGGTTGCAGATCGGCGACGCGGTTGACGATGGGCATGGGAATTCTCGAACCTCACGTTGGAACGTTAGACCTCTGTAGCATGCAAGCGGCGGTCCACCCAACAGAGCCTGGAGACGCCGCCCATTCCCAGGCGTCATGGCCGGGACTTGTCCAAGCCATCCACGTCTGACTATTAGGCACAAGGGGCGCGTGATGGGCGGAAACTGAGCATGCCGAAAAGGCTTGAAGGCGATTTCGATTATATCGTGGTGGGCGCGGGCACCGCCGGCTGCATCATGGCCAACCGGCTGTCGGCCGATCCCAAAAACCGCGTGCTGATCCTCGAGGCCGGCGGCAACGACAACTGGATCTGGTTTCACATCCCGGTCGGCTACCTCTTTGCGATCGGCAATCCCCGCTCGGACTGGATGTTTCGGACCGAGCCGGAGCCCGGGCTCAATGGGCGGTCGCTCGCCTATCCGCGCGGCAAGGTGATCGGCGGCTGCTCCGCCATCAACGCGATGATCTCGATGCGGGGCCAATCCGCCGATTACGATCACTGGCGCCAGCTCGGCCTCACCGGCTGGGGCTATGACGACGTAAAGCCGCTGTTCAAGCGGCTGGAGGATCATTTCCTTGGTGAAAGCGAACATCATGGCATTGGGGGCGGCTGGCGCATCGAGGCGCCGCGGTTGTCGTGGGAGGTTCTCGACGCGGTCGGCGACGCCGCCGAGGAAATGGGCATCAAGCGCATTGCGGATTTCAACACCGGTGACAACGAAGGCGTCAGCTATTTCCACGTCAACCAGAAGCGCGGCCGGCGCTGGTCGTCCGCGCGCGGTTTTCTCAAGCCGGTGCTCAACCGCGCCAATCTGCGGCTGGAAAAGCACGTGCTGGTCGACCGGCTCATCATCGAGAACGGCCGCGCCGTCGGCGTGCGCTTCGTCCAGCGCAATGAGGTGATCGAGGCCCGCACCAAAGGCGAGGTCGTGTTGTGCGCTGGATCGATCGGCTCGACACAGGTGCTGCACCGCTCCGGCATTGGACCGGCCGACTGGCTATCACCGCTCGGCATCGATGTTGTGCTCGACAGACCGGGTGTGGGGCGCAATCTGCAGGACCATCTGCAGCAACGCGCGATCTACAAGGTCGAGGGCGTCCGCACGCTGAACGAGACCTACTGGTCGCTGGTCCGGCGCGGGATGATGGGGCTCGACTATGCCTTCCGCCGCCGCGGGCCGCTGACGATGGCGCCCTCGCAGCTCGGCATCTTCACGCGCTCAGATCCGCGCCGCGCCCGCGCCAACATCCAGTTCCACGTGCAGCCGCTGTCGCTCGACAAGTTCGGCGATCCCCTGCACCGCTTCCCCGCCATCACCGTGAGCGCCTGCAATCTGCAGCCGACCTCGCGCGGCACCGTACGCATCCGCTCTGCAAAACCTGACGAAGCGCCGTCGATCGCGCCGAACTATCTCTCGACCGACGACGACCGTCAGGTCGCGGCCGATGCTATCCGCACCACGCGCCGGCTGATGAAGCAGAAAAGGCTGGAGCGATATCGGCCGCAGGAGTACCTGCCCGGCCCGACTGTCGGCGACGACGATGCATCGCTGGCAAAGGCTGCCGGCGATATCGGCACCACGATCTTCCATCCCGTCGGCACCGCGAAGATGGGCACAGCTAACGATCCGATGGCCGTGGTCGACGAGCGGTTGCGGTTCTTTGGGCTCGCCGCCTTGCGCATCGCCGATGCGTCGGTAATGCCGACGATCACGTCGGGCAACACCAACACGCCGACGGCGATGATCGCGGAGAAGGGTGCGACGTTGATCCTGGAGGATGGGCGCAAATAGCTGCGTAACGAAGCAGCGCAGATGGCCCAACGCATCATCCAGGCTGCACGCTCACGCTACTGCGCCCTCCGCTGATTCCTCGGCGTGACGGACCTCTGCCGCATTCGCGGTGCGGGCGCGGCCTCGTTGTAATAGGCATTGGATTGATCGAACGACCGGTATGCCGACCGGCCGCGGAGCACATCAGCATTGGGATAAAAGAAAGAGTAGGCGCCGGGCTCCTGGATCGCGGGTTGCGCGAACACCGGCGTTGCGATCGCGGTCATCAGAAACGCGGCGGCGAGTGTTGGGATAGACTTGGTCATTGGTGATATCCTCTTTTGTCGTGAAATCACTCCATCCAATTGGGTATCGCAGCGCAGAAGCGGATAGCCATGCGACGGCTCTCACCGCGATTTGAAAAGCCGTGCTTGAAAGCGCGCGATGGCGTGAACGCGCGGAATATGCTCGCCAACAAGTCAGCAGAATATTTGCCTACAAATGAAACGGTCGGCCGGCCTGCCCACGCTGAATATCGCGCAGACGTGCGGCGGCGGCAGGATGAGGCGGAGATGTGCCGCTTCCGGTTGCAAGATCCGCAAAACTGACACAGATTCCGACTATTGCCGGAGAATAACGGTGAACGCGAGAATCGGAGGGCACGTCCATGATCAAGGTAAGCGTGATGTATCCCAATACGCCCGGCGGGCGCTTCGATCACGACTACTACCGCGACAAGCACATGCCGCTCGTGAAGGCGCGCATGGGCGACGCCTGCAAGTCCTACACGGTCGATAAGGGCCTGGCCGGCGGCGCGCCCGGCGCTCCCGCCACCTATGTCGGCATGTGCCACATCTTCTGCGACTCGATCGAGGCGTTCCAGACCGGCTTCGGGCCGCATGCCAAGGAGATCATGGCAGACATCCCGAACTATACCGACCAGTCTCCGGTGATCCAGATCAGCGAAGTCGTCGTAGGCTGATGGCGCCGGCTCGCAATGATGTAGGGTGGGGAAAGCGAAG
>NZ_JAGWDK010000001.1 GCF_018398875.1 Bradyrhizobium sp. sGM-13 | reverse complement strand
GAAAGTGTAACCCATGTGTCCGGTACGTTCTGTCACCTATGTCTCGGGCCGCTCACTTTTTGCACGGCCGCCTACGGTGCTCTGCGATTTCGTACGCCCAAGTAGCTGACAAGCGAAGCAACCAAGGATCCCGAGGTCGTCGACCATTGGAAAACCCGGCGTCGTTCTCAGGCGCGCCCTTGGATCGAACGGACCGTTCACCGAACATGTCGCCCTGCCTACAGACCCGTCCGGCGATGATGGCAACGACAGAAGAAGAAGGCGCGCCCTGTAGGCCAAAAAGGAGCCGTCTTGCAACAGCGACGATAAGGCAGCCGCTAGGCTGCGCTGGAGTACGAGAGAGCAGAGAGGCAGCGTGAAAGCGAGCGCCGGAAAGAAGAGGCTGGCAGGGCGAAGGAAAGGAAACGTCGCGAGCAGGCGATTCGCTAAGGCGCAAGCAGCACTTAAAAAGCCGAGCGGGAGCATGACACAACTGCAAGCGCCATTGAGGCCGAGCGTGGGGCACTCGAAGAACGGTGGCAAGCCGAGGATGATCGCTGGGAGAAGCAGAAGGATAGCCTGGAGAGGGCTAGGAGATGCTGGCGATCTCCGGTACGAAGCCGACGAAGGAGAACGCCGCAAAGAAAGGCGTCGAAGCCGCAGTGAAGATCAGCATAGGCTTCGCCGCAGCCGTAATGAAGTCAGCCGCGTCAGCCGAGAGGTCGAGTTTGTCTGAAATGGAAACCGTTCGGAGTGAACCTCCTGGCAACGGCGCGCGCCTTGCCTTCGCATGTTTCCAAGGCAATCTTCTGGGCTAGCATGACATCTCCGATCGGCAGCGCACCAATCGGCAGGAAACATAAGCCCTCGTTCAGGCGACCTTTTTCGTCGATCTCGCAGACGTTCACCGAGGCACCGGCGTGGATCCTGTACCGCTTTCCGCTGTCGCTTCCGACCACCTCGAAGTAGCCCCTCTTGGCGAACTGCTCGCGCTGACCGGGCGATAGCCATTCCCGCAAGAGCAGCAGCGACCGCCCCTCTGGCGTGCTCTCCGCGCCGTGCCTGATGAAGAGGGTTCGCGCCGCTCTCATGCGGGCGCGGGCGCTGGGCGGCAGCAGTCGGAAACTGAACAAGACCGACTACCCGCCGACCAACCTAGGGACGAAAAGGGTTTCTTCCGCCGTAGGGTCGAACGATCGTATCTGCGAGATCTGACCGTGATCCGTCCGCACGGCGGCGGTGAAGCCGGCCTTCGTCAGCTCATAAAACCGCTGCTCCGCCCTCGCCAGTTCCTGTACGTCGTGGGAGTTGAAAGTGTGCCGGCTGTCGCCGGTGCGGTCCATCACAATCTGGATTGCCATGATCGTCCTCCTCGGATTGATGATAGCCAAGGACCCCACTCAGTATCCGGCCAACCTGTCGAATTTTCAAGAGAAGAACATACCAATCGGATGACGCCGAGTAGCGCTCGGGCCGCACTCGGGTCGGCGGGCACCCCGGGCACTTCGCGTGTTGTCGAGGATCAGATTATACTGACCATCTTTTTCGCAAACGATTGCGCCGGCATGGAAATTTCACGCGTCTCTAGTTGCGCCGGTGAAGCTACTCGGGCGGTCGCGGTTGGAGCTCGCTGGCGCCCCCGAAATGTCAATGCAAGCAGCTTACCGCATGGTCGCAAGCCGTACTGCGAGCACACACGCCCGGCCGTACTCGTCGAGATTGATCTATTCGTCGATCGTGCGCGGCTCGATCTGCCCCGCGCCGAAGGGCCGCGGCTCGCATGCGTTCCGCGGCCTATGGGCGCTCGACGTTTGGCCGTGGCCAACCACTGTCTGTCGTTCGATCAGAGTGTCCCGCACTAGCGACCGGGCTCCGGCGCATGACCGGTCGCTACACTGGCGGAATGGTTGGTCAGCGGCTTCAGTCCCGTGATGGTGCGCAACAGAATATAGAACACGGGTGTCAGGAACAGGCCAAACACCGTGACGCCGATCATGCCAGAGAAGACGGCGACGCCCATAGCTCGGCGCATTTCCGAACCGGCACCGGTCGAGAGCACCAGGGGCAAGACGCCCATGATGAATGCCATCGAGGTCATCAGGATCGGACGCAGCCGCAGGCGGCTTGCCTCGATCGCTGCCCGGATCGGCGAACGACCTGCGAACTCCAGTTCGCGCGCGAATTCGACGATAAGGATTGCGTTCTTGGCCGACAATCCCACCAGCACGATCAATCCGATCTGGGTGAAGACGTTATTGTCGCCCTTCGACATCCAGACGCCGAACATCGCGGCAAGCAACCCCATTGGCACGATCATGATGATCGAGAGGGGCAGGGTCAGGCTCTCATAGAGCGCCGCCAGCACCAGGAACACGAGGAGGATCGCGAGTGGAAAAACCCAGATGCCGGAGTTGCCGGCGATGAACTCCTGATAGGTCAGGTCGGTCCATTCAAAGGCGAAGCCAGGCGGTAGCACTTCGGCGGCGATGCGCGTGGCCGCTTCCTGAGCCTGGCCAGAGGAATAGCCGGGCGCTGACGCGGCGTTGATGTCGGAGGACAAGAAACCGTTGTAACGGATCGCGCGTTCAGGCCCGGCGCTCTGGCGAATCTTCAAGAGCGCCGAGAGCGGGATCATGTCGCCTGAAGACGAGCGCACCTTCAATTGCCTGATGTCGTCGGCCCGCGCGCGGAACGGCGCGTCGGCCTGCACACGGACCGAATAGGTGCGGCCAAATTTGTTGAAGTCGTTGACGTAGTACGAGCCCAGATAGATCTGCAGCGTGTTGAAGACCTCTGTCACGGGCACGCCGAGCTGCAAGGCCTTGGTGCGGTCAATGTCGGCGAACAACTGTGGCACGTTGACCTGGAAGCTCGAGAAGACGCCGGCGATTTCCGGTGCCTTCTGCATCGCGGCCATGAACGCGTTGGTCGCCTCGTTCAGCGCGTCATAGCCGAGGCCGGCGCGGTCCTCGATCTGGAGCTTGAAGCCGCCGATGGTGCCGAGCCCGTTGACCGGTGGCGGCGGGAACATGGCGATAAAGGCTTCCTGGATCCCGGCATATTTCTTGTTCAGCTCGGCCGCGATCGCGGAGCCACTCAACGCGGGATCCTTGCGCTCCTCGAACGGCTTCAAGGTAGAGAACACGATTCCGGCGTTGGAGGAGTTGGTGAAACCGGAGATCGACAGGCCGGGAAACGCCACCGAGCTCTCGACGCCGGGCTGCGTCAGCGCAATGTCGCTCATCTTGCGGATGACCTCTTCGGTGCGGTCGAGCGTGGCGCCGTCGGGCAGGCGTGCGAAGCCGACGAGGTACTGCTTGTCCTGACCTGGGACGAAGCCGCTCGGCACCTGCTGGAAGAGCAGGGCGGTCAGGCCAATCAGGAGCACATAAATGCCCATCACCGTCGCCTTGCCGGAGATCACTTTGGACACGCTGCCGCTATAATTCTCCGAGGCGCGCGCGAAGGCGCGGTTGAAGCCGCGGAAGAACCAGCCGAGCCCTTTTTCCAGAATGAGGGTAAGCCTGTCCTTGGGCTCATTGTGGCCCTTGAGCAGCAACGCCGACAATGCCGGCGACAGCGTCAGGGAGTTGACCGCGGAGATCACGGTCGAAATCGCGATCGTCAGCGCGAACTGCTTGTAGAATTGCCCGGTGAGTCCGGAGATGAAGGCGAGGGGAACGAATACGGCAATCAAGACCAGTGCGATCGCGATGATGGGGCCGGAGACCTCCCGCATTGCCTGGTAGGTCGCGTCTCGCGGCGACAGCCCGGCTTCGATGTTGCGCTCGACGTTCTCGACCACAACGATAGCGTCGTCGACGACGATGCCGATCGCCAGCACCAGGCCGAACAAGCTGAGCGCATTAATGGAGAAACCGAACACGTACATCACGGCGAATGTGCCGACGATCGACACCGGCACGGCCAGGAGCGGAATGATGGAAGCCCGCCAGGTTTGGAGGAACAGGATGACCACCAGTACCACCAGCGCGATCGCTTCCAGCAGCGTGTGGATCACCGCCTCGATCGAGGAGCGCACGAACTGTGTGGGGTCGTAGACGATCTGATAGGATACGCCCTCGGGCATGTTCTTCTTGATCTCGGCCATGGTGGCGCGGACGCGGTCGGAGATCTGGAGCGCGTTGGAGCCGGGTGCCTGGAAGATCGGGATCGCCACCGCCTGTTTGTTGTCGAGCAGCGAGCGCAGGCCGTATTCGGATGCACCTAGTTCGATGCGCGCGACATCGCGCAGCCGCACCACCTCGCCACGCGCACCGGTCTTGACCACGATGTCGCCGAACTGTTCTTCACTTGCGAGCCGGCCTTCGGCGTTGACCGACATCTGAAGGTCGATGCCCTTGACGCTCGGCGAGGAGCCGACCACGCCGGCGGCGGCCTCAACGTTCTGCGCCTGGATCGCCCTCACGATGTCGCTTGCGGTCAGGCCGTGCTCGGCGGCCTTCTGCGGGTCGACCCAGACGCGCATCGAGTAGTCGCCGGCACCGTAGAGCTGGACATCACCGACGCCGTCGATTCGCGCAAGGCGGTCCTTGACGTTCAGCACCGCGTAGTTGCGGAGATACGTCATGTCGTAGCGGTTGTTTGGCGACAGCAGGTGCACGACCATGGTAAGGTCGGGCGAGCTCTTCTTGGTGATAATGCCGAGCTGGCGAACTACCGCCGGCAGGCGCGGCTCGGCCTGCTGCACGCGGTTCTGCACAAGCTGTGTCGCCTTGTCAGGATCGGTGCCGAGGCGGAACGTCACCGTCAGCGTCATCGCCCCGTCGGTGGTTGCCTGGCTGCTCATATAGAGCATGTTCTCGACGCCGTTGATCTGCTCCTCGATCGGCGTTGCCACTGTCTCCGCGATCACCTTCGGATTGGCGCCGGGGTAGGTCGCGCGCACCACCACGGAGGGCGGCACGACGTCCGGATACTCCGAGATCGGCATGGCAAAGAGCGAGATCAGGCCGGCCAGGAAGATCACGATCGAAAGCACACCGGCAAAAATCGGCCGATCGATGAAGAACTTTGAGAGATTCATTGCTATGCCCCAAGCGCTGACGGTTGTTAGCGCTGCACGATTTGCCGGGTACCGGCGTTCGATGCTTGCTGCGGTCCGCGCGAGCCCATCTCCGCAATTTCGGTCTTCAGGAGCGCGCCCGGGCGTACCCGTTGTAGGCCGTTCACGACGATGCGGTCACCGGATTTTAGGCCACCCGTCACGACGCGGAGCCCGTCTACCGCGCCGCCGAGCGTTATTCCGCGATAGACCGCGCGGTTGTCGTCACTGACCACCATAACGAACTTCTTATCCTGATCGGTACCGATGGCCCGCTCGTCGATCATCACCAGCGTCTGTTGCTGAGGCTGGCCCATCCGCACCCGCGCGAACTGGCCGGGGATGAGGCGTCCATCCTCGTTCTGGAATACCGCGCGGACGCGTATCGTGCCGCTCTGGCCATTGACCTGGTTGTCGATCAACTGGATATGGCCTTTGGCCGATGTGCCGCCAGAGGTGGTCATCTCGACGGGTATCTGATCAAGATTGCCGCGCTTGCCCGAACTATCTGCAATGGAATTCAGCGCCCGCAGCACGATCTCTTCGTCCGCATCGAAACTCGCATAGATCGGGTTGACAGAGACCAGAGAGGTCAGGACCGGGGAGGCAGTCCCTGCGGCCACGAGATTTCCGACGGTCACCTCGATCTTGCCGACGCGGCCATCGACGGGTGCGCGGACCTCGGTGTAGTCTAGATTGAGCTTTGCAGTCTGCAGCGTCGCCTCGGCCGCCTTCACATTGGCGATCGCTTCGCGATTGGCGTTCTCGCGCTGATCGAAATCGCGCCGCGTGACGACGGCGTTGCCGACGAGTTGCGCGCCGCGCTCGACTTCACTCGCAGTGAAGATCGCGCGCGCTTTCGCTGCCTCGAGCTGCGCGCTCGCCTTATCCACTTCGGCGGCGTAGGGCGCGGGATCAATCTTGAACAGGACATCGCCAGCTTTCACCAACGCGCCCTCGGCAAAGTTGGCCGACAGGATTGCGCCAGCGACGCGTGGGCGGAGCTCGACGCGGTTGACGGCTTCGAGACGTCCAGAAAAGTCATCCCACAGCGCGGTACGACGCGGCTCGATCACCGCGATCGTGACGGAGACGGCCTGCTCGGGTGCGGTCCCCGTGGTCGCCTGGGCCGCATGAAAATAGCGGCCGCTCGCGATCCAACCGGCCGCCGCGAGGACGCCGATGATGGCAACGCCGCCGACAACGCGTTGGAATCGGCCGGAACGGGAGGTATTGGCGGGTGGGGGCATTTGCGCGCTCCATATCTGTAGTGTTCACTACAGATATGGAGCTGGACGATGGTCCGCAAGACACTTATGTACTGCACACTACGAAAATCTTATGTCGCAACCCGCAAGACTGGAAATCAAATAAAAGAACCACGATAAATCAGAAGGTTAGATTGAACGCCGAGCGGAAAACGGCGTCGGCTGCAAGGGAGTAACGCGAATGGCCATGGGACGCCCGAGAGAATTCGACGCCGATGCTGCATTGGATCAGGCGATGGAAGTCTTCTGGAGACATGGCTATGAGGGCGCGACCATTGCCCAGCTTACCGAGGCGATGGGGATTAACCCGCCGAGCCTCTATGCGGCATTTGGAAACAAGGAAGGTCTTCTGAAGGCTGCTCTCGATCGGTACACTGCCAAACGTGCGGCCTGGATGGAGGATGTTTTGAGCGCGCCGACCGCCCGCGACGTCGCGGAGCGAATGCTCATGGGTACCGCAGACAGCCAAACCGATCCCGACAATCCGCCCGGTTGCCTGCTCGTGCAAGGCGGCCTTGCCTGCGGTACCGGTTCGGAGAACGTTCCCTTCGAGCTCGCAGCGCGCCGTGCACTGACCGAAGATCAGCTGCGCGAACGCTTCGTCAGGGCGAAGATTGAGGGCGATCTGAAGCCGGCCGCCGACGCTGCCGCGCTGGCGCGCTATCTGTCGGCGGTATCCGCCGGGATGGGCGTAATGGCGTCATCAGGCGCCGATCGCGAAGCACTGCGACAAGTGGCGAACGTATCCGTCAAAGTTTTCGAAGAACACTCGACAACGTAAGAGGTCATCTTCTTGCCGAGCCGAACTGCGCGACGGACGACGCGACGTCGATTACCTAAGGAAGAGACTGCATAGCCCGCGCTCGCTAGCACCACGGCTGAAACTACCCACGTTCGCGCTTCTTGTGGCGTGGCTCCCCGCTGCCAGGTCTGCGGCGCCGTGTTCCTCAAAATGAGTTGCGTACCTCAAATAACCTCTGCTAGCCTTCAGCCTATGAAGGAGCCGGACGTTAACAGCCCTCTCACGCTCAGGGACATCGCCCGCCAGGCTGGCGTCAGCCTCGCGACGGTCGATCGCGTCCTGCACAACCGCCCCGGCGTGCGGCCGGACACGATCCGCCGCGTCAAGGAGACGATCGCGCGCAACTCCTTCCAGCCGCATGTGGCCGGCGCCGAGCTCGCCCGTGGCCGTGCCCGGCGCTTCGCCTTCGTGATGCCGTCGGGGCCGAACCTGTTCATGCAGCAGATCCAGTCCTATCTCGGCGAGATGTCGGGCTGGCTGTCGGCCCGCCGCCTCGCGGTCGAGATGGTCGCAACTGACGTGTTCGACGCCTCCGTTCTCGCTAGCTCGCTGGAGGCTCTTGCCGGCGAGTATGACGGCGTCGCGGTCGTCGCGCTGGATCATCCGAGCGTGCGGGCCGCCATCAACGATCTTGTCGATGGTGGCGCCAAGGTGGTGACGCTGGTCTCCGATGTGCCGTCGTCGCGCCGTCATTACTATGTTGGCATCGACAATATCGCCGCCGGGCGCACCGCAGGCGCGCTGGTCGGCCGCCTCGTTGGTCCGCGATCCGGCAAGGTCGCGATCGTCGCCGGCTCGCAAGGCCTGCGCGACCATGCCGAGCGCATCTTCGGCTTCAATCAGGTGATGGCGTCGGAGTTTCCTGCGCTCAACGTGCTGCCCGTGCTCGAAGGGCGCGACGAGGACGAGCGCTCGGAACAGCTCATGTCGCGGCTGCTCGGCAGACATCCTGACATCGTCGGCCTCTACAATGTCGGCGCCGGCACGCAAGGCGTTGCCAAGGCTCTGATCGATTCCGGTCGCGAGAAGCAGGTAGTGTTCGTCGGACACGACGTCACCGTGCTGACGCGCAAGCTGTTGTTGCAAGGCGTGATGGATGCGGCGATCTCGCAAAACCCGGGACATGAGGCCCGCGCTGCGGTGCGCGTGCTGCTCGCGCTCGCCCGGGGCGAGCCGATCCTGAGTGAACAGGAGAAGATCCGGATCGACATCGTGATGCGGGACAATCTGCCGTAGCCTGCAGAACTGATTTGCAAGACGGCCCGGTGTTGGGAAGGCGACAAAGATCGCCGATCGGGCCGGAAGGGAGGACAACGACGTGTATCTCGGGATCGACATCGGCACGTCCAGTGTGAAGGCGGTGCTCTTGAACGAGGGTGGCGCAATCGTCGCGACAGCCGCGCGCGAGCTTGCGCTCTTGCATCCCGCACCGCTGTGGTCCGAGCAGGATCCGGACGCCTGGGTTGATGCAGCGATCGGCGTCGTCGACGATCTCGCGTCCGCTCATCCGCGCGACGTCGCGCAGGTGCGTGGCATCGGTCTCTCCGGCCAGATGCACGGCGCTACCTTGCTCGGCGAGGACGGGCGTCCGCTGCGTCCGGCCATCCTGTGGAATGACGGCCGGTCCCTTGCCGAATGCGAGACGCTCGAGGGGCGCTGTCCTTCGCTCCACACCATCGCCGGCAATCTCGCGATGCCAGGCTTCACCGCGCCAAAGCTGCTCTGGGTGACCCGCCACGAGCCTGAGATTTTCGAGCGGGTAGCAAAAGTGCTGCTGCCAAAGGCCTACGTGCGCTACCGCTTGACCGGCGAGATGGTCGAAGACATGTCGGACGCCGCCGGGACGCTCTGGCTCGATGTCGGTCAGCGCCGCTGGTCCGCGTTGCTGCTGCATGCCACCGGGCTCGATCTTCACCACATGCCGCGCCTGGTCGAAGGCAGCGAGACCAGCGCGGTACTCGCTTGCGAATTTTCGAAGCGCTGGGGCATGAGGAAAGATGTCGTGGTTGCCGGCGGTGCGGGAGACTGTGCCGCAAGCGCGATCGGGCTCGGCGCTATCACGCCCGGCGATGCGTTCCTGTCGCTGGGAACTTCAGGCGTCGCGTTTCGTGTCACCGACAGTTTTGCGCCGGCACCCGCGTCGGCTCTGCACGCCTTCTGTCATGCGCTTCCGGGTCTCTGGCACCAGATGGGCGTGATGCTGGCGGCGGCCGCCTCGCTCGCCTGGCTTTCGGGCGTTATGGCGACGCCTGCCGCCGCGTTGCTGGCGCCGCTCGGCGAGACCGTCCGCGGACCGAGCCCGGTCAAGTTCCTTCCCTATCTCGATGGCGAGCGCACGCCGCACAACGACGCTGCTGCCACCGGCGCGTTCGTCGGCTTGCGTGGCGCGACAGGGCGCGATCAAATCGTTCAGGCCGTGCTCGAAGGCGTCGCCTTTGCTGCGCGCGACAATCTTGCGGCGCTCGGCGATGCCAGTTCGGCGATCACCGAAATCGATCTCGTCGGTGGCGGATCGCGCTCGGCGCTGTGGGCCCAGATCTGCGCCGATGTGCTCGGCATTTCCGTCCACCGCGTCGAGGAGGGCGAGGTCGGTGCAGCGCTTGGCGCGGCACGGCTCGGCCGGCTTGCCGCAACCAACGAAAACCCTGCGCAGGTCTGCACGCGTCCGCGGCGGCTTGCGAGCTTCTTGCCGCGAGCGTCCGCCGCAGCCGCCTATGATGAAGCCTATCACCAGTGGCGAAAACTATATCCTGCGTTGAAGGAGTTCTCCCTGTGAACGTGTCACCCAAATTCTTCGCGGCGAGTGCGCCGATCACCTATGGCGGCAAGGACGCCAAAAGCCCGCTCGCCTTCCGCTGGTACAACAAGAATCGCATCGTTCACGGTCAGCGGCTCGAGGACCACCTGCGTTTCGCCGTCTGCTATTGGCACTCGTTCTGCTGGCCCGGCGGCGATCCTTTCGGGGGCGAGACGTTCATGAGGCCCTGGCATCATGGCTCGGATGCCATGGCAATGGCGCGCGCCAAGGCCGACGTCGCTTTCGAGCTGTTCCGCCTGCTCGATGTGCCTTTCTTCACCTTCCACGATGTCGACGCCGCGCCGGAAGGCGCCTCGCTGGCAGAGTCCGTTGCCAACCTCAACGCCATCGCCGATCTCTTCGAACAAAAGATGGCATCGAGCAAAGTGCGGCTGCTCTGGGGCACGGCCAATCTGTTCACACATCGTCGCTACATGGCGGGCGCGGCGACCAATCCGGATCCGGACATCTTCACCTATGCCGCCGGCCAGGTCCGCGCCGCGCTTGAGGTAACGCATCGGCTTGGTGGTCAGAACTATGTGCTCTGGGGCGGACGGGAAGGCTATGAGACGCTGCTCAACACCGACATTCAGCGCGAACTCGATCAGCTCGGCCGCTTCGTCTCGCTCGTCGTCGAGCACAAGCACAAGATCGGTTTCACGGGGCCGATCCTGATCGAGCCCAAGCCGAAGGAGCCGACCAAGCATCAGTATGATTTCGACGTTGCGACCTGCTACGGCTTTCTTCAGCGCTACGACTTGCTGAAGGACGTTAAGCTCAACATCGAGCAGAACCACGCCATCCTTGCCGGCCACTCGTTCCAGCATGAGGTCGCACTTGCCGGCGCACTCGGCGTGTTCGGTTCACTCGACATCAACCGCGGCGACGACCTGCTCGGCTGGGATACCGACCAGTTCGCGATGAACGTGCCGGAGCTGGCGCTGGTGTTTCATGAAATCCTGCGCCGTGGCGGTTTCACGACCGGCGGTCTCAATTTCGACGCCAAGATCAGGCGTCAATCCATAGACCCGGACGACCTGATGCACGCCCATGTCGGCTCCATGGATGTCTGCGCGCGGGCGTTCCTCGCCGCAGCCGACATGCTCGACGCTGAGGCGCTGACGAAGCCGGTCGCGGAGCGTTACGCCGGATGGGCTGAGGCGGAGGGTCGCGCAATCCTCGCCGGCCAGCGTTCGCTCGCCGATCTCGCCGATCGGGCGCTGGTAGCCGGCTTCGATCCACAGCCGCGCTCAGGTCGTCAAGAATATCTGGAATCATTGGTCAACCGGTATGTCTGAGCGAGGCTGAGCATGACAATCCCATGCGCAAACGGGCAACCGGTCCTGGAGCTGACAGGGATCGGCAAGGAATTCGGCGCGATCCGCGCGCTGCACGATGTCGACATGCAGGTCTTCCCCGGCGAGGTCGTCGGCCTGATGGGAGACAATGGTGCCGGCAAGTCGACACTCGTGAAGATCATCGCCGGCAATTTCCGCCCCACCCATGGCGAGATCCGCTTCGACGGTAGTGCAGTCCATTTCTACCGCCCCATCGATGCCCGCGCGGTCGGGATCGAGGTCGTCTATCAGGACCTGGCGCTCGCCGACAATCTGACGGCGGCGGCCAACGTCTTCCTCGGCCGCGAGCTCAAGCGCAGATTCGGTCCGTTCGCCTTCCTCGACCACAGGGCGATGGCAGCGCGCGCGCTGCAGTTGTTCGGCGAGCTGCGCTCCGAAACGAGGCCGCATGACCTCGTCAAGCAGATGTCGGGTGGTCAGCGCCAGGCGGTTGCGATTGCGCGGACGCGGCTTTCCAACGCCAAGCTCGTAATGATGGACGAGCCGACGGCCGCGATCTCGGTGCGCCAGGTCGAACAGGTCCTGAGCCTCATTCATCGCCTGAAAGAGCAGGGTGTCGCCGTCATGCTGATCTCCCACCGCATGCCCGACGTCTTCGCAGTCTGTGACCGCGTCGTGGTCATGCGCCGCGGCGAGAAACGGGCGGACAAGCCGATCGGCGACACCAGTCCTGAGGAAGTCACCGCCCTGATCACGGGCGCAAAGGAGGCAGCGTGATGGCTATGCCCCTGGAATCCCCGATCTCGTTTACCAATGTCGGTCGTATCAGATGGTGGCAGCGTGGCATCTTCGCTTCGCAAACCGGTTACGTTCTGCTCGCGCTGCTGGTGCTGCTCGTCGTGATGCATTTTGCCAGTCCATATTTCTTCACCGAAGGCAACATGCAGAACGTGGCGAAGAACTTCTCCTTCATCGCCATCGCCACCCTCGGCGTCACCTTCGTGATCATCACCGGCGGCATCGATCTCTCGGTGGGATCGATGATGTGCTTCTCCGCGATGATCACGTCCATGGTCATGTCAAGCCTGTCGACGCCGGGCATGCCCGGCGCGACGCTGTTCGTGCATCTTGCCGCGGACGGCAAGACCGTGGTCGCCAATGTGCCGGGGCTGATCCTGCTGGTCTCCGTTCTTGCCGGACTGGGCACCGCGCTGATCGCAGGTCTCATCAACGGCTTCTGCATCGCGGTGCTCGGGTTGTCGCCCTTCGTTACCACGCTCGGCATGCTCTCGATCGTGCGCGGCCTCGGCTATGTCGTCTCCAACGGCCGCGGCAGTTTTCCAGGCGGCCCGGACGCCGATCATTTCTACGCGCTCACCTCGGGCGATCTGTTCGGCGTACCTGCGCCCTTCATCTATCTCGTGATCCTCGCCGTGGTGATGGCAGTCGTGCTGCACCATACGACCTTCGGCCGTCATGTCTTCGCGCTCGGCGGCAACGAGAAGGCGGCGGAATTGACTGGCATTCCGGTCGTACGGGTGAAGATCGAAGTCTACGTGATTTGTGCGCTGGCCGCAGGGCTGCAGGGCATCATCGTCTCCGGCTGGCTTGGGTCAGCGCCTGCGAACATGGCAACGTCCTACGAGCTCACCATCATCGCTGCGGCCGTCATCGGCGGCGCCAACCTTGCAGGCGGCATCGGCGGCCCGCTCGGAGCCATCGTCGGTTGCGTGCTGCTGGAAGTGATCCGCAATGGCCTCGTGCTTGCGCAGGTCAGCTCTTACTGGCAGCAGACGCTGGTGGGCGTGATCATCATCCTGGCCGTGCTGGTCGACCGCATCCGCTCACGCATGACTTAGGAGTTACTCCGGGAGGACAACGAACGCATCGTCTATCCGCTTTCCGGGGCATCAATTCAAATGGATAGGCACAAAAGTGTGGAGGGAAGCAATGAGGAAGTTTCTTCTTGCCGGCATGGCCGTCGCGATGATGGCCACCCCGGCATTGGCGCAGACCTACAAGTTCGTGATCGTGCCCAAGGCGATGAACAATCCGTTCTTCGACGTCGCGCGCGACGGCTGCCTGAAGCGCGCCAAGGAGCTCGGCAACGTCCAATGCGTCTACAAGGGGCCGGTCGAGCATGAGCCGGCGACGCAGGCGCAGATCATCCAGGATTTCATCACGCAGAAGGTGGACGGTCTTGCGATCTCGGTCGCGGACGTCGCGGCGATGACGAAATCGATCGAGGCGGCGACCGCGGCCGGCATTCCCGTCATCACCTTCGATGCGGATGCGCCCGGCTCGAAGCGGATCGCCTATATCGGCACCAATAACAAGGACTTTGGCCTCGCGCTTGGCAAGCAATTGCTCCAGCTCAAGCCCGAAGGCGGCAAGTATGCCGTCGTCTCCGGCGGCCCCGGTGCCAAGAATCTTGCCGAGCGCGTCGACGGCGTACGCGAGGCGTTGAAGGGTTCGAAATGGGTCGAGGTCGCGGGTTCGCCGACCTTCTGCAACGACGATCCTGCGCTCGCGGTCCAGCAGATGACGGATCTACGCACCGCCACGCCGGATCTCGGCGCGATCGTGCCGGTCGGTGGCTGGCCGATGTTCGCGCCGGAAGGCTACAAGGCCTTCGTCAACAAGAACAGGAAGGACATCGACGCCGGCAAGCTGACGCTCGTCGTCGCCGATACGCTGAAGATGCAGCTTGAACTCTTGCGTGACGGCTATTCCAACGCACTCACCGGGCAGCGTCCCTTCGAAATGGGCGAGAAGGCAATGGATACGCTGTTGGCAATCAAAAAGGGCCAGAAGGTTCCCGAGGTCATCCATACTGGACTTGATCTCGTGACCAAGGACAACGTCGCTCAACTCTTGAAGTAGGAACGTTCTCAGCCCCGACGTTCCTGCGATACACTCCCTCTCCCGGTTGCGGGAGAGGGAGTGCATATTTCGACCATGGATCCTGGAATGAAGCATACGCGGCTTGCGGATGGACTCGACGTCACAGCGATTGGTCTCGGAACCGCTCCTCTCGGCGGCCTGTTTGCGCCGGTCAGTGACGCGGACGCGGAAGCCACGATCGAGCGCGCCTGGTCGCTCGGTGTCCGCTTCTTCGATACCGCGCCGCTCTACGGCTTTGGATTGGCCGAACGTCGCCTGGGCAGTTTTTTGCGCCGGCAAAAGCGGGATTCATTTGCGATCTCCACCAAGGTAGGCCGTTTGCTGCGCCCAGCCAGTGCGGCTGCGGAAGACGATCACTACAAGGGCACGCCCGCCGAACGGCCGGAATTCGATTTCAGCTACGACGGCGTGATGCGTTCGGTGGAGGACAGCCTCGACCGTCTCGGGCTCGACCGCGTCGATGTACTGCTCGTCCATGATCCGGATGACCACTATGAGGATGCAGTCGCCGGTGCCTTCCGCGCGCTCCAGCGCTTGCGCGACGATGGCACGGTCAAGGCGATCGGCGCCGGTATGAATCAATCCGAGATGCTCGTCCGCTTCGCCGAAGGGGCGCCGGTCGATTGCTTTCTGCTGGCGGGCCGCTACACGCTGCTCGACCAGGGCGCGCTGACGAATTTGTTTCCGATCTGCCGTGCGAAGAGCATCGGCATCATTCTCGGCGGCATCTACAACAGCGGTATCCTCGCGAACCCGCGCGACGGCGCGAAGTTCAATTACGAAGACGCCGATGCGGCGCTTGTCGCCCGCGCGCTGGCGCTGGAGGCGCTGTGCCGCAAGCATGGCACGGAGCTCAAGGCCGCCGCAGTCCAGTTCTGTATGGCCCATCCGGCGGTAACGGTCGCGCTGCAAGGCGCGCGCAGCGCTGCGGAGGTTTTGGATAACATCGCGATGGCCGCGCGGTTGGTGCCGTCATCCTTCTGGCAGGAGCTGCGCGAGCGCAAACTGGTCGATGCGTCAGCACCACTGCCGGGTGGAGTCTGACCCATGGTGATCGACGGTCATCAGCATTTCTGGGATCCCGCGCGCGCCGATTATCCCTGGATGGAGGCGCCTGAACTCGCGCGGATCCGCCGCGCCTTCGGCCCGAGCGATCTCGCGCCGCTGCTTCGCGCCAACGGGATCGATGCGAGCATTTTGGTGCAATGCCGCTCCTCGATCGAGGAGACCGAGGAATTCTTGCGCGTCGCCGCTGCGACGCCCTTCGTCATCGGTGTGGTCGGCTGGGTCGACCTGACCGGCGGCACGGTCGACGAGACGCTCGAACGGCTGCGCGGCTCGCCCGGAGGCGAAAGGCTGGTCGGCATTCGTCACCAGGTGCACGATGAGTCCGATCCTGATTGGCTGTTGCGCGAGGACGTGCAGCGGGGCTTGAGCGCAGTGGTTGCGCACGATCTCACCTACGATCTCCTGGTACGCACGCGCGAATTGCCGGCCGCGATCGCAACCGCGCAGGCGTTTCCGCAAGGGCGCTTTGTCCTCGATCACGCCGCCAAGCCGCCGATCGCCGACGGCTTCAGCCGTGAATGGGCCGATCGTCTCGCAGCGCTCGCCGAGTGCGGCAATGTCTGGTGCAAAATTTCAGGCCTCGCCACCGAGGCGAAGTGGGACGATTGGGACTCGGCTCGTCTGTTCCCGTTGGTCGAGCATGCCGCCAGATGTTTTGGCGAGGATCGCCTGATCTTCGGCTCCGACTGGCCGGTGTGCCTGCTCGCTGGCAGCCATGGCGAGATCAAGAGCGCGCTCGATGAGTGCCTGATGAAGGTTGGCCCGCATGTGCGCCACAAGGCGTTTGGGGCGAACGCTCAGCGGGCTTATCTTATTCCTCCTCCTCTTGTGGGAGAAGGTGGCGCGTAGCCGCGAACTCACCCGGGCGAGGGTCATTCGCGGGCGAGACCTCTCACACCCTCTCTCAGTGGGGCGAGGCTCGGGCAGCGCAGCTCACTCACGCGTTCGCGGGAACCTGATCCAGAAGGCCCGTGACGCTCCTTGATGCATGCTGTGTGATGGCTTCGCAGTGTTCGATCAAGGTGGAGATTCGGCTCGACGTTCCAGGCAGACTCGGCGACGGGTGTACGTAGGCTGAAAGACAACTTTCCTTGCAGCTTCCAGGGAAATGTCTAGCCCGGCTTGACAAGCGTCCACGCGTGTTCTCATTATGTTCTCATGAGGATTTCCGTCAGATCTCGCGGGTGAACGGTCGGGATGGCTATGACAGCCACGATCCTCCATGCAGACCTGGACGCCTTTTATGCCTCGGTTGAGCAGCTACTCGACCCTTCGCTACGCGGCAGACCCATCGCGGTCGGTGGCGGGGTTGTGCTTGCCGCTTCTTACGAAGCCAAGGCCTTCGGGGTTCGTAGCGGCATGCAGGGACGGCAGGCGCGTGAACTGTGTCCACAACTCATCTTTGTCCGCGGCCATTTCAAGGACTACCAACGGTTGGGCGACGCCGCCATCAAGGTGATCGGCGATTTCACACCGCTCGTCGAGCGGATTTCCATCGACGAGGCCTTTGCCGACGTTGCGGGCTGCACCCATCTTTTCGGCGCACCTGCTGAAATTGCAGCGGCAATCCGCCAGCGCGTACGCACTGAGCTTGGCCTGCCGATCTCAGTGGGTGTCGCGCGTACCAAGCATCTCGCGAAAATCGCTTCGCAGGTGGCCAAGCCAGACGGGCTTGTCGTTGTCGATCCCGACACCGAACTGGAATTCCTTCACGAACTAGCCGTCGAGCTGATGTGGGGAGTGGGTCCGGTCGCGAAGGCGCGGCTGGCCGAGATCGGCGTGTTGACCATCGGGCAGTTGGCCAAGACACCAGGATGGTCGCTCGAACGGTTGCTCGGTCCCGCGGCAGGCGAGAAACTCGCGGCGCTGGCATGGAATCGCGATCCCCGGCAACTCAAGCCGCATCGCCGGGCCCGATCGGCCGGGGCGCAGTCAGCGATTGGCAGGAAGCCGGCCGAACAGCAGGTTATTCGACCCACCCTGTTGCACCTTGCGGACCGCATCGCCGCGCGGCTACGGGCGAAGTCTAGGCCCGGCCGAACCGTGACGGTCCGCGTTCGCTTCGGCGACCTGAACTCGGTCACGCGCTCGGTAACGCTCCGTGCGCCGATCTCCGCGACCGTGATGCTCGCTAAACTTGCCGAGGAACTGGTGTGCGCGGTCCTCGCAGATCACCCGGACGAGAAGATCATCTCGCTGTTGGCGATCTCCGTATCGCATCTCGAGGAGAGCTGGGATTTGGAGCTGGAGCTCCCGCTCGGACTTGAAGATGAAGCGCGCCGTCCCGGCAGCAGGCTAGGTATGGCCCGTTGGACGGCAGACTGCGCTGTCGACAAGATCCGCGATCGCTTCGGATGGGATGCGATCGGATACGGCTCGGCAACGCTGGGTGTTTCTCGTTTGGTGCCTGACGAATTTCGTAAACTCGCCGAAAAGAATTTGTAGCCTCCGCCGGCACCTGGATCACGCGCCGGATCGGCGAAGTGTTTCCTGCGCGGCAACGCACCGATGGGCGGGCCTGCTGTTTCGGTCTTGCGCTCGGACTCGCGGCTGTTTCCCTGGTGCCTCAGCTTTACCGCCCCGCGCTTCGCGTATCGCTCGGCTTCAGTCATCAGCGCGCGGCGCCGTCGCCCATGCACGCCCATGCATTGAAGAGTAAAGTCCGTCCCACAGACAGTTCTATATTAGAATTTCTGACGTATTTGGCTCGGAAGAAGTAATCCCGTCGCATTTCTGACGGGCCACGTTGCTTCATCTGCGCCGGTAGTTGCGCAAGCTATACTTGTGCGGACGCACGGCACTTACTGATGAATGCTAATAGGTCTGGGCCGGAGATGCCACGTCACCCAAAATAGATTGAAGCCCATTTCCGGCAAAGATGAACTGGTTTCGCCGGGACTTGACTAGTTCTAAAAAAGAACTGTAGGTTTAAAAACAAGACGGTCGGAGAATGGCCGCGGTTTGCAGGATCGCGCTAACACGTGCCCGTAAGGGTGCATCGCGTTTGGGAGGACGAGCATGTTGATAAGATGGAAGATCGTGGCGGCTCTGGTTTTACTTTTGAGCGGCACGGCATTCGCAGCCGAAGAGCCAGGAATCTCAGCGACCGAGATCAAGATTGGCGGTGTTTTTCCGTTCAGCGGACCGGCGTCATCGATCGGTCTCGTGGGCAGGGGCGTTATGGCCTATATTCAGTCGGTCAACGACCGCGGGGGCATCAACGGCCGCAAGATCAACTACATCGCATACGATGACGCATACAGCCCTCCGAAAGCGGTGGAGCACGTCCGCAAGCTCGTTGAGAGCGACGAGGTGTCGTTCATGTTCGGCCAGCTCGGCACTCCCGGCATCTCGGCCACGGCAAAATACCTGCGGTCGAAAGGGGTGCCCAGCATCGCAATCGTGAGTGGCTCATCCAAGTTCACGGACGTCGCCAGTTATCCGCTGACCACGACAGGTCTTGTCAGCTACGACACCGAAGGAAAAATCTACGCGAAATATCTGACGAGGGCACTGCCGAACGGCAAATATGCCATCCTCTATCAGAACGACGACTTGGGCAAAGACTACGTCAACGCCTTCAAGGCTTTTCTCGGCAAAGACTTCGATCGAAAGGTCGTGACCGCTTCCTATGAGGTCACTGAACCGACGGTTGATTCACAGGTCGTAAATTTGAAGAGCTCCGGCGCGGACGCGCTTGTCATCGCCGGCACGCCGAAGTTCGCGGCGCAGGCCATCCGGCAAGCCTCTGTGATCGGCTGGAAGGCGACCGTGATCATTAATTTTCCTTCGAGCTCGGTCGGAGGCACGCTCGCGCCGGCCGGCCTCGACAAATCTGTCGGCGTGATCGTCGGTACGACTAACAAGGATGTTCTGGATTCGGCTTGGAAAGACGACCTGGGCATGCAGGCCTTCCGGGTGTTTTTCGACAAGTATTTGCCGGGCGCCGATATCACTAACGGCAGCTATCTAACCGGCTATCAGCAGGGCATCCTGCTCGAGCAGATTCTAAGGCAATGCGGCAATGATCTGTCCCGCAAGAATATTCTTGCGCAGGCCAAGAACCTGAAGGACTTCGTCGTTCCGACTGCGCTGCCCGGCATCAAGGTCAACACCACCGACACCGAGAATATGATCTGGACACAGATGCGATTGCAGCGGTGGAGCGGCACGAGTTGGCAAGCCTTCGGCGACGTGCTGGACGCCAGGTCCGAGTGACCCGGCGCGAGCGAACGACGGTTCCGGCAAGTTCGCGACTTGGATGCGAACTGCCGACCGGCCGGGCCCGTCAGACCGATTGATAACTCGCGTTATCCAGGCCGGCGGACCCACGAGCACCAGGTAGCGGTAGTGAATCGGGTTGCTGCCTTCAAGCGCTCCTTTCCCGGTAATTCAGGAGATCGTTTTCCATGTCGAAGGCACTGACGTTTGCGCCAAGGGAGCTTTGCATAGAGCGTCGAACCGACGGCACGCTCATCTTGAGCTCGCCTGTTGAGTTGGGGGAATGCACTTGGCGCATCACGGATTTCCTACCCAACTGGGCAAGCTCTGCTCCGGATAGAATTTTTCTTGCGCAGCGCAATGCGAAGGGGGGATGGGACGAGATTACCTATGGTGAAGCATGGTTGCAGGTTCAGGCGGTCGGCCAAAGCCTGATCGATATGGGCGCAAAGCCGGCTGACAAGCTGGCGGTACTTTCAGGAAACTCCATCGAGAACGCCGTGATCTCGTTTGCCGCGATGTCGATAGGGGTAATTCTGGCGCCGATATCGCCAAATTACACGCTGATGCCCGGCGGTCTGGCTCGTCTCAACGATATCGCGGAGGTGCTACGTCCGAATTTCGTTTTCGTTCAGAGCGGACGCGACTTTTCTGCGGGCCGCTCCATTCCGGAACTGGCAGCCGTGACCTGGATCAGCGTCGATGGCGCGCCGGACACGGTGCCTTTCCGGACTCTGACCGCCCGAAGTTTGAGCGATGGATTCGAGCGCGCATCAAGTGCGGTGTCTTGCGATGCCATCGCGAAGATTCTCTTCACGTCCGGTTCGACCGGTTTCCCGAAAGGCGTGCTCAATACCCACCGCATGATGGCGAGCTCCCTGCAAATGGGGAGTCTGCTTGTGTCTGCTCCCGATGCGCCGGTGCAGGTTGAGTGGCTGCCATGGCACCATACGATGGGCAGCAACGTAATCCTTCACGGCATTCTCAAGAATGGCGGCACACTTTACATCGACGATGGCCGGCCGCTGCCTCAGCTCTTCCACAAGACGGTCGCGAATCTCAGGGACATTTCACCCACCGCCATGTTCAACGTGCCTGCCGGCTACAATCTCTTATGCGACGCGATCGAGAACGACCTCGATTTTGGCGCCAGCGTATTCAAGCGTATGGATCGATTGAGCTATGCCGGAGCAGCAATTTCGCAAGCGACGCTTGAAAAGCTCTATCGGCTGACATCGTCGATCACCGGCCGGCGAATTCCGGTCATGTCGGGCTACGGTACCACCGAAACGGCCCCGACCATCAGTACGACCCATTGGGCCACCGACCAGCCGGGAGAGATTGGTCTTCCCGCGCCGGGCCTGCAGCTAAAACTGATCCCGGTTTCCGATACTTACGAGGCGAGGGTGAAGGGACCCAACGTCACCCCGGGTTATCTCGGAAGGCCGGATTTGACGGAAAAGGCTTTCGATGAGGAGGGGTTCTATCGCATCGGCGACACCGTCTCATTTCTGGATCCTCAAAAGCCGGAGCGTGGGCTGCGCTTTACAGGCAGAATTTCCGAGAACTTCAAACTCGCGAACGGCACGTGGGTCTCGATCGGGAATATGCGCGCGGCAATCCTGGACGCAACGCGCGGCGTATTGCTCGACATTGTCGTTGCCGGAGAAAACCGTGAATCGTGCGCGCTGCTCTGCTGGTTGAATCCGACCGAGGCAGCGCGGATTTCGAACACGCCAGCCTCGGATTTAACCTGCGATCCTCTCGTGGTTCAATTTCTGAAAGATCGTTTTCGGGAGTACAACGAGACCGTCGGAAGCAGCGAACGAATCTGTTCGTTCTCCCTGCTGACGGATCCGCCGTCATTGGCCGCAGGAGAAATAACCGATAAGGCCTATGTCAATCAACGTGCCGTGCTGAAACATCGCTCTGAACAGGTAGAGCGCCTCTACTGCAACGAAACAAATCGAGATGTGATACGGGTCTAAGGGCGCTTCAGCCGTTCGCCTCTGAGGTCGTCCGGGCGAGCGGCCACCTCACGCGGCGCTGCGGCGCGCCTTTGCCTTCGGTTTCTCTGGCGCGTTTATTGCCGCGGTGGTTCGGGCACCGGGGCCGGGGTGGGTATGAACCTCCTTGGCCGAAAGCGGCTCGCCGCATTCGGAGCACACCATGACCGGATCGAAGTTCTTGCCGCATTTGCGGTGCTGGTGCAGCAACGGCCGCCCGCGTTCGTCGACCATGTGCGTGTCGCCCCAATGCACGATCGCCATCATGATCGGATAGAGATCGAGGCCCTTTTGGGTAAGGATGTATTCATGCCGTTTGGGCGACTCCTGATAGGGAATGCGGCGCAGCACGCCTTGCCGGACCAGTTTCTTCAATCGTTCGGCGAGCAGATGGCGTGTGATCCCGAGCGCAGACTGAAATCCCTCGAAGCGGCGCGTGCGCAGGAAGCACTCGCGCAGGATCAGAAGGGTCCAGCGGTCGCCGATCACGCCGATGGTCCGGGCCATCGAACACGGCTCTTCCTCCAGTTCATCCCATCTCATTCCTGTTCTCCGGTCTTCCCACACTAGTTCCGCTCGAATCGTCCAGCGAACTTTTGGTTCCGCTACCATTCTAGTTAGGTACTAAACTCCAAACAATCCCCTGGGGTTCGCGTCAAATTAGGAAAATTCCGCATAATTTGACAGTTCGTTTTTAGAACTGTATGGATAAATGGCAAGCTTGGGTTCAGCCTGCTGATTATCGACCTGACCAACAACGCGCTCTCCGGGAGGAGTCGACATGCCCCTGAAGGTAGAATTCCTGTTCGATTTCGGCAGTCCTAACGCCTATCTGGCGGAAATAGCCATTCCGGGGATCGAGCGGCGTACCGGCGTGAAATTCGCGTATGTCCCGGTTCTGCTCGGCGGCATCTTCAAGGCGACGGGCAACATGTCCCCGTTCGACTCGCTTCGCGGCATCAAGAACAAGCCGGAATACCAGGCGCTGGAGACCCAGCGCTTCATTCGTCGCCATAATGCGACTAAGTTCAAACAGAATCCGTTCTTTCCGGTCAATACGCTGATGCTGATGCGTGGCGCCGTCGCCGCCCAGTTCGAAGGCGTGTTCGAGCCCTATTTCCGCGCCGCCTACCATCATATGTGGGAGGAGCCGAAGAAGATGGACGACGTCGAAATCTTTCGTAACGCCTTCATCTCCTCAGGCATCGATATCGACCGGCTGATCGCGCGCGCGCAGCAGGGTGACGTCAAGAAGAGGCTGATCGACCTGACCAACGACGCAGTCAGCAGGGGAGCATTCGGTTCGCCGACTTTCTTCGTCGGAAAGGAAATGTTCTTCGGCAAGGACCAGCTCCGCGACGTCGAGGAATCGATCGTCGAGCAGACCAGGCAACCTGTTCCCAAGACGGCCTAACAGCGCCTATTGTCCGGGTTGAGTGACGAAAGCCAAACTCCCGGACCCAAAGCAAAAGTGAACGCAGGGAGAATGTCCATGCCTGGCCCGCTTAGCGGTGTTCGTGTCCTCGACCTGACCGGCGTGGTGTCGGGCCCGTTCGCGACCATGTTTCTGGCGGACCAGGGCGCCGACGTGCTGAAGATCGAGCCGATCGGCGGCGATATTACGCGCCGCAGCCGGGCCACCATCGACAAGGACGGCGAGTTCTCCGCGCTGTTCATCTCTTCGAACCGCGGCAAGCGTTCGCTGTCGATCGACGTCAAGAGCACGGGTGGCCGTGAGGTGCTCACCAGGCTGGTCGCGCAGGCCGACGTGCTGGTGCAGAACTTCCGGCCCGGCACCATGGAGCGCCTCGGTTTAGGCGTGGAAGAATTGCGCCAGCGCCATCCGCGCCTGATCTATGTCTCGATCAGCGGCGTCGGCGATACCGGCCCGTATGTAAAGAAGCGCGTCTATGACCCGATCATTCAGGGCCTGTCGGGCTTCGCCGATATCCAGTCGCAGCCGGTAACAAACCGTCCGCAAATGATCCGCACGATCGTATGCGACAAGACCACTGCAGTGTTCACTGCGCAGGCGGTGGCGGCAGCCCTCTATGCCCGCGAGAAAACCGGGCAGGGCGATCATATTCAGGTCGCGATGCTGGATGCGATGATTTCCTATCTCTGGCCCGAAGGCATGATGCAGTATACGGTCGTAGGGGCCGAGGCCGCCGCAGCCGATCCCAACGATCGGCCGGATCTCGTGTTCAAGACCAGTGACGGCTACATCACCGCCGGCACTATTTCGGATTCCGAATGGCAGGGTTTCTGCCGGGCATCCGGCGATCCCGAGCTTGCCAACGATCCCCGGTTCGCGACGCCATCGGCGCGTTCGGTCAACGCCACCGCCCGCATCAACAAGATGGCTGAATATATCAGCCAGCATACCACCGCCGAATGGCTGGAGCGACTGGATGCCGCGGATGTACCCTGCGCTCCAATCCTGCGGCGGAGCGAAATCATCCACAATGAGCAGGTTGTGGCGCGCGGTATCATCGCGGAATTCGATCAGCCGAAAGTCGGGCGGGTGCGGCAGCCGAAGCCCGCGGCTCGCTTCGAAATCAATGAGGCTGCAATTGGCGGACCGGCGCCGAGGGTCGGTGAGCATTCGCGCGATGTGTTGCGCGAACTGGGGTATGACGACAGCGCCATCGACAAGATGGTCGCCGAACGCGCCGTGCGCGTGGCCGTCTAGGTCAAGCTCAGATCTTCGCCGCGGCCGGCGTGATCGGTGCCACCGGAACATTCGCCGCGACGGCTCGCTGATAGGCCTCTCGGCTTTGGATGCGCTTAAGGTAGGGTTGCGCGTTGTCGCAAATGCCGACGCCGTAGGCGATGGCCCAATCGAGGCAAGTCGTAAGCAGGATATCGGCGCTGGTAAATTGGTCACCCATCAGGAATGTCCGGCCGTCCGCTAGCGCGACCTCTACGTGTCGTAGCTGTTGCCGGAAATACTCACCCGCCTGCGCGACGACTTCGGGCGCAACTCCATAGATATGTCCCAGTGCATCCGCGCGATGTCGCCGCATGACGTAGAGGCTCGTTGAATCGAGTTCGGCCACGATAAAGAAGCACCATTCGAGCCACGCGGCGAACTCGCGTTGGGTTTCGGGAATTAGCGAACGGCCTGGCGTCGAATAGGTTCGCGACAGATAGGCGACGATCGCGGCGCTTTCGCCGATGCAGAAGTCGCCGTCCTGCAGCAGGGGAATCTTCTGGCGGGGATTGAGCCTGGTGTACTCGGCCGTCTTGGTCTCGCCGGTTCGCGGCCCGATCGGTTTGACTTTGTAGGACAAGCCAAGCTCGTGCATGGCCCAGTGCGGGCGGATGGTGCGGCTTGTACCAACGCCCCATAGGGTTAGATCGGGTGTTGCGCTCATCACCATTTCTCCACGGACGGACGAAGATCGAGTTCATGGGTCCACCCGTCTCGGCTTTGCTGATGGGCGAACCAATAGACCTCGGCGATGGAAGACGTCTTCGTCAGACTGTCCTGGGGAATCTCGCTTGCCTCGATTCCCTTCGCCGCTTTCATGCGCTGATGAATGGCTTCGCTATCCACGCCGGCGTCAATGATGAGATGGACCACGTGGATGTTCTTCGGCCCCAGCTCGCGCGCCATGGCCTGGGCCACCGCGCGAAGGCCAAATTTCGCCGATGAAAACGCCGCAAACCCCTGGCCGCCACGGACACTGGCGGTCGCACCAGTAAAGAAGATGGTGCCGCGCCCACGTGGCAGCATGACGCGTGCGGCCTCGCGTCCGACCAGGAAACCCGCGTAGCAGGCCAGTTCCCAGGCCTTGAAGAACAGCTTTTCGGTGGTCTCCACGAGGGGCTTGTTGACATTCGATCCGGCATTGAAAAGGCAGACCTCGATCGGCCCGATGTTGCTTTCGACGTCGGAAAAAAGCCTTTGAACTTCGGCTTCCTGACGAGCATCGACGCTGAAAGCGTGGATACGATGACCCGCAGTGGTGAGTTCATCCACCAGTCCCTGGGATTTGGCTGCGTCACGCCGGCAGATACAAACGGTGTAGCCCCCTTTGGCAAAGCGACGCGCGACCGCCGCCCCGATGGCGTCGCCCGCGCCAACCAGTATTGCAACGCCGCGACCTTCCACCATTCTCGCCTCTCCCTATAAGTTCTTATTTGGTACTTATGGGTAGCTCTTATCGACCTCGTTGTAAACGAGCTTTTCGAGGTCCTGTAAAAGCGACAGGACCGCTGCCTCTTTAGAGCCCTGAACACCAGAAGGCGAATTAGCAATTGACGAGTTCTAAAAAAGAACGTTAGATCGATATCGCACGCGACGCAGCAGGGCAATGCTGGCTGTTCGGGAGGTTGACGGTGACGGGTCTTTCAGGGGCAATCGATATCGATGAGATTGCTGCGGGGCTGCCGCGCCGCATCCATGAAGTAACGACTGGCCACGTCGTCAATGCCCCGGACCGGATCGCCCTGATCGAAGATGGCGCCGCCTGGAGCTATCGTGACCTGGATGGGCGGGTCGCCGAGATCGCCGTCGTTCTCTCCTCGCTCGGCGTGCGAGCCGGCGATCGTATGATGATCGTCAGCGAAAACTGCATTGCATTGGCGGCCTTGCTGCTTGCGGCGAGCCGGCTCGACGCCTGGGCAATCGTCGCCAACCCGCGACTGTCGGCGCGCGAGTTGGACCAGATCCGCGATCATAGCGACGCCCGCCGGATGTTGTTCACGTCGGATGTCTCGAAGGAGGCCGCGGCGCACGCATCACGCTATGGTGCGGAGAACCGGCAAATTGGCGCGCTGCGGAAGATTGGCATCGGCCCGCTGAACGAAAGCGCTACCGTCGAGCCGGTGGAGGCCGATCCGGCAAAACAAGTAGCGGTGCTGATCTACACCTCGGGAACGACGGGCACGCCGAAGGGGGTGATGCTCTCTCACGAAAGCCTGCTGATCAGCGCCAAGACCACGGCGCATTTCCGCAAGATGGATCGAGACGACAAGATCTATCTGGTGTTGCCGATCTCGCACATCGTCGGCATCTCGCTCCTGATCATGACGCTGATGGTCGGCGGCACGGTGCGGATGGTCCGCAAATTCGATCCGGCGGCAACTGCCCGGGCGATCGCGGAGGAGGGCGTAACCATCCTCAATGGCGTGCCCGCCACCTATCAACGCCTGCTGGAGTACAAAAGCGTATCGGGTCTGAAGCGGCTCGACCGGAGCTCTTTGCGCTTGATAGCCGTTGCAGGCGCGCCGCTCGACCTGAATTTGAAGATGCGTGTGGAGAAGGAGTTCGGCCTTGCGCTCCTCAACGGTTATGGAATCACCGAATGTTCGCCCGGAATATCCGGCGTGCGCTTCGATGCGCCGCGGTCCGACCAGGCGGTTGGCACGCTGCTGCCGGGAGTAGAGGGGCGCATCAGAACAATCGATGGCATACCGCTGTCAAAGGGTGAAGTCGGAGAACTTCACGTTCGCGGACGCAACGTGATGCGCGGCTATTATCGCGCGCCGGAGCTGACGGCCAAAGTGATCGACAGCGAGGGTTGGTTCAATACCGGCGATCTGGCGCGCTTCGACGGCGATTGCCTCTATGTCGTCGGCCGCACCAAGGAAATGATCATCCGCTCGGGCTTCAACGTCTATCCCGCCGAGGTGGAAGCGGTGCTCAGTTCACACAAGGACGTGGTGCAATGCGCCGTCGTCGGCCGTCCGGCCGATGGCAATGAGGAGATTGTCGCCTTTGTACAGTTGCTGCCGGGGTCGCGCGCGACGCCGGCCGATCTGATGAACTTCATTCGGTTTCAGCTCACCTCCTACAAGCGGCCGTCCGAAATCATCGTCCTCGATGCCTTGCCGGCTACTTCGACCGGCAAGATACTCAAGCATAAGCTGGCGGAGTCTTTGCGCGAGGTGGACGAAGCTCCGCTGGCGCAGATGGCTCCGCTTCGTAGACAGCAGATCTAACCTGACCGGGAGAAGACCCTTGCAAAAGAGAAACGCAACCGTGGCCGTGATCGGCGCCGGGGACTACATCGGCGGTGGGATCGCCAAAAAGTTTGCCTCAGAGGGCTTTACGGTGTTTGCCGGGCGCCGTAACGGGGCAAAACTCGAACCGCTCGTCAAGGAGATCGAGAAGGCCGGCGGCGAAATTCACGCGCGTTCGCTCGACGCACGCAAGGAGGAGGAAATCATTTCATTCCTCGGCGATGCCGACAAGCACGCGCCTCTCGAGGTCTGTATCTTCAACATCGGCGCCAACGTCAACTTTCCGATTCTGGAAACCACCGAGCGCGTGTTCCGCAAGGTGTGGGAAATGGCCTGCTATTCCGGCTTCCTCGCCGGGCGCGAAGCGGCGCGGCTCATGCTGCCGCGGGGCAAGGGCAACATCTTCTTCACTGGAGCGACGGCGAGTCTCCGTGGTGGAACGGGTTATGCAGCCTTTGCCAGCGCCAAGTTCGGCTTGCGGGCCGTCGCCCAGGCGGCCGCTCGCGAGTTGGGGCCCAGGAACATCCACGTGGCGCATCTCATCATTGATTCCGGCGTCGACACCGAGTGGGTGCGCCAGCGACGGATCGAGGCACTCGGTCCAAACGCGCTGGATAACCCCGATGCTTTGATGCCGCCATCATCGGTCGCGGAATCCTATTGGCTGCTCTATCAGCAGCCGCGCAGCGCCTGGACTTTCGAGCTGGAGATCCGTCCCTTCGGCGAGAAGTGGTAGCGGGAGCCTCGCACGATGGAGCTCGAACTTTCCAGCGAGGACGTTGCGTTTCGTGACGAGGTGCGTGCTTTTATCGCGGAGAACTATCCGCCGGAAATGCGCGTTCCAAACCCCGAGACCGATTTGACCAAGGAGCAGTCGCTGCTCTGGCACCGCATCCTCCACAAGAAGGGTTGGATCGCGCCGCTCTGGCCGAAGGAATATGGCGGCCCCGGCTGGTCGGTCACGCAGCGCTTCATCTTTGAACAGGAGACCTCGCGCGCGGGAACGCTGCCGCCGCTCGCGTTCAGCGTCACCATGGTCGGCCCGGTCATCTACACCTTCGGCAACGATGCGCAGAAGAAGAAGTTTCTGCCGCGAATCCTCTCCGGTGACGATTGGTGGTGCCAGGGCTATTCGGAGCCGGGCTCCGGCTCCGACCTCGCATCGGTCCGCACCAAGGCGGTACGCGACGGCGACCACTACATCGTCAACGGCCACAAGACCTGGACGACGCTGGCCCAGCATGCCGACTGGATCTTCTGCCTGGTGCGCACCGATCCCTCAGCAAAACCTCAGGCCGGCATCTCCTTCCTGCTGATCGATATGAAATCGCCGGGCGTCACCGTGCGGCCGATCATTACGATCGACGGATCGCACGAGGTCAACGATGTGTTCCTCGAGGACGTGCGAGTGCCTGCGGAGAATCTGATCGGCGAGGAAAACAAGGGCTGGACCTACGCCAAATTCCTGTTGGGCAACGAGCGCACCAGCATGGCCGGGATCGGCCGGTCCACTCGGTATCTCGGGCGTCTGAAGCAGATCGTGAGAACCGAAGTTGGTGAGGACGATCCAGCGTTCGGGGAATTCATCAGGGAGATCGCGCGCGTCGAGCTCGATGTGCTGGCGCTGGAGGCAACCGAACTGCGTATCGTGGCTCAGATGTCGCGCGGCATCGATCCGGGACCTGCCGCGTCGCTGTTCAAGATCAGGGGCACCGAAATATTCCAGCGCATTACCGATCTGACGCATCAGGCGATCGGCAATTACGGTTTGGCCATCCGTGAGCACCCGGTAAGCGCCAACCGCTTCATGCCCGGGCCGGACTATGGACACACCGCGACTGAAAAGTACCTGAACTCCCGCAAACTCAGCATTTACGGGGGATCGAACGAGATCCAGCGCAACATCATCGCGAAAGCTGTTTTGGGTCTCTGACAACATCGCACGAGGCATCGGATGGATATTCAGTTGACGGAAGAACAGGAATTGCTTCGTTCCAGCATCCAACGCTTCCTGCGCGAGCAGTACGATTTCGACGAGCGCCGCAAGATCGTTGCGACCGATGAAGGCTGGAGCCGCAGGCACTGGAAATCCTTTGCCGAACTGGGGCTCTGCGCCGCCCCGTTCGAGGAAAGCTCCGGCGGCCTTGGTGGCGGCTCGCTTGCCACGATGATCGTGATGCAGGAGTTCGGCCGCAACCTCGTCGTCGAGCCGTATTTTGAGACGGTTGTCCTCGCCGGTGGCCTGATCGAGGACGTCGGCTCGCCCGAACAGCGCCAGGAGTTCCTGCCGAAGATCATGGAGGGCGACGCGATATGGGCGCTGGCCTGGGCGGAGGGACGATCACGTTATGATTTCCACAACGTCACCACCACTGCACGCCGCCACGGGGACAAATTTGTTCTGAGCGGAACCAAAGCCGCGGTGGTCGGTGCGCCCTGGGCCGACAAGCTGATCGTTTCGGCGCGCACCTCGGGCCAGCAACGCGATCGCGACGGCGTCAGTCTGTTTGTCGTAGATCGCCATGCGGCAAATCTTCACCTGCAGAGCTTCAAGACGATCGACGGCCGGCGCGCCGCTGAACTCACGCTGATGAAAGTCGAGGTGCCTGCCAGCCAGATGCTGGGCAGCGAAGGCGAGGGCGTCGCGGCCCTGGAGGCGGCTCGCGATCGCGCCATCGCGGCCCTTTGCGCGGAAGCCGTCGGTGCCATGACGGAGCTGAACTCGGCGACGCTCGAATACAGCAAGACGCGTAAGCAGTTCGGGGTTGCGCTGGGAACGTTTCAGGTGCTGCAGCACCGCATGGTCGACATGTTCATCGCGCTTGAAGAATCGATTTCGCTCACTCAGCATTTGAATCTAACCCTGGCGTCGAAGGAGCCGAACGGATCGAAATTGGCGTCCGGCGCCAAGACGAAGGTCGGCTACGCCGCGCGCTTTGTCGCGGAGCAGGCCGTGCAACTGCACGGCGGCATGGGCATGAGCGACGAGTTGAACATCGGCCACTATTTCAAGCGAATAAGCTCCATCAACGTCCAGTTCGGCGATCCTGCCTATCATCTGATGCGGTACGCGCAGCAGAGCTGAATCTCCCTCCCAACGCAGCAAATCGATTGCCGCACCCTGACCAGAGGTAAGCAATGACCGAAGCCGTAATCGTCTCGACCGCTCGCACGCCGATTGGCAAGGCTTACAAGGGCGCCCTCAATCATACGGAAGGCGCGACCCTGCTGGGTCATGCCATTTCCGCCGCACTGTCGCGTGCGAAGATCGAGGGCGGCGAGGTCGAAGATGTCGTGATGGGTTGCGCCATGCAGCAGGGCGCCACGGGTATGAACATTGCGCGCAAGGCGCTGTTGCGTGCCGGACTTCCGGTCAGCGTGGCTGGAACCACCATCGACCGCCAATGCGCGTCGGGCCTGCAAGCAATTGCCCTGGCGGCGCGTTCGGTCATCTTCGATGGCGTGGAGGTTGCCATCGGCGGCGGCGGTGAATCCATCAGCCTGGTCCAGAACGCCCAGTTCAACAACTTTCATGCGGTCGATTCGGAACTGCTGGCGATGAAGGGAGACGCCTACATCGCGATGCTGGATACCGCCGAGATCGTGGCGAAGCGCTACGACATCTCGCGCGAACGCCAGGACGAATACAGCCTCGAGAGCCAGCGCCGGACAGCCGCCGCCCAACAGGGCGGCCGCTTCAGCGACGAACTCGCGCCGATCAAGACCACGATGGCGGTCACGGACAAGGCGAGCGGCGCTGTATCCTATCAGCAGGTGACACTATCGGCGGACGAGGGACCGCGTCCCGATACCACTGCCGAGGGTCTCGCGGGTGTCAAGCCGGCCAAGGGGCCGGGTTTCACTGTCACCGGGGGCAACGCGAGCCAGCTTTCGGATGGCGCCAGTGCCGCTGTCATCATGAGCGACAAGCTCGCGGCGCAAAAGGGGCTGAAGCCGCTCGGTATCTTCCGGGGCTTCGTCTCGGCTGGTTGTGAGCCGGACGAGATGGGAGTGGGCCCGGTCTACGCCGTGCCCCGGCTTCTCAAGCGCCACGGACTCAAGATCGATGATATCGATTTGTGGGAATTGAACGAGGCATTTGCGGTGCAGGTCATCTATTGCCGCGACAAGCTCGGAATCGATCCGGAAAAGCTCAATGTCAACGGCGGCTCGATCGCGGTCGGCCATCCCTATGGAATGACCGGCGCGCGGCTGACTGGCCACGCTTTGATCGAGGGCCGCCGGCGCAAGGCCAAATACGCGGTTGTTACCATGTGCGTAGGCGGCGGCATGGGCGCAGCAGGGCTGCTCGAGATCGTTCATTAGACAAACAATCGGCAGGACCAGACATCCATCAACAAATCGGAGGCACGTGTGAAGACAGCAATTACCCAGATGTTCGGCATCGAACATCCGATCATCCAGGGCGGAATGCACTATGTGGGATTTGCCGAACTCGCAGCCGCGGTGTCGAATGCCGGGGGGCTTGGAATCATCACCGGCCTGACGCAACGGACGCCTGAACTATTGGCCAAGGAGATCGCGCGCTGCCGCGACATGACAGATAAGCCCTTTGGTGTGAACCTTACTTTCCTGCCGAGCTTCACCGCGCCGCCATATCCGGAATATATCGCTGCTATCAAGGAAGGCGGCGTCAAGGCGGTGGAGACCGCCGGCCGCAGCCCCGAGCAGTACATGCCCGCGCTGAAAGCCGCTGGCATCAAGGTGATCCACAAATGCACCTCGGTGCGGCACTCGCTCAAGGCCGAGAAGATCGGCTGCGACGCCGTCAGCGTTGATGGCTTCGAATGCGGCGGCCATCCCGGCGAGGACGATATCCCGAACATGATCCTGCTGCCCCGTGCGGCGGACGAGCTGAAAATTCCGTTTGTGGCGTCGGGCGGCATGGCCGACGCGCGGAGCCTTGTCGCGGCGCTGTCGATGGGGGCCGCCGGCATGAACATGGGCACCCGCTTCATCGCCACGAAGGAAGCGCCGGTCCACGACAATGTAAAGCAGGCCTTGGTCAAGGCGACTGAACTCGACACCGTGCTGGTCATGCGCGCGCTGCGCAATACCGAGCGCGTCTTGAAGAACAAGGGCGTCGACCAGTTGCTGGAGGTCGAGCGCGAGAAGGGCGCGAGCCTGAAGATTGGCGACATCCACGAGCAGGTCGCTGGAGTCTATCCGAAGGTGATGATCGAGGGCGACATGGACGCGGGTGCCTGGAGCTGCGGCATGGTCGCAGGCCTCATTCACGACATTCCGACCGTGAAGGAACTGATCGACCGCATCATGGCGGATGCCGAGCGACTGATCAGGGGCCGGCTGACGGGATTCCTGGACGCTGACAGCGAGGCAGCCCTGAAGGTCGCGTAAAGGCACGACGGGAGCAGCGCGAATGGCCGAAGATCGGATCGAGGTCGATACCGGCACAGGTGAGTTGCTGTGTGAAATCCGGGATCGCGTGGCGCTCATCACGCTGAACCGGCCCGGGGCCCGCAACGCCTTGTCCGATCAACTGACCCCCGCGCTGCGGCGCATGATCAGGCAGTGCGGCGACGATTCCAGCGTCGGCGCGTTGCTCATCACGGGGGCTGGCGCTGCTTTTTGCGCCGGCGGCGACGTCAAGGGTATGGGAAGCAATGCTGCCAAGGCCGAAGCGCCGATCGATGAGCGGGTCGCCGATTTGCGCATCAAGCAGCGCACACTTACGGGTGCGTTGGCTGGATTGCGAAAGCCGACTATTGCAGCGCTTCCCGGGCCTGCGGCAGGCGCAGGGCTTGCGCTCGCGCTCGCCTGCGACATTCGAATCGCCGCTGAATCGGCTGTGATGACCACGGGATATGCCCGCATCGCCTTGACCGGAGACTACGGCATCGCCTGGCTGCTGACGCGGCTGGTGGGGACGTCCCGGGCACGCGAGTTGATGTTTCTGTCGGAGCGGATCGACGCACGCCGCTGCGAAACCCTGGGGCTCGTCAATCGGGTGGTAGCCGACGCCGAGCTTCGCGACGTTGCATTTGCGCTTGCAACGTCGCTGGCCGAGGGTCCCTCGCAAGCTTACGCCGGCATGAAGGACAACCTTGACCATGCCCTGACCGCCGATCTTCTGGATTCGATGGACCAGGAAGCGGAATACATGGTCCGCTCCGCGCGAACGACGGATCACAAGGAGGCGGTGCGCGCCTTCATTGACAAGCGCAAGCCCGTTTTCGTCGGGCACTAGCGCGCGTTCAATCGCTGGACGTCAGTGTTGCTGACCGGCTTTTCCTGGTCGACGCGAAGGACACACCCGGTCGCCGCGAGCCAACTGCGGCATCCCAAACGCGGGAAATTCACCAACGCTATCAATGCGCACAAGCAGATTGCGGCGGGCTCCGTTGACGACGTCGAGCGGGGACACGACATACCCTGTACCGTCGATCCAGGTCACCGCTCAGGAGCAAGATATGAACGCGCCGCCAAAAATCGATCCCGTTGCCGCGCGTTCTGACCGGGACGTCCTGCACTGGCTGACAAACGACACGCGCGATGAGCGCTTCATTGACAATATTTTCGCTGAGCTGTGTATCCGGCTCCAGCGAGCAGGCATTCCCGTCAAGCGGGCGTCGCTTCATATCCTGATCCACCATCCGCAATGGCTTGGCGCACGGATCATGTGGGCCGACGGGATGCGCGAGGCGGAGATTGCGAGGGTCGACTACGACGTCAGGGAGCGATCCGAGTACATCGGTAGTCCCGCCAACGAAGTCCATGACGGCGCCACCGAAGTGCGCGAGAATCTCGAACAGGATCCGTCACTGGGCCGCAAGCATGCCGTCTTTGACGAGATGCGGGCGAAAGGCCTGACTGACTATGTGGCGTGGCCGCTATACCATACGCTCGGTAAGCGGCATATCGTGACCTTTGCAACCGACCGGCCAGGAGGTTTCGACGATGCGCATATCGCCAGCCTGTTGGAACTGTTGCCGGTTCTGGCGCTGGTCAGCGAAATCCGTGTCAAGAACCGGTTGGCGCGAACGCTGCTCGAAACCTATGTCGGGTCGCATGCCAGCGAGCTCATTCTAGCCGGCGCCACCAGGCGGGGCAGCGGGACGACGGTACGCGCCGCCATCATGATCTGCGATCTGCGTGATTTCACAAGGATCTCCGACAACTGGCCGCGCGATGACGTCATTGATCTTCTGAACGGCTATTTCGATGCGATGTCGGAGCCGATTGCGCGACATGGCGGGGAAATACTGAAATTCATCGGCGACGGCCTGCTTGCCATTTTTCCGCTCAGCCAGCCGTCGGCCTGCGCAAATCTGCTGCATGCCGTGGCTGAAGCCCGTCAGGCCATGCTTGCTCTCAACGAAAAAAATAGCGAAACCGGTCGTGAGCCGCTGAATTACGGCATCGGCGTCCACGTCGGAGACGTCATGTACGGCAATATCGGCTCGCGCAGCCGGCTCGACTTCACGGTCATCGGTCCTGCGGTCAACATGGCTTCGCGTCTCGAAGCCCTCACCAAACAGTTGGGAAAAACGGTGCTGCTGTCCCGCGCGTTCGCTGATTTCGTCGAAAACGATTTCGATCTCGAACGCGTCGGGGAATATCCGGTGCGCGGCTTCAACGGCCCAATCGAGCTGTTTGCATATCACGGCTGAACGACGATCAATCGCCGCGTGCCGGGCCGCCCAACGGGCCGCCAACATTGATTCGTGCGCAGGCCATTGAGCGCAGTCGCTCCCCGATATTGCCGGGACCGATCCTCTGGAGGCTGCTGCTATTTGGAAGCGGCAGCCAAGCTATTGAAAGGCTACGGGCCGTCTTGAGCTTTTTCCAAAGGCGCCTTGAAATCATTGGATAATTTGGCGGATCTCGATTCCGCCATTCGGAGGTTCGATCCCTCCGGCCCCCGGCCAGGCGCTCCGCCGAGCCCGGCACCCTCAATTGCGATTTGGCGCGGGAACAATGCACGGCCGCAAGAACGGTGCTATTGAGATGCTTCCCTTGCGACATCAACGGAATGCATCACCATCCAGGCACCCATGACCCCGTTCTTGTCGCGCTGTCAGTCCTGATCGCCGCGCTTTCTTCCTATACGGCGCTGGATCTCGCGACTCGCATGCGGGCTGCCTCCGGCTCCGCCAGCCTGGGCTGGCTTGGGGCTGCGGCCGTCGCCATGGGTGGCGGCATCTGGTCCATGCATTTCGTGGCCATGCTGGCGTTCAGCCTGCCCGGCGTCGAAATTTCCTACGATCCGCTCCTGACGCTGCTCTCGCTTGCCCTTCCCATTTTGGTCGCTGCAGCCGCGTTCGTGGTCGTAAGTCAGCGTTCGAACGCGCTCGTCGTTTCCGGCATTGGAATGGGGCTCGCGATCTCCGGCATGCATTACACCGGCATGAGCGCCATGCGGATGTCGGCTGCGATCCACTACGATCCCGTCTGGGTTGTGCTTTCCATCGCCATTGCGATCGGCGCGTCCATCATTGCGCTGCGCCTCGCCTTTCACATGACGAGCGTGCTCGAGCGCATATCGGCGGGCGCCGTCATGGGGGTGGCGATCTCCGGGATGCACTACGCGGCCATGCGGGGCTCCTCCTTCGTTGCCACGGATGTCATTCTTGGCCGCGCGGCCCACGGCGCGGTTGGGCAGGCGCCGCTCGCGTTCCTGGTCGCCGGCACCACGATCGTCGTCCTCGTCATCGGGCTCGCCGCGGCCGTGTACGACCGCGCCTCGGCAGAACGTGCCGATCGCGAAGCCGAGGCACTCAGGCGGAGCGAGGAGAAATTCCGCCTGCTGGTGGAGGGGGTGGCCGATCACGCCATCTTCATGCTCGACCCCGAAGGGCGCGTGGCGAACTGGAATCTCGGCGCACGCCGGCTAATCGGCTATGGCGACGAGATCATAGGTAACCACTACGCCATCCTTCACACCGAAGAAGACTGCGAGTCCGGAGTTCCCGATGCCGTGCTTCGCGACGCAGAGCGGGAAGGCAAGTCGGCAGGCGAGGGCTGGCGCGTTCGCAAGGACGGCAGCCGCTTCTGGGCCGAGGCGACGATACGCGTGGTGCAAAACGAGCGTGGCGAGGCAATCGGCTTCGCCAAGATCGTGCGCGACGTGACGGAACGGCGCCGAGCCCAGGAAGCGCTGGAGCGCACGCGCGATGCGCTCGTGATATCGCAGAAGATGGAGACTGTCGGACAGCTTACCGGCGGCGTCGCCCACGACTTCAACAACATACTTGCCGTGATCCTGGGCAGCCTCGAACTGGCGAAGAAGCGCCTCCAGCCGGAAGATCCTCGGATTCACCGCCTGCTCGACAACGCGATTCAAGGTGCGCTGCGCGGCGCCTCGCTGACCCAGCGCATGCTGGCGTTCGCGCGCAAGCAGGACCTCAAGCCCGTCGTTGTGGATGTCCCGGAGCTGGTGCGCGGAATGGCGGCTCTCCTGAAGTTTGATCCAGCCATCCGGGTCGAGACCCGTTTTCCGATCGAGCTTTCGAAGGTGAAGGTCGATGCCAACCAACTCGAGCTCGCGATCCTCAACCTCGCCGTCAATGCGCGCGATGCGATCGCGGCCAGTGGCGGGGTCATCAGCATCGCTGCACGCGAAGAGCATGCCATCGATGGCCTTGACGAGGGACGATACGTCGCGCTCTCGGTGAGCGACACCGGATGCGGCATGGACGAGGAGACGCTCAGGCATGCGCAGGAGCCGTTCTTTACGACCAAGGGCGTCGGCAAGGGGACCGGTCTCGGCCTCTCGATGGTGAAAGGGTTGGCCGAACAGTCCGGAGGCGTGTTGCGGCTGAAGAGCCGCATCGGCGAAGGGACCACGGCCGAGATCTGGCTGCCCGCCTCTCAGGACGAAAAGCTGCCGGTGCCCCATGCGGCGGAGCCGTCGCGTTCCGCGCCCCGCGGCAGCCGCGCCCTTTCCGTGCTGGTCGTCGACGATGATCTTCTCGTCCTCGACAGTGTCGCTGCGATGCTCGACGATCTCGGCCACGCCGTGATCGAGGCGCGCTCCGGCGAGGAGGCAGTTCAGCTTCTGCGCCGAATGCCGAAGATTGACATCGTGGTGACCGATTACGCCATGCCGGGGATGAACGGGTTGCTGCTTGCCGAGGCAGTGGCCGCCGAGCGTCCCGGCACGCCCGTGGTGCTCTGCACAGGGTATGCCGAACTGCTCGGCTCGACGCAGCCTCACTTGCCTCGCATCTCCAAGCCGTTCGACCAGGCGGCGCTGCTGGCCGCCATTGAGGAGGTGATGAGCGCGCAGGCAGCTTCGCGCTCGGTTGTGACCTTACACCCGAAGAGAGCCTGACACTCGAATGGATATCATCGCGTCTCAGTGAGCCGCCGGAACTCTCGTCACTCCGCCGGCATCACGTTGGAGCCCTCGTCAATCGCCGGCTTCTTCTTGCCGAACAGCCAGGTCTGCAGCCGGTCGAGATAGATGTAGACCACCGGCGTCGTATACAGCGTGAGAAGCTGCGACACGGCCAGTCCTCCGACGATGGCGTAGCCCAGCGGCTGACGGATCTCGGAGCCTGCGCCTGTCCCGAGCATCATGGGAACGCCAGCAAGCATGGCTGCCATCGTGGTCATGAGGATCGGCCGGAAACGCATGACGCAGGCGCGATAGATGGCGTCTTCCGCCGACAATCGCTCCTGTTGGCCGACATGCAGGGCGAAATCGACCAGCATGATGCCGTTCTTCTTGACGATGCCGATCAGCAGGATGATGCCGACAATCGCGATCACGCTGAGATCGAGGTGAACCGCCATCAACAACAACAGTGCTCCGAGCCCCGCGGACGGCAGTGTCGAGATGATGGTGATGGGATGGATCAGGCTCTCATACAAGATGCCGAGGATGAGATAGATCACGAACAGCGCCGCCACGATCAGGATTGGCGTCGTCGACAACGAATCGCCGAACGCCTGTGCGTTGCCCTGGAAGCTGGTCTGCAGCGAAAGCGGTTTGCCGAGCTGCTTCTCGATACTCTGGATGGCGCTGGTCGCTTGGCCGATCGCCGTGCCGGGGAGCAGGTTGAAGGAGATCGTCACCGACGGAAACTGTCCCTGGTGATTGACCACGAGCGGAGCGACCTTGACCACGCTGTCGACCAGCGTCGATAGCGGCACTTCCTGGCCGGTTGAGGATTTGACGTAGATTCCGGTTAACGCCTCGGGCGAGTACTGGAATTTCGGATTGACCTCCATGATGACGTGGTACTGGTTCAGGGTCGTATACATCGTTGAGACGATGCGCTGGCCAAAGGCGTCATCGAGCGTGTTGTCGATGGTGAACGGCAGGATGCCGTAGCTCGAAGCCACCTCGCGTTTGATGGAGATGTCGAGCAAGGGACCGGAATTGAGCTGGTCGGTCGCGACGTCGGTGATGCCGGGGACCTTCTTGATCCTGTCGAGGAACAGCGCGGCCCAGTGATTCAGCTCGCCGGGATCGGCATCCCCCAGCGTGTACTGATATTGGGTTTTCGAGACGCGTCCGCCGATCGTGATATCCTGCGCGGCCTGCATATAGAGCGTGATGCCCTGGATCTTGGCCAGGTTGGTGCGCAGGCGGGCGAGCACCGTTTCCATGCTATCGCGCTGCTTGTAGGGCTTGAGCGCAATATAGATGCGGCCATTGTTGACCGTGGTGTTGCCGCCGCCGGCGCCGATCGCCGAGCCGACGGATGCGACGGCCGGATCCCGCGTGATGGCATTCAGCAGCGCCTGCTGGCGCTCAGTCATCGCAGAATAGGAAATATCCTGTGCGGCTTCGGACAGACCGATGATCAATCCGGTGTCCTGCTGCGGAAAGAAGCCTTTGGGGATGACGACGTAGAGATAGCCGGTCAGCCCGATGGTCGCAAACATCGTCCACAGGGTGATGAAACGGTGACGAAGCACGATCTTGAGACCGGCCTCGTAGACTCCGAGCAGTGAATTGAAGCCACCTTCGAGGATGCGGAACAACCGTCCGTGCGTCCTGTTTTCCGGCTTGAGCAGCCGCGCGCACATCATCGGCGTCAGGGTCAGCGAGATCAGGAGCGACAGCACCAGGGCTACGCTGACGGTGACGGCAAATTCGCGGAACAGCAGCCCGACATATCCGCCCATCAGGAACAGCGGAATGAACACGGCGATCAGCGACAGCGTGATCGACATGATGGTGAAGCCGATCTCGCCGGCGCCCTTCAGCGCCGCCTCGAATGGCGTGGCGCCGCCTTCCATGTGCCGCACGATGTTCTCGATCACGACCACGGCGTCGTCGACCACGAAGCCGACGGCGATCGACAACGCCATCAGCGACAGGTTGTCGAGGCTGTAGCCGAGCTCGTAGAGGACAGCGAGCGTGCCGATCAGCGACAGTGGAACGGTGACCGCAGGGATGACCGTCGCCCAGAAGTTTCTCAGGAAGATAAAGATCACCATCACCACCAGCGCAACCGTCAGCATCAGCGTGAACTGAACGTCGTGGATGGATGCGCGGACCGTATCGGTGCGGTCGGAGATGACGTTGACCTTGATCGCGGGCGGGATCGAGGCCTGTAGCACCGGCATCTCGACCTTGATCCGCTCGACGGTGTCGATGACGTTGGCGCCGGGCTGGCGCTGGATCGCCAGGATGACGGCGCGCCGGTTGTTGTACCAGCCGGCGATCAGGTCGTTTTCCGGCGCGCTGACAGCGCGGCCGACGTCGCGGATGCGAACCGGCGAGCCGTTTCGATAGGCGATCACGAGATTGGCGTAGTCCTCCGCCTTCAGGAGCTGATCGTTGGTGTTCAGCGTATAGGTCTGGCGCGGGCTGTTGAGCGTGCCTTTCGGCAAATCGACATTGGCTTGGCCGAGCGCGGTGCGGACGTCCTCGAGATTGATGCCGCGTGCGGCAAGCGCCTGCGGATCGAGCTGCACGCGCACGGCGGGCTTTTGCTGGCCGCCGATGCCGACGAGGCCGACGCCCGGTATCTGCGATATCTTCTGCAGCAGAATGTTTTCCGCGTACGCATCCACTGTGGTCAGCGGCAGGCTGTCCGATGTGAGACCGAGCACCAGGATCGGCGTGTCCGCCGGATTGACCTTGCGGATGGTGGGCGGATAGGGAATGCCGGGCGGCAAGAAGGGACTCGCGGCGTTGATCGCCGACAGCGTGTCGCTGACCGTTCCGTCGATCTGGCGGTTCAGATCGAACTGCAGCGTGATCTGGGTGAATCCGAGTGCGCTCGCCGACGTCATCTGGAGGAGACCCGGAATCTGCCCGAACTGGAGTTCGAGCGGTGTCGCTACCGACGCCGCCATGGTCTGCGGGTCCGCGCCCGGCAACTGCGCCGTCACCTGAAGCGTCGGATAATTCACGTTCGGCAACGCCGCGACCGGCAGCAACGGGTAGGCGATAAGGCCGCCGACCAGAAGGCCGACCATCAGGAGCGCCGTTGCGATTGGCCGGTGGATGAAGGGCGCGGATATGTTCATGGGATCGTCGCCTGTTGTGCTTGCTGTGCCGCTGCTTCCTCGGCTGCTTCGCCGTGCAGCGGCGTGACATGTGTGCCCGGCTGCAGCCGGTATTGTCCGTCGACGACGACCTGCTCGCCGGCTTTCAGGCCGGAATCGATCAGCGCCTCGCCGTCGGTGATCTGTGCGAGCTTGACGGGGCGCATCGCTACGGTGCTGTCGGGCTTGATGACATAGGCATAGGCGCCGTTCGGACCCTGCTGTACGACCGAAGCGGGGACGGTCAGCCCGTTATGTCGGGTCGTGACGAGCAGCCGCGCATTCACCAGTTCACCCGGCCACAGCTCGCGAGACTTGTTGGGAAAGGTTGCCTTGAGCTGGATCGAGCCGGTCGTCTGCAGGATCTCGTTGTTGACCAGCGCGAGCTCGCCCCGGCCTAGCTGCAGGGTGTCATCCTGATTATAGGCGAGGACCGGAAGCGGCGTCTTGGTCGCTTGCTGTTGCTTGAGGATCTGCGGCAGCACGCCTTCCGGCAGCGTGAAGATCAGCGAGATGGGATCGAGCTGGGTCACGACGACGAGGCCGTTGGCCGTCGTCGGGCTGATGATGTTGCCGACGTCGATCTGGCGAATGCCGACCACGCCGTCGATCGGCGAAGTCAGCCGCGTGTAGCTGAGTTGCACCTTGGCGGCCTCGATCAGCGCCTGGTCGGTCTTGATCGCTGCCTCCAACTGGCCGACCTGCGCCTTCTGGGTTTCGATCAGTTGCGGCGTGGCCCAGCCCTTGTCGCCGAGTTGGTTGTAACGGGTGAGATTGGCGCGGGCATTGGTGAGCTGGGCCTGATCGCGCTCCAGATTGCCCTCGAACTGGTCGATCTGGGCCTGGTAGGGACGCGGATCGATTTGCGCGAGCAGGTCGCCGGCATGGACGGTCTGCCCTTCGGTGAAATTGATGCTGATGAGCTGGCCCTGGATCTGGGCCCGCATGACATCGGTGTTGTACGCGATCACGGTGCCGACGCCGTTCTGGTAGATCGGTACGTCATGCTGCGCGACCACGCCGGCTACGACCGGAACCGGAGGGGGCGGCGCGGCCGCGACAGCGGCTTTGAACACGTTGGCGTGCGTGAAGTAGAGAAGGCCGCCGGCAGCGACGGCGCAGAACAGGACTGCGGATATTGCGACTTTCTTTTTCATGGCTGCTTCTCGCGCGTGGGTTTCCGCTCAACGGAACATCGTGGCGGCGGTTGATAGGCCTGGTATCGTGTTCGGCACCCCTGTGATGTTCGGTATCCCTGTGATGGCGTCGGTGGACGCGGCGACAGCCGTCGTGTTCGGTGCCGGCAGCGTGACGGCGGGCACCGTCGGGATCGTCGACGCGATGGTGCTAGTCGTGGGCGCGACGCCGATGGTCGGCACTGCCGCAGCGGAGGTGACGCCGAGATTGACGATCTCCGTCGAACCCATGGGAATTCCGGTTCGCGCCACGCCGCCCGGCGCCACCGGAGACGTCGGCGTCGATGATGCTGCTAGGCTACCCGAGCCTGCGCCGCACATGCTCGATGTACCCGAGGTGTCGATCAGGGCTGATGTCGGCGGAATGCCCGATGACGACATTCCAGACGAATTTGGCGCTCCTGCCATCGGCATCGCGGACATCGTACTCTGCGGTGTGATGGTCCCGACCGCCACGCCGCCGCCATCGAAGGTCGAAGCCGATCCGAACATCGTCGACGGTGCCGTGCCGATCGTCGAGCACACGGTGCTGCCGATTGTGCCGGTCTGGTCGGCCGGCGCCGGACTTACGCCGGGTGAGGCGATTTCCGTTGCGCCGAGCGGGATGCCGGTGCCGCCGACCGGCGCGCTTGGCACCATGCCCAGCGGCGAGGTCGCCGCCAGCAAAGGCGTCGGCATCACTTGAGCCTGCTGCGCAAAGGCCGGGCCGCACAGCGAGGCAGAGGCTGCCGTGATCATCAGGAAGCGTTTCATGTTGCTCTCCAGTACCGTTCGACCGGCGCGACAACGCGTGGCGCGATGTCCACGCGATATCTTTCGGCTATTGGGGGATCGGTCCGGAGGACGTTTAAAGAAAGCAGGAAAACGTCCTCCGAACCGACAGCCAGCGCGCAGGGTCCTGCGCGGCGGGTTCAGCTACAGCTCAGGGGCAAGGGGCTGTAGGGGTGCAGGTAATACCAGTCATAGCAATCGGGATAACCGTAGTACCCGTAGCCGTATCCCGGCCCGTACCTGTCGAAGCGATGCACGGCGTGCTGGTGGAGTCCGAAGCCGTGTGCACCGATGTGGCCGACGCCGATGTGGTTACCGCCGAGGCCTCCCAGATGTTCGCCGACGCCTATGCCGCCGATATGGGCGCCGCCGCCAAAGCCTCCGATGTGGCCTCCGCCGCCAAAGCCGCCCATGTGGCCACCGCCACCGAAACCACCGCCCATATGGCCACCGCCGCCACCGAAGCCGCCGCCGTGGCCGCCACCGCCGCCACCGCGGGCTTCGGCCGCGCCCACCACCAGACTCGAAGCGAGAAGAGCCGTTGCCAGTATCGTGAACATTCGTTTCATCGTGACACTCCTTTCAGTCAGATTGCTCGGCGCCGTGGCGCCCGAGCTTCAACGGGCCGCGCGAACAAAACGTCGGATGAGTGACAGGTAGCTGCGATGCACAAGGCATCCATTAAATTCGGCGTTAGTCTTCGCCGCCTTGGCATTCACGAACTGGAGCAGCCGCAGCTATGCGTCTCAAAGGAGAACACGTTGGCGCGCGGGCAAAAGAAAACGGACCGGCGGGATATCCCGCCAGCCCGGCAAGTTCATTGTTGGGTCGTAATGCAAGCGGATCAGTAACCCGTGTTGGGTTCGCAAGGCGCCGCATTGGTCCACGGTGCCGTGGCATAAGCGCCGACGCGCGGAGCCCGGATGCAGGTATCGCCTTCGTCGCGATGCATCGTCGACATCACGCGGCCATGGGTATCGGTTACGACATGCCGCGCGTTGGCGGCCAGTACCGGAGTGGCGATGGTGGCTGTGGTGAGCAACACAGCCGACAGAAGTTTCAGGTTGCGCATGGGTGTTCTCCATAGGTGAGGAAGCCAGGCCGGCTTCTTCCTGTGACGTGCGGCTGGCCCGCCGTCGTCCAAAGCGAATATCGCTTCACGCGCTCTCAACTCGGCGTGAAGGTGATGCGGGTCCCGATCTGTCCGACATAGCGCCGGCTGATCGGGCAATGCAGGCCCGACGATTCATTAAATTGCTATTTATTGGCGCAACGGGCCGCCGACGGCTAACTGTTTCGGGCGGGCCCTGCTGTGCTCGTCCCGAGGCGGCGGATGGCCGCCTGGCGGATAGCACCTGCAGGATCTGGTAGGGATCGCGGCGCTGTCTGGCTCCCCTGAACCGTGAGACTTGTGCGCGTCGCCATGGCATTATCGGTTGCTCAGCGTATCATTGCCACCTGGCGTCGCGAGGGTATCTTGATAGCAATCGGATCGATCGGATGGCGAAGGTTCTCCTCATAGAAGATGACGGCGAGACGGCAGGGGAAATCACGGCCGAACTGGCCGATCGTGGCTTCGAGGTAGCATGGTCGGCCGACGGCCTGGATGGCCTTGCCAAGGCGCGCGACCTGCGGCCGGACGCCATGATCGTCGACCGCCTGCTGCCGGGAATGGATGGCCTCACCGTCATCGAGTCCTTGCGGAAAGATCAGGTGCGCACGCCGGTGCTGGTGCTGAGCGCACTTGGCGCGGTCGATGACCGCGTGCGCGGATTGCGGATGGGAGGCGACGACTACCTCACCAAGCCGTTTGCGATCGTCGAACTCGTCGCGCGAATAGAGGCGTTGCTGCGCCGCCCGCCGGAAACGCGGGAAACCAACCTGCGGGTGGGCCAACTCGAGCTTGACCTGATCGAGCGGACGGCAAAACGCGGCGAGCGCAGGATCGATCTCTTGCCGCGCGAGTTTCGGCTGCTCGAATACATGATGCGGCGGAGCGACCAGCTCTTGACGCGCGCGATGCTGCTCGAAGAGGTCTGGAACTACAAGTTCGTCCCCGCCACCAACCTGGTCGACGTTCATATGGGTCGCGTGCGGCACAAGGTCGACGGTCCGGGCGACGCCCCGATGATTCAAAATGTCCGCGGCGCAGGGTTCATTCTTCGTGCCGTGCCCTGACTGATTTTGGCGATCGTACCGGGCGCTCGCGCCGTCGGGCAAGGCAACCGGACGGCAGGATTGGGAAGCTTCAGTTGCAGTTCATACGCTCGAAGACGTTCCACTGGACCACGGTGCTGGCGGGCCTGTTCGCGATCTTCGTCACGGTTTTGTTCGGTTTCATCTACTTCAGAATCGACAACTATCTGATCGCGCGATCCGATCGCATGATCACGACGCAGATCGGCTTCTTTGCCGGATTGCCGCGCGAGCGTCTGATCGGTGCGCTCAATGATCATCTCGGGCAGGATTCCCGCGGCGTCCAGTTCTCCGGTGTGTTCGACGCGAAGGGGAATCGGCTGGCCGGCAATGTCGCAGCCCTGCCGGACGGGCTCGACATCGGGGCACCGGCGCGGAGCATGCCGCTGGTGCGCCTTGATGACAAGGAAGCCGGTGCGACATCCGTCAGAACCGTCGCGCGGCGCCTCGAGAACGGCGACATATTGGTGGTCGGGCGAAACGTCGACGAAACGGCGGAAGTCTTCAGGGTCGTCGGAGCGGCGCTGGCGATTGGCCTGTTGCCTGCGTTCTGTCTCTGGTTGCTGGCCGGCGCCTGGTTGAGCGCGCGCGCCCACAGGCGGGTCGAGGAGGTCAACCTGCGCGTCCAGCGCATCATCGCCGGAGATCTACGCGAGCGGCTGCCGCACAAGAACGTCGATGAACCGTTCTCGCGGCTCGCCGCCATCGTCAACCGCATGCTCGATGAGCTGGAGACCATGATCAACGCGCTGGCCGGCGTCGGCAACGACATCGCCCACGATCTGCGAACGCCGCTGACGCGCGCTCGTCTGACGCTCGAGCGCGGCCGTACCAACGCGACGACCCTGGAGCAACTCCAGGAAGTTGTCGACAAGGCCATCGCCGGCATCGACCAGTCGCTGTCGATCGTCACGGCACTGTTGCGGCTTGCGGAGATCGAGAACAGCCGCCGCTCGTCCGCGTTTGGCGACGTTGCGCTCGGCGACATGCTGCGCGAGGTCTGCGACATGTACGAGCCGATCGCCGAAGACAAGCAGATCGCGCTGAGCGTGAACATAGCCGACAAGTTTTCCGTGCGCGGCGATCGCGACCTGCTGCTGGAGGCGGTGGCCAATCTCGTCGACAATGCCATCAAGTTCACGCCCCGGAGCGGCAGGGTCGAGCTCGCGCTGCTGCGCGGTGAGGGCGAGACTATCTTGCGTGTGACAGACACGGGTCCGGGGATCAGCGCGCACGAACATGACGCCGTGTTGCGCCGGTTCTATCGCTCGGACAAGATTCGCAACACGCCGGGCATCGGCCTCGGGCTCAACCTGGTCTCGGCAATCGTGAAGCTGCACGGCTTTCGCCTGATCATCCACGCCGGCCCGGGAGGCCGGGTGGAGATCGTTTGCCCCGATGAGGAAGGTGGCCGGACATAGATCGCTATCCGCCAACGTCACCCATGCCGGCGGTCATCATGCTCGGCGGGGGATACGTGGTGGACACGCCGATGCTGCCAGACCCTGGGGCCGGCCATACCGCTTTCCCTTTCGTTGTAGGCCTGCATCACCGAGGGCGGCAGCCCTTCCATCCGGTAAGCCGGCGTCGGCGCACCGCCATTCAGCACGTCCAGATTCGGATAGAAAAATGCAAAACTGCCCGGCTCCTGAATGGCTTCTTGCGCGAATGCAGGCGCTGCCGCCATCATGGACAGCAATCCTGCGACAGCGATGGTCTTGATCGAGGTCATTGTCTTTCTCCATATCATCTACGCGGCAGTTCGCTGGACGCGCATGCGCAGTCACATGCCGCAACGGGCGCGTGTTCTTTTCGAATGCGGACTGCTCGCTTGAGGCTGCATCCAGGCAGCGGATGCATGACGGAGATGTAGGGCGGGCGCGACCGCGTCCCACTAAATTGCCTTTTACAAATCTCGACTGATCTTGCGCTGTCGTGCAAAGCGTTTGCAGGGAAGCAGTCATATTCGCATGAGCGATCAGAAGTTCACCGCTCGACGTCCCGCGCTTCCCGCCTGAACCAAGATCGTGCGATTCTGAAATCGACACCAAGGCGGCATGAACGCTAAAAGCGAATTTAGATTCCTCAATTCCAATTTAATGGCTGCATCGCGGCGTCTTCTCCTAGGGTCGCTCTGCCGGACCCGATGGATTGGAGCCACCCATGAACGCCCACAGCATGACCATACTGTCAGACAGGCGCGAGCCGCTGACTGGAGACAGATCGCGAGATATCGTCGATGAATATGCCACGCTCATCAAGCGATACGCTCTGCTTGAACCGACGCGCGAGCAGCAGCTTGCCCGGCGCTGGCAGCAGCACCGAGACCGAAGCGCTACCGATGCGCTCGTCACCAGCCATCTCCGGCTCGCGGCCAAGGTGGCGCGCCGCTACCAGCGATACGACCTGCCGCTTGCCGATCTGATCGGGGAAGCCAATCTGGGCCTTGTCATCGCGGCCTCGCATTTCGAGCCGGGCCGTGGCGCCAGGTTCTCCACCTACGCATTGTGGTGGATCAAGGCCGCGATCCACGATTACATTCTGCGGTCGCGCTCGCTGGTCAAGATCGGGACGACGGCCGCTCAGCGGAAGCTGTTCTTTGGCCTCAGGCGCGCCATGCGCAAGTTCGGCGGCGACAGGACGGGCCTTACGCCGGAGGTGGCCGAGGCCGTCGCGCGGGAACTCGCGGTCCCCGTTCGCGATGTGATCGAGATGAGCAGCCGTTTGACGGGCGACCTTTCCCTGAATGCATCCGTCGATGATGACGGGCCTACGGAATGGGAAGCGAGGCTGGTCGACCCTTCGCCGAACGCGGAGGCGATGATCGCCGAGCAGGATGAAGGCGGGCAACGGGCGAGGGCGCTCCATTCGGCCCTTGATGTGCTGACGGCGCGGGAGCGCCGCGTGTTCGAGGCCCGGCGGCTTCGCGAGGATCCGCCGAGCCTGGAAGAGCTCGGGCGCGAACTGTCGATTTCCGGCGAGCGCGTGCGACAGATCGAAGCTTTAGCCTTCGAAAAGGTCAGGCGTGCGGCGACAAGGCGCTTGAGACATGCCGCCCTGGCAGCTTGAGGGGGCACATGGGCATCACACGCTGCATGTACTATCCCCTGCTGCTGAGCACGAGTTCGTTCACAAGAACCAGGAAACGACCAGGCCTGCACTTGCCGAAAGGATCGCCGCCACTGTCGCCCAACCCAGCAGATTCATCCAGGTGCTGTTGGTTTTATCGCCCATCACCGCTCGGCTAGTCGTCATCAGCATGATCAACAGCAGCAGTGGCGGCGTCGAAAAGCCTTGCACGATGCCGGAATAGACAAGTGCCTTCATTGGATTGAAGCCGAGGAAATTCATGACGACCGCGATCACCGTAAACGAAACGATCAGTGCATAGAATTTCCCTGCCTCTTTCGGCTTGGCGTGAAGGCTGCTCTTCCACCCCAACACCTGGCAGAGATCATAAGCGGCGCCGGTCGTCATGATGGGGACTGCAAGAAAGCCGACAGCAATGATTCCGACGGTGAAAAGCAGCCCCGCTGCGTCTCCTGCCAAGGGACGCAACGCTTCGGCCGCCTGAGCGGCCGTCTCGATATTTTTTTCTCCCGCTTTGTGAAGCGTTGCTCCCGTCGAGAGAATGATGAAGTACATGATCAGGTTGGAGAACAGCATTCCGACCACGATATCGATGCGGGATCGACGCAACTCGTCGGATGTTGCGCCCTCCCGCTGCTCCAGCTTCTTGCGCCCTTGTGCGATTTCTTCTTCGACCTCGACGTTGGATTGCCAGGTGTAGAGGTAAGCGGAAAGCGTGGTGCCGATAATCGCAACCAGAATGGACAGGAACTCGCGTGAAAATTCGATCGTGGGAACCAAGGTGCCGCGCAGCACGTCCTGGAGATCAGGCTTGGCGAGGATGGCCGATCCGACATATGCAAACAACACCAGGGCCAGCCACCGGAAGATATTGCGAATGAGATGGTAGGAGCCCCAGATCTGGACGGCGAGAATGGTCGCGGCTACTGCAATTACGATCCATGGGATGGGCAGCGGTATCAACAGGTTCAGCGCAGCGGCCATGCCGCCGAGGTCTGCGGCGGCCTCGATGGTGTTGCCGATCAGAACGGCGATCAAGGCGGGCCACAGGATCCAGCCGGGATAGTGCTCCTTGATGACGTGGAAGAGACCCCGTCCCGTCACCTGCCCAAGTTTGGAGGACAGATACACGACAGCGAACATCATCGGGAAGGTGACGGGGGCGGTCCAAAGCAGCGCGGGGCCAAACTGAGCGCCCGCGCTTGCGTAAGTGCCAATGGCGGAGCAATCGTCGTCGGCGGCTCCCGTGACGACGCCGAGGCCGATCGCCCGCATGAAGCCGCGGCGCTTGCCATCTTTCCGAGGTTGGTGAGGAGCCTTCGCCGCGGTCTCAGGCACAGCCGTCAATATCCCTTCGCAGCCACCCATGTGTTCAATAGTGGCTGCGATGGTTAGTTCCTAAGCGCGGCTGCGATCAGCGCACGGGCCGCTCGACGGCGATCGCGGTCGCTTCTCCGCCGCCGATACAGAGCGCAGCGACACCGCGTCTTAAACTCCGCGCTTCCAGGGCATGCAGCAGCGTCACGATCAATCGCGCGCCGGTGGCGCCGATCGGGTGGCCGAGCGCGCAGGCGCCGCCATTGACGTTGAGCTTTTCGGCGGCAATGCCGAGATCCTTCTGCGCCGCCATCGCCACCACCGCGAACGCTTCGTTGATCTCGAACAGGTCGACGTCAGCGGCAGCCCAGCCGACCTTGTCGAGCAGCTTACGGATCGCCGGGATCGGCGCGGTGGTGAACCATTGCGGCTCCTGGCTGTGGGTGGCGTGGCCCTTGATCTCGGCGAGCACCGGCAGCCCGTCGCGATCAGCGAGCGAGCGCTTGGCCAGAATCAGCGCGGCGGCGCCGTCGGCATTCGCGGAAGAGGCGGCCGGCGTGATGGTGCCGCCCGCGCGGAACGCGGGCTTTAATCCGGGAATCTTGGCGGGATCCACCTTGAGCGGATGCTCGTCATTGGCGATGACACGCGGACCCGCCTTCTCAGCCAATGTGATCGGCGCGATCTCGGCCCTGAACGCGCCGCCCTCGACCGCCTTGCGGGCGCGGGTCAAGGTCTCCATCGCGTAGGCGTCCTGGTCCTTGCGGGTGAACTGATAGGCCTCCGCGGTGGCCTCGCCGAAATCGCCCATAGAGCGGCCGGTCTCGTAGGCGTCTTCCAGCCCATCCATCATCATGTGATCGATGATCCGGTCATGCCCTGCGCGATAGCCGCCGCGCGCCTTGGCCAGCAGATAGGGCGCGTTCGACATGCTTTCCATGCCGCCGGATAGCACGATCGAGGCTGAACCGGCATTGATGATGTCGTGCGCCAGCATCGTCGCCTTCATGCCGGAACCGCACACCTTGTTGACCGTGGTGGCGCCGGTGGCGTCAGGCAGTCCGGCGCCGCGCGCTGCCTGGCGTGCCGGCGCCTGGCCCTGTCCGGCCGGCAGCACGTTGCCCATGAACACCTCCTCAATCCGCTCCGGCGCCAGTTTCGCCCGTTCCAGCGCCGCGCCGATCACGTGAGCGCCGAGCCTGTGCGCGCTGAAAGGGGACAACTCACCCATGAACCGGCCAAGCGGCGTGCGGGCGGCGGAAAGGATGACGACGGGATCGCGGCTTGCAGCCATTGCGGATTCTCCTGTTCGATCGCTATTATATGACGATAATCATATACCACGGCATTGCAATAGGATGCCGCCGCTTTCCGTAGCGAGGATGCGCGCTGGCCGACAGATCGAGAAATGCCGCGAGTTCCGGCAGGAGCGATGAAATGGCAACCGGCGCAATGCCGAAAATCAATCGCTAGTGAGATATGGATGACCTGATCGTCATGGATGAATCCGGAGTAATCAGTTCGACGGGACTGTCGAAGGAGACGCGCGCCCCGGCGATCGCGACTTGGGTCCGGTTGCTCACGCCCAGCTTGCGCATGATTTCGCGGACATGGACTTTCACCGTCGTTTCGGTCATGCCGAGCTTGCGTCCGATCACCTTGTTGGGATCGCCTTGGCAGAGGCAAGCGAGCACCGCGTACTGCCGCTCGGTAAACTCGGGCGCGTGGCGCGCGCCGTTTAGGCCATGGTCGCGCTGCACGCTTACCGCCTTACCGTCGAACGGGGACCCTTGCTGGTCGTAAGGACCTTCCTCCGGCCCGACAGGGGGCGCCTGCGTCTGTTGTTCAGGCTCCGGAAGCTCTTGCTCCTGGGAGAGGCCCGGTTGTCTGTATTCGAGAGGCGCCGGCGGGCTGAAGGTCTGGCTGGCCAGGATGGCGGCCGCCGGAAAGTAGGTGCCGCCATGAAGGACGAATGAAAGGGCGTGCAACGCAAGCTCAGGCGCCATGGAATTGCTGAAGTAGCCCCGGGCTCCGCAACGGATCGCGGCGAGAACGGTGGCGGGATGTTCATCGTCGGAGATGATGGCGAGTGCCGCCTCCCGGCGAAGGGTATGCAACACCTGTATCTCGGTGAAGACCTCGTGGGGAGAGGAGGTGCCGACGCTGTAAATCAGCATCTCGCATTCGCTCCGCTCGATAAGCCTTCTGTGCGCCTCATCGGGATCGAGCGAAATCAGCTCGACCTGTTCGTTGCTGGCCCAGGAACTTAAGAAGCTCTCCGTTCGAGCTCGTCGAAAGGCCTTTGCGTCTACAATAAATACTGTCTTCTTGCGTGGGACTAACATAACGCGCCCCCGGATTTTAATACCGATTATATCGATAGAGTCCTTCAGAACCGCTCATAGTCACTGTGAATTAGTTCACTCTGTATCTTAATTGTTCAAAAGAAACTTTATCCCCGTTAACGAGGGATGCCAAGCAGACCGAATGTGACCGGATGTCGTCAAAAACTGGTCATTAAAGCGTGTTTTCTATCCCTCAACTGCAAAAAGCCGTACCTCGCAACCTGGCTAACATATCTTTCGATACGTACGCCTGCCCTGACGAGGCAGGTACGATGGTATCGTTGTCGGCCTCGCGCTTGTCTGCGGCGGGGCGCAGCCGCAAGGCCTTCCTACCAAAGTCGCCTAGGCTCGACCCGGCGACGGAGGGCCGTCGTCCCGGCCTCATCTACATTTTTCGAATCTCTAAAGCACAGCCTGCGTCGATGGTTGAATATCGCAAGATACCGCGACTGATCGCATGCGTGCATGTTGTTGGCCAACGTGTGGCGTCATTCTGACCAAGCCGGCCTCGTTGGCTGACGGCCGTGATGACGTCCGGGACGCCACCGTTCGTCGACCGCATGGTGCGCCGGTAGATTTCTCGCCATGCATTCGAGACCGAACGTATTGCCTCTCCGGCGCATCGATGAACCGGCGAAGGCGCTTGGCCTAAGGATGCGATTGCCTAAACAGCCACCCGATCACCGGCCACCGTTGCCTGAACGGACACGCGTCAGGATGAGCGCACTCGGAGCGGCGCGATGCCCAAAATTCGCCGGCCGGGAAGGGGTGATCATCGGCTCCGGCCGCTATCGCAGCACCGTCCGCATCATGTTCGACGGTTTCAAGTCGCCGATCTCGCTGCACAGCACCTACGTCGAACCGGTGGTTGAGGAAGAAAGTGTCTCCCGCTCGGGCCGGAACGATACGCCCCCCGGTAGCAACCGGCGCTAACGCGCGTGTCCGGTGATTCAACGACGCGCCGAACGCGGATGGAAGGTGGCAAGTTCCGCTTGGCTGGAACTGTCGCGGCTGCAGATCGTTGGATTGGCATCGGGCGAACATTCGTTCGTGATCCCGAACGGGTTTTCTCATCTGTTGCCGAGGTGCCGTCTGCTGCAAAGCTCATCCATCCTCATTCCTGGCGAAACCGTCTGGAGAAGGTGCAAGGCAGGGCGGTTAGCAATCCTCAATGATGCCGCCGCATATTTCGCCGCTTTGCGGGAAGCGCTATTGCTCGCAACCCGGCAGGTGTACATCATCGGCTGGGACATCCACAGCCAGACCCGGTTTGTCGGGCCCTCCGGGTACGCTGACGACGGCTATCCGCAAGAGCTTGGTGCGTTTCTGAAAGCGCTGCTAAAGGCGAAGCCCGATCTGCGGATCAACATCCTGATCTGGAATTTCCCGGCCCTCTACGCCGCGGAGCGGGAATGGAATTCGGCCGCCAAGTTCACCGCGCACGCGTCGGACCGGCTGCGCTTTTGTTTCGATTCCAGCCTTCCCTTAGGCTCGGCGCAGCATCAGAAGATCGTCGTCATTGACGGCGCGCTTGGCTTCGTCGGCGGCCTCGATCTGACGATCCGGCGCTGGGACACCAGCACGCATGAGACGCATCATCCGCTTCGTACCGATCCCGACGGCAAACCCTATCCGCCGTTTCACGACGTGCAGTGCATGGTGGATGGCGAAGCTGCGGCCAGTCTGACGGAATTGGCGGAGAACAGGTGGCGCACCGCCGGCTGCACGGTTGAAAGACCCGTAGCGACCAAGGGCGAGCGCTGGCCGGCCTCGGTCCCGGTGCAGTGCCGGGGAATGACGGTGGGCATCGCCCGGACCGAGATAGCCACCGCACGCAGTGGCGGCGTGAACGAAGTCGCGCGGCTGTTCGAAGCGTCCATCAATGCGGCCGACCGCTTCATCTATATCGAAAACCAGTTCACCAGCGCCACCGACATCGCGCGCCTCCTGGCGCAGCGGTTGCTGGACGTGCCGCAGCTCAGTGTCCTGATCGTCATGCCGAAGATGCATTCGTCCTGGTTCGAATCGCAGGCCATGCAGAGCGGGCGCGGCGGATTTATCGCCCGGTTCGTGTCGGCAGGCGTCATGGACCGGGTCCGCTTTGTCTATCCATCGACGCGCGATGCCGAACGGGCGGCCGCGGTCATGGTGCATAGCAAGGTGATGATCGTCGACGACCGCATCCTGCGCGTGGGATCGGCCAACCTCAACAATCGCTCGATGGGGGCGGACACCGAATGCGACCTGGCCTTCGAGGCGACCTCCGACGCACATTGTGAATATCTCGCCTGGCTTCGCCGTAGTCTGATCGGGCATTTCTGCGGCGTCGATGAACGCGAAATCGAACGCCACGAAGCCGACCTGTTCGGATTCGTCGACCGCCTGGCGGAGGACGACGGCCCGAAATCGTTGCAGCCGATCGATCCGGCCGCATCGGTCGGCGGCGTGGCGGTGATGGTGCAGCCCGTCGCCGATCCCAGGGAACCGCTTCACCTCGACCGCGCCGCCAATCGCATGTGGACGGCAAGAACCATTTTGGCCGTATCCGGCCTCGCTGCGGCGCTCGCCGGCTTGGCGCTGGCCTGGCAGTACACATCGCTGCGCGATTTCGCCGATGTCGGCTTCGTTTCCTCGATCATCTCACAACCCGCGCGGTCGCAATTCGCGCCGCTATTTGCGATTGCCGCCTTCGTCGTCGGCGGGCTGGTGGTTTTCCCGGTGCTCGTACTGATCGCCGCAACATCGGCCGCTCTCGGGCCGTGGATGGGTTTCTTGAGCGCGAGCGCCGGCGTGCTGCTCAGCGCACTCACGCTGTTCTCGATCGGCCGGGTGCTGGGCCAGGCGCGCTTGCAGCGGCTGCTCGGGCGCCGGGCCGCCCGGATTCAGAGCGGCATCATCGGCAAGGGGGTCATGGCGGTCGCCATGATCCGGATGGTGCCGATCGCCCCGTTCTCGATCGTGAACTTGGTGGCGGGCGCCAGTAAATTGAGCCTGCGCGATTTCGTGCTCGGCACCGTGCTCGGCATGGCGCCCGGAATCGCTGTCATGGCCGCGCTCGGCGCGCAGATCGCAGATCTGGCCCGAAACGCCTCCTGGATCAATGTGCTGCTGCTGGCGCTGGCGATCCTCGCCTGGATCGCACTGTGCCTTGGCGTGCAGTTCCTGGTGACCTGGCTGGCGGGGCGTAGAACGTGATGGCTACGATTCGCATCATGACGTGGAACGTTCACGGCATCTTCCACCTCAATCCCGGGTTTGACTTGGATGGCGTCTGTTCCGTCATCCGCCACTGGTCGCCTGATATCGTGGCCCTGCAGGAGGTCGACTCGCGCGGGAGAACCGACGATCCCTTTGCCCTTCTGGCGAAAGCCGTCGGCGACCACAGCGTCGATGCGCGATCGATCGTCACCGAGGACGGCGACTACGGACAGGTGCTGCTGAGCCGCTGGCCGTTCGCCGAGCCCCCGAAAATTTCCGACGTCTCGTATCAGGAGCGGGAGCCCCGCAGGGCCATTGCCGCACGCGTTTTGTCTGATCATGGCGAGGTGAGGGTCATTGCCACGCATCTCGGCCTCAGCATCCATGAAAGGCACGCCCAGGCGCATGCCCTAGCCGAGCTGGTGCAGCCGACGCGGACGCTCGTGGTCGGCGATTTCAATGACTGGTTCTGGGTAAAATCGGTGCGGGGCGTGCTGGCGCGGATTTGCCCGGTCCGAACGCGGTTGCGGACGTTTCCAGCGCGCTTGCCGATGATGCGGCTCGACCGAATCTACGCCTCGCCCGATCTCGTGATCCGTTCGGCCTGGACCGATCGCAAGGCGCGCTCCTATTCAGACCATCTTCCCGTCATCGCGGATGTTGCGTTTCCGGAATAGAGGTATGACGTCAGGTGGGTTTGCTCAGTCGGGTTTGGCCGGGTGCTGCGTTCTGGGGTGGCGCTCATGCAGCAGCACGGCCAGATCGTGACGCAACTCGGAGCGGTTGCGCATCGCGGTTTCGAACAGCGCCTCCTGAATGTCCCGGGGCATGTCGCCCCAAATGGCGATGGCCGCCTCGCCCAAGAGGGGTGCAAAGGTCTTTTCTGCCGTCATGTGATCCTCCGCCGGCTCTACGTCTGAGTGTCGCCAAGGTTCCAGCGCGCTTGCATCGGTCACGCGGTTCGGAACCGCAGCTTGCCCGACGAATTGTTGTCGCGAACGCGCCGGTGGCCGGCAGTCATGAAGATTTCGCCGTCGCTCGGCATCATCCATCGCGACCCGACTTCGTGGTCCCCGCATCGGAACGATTGACAGCCATGAATGGTTCGAGGCCGTGGTGGGAATCCGCCGTCATCTATCAGATCTATCCGAGGTCCTTTCAGGATACCAATGACGACGGCATCGGCGACCTCAACGGCATCACCCAGAGGCTGCCCGATCTGGTTGATCTTGGCGTCGACGCGATCTGGGTTTCGCCGATCTTCCGTTCGCCGATGAAAGATTTCGGCTACGACATCTCCGATTACGTCGACGTCGATCCGATCTTCGGCAGCATGGCGGATTTCGAGCGGCTGATTGCCGACGCGCATGCGCGCGGGATCAAGGTGATCCTCGACTTCGTCCCCAACCATTCTTCCGACCAGCATGCGTGGTTTGTCGAGAGCCGTGGGTCGCGGAACAATCCGAAACGCGATTGGTACATCTGGCGCGATCCGGCCCCCGGCGGAGGTCCGCCCAACAATTGGCTATCCGAATTCGGCGGCAGCGCCTGGGAGTTCGACGCCGCGACCGGCCAGTATTACTATCATGCGTTCCTGAATTCCCAGCCCGACCTGAACTGGCGACATCCGGAAGTCGTGGCGGCGATGCGTGACGTGCTTCGCTTCTGGATGCGTAAGGGTGTCGATGGCTTCCGCGTCGACGTCATCTGGCATTTGATCAAGGACAGGCAGTTTCGCGACAATCCGCTTAACCCGAACTATCACGCGGGCAGGCCGCCGAACGAAGCGCTGATCCCGCTCTACACCACTGATCTGCCGGAGGTGCACGATGTCATCGGGACATTGCGCCGAACGATCGACGAGTTTCCCGATCGCCTGCTGATCGGAGAGATATACCTGCCGATCGAGCGCCTGGTCGCCTATTACGGCAGGGATCTCGGCGGGGTACACCTGCCGTTCAATTTCGCGTTGCTCAGTGCGCGCTGGGACGCAAAGCATCTCCAGGCGCTGATCGCGGAGTATGAAGGCGCTCTGCCGAAAGGCGGGTGGCCGAACTGGGTGCTCGGCAACCATGACCGGCCGCGCATTGCCGGCAGAGTGGGGCAACGGCAGGCCGCCGTCGCCGCCATGCTTCTGCTGACGTTGCGGGGAACGCCTACAATCTATAATGGCGATGAATTGGGAATGCCTCAGGTCGATATTCCCCGACATCGCGTGCGCGATCCCTTCGAGCGCAACGTGCCGGGAATCGGCGTCGGCCGGGACGGCTGCCGGACGCCGATGCAGTGGGACGCGAGCCGGAATGCCGGCTTCAGCAGGGTCGATCCGTGGCTGCCGCTCGCGCACGATTGGCGATCTAACAACGTCGTGAACCTGCGCGAGGATGCCCTTTCGATCTTAAATCTCTACCGCCGCCTGTTGCGCGTTCGCAAGGAAAGGCCCGCGCTGTCACTTGGCTCGTATCGGTCGTACGCTGTCGATGGGGATTTGTTGGTCTATTACCGGGAGTTCGATGACTCCAAGCTGCTCATCGCGCTGAATCTCACAGACCAGCCGCAGGCTCTCGCCTTCGAGCAAGGCGCCAGCGGAAAAGTTCTGGTGTCGACCGGCGCAGACCGGGACGGTGAAGCGATAACCGATAGCCTTGCGCTGCGTGGAGACGAGGGTCTTATCATCGAGCTCTGATGACTACGTAAGGCCGGAACTCATAGGAACAACCACTGACCCCCCGCGTTTAGCGCTTGAACGGAGCTTGGCTGCACGGGGTGCTTACGAGGGAAATGTCGAGCAAGCATGCAGGCCCGCGCCATGCCGCGTGGTGGCGCACCGCCGTGATCTACGAAATTGCGGCGATCTCGTTTCAGGACAGCAATGGCGACGGTCAGGGCGATCTTCCCGGCCTGCTGCAACGGATCGATTATCTGCAATGGCTGGGCGTTGGCGCCGTCTGGCTTGCACCCATCTACAAAAGTCCGATGCAGGATTTCGGCTACGACATCGCCGATTTCTGTGCGGTCGATCCCCGCTTCGGCACGATGGAAGATTTCGAACGTGTGTTACGTGCGCTCCACGAGGCCGGCATCAAACTCGTTCTCGATTTCGTCCCCAACCACACCTCCGATCAGCATGTCTGGTTTCAGGAAAGCCGCGCGTCCCGAAACAATCCCAAAGCCGACTGGTACATATGGGCGGAAGCGAGCGCGAACGGCGGCCCGCCGAACAACTGGCTGAGCCGGTTCGGCGGCAGCGCCTGGGAATGGTGCGAGGCGCGCCGGCAGTTCTACTACCACTCGTTTCTGGCCAGCCAGCCCGATCTGAACTGGCGAAACGAACAGGTCCGCCGGGCCATGGCCGACACCATGCGCTTCTGGCTCGACCGTGGCGTCGACGGGTTTCGCGTTGATGCCAGCGCCGTGCTGATCAAGGACGAGCTTCTGCGTGACAATCCTGCCGATCCCGAGGCCGACGGCAACACGCCCCCGCCGCAGAAGTATACGCCTGTCTTCACCGATGACCGGCCCGAAACCATGCGCTGCATCGAGCAAATCAGGAGCGTTCTGGACGAATATGACGAGAGGCTGCTCTGCGGCGAGGTGCAGGGCAAGACCGATCGCATCGGGCATTTCTACGGCAACGACAAGCCGCGGCTGCATCTGCCGCTTAACTTCGCCCTTCTGGATACGGAATGGAATGCGATCGCGCTGCAGGCAACGATCGATGTCTATTTCAATGCGATTCCGGATGGCGCTTGGCCCGACTTCGTGATCGGCGGCCATGACAAACATCGGGTGGCGAGCAAGCTCGGCCAGGCTCAGTCCAGAATTCTGGCGATGCTGCTGATGACGATCCGTGGCACGCCCTTCCTGTTTGCCGGCGATGAGATCGGATCCGAGCAGGTGAAGATTCCACCCGAAAGAATCCAGGACCCATTCGAAAAGCTGGTGAAGGGATTCGATCTCAACCGCGATCCGGAGCGTGCGCCGCTGCGCTGGGACGACACCGAGCGCGGCGGGTTCACTACCGGCGAGCCCTGGCTGCCGCTCAGCGAAGATCGTTCGCGCAACATCGAGGCGCAACGGCGCGACACGCGGTCATTGTTGAATCTCTACCGTGAACTCATCGCCCTGCGGCGCAGGGAGCGATGCCTGTCGCACGGTGAATATCGCCCGCGTCGGGCGCACAACGACATCTTCTGGTTCGCACGAACCCTCGAAGAAACCGAAATCCTGATCGCTCTCAATCTCTGCAGGGAGCCGAGGTTGTGGGAATGGCAGGGCAGCGGCACCAGGCTGATATCGACCTATCTGGACCGCGAGGCGGGCAAGGTCGAGAGCCCGACGCATCTCAGGCCAAATGAAGGCGTGATTGTCAAAGTGAACCGGTGAAGCCGTGATCACGGGCCAAGCGGCAGCCCGAGTCGGCCGACACCCGGCAGTTTCAGTGCGGGGCGGCGGATGTCAAAGCCGAGAACGCCTCCGAAAAAATTGAGTTCGATGCCTTCGATCCATCCGATCGTCAGTCCAAGATAACCTCCGAGCGAAGCAAACACGCCGGTCCGCGACGGCGTGAAGCCAACCCAACTGCCATGGTAAGGATAATCCTTGCCGATCGCCGTCGGCGGCAGCACCGCTTCAAGTTCCGGAACGGCATCCATTATCGCCTGGATGAATGTGTTGGAGTTCGGACCCGGCCAGGCGCTGTAATCTCCATTGGCTCGAAACTTGTACGTCTCGATGACCGAGCGGATTTTGGGAATCAGCGCTTCCGCTTTCGGACCATCGACGCTGACGACCGTTTCGGGAATCTCGCCAAACCAGCGCCCGTCGGCCTGGAATCCGTCGATCCGGATCGGTTCACCCCAGGCCGTATAATCGTAGCGGCTGTAACGGCTGGCCCCGCGCTCCTTCACGACAATCCAGGTGTGAACCGCGAATATCCCGCGCCAGCGTACGGTTCGTGCCGCGAACACCCTGATCACGGCATCGGTGTGTTCGGAAGCCTTGGCAAGAAGCCCGGCGCTTGAACGGTCCGCCGTTTGCCAGTTCACGCGCCTGTCGCCGAGCAGGTATTGCACGGCGGAAACAGCCATGGGAACGAGCATGAGCAGAAGGAAAACGACGAGGTATTTCTTCACGGCGGGAATCAATGTGAGGGGGCACTTGATGTAATGGCTTCAACTCTGATTTCCAGTTCAGCGCTGCGCATTTCCGCGATCAAAAACGCAGAAAGCCGAGCGCAAAAAGCAGGCTGATGGTCACGGCTGCCGAAATTAACAGCGAGCCGAGACATCCCAGCCTGCTCGAGAAAAACAGGAACATTACGCTTCCGCGCCTATGATTTCGCCTCTCCGATCGTGTCGGCCATCGTGGCCCCCCGCTGACCCAGCGGCCTGTTTCCGCCCTCCGTGCTATCGGCTGCGGTCTGATGTTCGATCTCTGCATTGAGCTCAGCGCCAAACAACACCACGATCGTCGACATCCACATCCATATCATCAAGCCGATCGCCGCCCCGAGCGAGCCGTAGGTCGCGTCGTAATTTGCGTAATTGGCAAGATAGAACGACAGCAAAGCCGATCCCGCAAGCCATGTCAGCGTTGCAAGCACGCTGCCGACGCTCAGCCAGCGCCATTGCGCCGAGCGGCGGCTTGGTCCGAACCGATAGAGCACCGCAAGGCCAAACAGCATCATCAGGACCAGGACGGGCCAGCGTCCGAATCGAAACAGCGCATCGGTCACGGAGCCGAGTCCGATGGTGGACAGAACGATCGGGAGTGCGACCACGGAGCCGATCGCGAGAAGCACCGCAACCAACCCGCCAAAGGTGAGTGCGAGGGAAACCGCGTTGAGCTTGAAGAACCCGCGCTTCTCGTCCTCGTCATAGACCACATTGAGCGCATCGATGATCGCCTTGATGCCGCCATTGGCGCTCCACACGGCAAGGAAGAAGGAGAACAGAAACGCCAGTCCCAGTCTGACCTCGCCCTGGGCCAGCACCCGGCCGACCTGATCTCTGACGATGCCGAGAGCGCCCTCCGGCAGGATGCCCGCAAGCATCGTCATGTGGTCGTTGATCGTACTTGCATCGGCGAACAGCGCGTAGGATGAGACGAGGGCGGTGATTGCCGGGAAGAGGGCGAGCAGGCCATAGAACACGACGCCCGCGGCGACCGCGAGCAGCCGGTCTTCGCTGACCTGCTGATAGGTCCTGATCAGGATGTCCTTCCATCCTCTCCAGGGAATTTGCCATGGGGACACTGCGCGGCGACCGCGGCCCTGATCGCCGGTAGGCGCTGAAGCGTCCCGCTCGCCCCGGTCGGCTTCGGACTTCGATTCATTCAGGTAACTCGCGTTGCTCATGGCGAACCTCGCGCGTCTCTTCGCCTTAATGCGCAGAGAGCGGCGACGTTCCTCCGTCAAGTCGCGATGCGCAGGCCGTTACGCCGTGCCGGAGAGCGGTGCTGGTTGATGGCGGCTATCTATTACCGTCCCCAGCGCAACACCACGGGATCGAGTTGGCGGGCGATTTCGATGAGACCGGCGCGCGCCGCCGGGTGAACCCTTTGCAGGGGATGACGAACCGCGTCCGAGCCGATCACGCCGCCTTCCTTCATCAGGATCTTGGCGGCCTGCAAGCCGCACTGGCGGTTCTCGTAATTGATCAGGGGCAGCCAGCGCGCATAGGCTGCCATCGCTTCCTCGCGGCGGCCTGCGAGATAGGGATCGATGATCTGCCGGATGCCATCAGGGTAGCCGCCCCCCGTCATGGCGCCGGTCGCCCCGGCGTCGAGATCGGCCATCAGCGTGATGGCTTCCTCGCCGTCCCAGGGACCTTCGATGTGGTCGCCGCCGGCCGCGATCAGATCGCGAAGCTTCGCGGCCGCCATCGGCACCTCGATCTTGAAATAGCGGATATTCGGAATTTCCCGCGCCATGCGCGCCAGCAGGTCGACCGAAAGCGGCGTCCCGGCAACGGGCGCATCCTGGATCATGATGGGAATGTCGACGGCGTCGGAGACGGTGCGATAGAATTCGAAGATGGCCTTTTCCGGCACGCGGAATGTGGCGCCGTGGTACGGCGGCATGATCATAACCATCGCCGCGCCCGCGTCCTGGGCCTGGCGGCTGCGCTCGGCGCAGATGCGCGAACCGAAATGCGTCGTCGTCACGATCACCGGCACCCGGCCGGCGACGTGCTCCAGCACCGCAACCATCACTCTTTCGCGCTCGGCATCGGTGAGGACGAACTGCTCGGAGAAATTGGCCAGAATGCACAGGCCGTTCGAGCCGGCGTCGATCATGAAATCGATGCAGCGCCGCTGCCCTTCGAGATCGAGCTCCCCCTGATCGTCGAAGATGGTCGGAGCGACAGGGAAAACACCGCGATAGGGCCGTTGTGCAGTCGGGGTCATTTAGGGATGTTCCGTTCGAAAGGGATCAGTGATTGTATGGCCGTCCCATTCATTCATCAACATGATAGAAGGCTCGTCACGATCGGGCAGCCAGACAAGGAAAAACACCGATGGGGGGAGTTCTGGAGGGCATTCGTGTCCTCGATTTCGGGCGTTATATCGCAGGACCGTATTGCGCGACATTGCTGGCGGAGTTCGGTGCAGAAGTCATCCGGGTGGAAAAGCGCGACGGCAGCGAGGACCGTTTCGTGGCGCCGGTCGGCGAAGGCGGCGAGGGCGCGTTGTTCCTGCAGGTCAACCGCAACAAGAAATGCATCACGCTCGATCCCATGAAGCCGCAAGGCCAGGAGGTGATGCGCCGACTGGTTGCGACATCAGACGTCGTCGTCGCCAACCTGCCGCCGCAGACGCTGCGCGCGATGAAGCTCGACTATGAAACGCTGAAGGCGATCAAGCCGGACATCATCCTGACGACCGCGACCGCTTTCGGCGGCCCTGGGCCGTGGTCGGACCGCGTCGGCTTCGACGGCGTTGGCCAGGTGATGTCGGGCGCGGTCTACATGACGGGCAAGGGCGATCCGCCGTACCGCGCCGCAGTGAACTGGGTCGATTTCGGCACCGCGCTGCATTGCGCCTTCGGTACGCTCGCCGCGCTGATCGAGCGGGCGAAGTCCGGGCGCGGGCAGATCGTCGAGGGCGCGCTGCTCGCAACCGCGCTGTCCTTCACCAACGCAACGCTGATCGAGCAGGCGGTGATATCAGCCAACCGCGCGCCCACGGGCAATCTCGGCCAGACCGCGGCGCCCGCCGATATCTACCGCACCAGGGACGGCTGGGTGCTGTGCCAGGTCACCGGCCATCCTCTGTTCATCCGCTGGGCCAGATTGATGGGCGAGGACCATTGGCTGAGCGATCCGCGCTTTGCCGACGACATCAAGCGCGGCGACCACGGACCAATCATCAGCAAACGGATGGCGCGCTGGTGCGCCGAGCGCACCACGCAGCAAGCCGTCGATACGCTTGGCCAGGCGATGATCCCGGCCGGACCGGTCTTGAGCCCGCAACAGGCGCTGGAGCATCCGCACATCCGCGCCACCGGCTTCATGCAGGATGTCGACTACCCCGGCTTGCCGAACCCCGCGCCAGTGGCGCGCGCCGCGGTGCGGCTGTCGGAGACACCAGGCGAAATCGTCACGCGCCCGCCGACGCTCGGCGAGCACACCGATCGCGTGCTGGCCGATATCGGTTACGACGCAGACGCGATTGCAGCGCTGCGAAGAGACGGGATTATTTGATGCTAACGCGTAGGGTGGGCAAGGAGCGTAGCGACGTGCCCACCATCTATCGTCGAGCGCGCTTCTCGATGGTGGGCACGCTGTCGCTTTGCCCAGCCTATCGCGACTATCCGTCGTCCCTGCGAACGCAGGGACCCATACGCCGCGGCGGATGTTGCCTTGCGGGGATGGTCGACGACTTTCCCTCAACGATCAGCAGCGGTGGCTATGGGTCGCTGCGCCGAGTGCGCGATTGCGCACGGAGGCATGGACGACGCTTTGATTTGGGACCACCATACCCATCGTCCGCGGCTTCCTTGCAAAAGCTTGAAGTTAAAATATATGCTGAACTCTAATCCTGGAGGCTTGACCGATGCCCCAATTGTCGCGTTCCTGCCATGCGCTCGTTACCGGCGGCGGGCGGGGCATCGGCCTTGCGATATCGGCGGCACTGTCGAAAACGGGTGCAACGGTAACAGTGCTCGGGCGCAACCGCGCGACATTGGATGAAGCGGTTGCGTCCGGCGCAGCGCAGTTTGCAGCCGTCGCTGATGTCGCCGACCAGGCTTCAGTCAAATCGGCAGTAACGGAAGCCATCGCGCGGCAGCCGATTGACATCCTCGTCGCTAATGCCGGCGCGGCGGAGTCCGCGCCGTTCGGTCGCTCCGATGCGGCGCTGTTCCAGCGGATGATGGACGTCAATTTCATGGGCGTGGTCCACGCCGCGCAAGCCGTGCTGCCCGGAATGCTGGAGCGCCGCCGCGGCCGGATCGTCGCCGTCGCGTCGACTGCCGGCCTCAAGGGCTACGCTTATGTCTCGGCCTACAGCGCGGCGAAACATGCGGTGATCGGCCTCGTTCGTTCGCTGGCGCTGGAGACGGCCAAGAGCGGCGTTACCGTGAATGCCGTGTGCCCCGGCTTCACCGAGACCGATCTCTTGGAAGTCTCGATCGACAACATCATCAAGAAGACCGGTCGCAGCCGCGAGCAGGCGATCGCGGAGTTGTCAAAGCACAATCCGCAGGGACGTCTCGTGGCGCCGTCGGAAGTAGCTGATACCGTGCTCTGGCTCTGCGGCGAGGGCGCAGGTGCCATCACCGGGCAGGCCATCGCGGTTGCCGGTGGCGAGGTCTGACTGGGTCAACGACAATGCAATTCAGGGAGATCCCATGAGCAAGCCTGCCAATCCCGTCACGCTGCCGCTGGCCGACTATTCGCCGAAGCATTTTGTGCTGGCGGTCGTGGATCGCGTCGCCACGGTGACGCTCAATCGTCCTGAGCGAAAGAATCCACTGACCTTCGAAAGCTATCGCGAGCTCACGGATTTTTTCCGCGCCTGTGCAATGGACGATGAGGTCAAGACCGTCGTCGTCACCGGTGCCGGCGGCAATTTCTCGTCCGGCGGCGACGTGTTCGAGATCATCGGTCCCTTGATCCAGATGGACACCAAGGGGCTGACCGCCTTCACCCGCATGACCGGCGATCTGGTGAAAGCGATGCGCGCGTGTCCGCAGCCGATCGTGGCCGCCGTCGACGGCATCTGCGCCGGCGCGGGCGCGATCATCGCCATGGCGTCGGATCTGCGCCTGGCCGCGACGGGCGCCAAGGTTGCGTTCCTGTTCAACAAGGTCGGGCTCGCCGGCTGCGACATGGGGGCCTGCGCGATCCTGCCGCGCGTCATCGGGCAGTCGCGGGCGTCGGAACTGCTCTACACCGGCCGCTTCATGACCGCGGAGGAGGGTGAGAAATGGGGCTTCTTCTCCAGGATCGTCACCCCGGAACAGGTGCTGCCGCAGGCGCAATTATTGGCCAAGCAGATTTCGGAAGGACCCACCTTCGCCAACACCATGACCAAGCGTATGCTGGCGATGGAATGGGCAATGTCGGTGGAGGAAGCGATCGAAGCCGAGGCGGTGGCGCAAGCGCTCTGCATGACCACGGAAGATTTCGCAAGGGCGTTCGAGGCGTTCTCGAACAAGCGAACCCCGGTGTTTCAGGGGAATTGAGGGCTGGGCGTGTTCCGGACGCGGTGCAGCGTCCTCCCGGCGATGCGAAGCATCGTCCGGTACGCTGCTCCGCAGGGCCGGGACCACGCCGAGTGGGCCCCGGAACAGCAGCGCACCGCCATAGCGCGTCAAAGACGCGCGTGAACGCGCTTATGGCGCTGCGCAGCATCCGGGGCGCGAACAGCCCTTGCCCAAAAATTATTTTAGGCTTAAAGTAATTCGGAACTAGCCCGACGGCCTGTTTCGGAGGCGGTAGATGAAGATCGCGATAATCGGCGGCGGACCGGCCGGTCTCTATGCCGCGATCCTCTTGAAGAAACAGCGGCCGCAGGCCGAGATCACCGTCTATGAGCGCAACCGCGCCGACGACACGTTCGGCTTCGGCGTCGTGTTCTCCGATGCCACGCTGGACAATTTCGAAAAATACGATCCGCCGAGCTACCGCCGCATCACCGAGGAATTCGCCTATTGGGACGACATCGCCGTGCATTTCCGCGGCACCGTCCATCGCGTCGGCGGCAACGGCTTTTGCGGCTGCTCGCGCCGCACGCTGCTGTTGATCCTGCAGGAGCGCGCCCGCGAACTCGGGGTCACATTGCTGTTCGAAACCGATATCGACGACGAAGCCCGTTTCGCCAACACCGATCTCATCGTGCTCGCCGACGGCATCAACAGCCGCTTCCGCGACAAGCACATCGAGCATTTCCAGCCGCAGATCGACCTGCGCTCCAACAAATTCGCCTGGATGGGGTCGACCCGGCCGCTTGACGCGTTCACCTTCATCTTCCAGGAGACAGAGTGGGGACCGTTCATCGCGCATGCCTATCAATACGAGGCGGGGCGCTCGACGTGTCTCTTCGAGACCGACGCCGAAACCTTCCACCGCGCCGGCCTCGAAGGCCTCAGCGAACGTGAATCCGCTGGTCGCATGGCCGAAATCTTCGGCTGGTTCCTCGATGGCCATCCGCTGCTGATCAACCGCTCGACGTGGCGCAATTTTCCGATGATCCGCAGCCAGCGCTGGATCAAGGACAACATGGTGCTGCTCGGCGACGCCAAAGCGACCGCGCATTTCTCGATCGGCTCCGGCACCAAGCTCGCGATGGAAGATGCGATTGCGCTCGCCGACGCCATGGCGCAGGCGCCGACCGTCGACGCCGCGTTGCAGACCTACGAGCAGGGGCGGCGCGAGGAGGTCGAGAAGACCCAGCACGCCGCCGACGTGTCGCTGGTCTGGTTCGAGCACGTCGACCGCTTCTGGGATTTCGATCCCGTGCAGTTCGCGTTCGGCGTCATGACCCGCGCCAAGGCGATCACCTACGATAACCTCACGCTGCGCGCGCCGGAGTTCGTCCGCGAAGTCGACAAGGCGTTTGCGAAGCAGGTTCGCGCCAAAGGATTCGATGTCGATCTCGACAAGCCGACGGCGCCGATGTTCCAGCCGCTCAGGCTGCGCGAGATGGAAGTCGCGAACCGCGCGGTGGTGTCGCCGATGTGCATGTATTCGGCGAAAGACGGCGTGCCCGGCGATTTCCATCTGGTGCATTACGGCTCGCGCGCCATCGGCGGCGCGGGACTGATCTTCACCGAGATGACCTGCGTCGGCCGCGACGCCCGCATCACGCCCGGCTGCACCGGTCTGTGGAACGACGAGCAGCAGGCCGCCTGGACGCGCATCGTCGATTTCGTCCACGCCAATTCGGCCGCGAAGATCTGCCTGCAGCTCGGACACGCCGGCCGCAAGGGCGCAACCAAATTGATGTGGGAGGGCATGGACCGGCCGCTGGAAGAGGGCGGCTGGGATACGATCTCGGCGTCACCATTGCCTTACTTCCCCGACAGCCAGGTGCCGCGCGAAATGGATCGCGCCGCGATGGACCGCGTCAAGGAGGAGTTCGTGGCGGCCACGTTGCGCGGGGTGGCTTGCGGCTTCGACATGCTGGAACTGCATTGCGCCCATGGCTATCTGCTGGCGAGCTTCATCTCGCCGCTGACCAACCAACGGACCGACGAATATGGCGGCCCGCTCGCCAACCGGCTGCGCTATCCCCTTGAGGTCTTCGAGGCGATGCGCGCGGCGTGGCCGGCGCACAAGCCGATGTCGGTGCGCATCTCGGCGACCGACTGGGCGGCGGGCGGCGTCACCGGCGACGACGCGGTCGCAATCGCGCGCGCGTTCGCCGAAGCCGGCGTCGATCTCGTCGATGTCTCCACGGGCCAGACCGTGCGCGATGCGCAGCCGGTCTATGGCCGCATGTTCCAGACGCCGTTCTCCGATCAGGTCCGGAACGAGGCTCGCGTCGCGACCATGTGCGTCGGAAACATCACCACCGCAGACCAGGTCAACACGATTTTGGCCGCCGGTCGCGCCGATCTCGTCGCGCTCGCCCGGCCGCATCTGGTCGATCCGTTCTTCACGATGCGGGCTGCGGCCTGGTATGGCGCCGACATTGCCTGTCCGCCGCAATATCTGCCCGGCAAGGAACAAATTTTCCGCAACAGCGTACGCGACCGGCAGGATTTCGAGGACCTCAAGATCAAGGCTAAACCGAAAACCCGCGCCGAGCTGAAGGCCGAGGCGACAAAGCCGCTTGCAGCCGAATAGGCCGAATGGCAGGCTTGGCTCGATCCCTCCCTCTCCCCGCCTTCGCGGGGAGAGGGTCGGGGTGAGGGGCTCTCACCGCAAGCAGTGAACGCGGTGAGTCCGGTACCCCTCACCCGGATCGCAACGGCGATCCGACCTCTCCCCGCAAGCGGGGCGAGGTTGAAGATGGAGAGTTGGAGTTACGCGCATGAAAGCGATCATCGTCGGAGGCGGCATCGGAGGCCTTACCACCGCGCTGATGCTGCGCGCCCGCGGCATCGATTGCGAGGTGTTCGAGCAGTCCGACGCCATCCGCGAACTCGGCGTCGGCATCAACACGCTGCCGCATGCGATCAGAGAATTGACCGCCCTCGGCTTGTTGGACCGGCTCGATGCCGCCGCTGTTCGCACCGATCAACTGTACTATCTCAGCCGCCACGGCCAGGAAGTCTGGCGTGAGCCGCGCGGCCTTGATGCCGGACACGACGTGCCGCAATTCTCGGTCCACCGCGGCCGCCTGCAAAGCGTGATTCATCGCGCCGTCGAGGAACGGCTCGGCCACCAGGCGATCCACACCGGTTGCCGTCTCGGCGCGTTTACGCAGCATGAGGGCGGCGTGGTCGCGCACTTCTTCGACCGCACCGGCGCCCATGTCAAAACCGCGCGCGGCGATATTTTGATCGGCGCCGACGGCATTCATTCGCGCGTGCGCGAGATGCTATTTCCGGACGAGGGACCGCCGTGCTGGAACGGACATATGCTGTGGCGCGGCGCGCGCGACTGGCCTGCATTCCTGACCGGCCGCTCCATGATCGTGGCCGGCGGGCTGAATGCCAAGGTCGTGGTGTATCCGATTGCGGAAGGCTCGAGTCCATCGAGCCGGCTGACCAATTGGGCTGTCATGGTGAAGATCGGCGACGGCAATTCGCCGCCGCCGCGCCGCGAGGACTGGTCGCGGCCCGGCAAGCGCGAGGAGCTGATGCCGCATGTCGAGCGCTTCAAGGTGCCATATGTCGACGTGCGTAGCCTGATCTCGGCGACGCCGGAATTTTACGAATATCCGTGCTGCGACCGCGATCCTCTGCCGTACTGGACTCGGGGACGCGTCACGCTGCTCGGCGACGCCGCGCACCCGATGTATCCGGTCGGATCGAATGGCGCCTCGCAGGCGATCCTCGACGCGCGGGCGCTGGCCGATGAACTGGCGCGCGCCGAACATCCGCGCCAGGCGCTGGTCGCCTATGAGAAGAAGCGCCTGCCGATGACCGCGGAGATCGTGCGCGCGAACCGTCGCGGTGGTCCCGAAGGCGTGATCGACGCTGTCGAGCAACTGGCGCCGGACGGCTTTACCGATATCGAAAAGGTGCTGAGCCACGCCCAGCGCGAGGCGATCGTGCGCGGCTATGCGTCAAAGGCCGGCTTCGCCCCGCCGCAGGTCGGGCTCGCAGCGGTGCGGGCGTAACTCACGCCCCCGGAGGCGGCGGCAGGAAGTGGATGTTGTGCTCGGCCGCCAGCGCCACCACCGCGTCCGGCGTCTGCTCCTTCATGTTGTGGATCGCCCAGAATAGGTCGTAGAGCCGCTGCGTCGGCGAGACCCAGAACAGCGTCTTCGCGGTCCGTCCCGACTTGTTGAAGATGCCGTGCGGCTTGCCCATCGGCAGCCGCACCAGATCGCCGGGGGTAGCCTGCGTATCGGCGCCGTCGAGGAAAAAGTCGAGCTGTCCTTCCAGGATGTAGAGATACTCGTCCTGATCGGGATGGATGTGCGGCGGCACAAAAGTCTCGGGCGGCAACGTCGCATGCCAGGAGAAGGAATGCTCGGTGATGCTCTTCGGCACATAGGTCTGGCCGAGAATGCTCCAGGAAATTCCCTGGATTCCCTCGTTGGCGCGGGTAATGCCGGCGATTTCAGTCTTCATGGTATCGCTCCCTCTCGATTGTTATTTCGCGGGCGTGCAATCCTTGGCATAGCGATCGCCGTAATTGGAAAACACCTTCTCGACGATCTCGGTCTGGAATTTGCCGTCCGGACGCTTGGCGACCTTGGTCAGATAAAAATTCTGGATCGGATAGCCGTTCACGTTGAACTTGAAGTCGCCGCGCAGCGAAGTGAACTCGGCCCTCTTCAGCGCTGCCGAGACAGCGTCCTTGTTCTTCAGATCGCCCTTCACCGCCTTCACCGCGCTGTCGATCAGCATGGCCGTATCATAGCCCTGCATGGCGTAGGTGCCGGGCACGCTGTTATAGGCAGCCTCGTACGCAGCGACGAATTTTTTGCTGTGGGGATTGTCCATGTTCGGCGCCCAGTTGGCGCCGCCGAACATGCCGACGGCGGCATCCTGCTGCGCGGGCAGGGTCGATTCGTCGACCGTGAACGCCGACAGCACCGGGATCTTGTCGGCGAGGCCGGCCTGCCGGTACTGTTTGACGAGGCCGACGCCCATGCCGCCCGGCATGAAGGTGAACAGCGCATCGACCTTGGCGGAGGCGATCTTGGTCAGTTCGACCTGGAAATCCAGCGTGCCGAGCGGGGTATAGCTCTCCTCGACGATCTCGCCCTTGTAGTCGAGCTTGAATCCGGCCGCCGAATCCTTTCCGGCCTGATAGTTCGGCACCAGCACGTACACGCGCTTGTAGCCGCGGTCCTGGGCGACCTTGCCGAGGATCTCGTGAACCTGGTCGTTCTGGTACGAGGTCACGTAGAAGAACGGACTGCACTCCTTGCCGGCATAGCTCGACGGCCCCGCGTTCGGGCTGATCAGGAACGTCTTGTTCCCCGTCACTGGCCGGTGAATGGCCTGCAGGATGTTGGAGAAGATCGGCCCGACGACGAAATCCACCGTCTCGCGCTCGAGCAGGCCCTTGGCCTTGGTCACGGCGCCATCGGGCTTGAGTTCATCGTCGACGACGATCACCTCGACGTCCTTGCCGGCCATTTTGCCGCCGAGCTCCTTGACCGCGAGCTGGAAGCCGTCGCGGGATTGCTGGCCGAGTACGGCCGCCGGGCCGGACAAGGTCGTGATCACGCCGATCTTGATCTTCTCCTGCGCTGCGGCCGGAGCGGTGGCAAACCCCAGCAAAACGGCAAGCCCTGTCAGTTTGAAAGACTGCTTCATTTGTTCCTCCGTTCGGCGGCTCGGCAGCCAAAACCTGCGCTACATCAAATGCTCGGGGCGCAGCTTATTCTGACGGCGACGGCACCCGCAAGCACAACACATCCATGCAAGCCATGCGCCAATTGCTTGAAACTTAAAGAAATCTGGACAATGATCCCGAGAAGCGCTCTGTTCGGGCTCGCCGAACGCCCAACCCAGACAAGATAGGATCATGACTCTCGATTCAGAGACCAAGGCCGTCGAGCTCCCGGAGCATCATGGCGACGAACTCAGGCTGTGGCTTCGCCTCCTGACCTGCACGACCCTGATCGAAGGCGAGGTACGCAGCCGCTTGCGCGAGCGCTTCGACGTCACGCTGCCGCGGTTCGACCTGATGGCCCAGCTCGACAAGGTGCCGGAGGGCATGACGCTGTCCGATGTCTCGAAGCGGATGATGGTTTCGAATGGCAACGTCACTGGCCTCGTCGAGCGCCTGGTCGAATCCGGGCATCTCGACCGCCGCACCTCGGAGGTCGACCGCCGCGTGCAGGTGATCCGGCTAACCAAGGCCGGCCGTGCCGAATTCCGCAAGATGGCGGCAGAGCACGAACTATGGATCGCCGATATTTTCGGAGACCTGACGCCGAAGGATGTCCGCGAGCTGATGCGCCTCTTGGCCAAGACCAAAACTTCGGCGCAGAAGGCCGCGAGGGCGCGGACCCCCTGATATCCGACGCCGCGGAGGATCCGTTGAGCAACTCGCCGGACGCTAGTTCATCCCGCGCATAGTCGCCGACGGCGTTTCGCCGAACTTGGCGCGATAGGCGCTTGCCATCCGGCTGAGGTGTGTAAAGCCGAGCTCGAATGCGATATCGGTGATGCTTTCGTCAGGGGAGGCAGCGGTCAATCTGACATTGAGATGCGCCAGCCGGATGTCGCGCAGCATCTCCGAGATCGACGTTCCGAAATGCCGCCGGAAGCCGAGCTGTAGCGCACGGATGCCCGTGCCTGCGGCTGCAGCAAGCTGCGCGAGATCGAGCGGCTCGTCCGCGTGCGCGGATAAGAACTCGCGCGCCCGTCGCAACGATTGCGGCAGCGTTTCGGCCCGGCCGCCAAACCGCTCGATCGCGTCGCTGGCGCTGTGATGCTGGCCGTGGAGCAAAGCACCCAACAACGTCTCGCGCATATTGGCTGCTGTTATCGGCGACAGCCGCTGCTGCGGTCCGAGGCATTCGGCAAGATCGACGAACTCCAGGATCTGTGACTGAAGCGCGCGGCCGGCTGCGGAGGAGAGGTCGACCGCGGGCTCGAATTCGACCGCGCCTGCCGGTCGCCCCGATAACGCCGCGGCCCGATGCTCTATCAGGCGGCGGTCGACCAGCAGAATGATCTGCGCGCAATTGCTCTGCCAAGTCATTCGCGTCGGGATCGTCGGCGACAAAAGTGAGGCGCTGGCGCCTGGGGCGGTTGTGATGTCGCGCGAGGCGGTTTGGATCCGCGCCGAACTGTGCACGGGGATTTGCAACAGGAAGAAGCGTTCGAGGCAGCCGGGGTCGATCGACACCGATCCGCCATAGGCGACGTAGTTGACCGATAAGCCGCCAAAGACGGCGCTGTTGTGCAACGCAAAGAACTCAGATGATGTCGTTTGCTCGGGCGTCAGTCGATGCGGGCAGAATATCCGCCCCACCGCGTCGGCGGCAGCATCGACGCTGTCGGTCGAAACGCGGTTGAATGCCGCCAGCCGGACGGTTGGGTCATGGCTGACAGTGCTGGTGCCCGTCTCCACGGCCCCGCCCTCCGCATTATTTGAAGCCTATAATATCTCTCGGAGCCGTGGTTGGAAAGGCGATTTGGTAGTCGTGGGTGCCTGGTCGGAAGGCAACGCGGTCTGTTCGTCATTCTGCGCCGCAGCAATCTGAAAAATCTCGCGCGAAGCCGGCCGGATTCGTTTTCCGGCTAGACGACCGCTTCGGCCCGATCCAGCCTGCGCGAACTATCTTCAGACGTCGCAACCACATCAACTGCGAGAGGAGGGGCGATATGGCAGCGCTCGAAAAAGGCATCACCCCCAAGGGCACCGGCTACGGCGGCAAGACCTGGAATATTCTCGGTCAGGTCTACTTCCCCAAGGCCGTGACCGATTCAACCTTCGCCTTCGAGACCAACAGCGAGCCCGGACAATTCGTGCCGGTGCACGTTCATCCCACGCAGGATGAATTCATCCTGGTGCAGGAGGGCGTTCTCGATCTCAAGCTCGACGGCGTCTGGGTGCAGGCCAAGGCCGGCGACCTGGTTCGGATGCCGCGTGGCATCCCGCATGGCTACTTCAACAAAGCAGACAAGCCGGCCCGCGCGCTGTTCTGGGTGTCGCCGATGCAGAAGCTCGAAGCGCTGTTCAACCAGCTTCACAATCTGACCGATCCCGAAGAAGTGGTCCGGATCTCGGCGCAGCATGAAGTGAACTTTTTGCCGCCCGAGGCCAACGAATAGCTCGCTGAACTCATCCTCGCTGGAGACGTCGTCATGGTCAGCCGAAAGAAAGTCTGCGTCATTGGCGCAGGCGTATCCGGACTTGCGGCCGCAAAAGCCTTCGCCGCGCGCGGACATCAGATCACGATCGTCGAGCGCAGCGGCGATCTTGGCGGCGTCTGGGAGCCAGCGCGGTCCTATCCCGAGGTGCAAACGCAGAGCCCGAAGGATCTATACCGCTACACCGACAAGGCGATGCCGGATTCTTATCCGGAATGGCCGAAAGGTCCGCAGGTCCATGCCTACCTGACTGAGTACGCAAAGGACAACGATCTCCTCGGTGCCATCTGTGCTTCAACACGACCGTGGTGCAAATGGATCGTCGGCCCGATCCTGCGCCGGGCTGGCGGCTCGATCTGCGTGGGCCGGACGGCCGCACCACTCCCGAAGACTTCGATTTCGTCGCGGTATGCACCGGGCAGTTCAATGAGCCGCACATGCTCAGCCTGCCGGGCGAAGACGCCTTCAAGGCGCAGGGCGGGCGTATCCTGCACTCCTCGCAATACAACGACCCGGCTATCGTCAAAGGCCGCAAGATCGTCGTGCTCGGCGGCTCGAAGTCGGCGACAGATATCGCCGTCAACGCGGTCAACTCCGGGGCGGCGGAAGTGACGCTGGTGTACCGCGAGCCGGTGTGGCGGATTCCCTATTTCATCGGCGGCTTGGTCAATTTCAAACGCATTCTTTACATCCGCGCGCAGGAGGAGATGTTTCGGAGCTGGGGCATCGGCGCGATGTCGCGGTTCGCGTATGTGGTGGCAAAACCGCTCGTCTGGGCCAACTGGCGCGGGCTGGAGAGCCTTCTGAAAGTTCAGCTCAAGCTCAGCAAATGCGACATGGTGCCGAAAGAGCGGATCGAAGACGGCGTCAACTGCTCGGTGCCGATCGCGACGCCGGGATTCTTTCCGATGGTCGCGGACAAGCGCATTAAGGCCATCAGAGGCAGTTTTGAGCGCTATGATAGCAATACGATCGTGATGACCGGCGGGCAGCGCGTCCAGGCCGACGTGGCCGTGCTCGCGATCGGCTACAAACTGGGTGTGCCGTTCCTGCCGCAGGCTTACCGAGACAGACTGGTCGATCCCGACGGGCAGTATCGGTTCTATCGGCTGATTGCCAACCCGGACCTGCCAGAGATGGGATTCGTTGGCTTCAACTCCAGCTTCTGCACGGTGCTGTGCGCAGACCTCGCCGCGAACTGGCTGGTGCGCTATGCCGATGGCCAGCTCGTCCGTCAGCCGACGCCCAAGGAGATGCGGGATAACATCGAGATGATGCTGCATTTCAAGCGCGTCGAGCGGCCGGCCGCCGGCATCTATGGCGGGCTGTGCGTCGCGCCCTATCATTTCAAGCATTTTGACGAATTGCTGGCCGACATCGGCGTATCCGGACGCCGGCGCAATCCGCTGGTGGAGAAATTTACCCCGCCCGATGCCGCCGCCTACGGCCGCTTCCTCGCCGCGGCGCCGGACTACCGGGCCGCCTGAGGGAGACGAGTTCCAGGCCGGGGCGCGGCCGTTAATCTCTGAAGGTGGGGAATACGCGATTCCACCCTTGATTCCACCCTTGCGAACAATTGTTTTAAGCCTAAAATGATTTGTCGAGACGGCGTTGCCGGGCGTCCTCGATATTGATCTCGAGCCTTTCATGGATGGAAGCGAGGGGAGATTGAAAATGTCAGGTAGCACTCCCAGCCGGACCCTTGGTCGGTCTCTCGGCCCGTCGGGCCACGTCGACGATTTTACGCGGCGAAATCTGCCGCCGTCAGAGCAATGGCCGGATCTGCTGCTCGATCGGCCGGAATTTCAGTATCCCGAATATCTCAACGCCGCAGTCGAACTGACCGATCGGATCGTCGAAGAAGGCTGGGGCGATCGGATCGCACTGATCGGCAACGGCCGCCAGCGCACCTACAAGGAATTGGCTGACTGGTCCAACCGCCTCGCGCATGCGCTGGTGGAGAACTACGGCGTCAAGCCCGGCAACCGCGTCCTGATCCGCTCCGGCAACAACCCGGCGTTGGTCGCGGCGTGGCTCGCGGCCACAAAAGCAGGCGCCGTCGTCGTCAACACGATGCCGATGCTGCGCGCCGGCGAGCTGAGCAAGATCGTCGACAAGGCGGAGATTGCGCTGGCTCTGACCGACAGCCGCATCGCCGACGAACTGGTCGCGTGCGCGAAGACCAGCCGCTTCCTGAAGCAGGTGGTGAATTTCGACGGAACGTCGAACCACGATGCCGAGCTCGACCGGGTGGCGCTGAACAAGCCGGTCCGGTTCAACGCGGTGAAGACAGGGCGCGACGATGTCGCCCTGCTGGGATTTACCTCGGGCACGACGGGCGAGCCGAAGGCGACGATGCATTTCCATCGCGACCTCATGATCATTGCGGACGGCTATGCCAGGGAAGTGCTCAACGTTACGGAGGACGACGTTTTCGTCGGCTCGCCGCCGCTGGCCTTTACCTTCGGGCTCGGAGGGCTGGCAATCTTTCCCCTGCGCTTCGGCGCAACGGCGACGCTATTGGAAAACGCGTCGCCGCCCGAAATGGTCAAGATCATCGAAACCTACAAGGCGACGATCTGCTTTACCTCGCCGACCGCATATCGCGCGATGATGGCGGCGATGGACAATGGCGCCGACCTGTCGTCGCTGCGGCTGGCGGTTTCCGCCGGCGAGACATTGCCGGCGCCGGTGTTCGAAGGCTGGACCCGCAAGACCGGCAAGACCATTCTCGACGGCATTGGCTCCACGGAATTGCTGCACATTTTCATTACCAACCGGATCGGCGATGCGGTGGCAGGGACGACGGGACATCCCGTGACGGGCTACGAGGCAAAAATCGTCGACGACGATATGAACGAATTGCCGCCTGGCACCGTCGGCAAGCTCGCGGTGCGCGGACCGACCGGCTGCCGCTATCTCGCCGATGCGAGGCAGTCGAACTATGTGCGCGACGGCTGGAACCTGACGGGCGATACCTTTGTCCGCGACGCGAATGGCCGGCTGTCCTTCGTCGCCCGCTCGGACGACATGATCGTTTCCTCCGGCTACAACATCGCAGGCCCCGAGGTCGAAGCGGCGCTGCTGTCGCATCCTGCGGTCGCCGAATGCGGCGTGGTCGGCGCGCCTGACGAGGCGCGGGGCATGATCGTCAAGGCTTACGTGGTTCTGGCCGGCGGAGCTGCTGCCGACGCTGCGCTGACGCAGGCCTTGCAGGATCATGTCAAGCAGACGATTGCACCCTATAAATATCCGCGTGCAATCGAATATGTCGCGCAACTGCCGAAGACCGAGACCGGCAAGCTGAGGCGCTTTGCGCTGAGGCAGATGGCTGCGGCCGGCCCGGCGTCGCCAAGCGTTGCCGCGGAATAATTTCTAACCTGATGGAGAAAAGCCGGTGACCGCCCCCAAAGGCCCCACACTGAGCGTGGTGCCTCATCCCACGACCGACACCTCACCGCCGGGCCCGCAAGTGCTGCAGCCGAGCGGCTGGCCGATGCCGAAAGGATATGCCAACGGCATGGCGGCCGGTGGCCGGCTCGTCGTGACCGGCGGGGTGATCGGTTGGGATACGCAGGGCCGCCTGGAGCCCGATTTCGTCGCGCAGGTGCGTCAGACGCTATCCAACATCGCCGAGATTCTTGCCGAGGGCGGCGCCAGACCTGAGCATCTGGTGCGCCTGACCTGGTATGTCGTCGACATCGAGGAATATCTCGCGAGCCTGAAAGAGCTCGGCCGCGTCTACCGCGAGATTTTCGGCGCGCATTATCCGGCAATGGCGCTGGTGCAGGTGGTGCGCCTGGTCGAGAAGGAAGCCCGCGTCGAGATCGAAGCGACGGCGGTGGTGCCGCGCTGAAACCCGCTTATCGGGTGTCGTCTTAAAGCTCTGTTCTCAGCTTCCAGAGTTCCGGAAAAAGTTCGACCTCGAGCATCTTGCGCAAGTAGGAGACGCCGGACGTGCCGCCGGTTCCGCGCTTCAGGCCGATAATGCGCTCGACCGTCGTGACGTGGTTAAAGCGCCAGCGGCGGAAATAGTCTTCGAAATCGACCAGCTTTTCCGCAAGCTCGTAAAGCATCCAGTGTTTCGCCGGCGACGCATAGATGGTCTTCCAGGCCTTCAAAACCTCGTCGTTTGGGGTGCGCTTGCTGCGCCAGTCGGTTCGGCGCGCGTCTTCGCCGATATCGAAACCATTGCGCGCCAGCAGCAGCAACGCCTCGTCATAGAGGCCCGGCTCAGCGAGAATTTCCTCGAGCTTTGCCATGATGTCGGCGCGGTGGGCATGCGGGCCAAGCAGCGCCAAATTGCGATTGCCGGCGAGAAACTCAATCGCGCGGTACTGGTAGGACTGAAAACCCGAGGATTGCCCGAGCTGATCGCGAAACTCGGAGTATTCGCTGGGTGTCATCGTCCGCAACACGTCCCAGGCGGTATTGAGCTGCTCGAAGATCCGGGCGATGCGCGACAGCATCTTGAATGCGGGATGCAACTGGTCGTGGCGGATTGCCTTGATGGCGGAACGGATCTCGTGGATGGCCAGCTTCATCCAGAGTTCGGAAGTCTGGTGCTGGATGATGAACAGCAGTTCGTCATGCGCGTCCGAGAGCGGCTCTTGCGCGTCCAGAACGCGTTCCAGATGCAGATAATCGCTGTAGGACATGCGCCCGTCGAACGACATCTGGGCTGCCTCACGCGAGGAGTCGTCGGGCTTGCCGGTCATGTTACGAGCCCCTTTTTGCGGTAATCCGCGGTATCCCAGCGGCGATTGGTTACGACGTCGGCGATGATTTCGACTGCCGCGCGAACCTCGGCTTCTCCGATGTAGAGCGGCGTAAAGCCGAAGCGCATCATGTCCGGCGCGCGGAAGTCGCCTATCACGTCGCGCGCGATCAGCGCCTGCATGATCGCGTAGCCATCTGGATGACGAAATGAAACCTGGCTGCCGCGCCGCTTTCCGTCCCGCGGCGAAGCCAGCGTCAGTTCGGGACAGCGTCGTTCGACTTCGCGGATGAACAGGTCGGCGAGCACGACCGATGCACGACGCACGTCGGTCATGCTGACGTCGTCCCAGACGTCGAGGGCGGCGTCGAGCGCGGCCATCGCAATGATCGGAGGCGTACCCACCCGCATTCGCTCAATGCCCGGCCCGGCCCGATAGTCGAGGTCAAAGGCAAAGGGTGCATGATGACCCATCCAACCGGAAAGCGCGGGCCGCGCCGTATCGGCGTGCTTCGGCGCAACATAGATGAAGGCTGGCGCGCCAGGACCGGCATTGAGATATTTGTAGGTGCAGCCGACGGCGAAATCGGCTTCGGCTCCTTCCAGGTCGACCGGAATCGCGCCCGCGGAATGCGCCAGATCCCAGATCGTCAAGGCGCCGGCGGCATGCGCCCTGCGCGTCAATGCGCTCATGTCGTGCAGCCGGCCGGTGCGATAGTCGACCTCGGTCAGCATCAGCACCGCGATCGTCTCGTCGATGGCGGCTTCGACGTCTTCGGGGTCCACGACCTTCAACTCGTAGCCACGGTTGAGCGATTCAAGCAGACCGCTGGCGATGTAGAGATCGGAAGGAAAGTTGCCGCTATCCGACAAGATCACGCGCCGCGACGGATTGAGCTCGAGGGCCGAGGCCAGCGCCTGGTAGACTTTGATGGACAGCGTATCGCCCACCACCACCGTTCCGTCGGCAGCACCGATCAACTGACCGATGCGGTCGCCGATACGCCGCGGCTGCGTCATCCACCCGGCGACGTTCCAGCCCTTGATGAGGTGCTTGCCCCATTCCTCCGATATCATGCGGCCGACGCGATCGGCGGCTGCAACGGGCAGGGGACCGAGCGAATTGCCGTCGAGATAGATCAGGCCATCCGGGATGGCGAACAGGGATTTCGTTCGCGTGAAATCGGTCATGTCATTCCCTGGTCCGCGCCCCCTGAATTATTCGCGCTGATATCAATTATTTCAAGCTTGAAATTTATGGGCGGAAGATGCGCTTCCCGGTATAGACTGGTTGCCTGCGGGCACCGATCGAACATCCGCCCGGCCCACAAGATGGAATGGAAACCGAACCCAAGTGATTTTTCATCAGATTTCCGACTGGAACGACGCCTATGCGAATGCTCCGAACATTCCGGGTGGCGAACGCTGGCCGGCGGCGTGGGTGCAGCCCGCGCAGGCGTATCGCGACGCACTTCAAGGCAGCGGCCGCGCGACGCTCGACGTCGGCTATGGCGGGCGCCCGCGAAACCGCTTCGATCTCTTTGGACCGGAAGGCCGGCCAAAGGGGCTGGTCGTCTTCGTCCACGGCGGATTCTGGAAGGCGCTCGACAAGAGCTTCTGGTCGCACCTGGCCCGTGGATCGGTTGAAAGCGGCTATGCGGTGGCGATGCCGTCTTACACGCTATGCCCGACTGTGCGCATCACCGAGATCACGCGCGAGATTGCCGCGGCCGTCGAGCGCGCCGCCGCGATGGTCGAAGGTCCGCTTTTTCTGGCGGGCCATTCCGCCGGCGGGCATCTGGTGACGCGCATGATCTCGGCGACGTCGCCGCTCCCGGACGATGTCCGGGCGCGCATCAACCACACCGTCTCCATTTCCGGCGTTCATGACCTTCGTCCGCTGATGAAGGCCGCCATGAACACGGACCTTCGGATCGATGAGGCCGAGGCGCTCGTGGAAAGCCCTGTATTGCTGGAGCCGATGCCGAATGCGCGCGTAACATGCTGGGTAGGTAGCGCCGAGCGCCCGGAATTCGTCCGCCAGAACGCGCTCCTCGCCAACATCTGGACCGGCCTCGGCGCGAAAACCTGCGTGATCGAAGAACCCGGCCGGCATCATTTCGATGTCATCGACGGGCTCTCCGATCCCGATCACCAACTCACCAGGACCTTGTTGTCTCCGTAGCCTGCCGAATTTCCGAGATGAACGGCGGTTGCGGTGTGGCCTTCACCAGGTGGTTCTGACCTACCATCATGCCGCCTGAAATGTCTGTACAGCCTGACGCGCGCCCAGTGCGTAGAGTTTTGCGAGCGCCTCGATGACGGCGCTGCGCATGCGAGGATCGTTACCGAGCGTGCCGAAGATGGAGCTGACCGCCAGCAGCGCGGGAGCAAGCCGCTCTGCGACCGGGCCGGCACGCTCGGCGATATCAGCCAACTCTCGCGCAAGGGGATCACGCACGTCGATGGCGCGGCCTCGCTCGTCGGTTCCCGTGACGTAACGCATCCAGCCGGCCACCGCGAGCGCGTGGGTATCGATCGGCAGCCCCAGCCGCAGCCGGTCCTGCATGGTCGCGAGCAGCCGTTGCGGCAGCTTCTGCGATCCGTCCATCGCAATCTGCCAGGTGCGATGGTGCAGGGCCGAATTGGAGAAGCGCTGCAGCAGTGATGCGCTATAGGCTGCCAGGTCAGTGCCTTCAGGCATCGCCAGCGTCGGCGCGGCGTCTTGCATCACCTGTCGGGCAAACGCCACAAAGCGATGGTCGGTCATGGTTGCAGCGATGGTCTCAAAGCCTGCGAGATATCCGAGATAGGCGAGCGCCGAGTGGCTGGCGTTGAGCAGCCGCAGCTTCATATGTTCGAACGGCGTTACATCCGAAACCAGTTGCACGCCCGCAGCCGCAAAGTCAGGCCGTCCGGCCGGAAAGCGGTCTTCAACGATCCATTGCGTGAACGGTTCTGTGATAATGGGCCATGCATCGATCATGCCGAGCGCTGAAGAAATCTCCGCCCGGTCGAGGTCCGTGGTTTCGGGCACGATCCGGTCCACCATGGTCGAAGGGAAGGTCACCTCGGCTTCAATCCATTTGGCGAGATTGCGCGATCGCAAGCCGGCGAACTGCGTCACGATCCGTTCGACTGTTTGGCCATTGGCGGAGAGATTGTCACAGGAAAGAACGGTGAAGGGAGCCGTGCTTGCGATCCGCCTGCGCGCGAGCGCGGCCACCAGGTATCCGATGGCCGAACGCGGCGTGCCCGGATTCTGCAGATCGTGAACGATATCGGGATGACGCTCGTCCAGATCGCCGGTCTGCGGCGTATGGCAATAGCCCTTTTCGGTGATCGTCAGCGAGACGATACGCGTGGCCGGGTTGGCCAGGCGCGCAATCAAGTGGCCGGGTTTTTCGGCGGCGACGTCGACAGCGAGAACCGAGCCGATAATGCGGTGATCGGTGCCCGCGCCGGAGCGAACGGCCAGCGTGTAAAGGCCGTCCTGCGGGACGAGGGCATCGCGTGTCGCCGGGCTGCGCAAGCTGGCTCCGATGATTCCCCAATCCATAGCGCCGCCTGCCAGGAGATCGTCGATCACCACCGCCTGGTGGGCCCGGTGGAACGCGCCAATTCCGAGGTGAACGATGCCTGGTGAGATCAGCGAGCGGTCATATGCCGGTTGCCGGATGCGGCCGGGAAGCCGAGGAAGGTTGGCGTTCGAAAGACGGAAATTGCCGTCTTTCGGGTTGAAAAACGGGATTTTCGCCGTGTCGCTTGACATGGAAGGCTCGATCTATCAATCTTTGGTCAATTGGTAAGGCCAATGTCCCGATTTATTGGCCTTATCCCGACCAAGCAAGAAAAATCCGATTCACTTCGGGGATCGTCAGGGGAGCCGAGCGTGCCGCTCGAAGCCGTGGAAGCGCGACGCCTTTATCGCCAGGTTGCCGATCAGCTTCGCGCGTTGATCGACAGCGGCGAATACCGCGTGGGCAGCCGGCTTCCGACCGAACGCGATCTTGCCGAACAGTTGAAGGTGTCGCGGCCGACGGTACGCGAAGCGCTGATTGCTCTGGAAGTCGAGGGCAGGGTTCGGATTCGCGTCGGCTCCGGGATTTATGTCAGTGAGCCGGCGGCGCTCGCACCGCCTTTGCCATTGGCGGCCGAGATCGAAGGCCCGTTCGAACTCCTGCGTGCCCGCGAATTCCTCGAAGGCGCCATCGCCGAACAGGCGGCGCGGGTGGCGACAGCCGAAGATATCGCGCGCATCGATGCTTCGCTGGAGGCGATGGCCACCGTGCAGCATCCGGGCGAAGCCTCGATGATCCATGACCGCGCGTTTCACATCGCGGTGGCCGGATGCCTCGACAACGCCGTGCTGGTCCGCGTGGTCGGCGAGCTGTTCGACCAGCGGCTCAATCCGTATTTCGCCAAGCTCGCGCATTATTTCGAAAATCCGGAATCCTGGAATGCGGCGCTGGCTGAGCACCGCGCGATCCGCGATGCCATCGCCGCGCACGATTCCGATGCCGCCCGCGTGGCGATGCGCGAGCACTTGGCTCGTTCGCAGGCCCGCTTTGCGCAAAATTTCGGAGCGGAAGCTTCGTCCGCCTCGCGCATCCGCGCAGGCAGCGGCTGACGACGAGAATTCGAACGGTTCGGCGAAACGCCGGGCCGGTTGGGTAACAAAAGCAAATTGTAACGACGGAGGAAATTCACGTGTTGAAAAAATTGACGATTGCATTCGCGGCGTCTGCTGCGGCGCTGCTAGCCGCGACCACATCGGGCATGGCGCAGACCAAACTGAAATGGGCCCACGTTTACGAAACCTCGGAGCCGTTCCACACTGCGTCCGTCTGGGCTGCGGGCGAGATCAACAAGCGTACCAACGGGCGCTACCAGATCGATGTCTATCCGGCTTCGCAGCTCGGCAAGGAAACCGACATCAACCAGGGGCTTTCGCTGGGCTCCGTCGACATCATCATTTCCGGCTCGAGCTTTGCGGCCAAGAGCTTTCCGCCGATCGGCGTGACCTACTATCCCTACACCTTCCGCGATGCCGATCATCTCCTGGCCTACACCAAGAGCGACGTCTTCAAGGAGCTCGCCAAGGGCTACGAGGACAAGAGTGGCCATCACATCGTGGCGGTGACCTATTACGGCGTGCGCCACACCTCTTCGAACAAGCAGATCAAGGCCTGCGCCGACATGAAGGGCCTTAAGATGCGCGTGCCTGACGTGCCGGCCTACCTCGCGATGCCGCGCGCCTGCGGCGCCAACACCGCGCCGATCGCCTTTGCCGAGGTTTATCTCGCGCTGCAGAACGGCACCGTGGAAGCCCAGGAAAATCCGCTCACCACGATCGAGGCCAAGAAGTTCTACGAGGTGCAGAAGCACATCGTGCTGACCGGTCACATTGTCGATCACCTCAACACCGTCGTCGCCGGCGCGCTCTGGAAGAAGCTCTCGGAAGAAGACCGCAAGATCTTCACTGACGTCGCCCAGGAAGCGGCAGCAAAGGCTACGGCCGAGATCAAGGCCAACGAGGCCAAGCTGGTCGACTTCTTCAAGCAGAAGGGGCTGACGGTCACCGAGGTCAACAAGGACGAGTTCCGCGACACCGTGATCAAGACCACGAAGTTCGAGACCTTCGACTACCGTAAGTCCGACTGGGATCGCATCCAAGCGGTGAAGTAAACGGCTAGGCCTTCGTCCGTGCTTGCCGCGATATTCGGCGGCAGGCACGGCGGAAGCCTCGAATACGCCAGCTCGGGGAGGGCGCATGTCGACGGTTGAAGTGCACAAGCAGATCACGGCGGACGAGATCGCCCATACGTTTGAGGACGAGGTCCCCAAGGGCGCCGATCTCGGACAATACGCCGCCGAGGATTGGCTGGCGCTCGCGATCTTCTGGATCATGGCGCTGTCCGTCTTCCTGCAGTTCTTCACCCGTTACGTTCTCAACGACAGTTACGCCTGGACCGAGGAGATCGCGACCTATTGCCTGATCGGCGTGGTCTTTATCGGCTCGGCGATGTGCGTGCGGCTGTCGCGGCACATCCAGGTCGATCTGCTGTTTCGCTATCTGCCCCATCTGCCGGCGCGCGCGCTCTCGACGGTCATCGACCTGATACGGATCGCGTTCTTCGGCTATGCGATCAAGTTGGTCTGGCAGTTCATCCAGATCATCGGCGACGAGCGGATGACCACGATCAAATTTCAGAAAGGATTTGTCTATTACGCCGTGCTGCTCGGCTTCGTGCTGATGTTCGCGCGCTCGATCCAGATCGCGGTCGAGAACTGGCGGCGCGGTTACTCCATCCTGGAGCGACCCGGCGCATTCGACGGGACGGAAGGCTGACGCCATGCTGTTGCTGCTTGGGGGATTTCTGCTGCTGATGCTGGTCGGCCTGCCGGTCGCGCTTTCGATGGCAGTGTCGTCGCTGGTGTACATTCTCGTCACCGGCATCACGCCGGATGTCACGCTGGCGCAGCGCATGATTGCCGGCGTCGAAAGCTTCCCGCTGCTCGCCGTGCCGTTCTTCATCCTGGCCGGCAATCTCATGAACATCGCGGGCGTGACCGGCCGGATCTACAAATTCGCGGTCGCGCTGGTGGGCTGGATGCGCGGCGGCCTCGGCCACGTCAATATCGTCGGCTCCGTGATCTTTTCCGGGATGTCCGGCACCGCGATTGCGGACGCCGCAGGGCTCGGCACCATCGAGATCAAGGCGATGAAGGATCACGGCTACTCGACCGAGTTCGCCGTCGGCGTGACCGCGGCGTCCGCCACGCTCGGCCCGATCATTCCGCCGTCGCTGCCGTTCGTGATCTACGGCATGATGGCGAACGTCTCGATCGGCGCGCTGTTTCTGGGCGGCGTGATTCCGGGCGTGTTCATGACGTTGGCCATGATGGCGACCGTGGCCTACTTCGCCCACAAGAACGGCTGGGGCAGCGATACGCCGTTCTCCTGGCCGCAACTCGGCTCGGCCGCGATCGAAATCTTGATCGTGCTGGCGTTCCCGCTGGTTGTTTGGCTGATGGTCGTCGCCGGGCTCTCGGTGAACATGGCGGTCGGGATCGGTCTCGTGGCGCTGCTGGCGCTCGACTGGTATTTCGATTTCTCCGCTGTGATGGCGCTGATGGCTCCTGTCATCCTGATCGGCGGCATGACGCTCGGCTGGTTTACGCCGACCGAAGCCGCAGTCGCCGCCGTGATCTGGTCGCTGTTCCTCGGACTGGTGCGTTACCGCTCGATGACGCTGCAGACCGTCGCCAAGGCGACGTTCGACACCATTGAGACCACGGCATCCGTGCTGTTCATCGTGACCGCGGCGTCGATCTTTGCATGGCTGCTCACGGTGTCGCAGGCGGCGCAGATGCTGACGGATGCGATGCTCGGTATCACCCAGAACAAATGGGTGTTCCTGCTGCTGGCGAACATCCTGATCCTGTTGGTCGGTTGCTTCATCGACACCATCGCCGCCATCACCATTCTGGTGCCGATCCTGCTCCCGATCGTGCTCAAGCTCGGCATCGACCCCATTCATTTCGGCCTGATCATGACGCTGAACCTTATGATCGGTTTGTTGCACCCGCCGCTCGGCATGGTGCTGTTCGTGCTGGCCCGCGTGGCGAAATTGTCCGTCGAGCGCACCACCATGGCGATCCTGCCGTGGCTCGTGCCGCTCCTGTTGGCGCTCGTCGCCATCACCTACATCCCGGAACTGACGCTCTGGCTGCCTAAATACATGGGACTCTCAAAATGACATCGATGGCTTTCGCTGCAACGCTGTTCGGCCCGGAAGATCTGCGCATGGTCGAGCGCCCGCTCGATCCGCTTCCCTCCGGCATGGTGCGCATTCGTTTCGGCGCCGGCGGCATTTGCGGCTCGGACATGCATTATTACCGCCATGCCCGCACCGGCGACTTTATCGTGACCTCGCCGCTGGTACTCGGCCATGAGATTGCGGGTGAGGTGGTCGAGATCGCAGGTTCTGCGCCGGGCGTAAAAGTCGGCGATCGCGTCGCCGTCAACCCGTCGCGCTGGTGCGGCCATTGCAAGCCGTGCCGCGAAGGCCGGCCCAATCTCTGCGAAAACATCTTCTTCATGGGATCGGCCTCGAAGACCCCGCATATGCAGGGCGGCTTTGCGTCTTACTTCGATGCCATCCCGGCGCAGTGCGTGAAGATTCCGGACCACGTGATCTATCAGGCGGCGGCGCTCGCCGAGCCGCTCGCAGTCTGCCTGCATGCGGTCGCTCGCGCCGGGGACGTGACCGGCAAGCGCGCAGTGCTGTTCGGCGCTGGCCCGATCGGTCTGTTGACCATGCTGGCGGCGCAGCGCGCAGGGATTGCGGAGACAACCGTCGTTGACATTGCGGCGGCGCCGCTGGCGTTCGCGACGAGATTAGGCGCCAATCATGTCGTCGATATCTCCGGCGGCGAAGAGGCCCTGAAGGCGCAGGCTGCAGCGCAGCCCTTTGATGTAGCGTTCGAAGTCTCGGGCACCGCGGCGGGCCTGGCCAGCGCGATCGGTGCCGTCAGGCGCGGCGGTGTCGTGGTTCAGGTCGGCAACCTGCCGGGCGGACAGATTCCGGTACCGGCGAATGCGGTGATGGCCAAGGAGATCGACCTTCGCGGCTCGTTCCGCTTCGGGACGGAATTCTTCACGGCGGTCGAACTGATCGCCGACGGCAGCGTAGACGTGCTCTCGCTGGTGACGGCGCAACGTCCGCTCGCGGTCGCGCCTGATGCGGTGCGGCTGGCGCTCGACCGTTCGCAAAGCGTCAAGGTCGTGCTGACCGCTTGATGGCCGTTTTCATTTCAGGAGCTTCCGGATGATGCTGCAGGGATGGCGGTGGTACGGACCCAACGATCCCGTATCGCTCGACGATATCCGTCAGGCCGGCGCGACCGACGTGGTAACGGCGCTGCATCAGGTGCCGATCGGCGAGGCCTGGACGCGCTCAGCCGTCGAGGAGCGGAAGAACCTGATCGAGAACTCGCAACCGGGCCGCTCGCCGCTGACCTGGTCGGTGGTGGAATCGATCCCGATTCCTGATGACGTGAAGCGGTTAGGGGGCAAGGCGACGCGCTCGATCGAGGCCTGGATCGCGAGCTTGGAGGCGGTCGCCGCCGCCGGTATCAAGATCATCTGCTACAATTTCATGCCGGTGGTGGACTGGTGCCGCACCGATCTCGAATGGGAGCTGCCGAACGGCGCCAAGGCGATGCGCTTCGACCAGGACCGGTTCGCAGCGTTCGACCTGCACATCCTGCAGCGGCCGGAAGCGCCTGCGGAATATTCCGAGGCTGCGCAGCGCCGCGCCAGGCAGGTCTATGAAGCGATGACGCAGGCCGCTATCGACGTCCTCATCACCAACATTGCCAGCGCGCTGCCGGGATCCACCACCGATCCCCTGACCATTCCGCAATTCCGCGACCGCCTGCAGCAGTATCGCGGCATTGATTCCAAGGTGCTGCGTCAGCACTTAAGCGAATTTCTCGCGCGCGTCGCACCGGTGGCGGAGCAGCTCGGGGTAACGTTGACCCTGCATCCCGACGATCCGCCGCGCCCGCTGTTTGGCCTGCCGCGCATCGCTTCGTCGGCAGAGGACTATCAGGCGCTGTTCGACGCGGTGCCATCCAAGGCCAATGGCATCTGCTTCTGCACCGGCTCGCTCGGCGCGCGCGCGGAGAACGATCTGCCCGCGATGGCCAAACGCTTCGCGCCGCGGATCGGCTTTGCCCATCTGCGGGCGACCAAGCGGGAAGCCGACGGCCTGTCGTTCTTCGAATCCGATCATCTCGATGGTGACGTCGATATGATCGCGGTGTTGAAGGCTTTGCTGGCGGAGAACCGAACGCGTTCGCCGGACAATCAGATCGTGTTCCGGCCGGACCATGGCCACCGCATGCTCGACGATCTCGCCGCGACCAAGCGCACCAATCCCGGCTACACCGCGATCGGCCGGCTGCGCGGGCTAGCCGAGTTGCGCGGTGCTATCCGCGCCATTGAACACGCCGGGTAATTGCACTTCTGTCCGCTTCAGCCCCTGCTTCGCCGCCAACCAGCTCAGCATCGCGCTCATCTCGACGATGAGCGAAATCAGTGAATGCGTACGGTTGTGAATGAACCGGCAGTTACGCGCGCAAGGATTCGATTCACCCCGCGATTTACGGCGCGACGTTCCCGGTGTGCTTGCCGGACGCACGGACCGATGAACGTTCGAACTCGTGAGGGACATCCATCAGGTGCATCACCTCGATGCAATCGGCGTTCAGGCGGTCGTTGTCGACCAGCCGCCCCGCAAGCACCTTCGCCTGAGAGGGATCGTCGGACTGCACATCGACCCAGCGCTGGAGGCACTTGAAGCTGTGACCGTCGGAATTCAAGAGATCTTTGTAGAAGGAGACGCGGTAATTGCTCATCTTGGCACTCCCCGTCGATCCGGCATCTAGGTGCTAGCTTATACTCTCAGGCGCCGACGTCGGCCAGCCGGTTGGCAGCCCACGAAGTCGATTTAATCTAACGCGCTGTTCGAGATGCCGGCCATGCACCCTGTAGCTGTGTGAGGCGCCAAAAAGCTGCCGGGAGGATCGAGGCGGCGACGGCGCTTGCGCCGAGTGCCAGTAAACTCGTCCCACGGTCGGCAGCCAGCCGGGGCTACGCAATGGACCGGCGTCATGCTCGGTCTCGTCCGGGCGAAATGGGCCCCTATTCGAGCCGGTGGCCGCCCGGTGTGTGTTCCATTATATATAGTTCTCGAATCCACCCTGGCTCCGCCCATAAATGCCCGACGGTACCGCCACCGCCCATCATTACCGACCCAAGCTCGTCACCGTTCTGTGGAGGGCTACGGTCTTGCCAGCTTTCGGAAGGACATGCTGGCGGCGCTCACGGTTGCGATTGTCGCTCTGCCGCTCTCGATGGCGATTGCCGTCGCCTCGGGCGTATCGCCCGAGCGGGGATTATACGCCGCCGTCATCGGCGGCTTTTTAGTATCGGCGCTCGGCGGCAGCCGCTACCAGATCGGCGGCCCCGCCGGCGCATTCATCGTCCTGGTATCGGCCACGGTGACGCGGTTCGGTCTGGAAGGGCTGCTGCTGACGGTTTTCATCTCCGGCTTCATGCTGACGCTGATCGGCCTTTTGCGGCTCGGCGCGCTGATCCGTTATATCCCTCATGCGGTGACCGTCGGCTTCACCTGCGGCATCGCGATCACGATCTTTGCCAGCCAGCTTCGGGATCTCGGCGGCCTGAAGCTTCCGGCTGCCGAACCGGGGCTGCTGCTGCCCAAGCTTGCAATGCTCGGCCAGTCCTTGCCGACCATCTCGCCGGCTGCGGTCGCGATCGGCAGCGGCTCGGCGGCCCTGATCTTCCTGCTGCGGCGGCTTTCGCCGAATGCGCCAGGAATGCTGATCGCGGCAGTCGCCGCCTGGCTGTTCCATTTGCCGGTGGAGACGATCGGCAGCCGTTTCGGCGAGCTTCCGGATGGATTGCCGGGACCGCGTCTGCCGGCGATCTCTTATGCGACCGTGCTCGAGGTATTGCCGGCGGCGCTGTCGTTCACGCTGCTCGGGGCGGTCGAAAGCCTGCTATCCGCAAAGGTCGCCGACGGCATGACCGGGCGCAAGCACCGCTACAACATGGAGGTCGTGGCGCAAGGCATCGCCAACGTCGCGTCCGCTTTGTTCGGCGGCATCAGCGTCACCGGCACGATCGCCCGCACCGCGACCAATATCCGTGCGGGGGCCTGCAGCCCGGTCTCCGGCATGACCCATGCGCTCTTCGTACTGGTGTTCATGGTGGCCGCAGCTCCGCTCGCAAGTTTTGTCCCGTTGTCGGCGCTGGCGGGCGTGCTGGTCGTCGTCTGCTGGAATATGGCAGAGAAGGAGGAGTTTCTTCGCCTGCTTCGCAACTGGCGCAGCGCGGCGGTGCTGATCGCAACCTTCGGCCTGACGCTGATCGAAGACCTGACGGTTGGCATCATCGCCGGCTGCGCCTTGGCCGCGGCGTTTGCGATCTACGATCGCGTCCGCGCCTAATCCTTTGCCGCTGGCTTGGTCGCGAATTGCGGAAACATCGCCGCGACGATTGGGCCGTCGGTGCGCCAGGAATGGCAGCCGCCGATGAAGAACGGACGCTGGCCGGAGTTCTGCTGGTTCTCCAGCGTATCGCGGCCTTCCGGATTTCTGCCATAGGACATGGTCTGGTACAGCGTGGTCACGGCGGGGCCGAGCAATTCGGCGAGATGCGTGCAGGTCTCGATCTGGCCGATCTTGCGTCGCACCGTCTCGCGCCAGCCCGGGCCTATCCGCTCGCCGACCAGGCGCTGCAAGATCGGCTCGACCTCGATGCAGGTCGGGTAGGGCGTGGCGCGCATCATCGCCTCCGCCTCGCGGATGGTCATACCGTCGTCGATCGCCAGCCGCAGGCCGATATCGTGCACGGGATCGCCCGGCTTCAGTTCGCTGCGGAAACGATCGGCACGCTGGGTGAAAGGTTTGGTGTCCCGCAGCCACGCCTCGACTTCCCAGAGCCCGTCGTCCCGCAGAAAGCCTTCGCATTCGACCGATCTCGTATGCATCAGGCGACGCGCTGGCTTGCTGTTTTCCAGAGACATCAGTTCGTATCCTGCTTCGATGCGTCGCTTCAGCCGAATTTCACGATCATCTTGCCGAGCGCCGACCGCGACTGCATGGTCTTGAACGCCTCGCGGAAATTCTCGAACGGCACGATCTTACCGACCACGGGCTGCAATTTGCCCGATGCCAGCCAGTCGAACAATTGCGCCATCAGGCGGGTGTGCGTCTCCGGCTCGCGCTTCTGGATCTGGGCGAGGTCGACGCCGAGCAGCGCGCCGCCCTTGAGCAGCGGCAGGTTGAACGCCAGCGCTGGAATAGTGCCGGAGGCGAATCCGACGACGAGGTGCCGCCCGCGCCAGGCGATCGAGCGAAACGCCTGCAGCGATACTTCGCCGCCGACGGGATCGAAAATGACATCCGGGCCATGCCCGCCGGTCAGTTCTTTCAGCGTCTCCCGCCAATGCGCCTGGGTGTAGTCGATGGTCTGATCGGCGCCGTGATGAACCGCGAAGTCGCGCTTTTCCGGCGTTGAGGCCGCGGCGATCACCCGCGCGCCCATCAGTCTGCCGATCTGGACGGCTGCGATGCCGACGCCGCCGGCGGCGCCCAGCACCAGCAATATCTCGCCTTCGCGCAGCGCCGCGCGGGCGTCCAGCGCGTAAAGCCCGGTCAGATAGTTGGCTTGAAACGACGCGCCGGCCTCGAACGGAACTTGCGGCGGCAGGTGCTGGAGAGCCGCAGACGGCACCGAGATATATTCCGCCAGCGCGCCGGAACGGGCCATGCCGATCACCGGCATGCCCGGCTTGAACGCGCCGGTATTGTCGGCGACGGCCTCGACCGTTCCGGCAAACTCCGTTCCCGGCACGAATGGCAGCGGGTCCTTGGTCTGATAGAGCCCCTGCACCTTCAAGCCATCGACGAAGCCGACTGCCGCGGCGCCGATCCTGACGCGGACTTCACCCGCGGCGAGGCCGGGCGTATCGATCTCCTTGATCGAAATACCGTCGATCGAATTGTAGTTCTCGACAACGACCGCCTTCATGCAAATTCTTTCATACGTTTTCTCTTCATGTCCCAAGATCTTGCGCCGGTATCCTGAGGTGGCTGCGGATACTTGAGGTGAACTCTATTCGGCTGCTTCGGCCTGCCGATCGATCGCCAGCGCCCCTTGCTTGATGAGTGGAATCAAGTCGCGGCCGATCGCCATCGTGTCGTGCGGATTCTCGAAACCGCGCAGCAAGAAGGAATGAATGCCGAGCCGGTAATATTCCAGCACCGCCGCCGCGATCTGCTCGGGCGTTCCGACCAGGCATGACGTGTTGCCGGGCGCGCCGGTGGCACGCGCAATCCCCATCCATAGCCGCTCGTCATGGACGTCGCCGCGCGCGGCGTAGCCGAGCAGGCGTTCGGCGGAATGATTGGTCGGCTGCGGCGCGGCACCGGTCTTGCGTTCGACATCCGCCAGCAGCGCGTTCGCCTTGTCCCACGCCGCGCCTTCGCTGTCCGCCATGATCGGCCGCAGCGACATGTTGAAGCCGACGCTGCGCCCAAAGGCGGCTGCTCGGCGGCGGAAATCCTGCAGCCGTTCCCGCGTTTCCTTCAGCGGCTCGCCGAAAATCGCGAACACGTCGCAATGTTTGGCGCCCATCTCCAGCGCGCCCTCCGACGAGCCGCCGAAAAAGAGCGGAGGGAAGGGCTGCTGGTATGGCTTGATATCGGAGAAACCGCCCTCGACGCGGTAGAACTCGCCCCTGTGATCGATCGGGCTGTCGCTGGTCCAGAGTTTTTGCATCACCTCCAGATATTCGCCGGCGCGGCGATAGCGGTCATTCTTGGGCAGGAAGTCGCCTTCACTCGCCTGGTCCGCGTCGCTGGTGCCGGCGATGATATGCAGTGCCATCCGGCCCTGCGTGAGCTGGTCGAAAGTCGCGACCTGCCGCGCGGCCAGTGCGGGGGCCACCGAGCCCGGCCGGTGTGCGATCAGGAACTTGATCCTCTCGGTGTGATCGGCTGCATAGAGCGCAATCGCAAAGCCTTCGGCGGCGGAGGCGTAATAACCAACAAGAACGGAATCATAGTTCCACTGCTCATGCAGGCGAGTGAAGTCGATCACCCATTGGCGGGAAATCTGTCCCTTGATCAGGTGAACCGCGGCGCCCTCCTGCTGGGTCCCGATCATTCCGATGATTCTTGCGGGCATTTGTGTTTCCCCGGACGTTGATGCTTGATCCGAATGAAACGCGCATCGTTTAGGGAATGCAAGCGCTTAGCGACTTGCGTTTACGCGCCGTCTTGACGTCCGGTTTCCGCTGCGACCGTCTCGCCAGTTTTGCGGCGTGACAGGGCAGAAGTGATATTGCGTTCGGTCAGGTCCATCAGGCGGAGCATCGCGCGGCGCGCGCCGTCGGGATTGCGTGCCCAGATCTCGTCGAGGATCGCGCGGTGATAGGGCAGGCTTTTGCGCGGCGCGCCGGGATTCAAGGTCGATAGTTCGAACGACATGCGCAGCGCCGCCTCGACGGTGGCGCCGAACGCGACCAGGAAATCATTGCCCGTCGCGGTCAGGATGCCGCGGTGAAAGCGAAGGTCGGGCTCGGAGTAGGCGCGGCTATCCATGCCGGCGGCGTCCATCTCGCGATAGGCCCGTTCGATACGGGCGAGGTCGACATCCGAGCCGCGCTCGGCGCAGATCGCGCAGGCCTCCGGTTCCACGATCCGGCGCACCTGCGTGAGCTGCCGGGCGAACTCTTCGCTCGGCCGTTCTGCCCAGGTCCATTCCAGGAGCTCGGCGTCCAGCATGTTCCAGTTGATCCGCTCGCGCACGTGTGTGCCGGCCTTCTGGCGGGCCGCGATCAATCCCTTGGCCTTGAGAATGGACAGAGACTCCCGGATCGAGGTGCGGCTGACGTCGAATTGCGAGGCGAGCTCGATCTCCCGCGGCAGCGTGCTTCCCTCCTGCCACGTGCCGGAGACGATGAGCTTGGCGATTTCCCGCGCGACGTGGGTGTTGGACTGACGGAGTTCGACGTCCCTGGGCAAATCGTGGACCTCAAGCCTTGAAATAATATTGTCTGCTTTATTGCGATGCGATGTCAATTCATACCGGAAAAACAGTGTACGCGGGAGAAGCATCCTTTTGACAGCATATTTTATGTCGGTCATATTGTCCAAAAAGACCGTCAGGGAGGGTGCCATGACCAAGAAGAATTCGAGCCATAAATCCGTGGGCTTTAGCCGCCGAGCGCTGCTTCAGACCGGCGCCGCCGCTCTCGGCGCGGCCGCATTTCCGCTGCCGGCCATTGCACAAACAAAACCGTTTGCCGGCGTCACGCTGCGCGGCGCGTCCTTTCAGCACCGCTTTTTCACGCTGCTGCAGAACTACATCCCGGAGTTCGAGGCGCAGACCGGCATGAAGGTTGATCTGCAGCTCTCGGCGTTTCCGGTCTACAATCAGCAGGCCAATCTCGAATTGTCGTCGGGCGGCTCGGCGTTCGATTTCGTCAACGTCACCTTCATCCTGGCCGCGCGCTGGGTGGCGGCAGGGCTACTCGCTAATCTCGACGAGTTCACCGGCGATCCCAACCTGACGCCGGCGGGATGGAATCCGAAGGATTTCGTCGAGGGCGCGCAGGTACCATACCGCGACGCCAAGGGCGCCACCTACGGCTATTCCTGGGAAGGCGGGGCCATGGTGATGGGCCTGTCGCGCATGGATCTGATGGAGAAAAAAGGCCTCAAGATTCCGAAGACCTTTGCTGAATTGCAGCAGGTCTGCGCCGAGATCAACGGCACCGACAACGTCAACGGCATCGTCAGCTTCCAGCTCCATCACTGGTGCCTGCCGCCCTACATCCAGGGCTTTGGCGGCAACATCTTCCGCAAGCCGCCTGCCGACATCATGCCGACGCTGAACTCGCCGGAGGCGATTCAGGCCGTTGATTATTACGCGAACCTTCTGAAGAACTACGCGCCGAAGGGCGTGCTCACCTATACCGAGGATCAGGCGCGGCAATCCCACATGACCGGCCGCTCCAACATCTTCATTCATTCGAGCGCCTGGATTACGCCGATCCTGCTCTCGAACGACAGCAAGGTGAAAGACACCTCACGCGTCGTCAGGATGCCCGCCGGGCCTGTGCACGACTACCCAGCCGCCAACAGCCAGGGCCTCGGCATTCCCAAGAACGCCAAGAACAAGAAAGCGGCGTGGGAATTCATCAAATGGGCGCTCAGCCCCGAAATCTCGATGCGGCTGGTCAAGGAGCACGGCCATTCCTCGGTCTGCCGCAGATCCGTGATCGAGAGTGAGGAATACCGCAAGCTGAACACCGTCAACGGCCAGGACCTTGGCGCGCTCTATCTCGAAGTGCTGGGACTGCCGGCCAAGGGCGAGAACTACATGGCCTATCGCACGGTGAAGGAGTTCCCGATCGTTGGCGATGTCCTCAACAAGGCGTTCGAGCAGGTGGCGACCGGGCAGCTCGCAGCCCAGGCTGCGATGAACGCAGCGCAGGAGCAGGCGGTCGCCAATCTCCGCCGCGCCGGGACCGCACTTTGAGCGGAGAAGGACTGGTCGACGCCGAGCGCCGCCGCTTCAATCGCATCGCGCTGGCGCCGAGCCTGATCGTGTTGTTCGTGATCGCAGGCTTGCCTGCGATCTATCTTGTCGTGATCAGCCTGACGCCGTTCCAACTTGTCAATCCGGGATCGTCGACCGATTTCTCTTCGCCGTTGCGGAATTATCGCCTGCTCCCGGGCGACCCGCGCTTCGTCAATTCGCTATGGGTGCAGGCCAAGCTGTCGTTCTGGGGCGTGCTGTTGCAGGTCCTGTTCGGCATGCTGCTGGCGCTATTGCTGCACACGCAGTCGCGCGTCGTGGAATTCGCCCGCACGCTGTTCCTGATTCCGATGGTGCTGCCGCCGATCGTCGTGGCGATCATCTGGAAGCTGATCTACACGCCCGACATCAGCCCGCTCTATTACGCCGCAAGCCTGCTCAACGTGACCATGCCGTCGCTGACTTCGAGCGTCGATTTCGCGCTGACCGCGATCATCATCGCCGACACCTGGGAATGGATGCCCTTCACCTTCCTGATGGTATTGGCCGCGCTGCAGACCATTCCGGAGGAATTTTCCGAGGCCGCCCTGGTCGACGGCGCCAACCGGCTGCAGATCTTCTTCTACATCACGCTGCCCTTCATCACGCCGATCCTGGTCATCTCGGGCATGTTTCGCCTGATCGATAGCGTCAAGGCATTTCCGCTGGTGTTCCTCTTGACCGGCGGCGGGCCGGGCAGCGTCACCGAGGTGACCAACTATTATGCCTATCTGCTCGCATTCGACTTCAACGAAATCGGCTATTCCAGTTCGGTCACGATCGTGATGCTGCTGCTCGTCGTCGCGGTCAGCCTCGGTGTGGTGTGGATGGGCCGCCGCCGCGAGGCCATGGCATGAGTGGGGGCATGACAGGCCCGGTCCGCCGTTCGGCCAGCCCGCGCCGGCTCGTTGCGATCGGCGTGACGCTCATCATGCTGCTGTCGCCGTTCCTCTGGCTCTTGCAGATGAGCTTCAAGTCCAACGACCTGATCCTGCAGTTTCCGCCGCCCTTGATCTTCACGCCAACGCTGCAAAATTATGCGTCGCTCTGGCAAGGCGCGTTCGCGGCCTCCTTTGTCAACAGCCTGATGAGTGCGTCATTCTCCACGGCGCTGGCGCTCATTCTGGGGGTGCCTGCGGCCTACGCGTTGTCGCGCTGGGCGGGGCGGGGAAAGCACGCGCTGAGCTTTGCGATCCTGGTGACGCGGATGGCGCCGCCGATCGCGTTCACGATACCGTTCTTCCTGTTCTATCGCTGGATCGGGCTGCTCGACACCGTCACCGGACTGGTGCTGGTCTACACCAGTTTCAACCTGCCGCTGGTGATCTGGATGATGCAGCCTTTTTTTGAAACCGTGCCGTCGTCGCTGGAAGAGGCGGCGCTGGTCGACGGTGCGTCGACACGGGTGGTCTTTCTGCAGATCGTGCTGCCGATGGTCGCGCCCGGCATCGCCGCCACCGCGATCCTGTGCTTCCTCTACGCCTGGAACGACTTCTTCTTTGCGCTGATCCTGACGCGGACCCACGCGCGCACCGCGCCGGTCGCCGTGGTCAACTTCATGAACTACGAGGGATGGGAGTGGGGCAAGATCGCCGCGGGTGGCTCGCTGGTGATGGCGCCGGTCCTGATTTTCTCGCTCGCCGTGCGCCGCTATCTGGTGAGCGGGCTGACGGCGGGCGCCGTGAAAGGGTAAGAGCGATGCGGCTTCCGACCGGTGCTTCACGATTTGTATTTATCTTTGCCCATCCGGCCGGACATGTCGGCGCGCCCCGTCACTACACGCCTTACTTTCAAGGCGCAGGGCTGGACTGGCACATGGTGCCGCTCGACATCGCGCCGGAACAACTTTCTGAGACGATCCGCACGCTCGCGAAATCGCCGAGCGTCGCCGGCTTCAATCTCACAATGCCGCACAAGCCGGCGGCGTTCGAGCTGTGCGATGCGGTCGGGCCGGCCGCCGAGTTCGAAGGCGTCGTCAACACGATCCGGATCGAGTCCGGTGGACGACTGGTCGGCGAATCCTTTGATGGCGGCGGTTTCCTGAATGCGGCGCGTGAGGAGAGAATATTCGATCCCGACCGCCGCTGCGTCGTGATCGGGGCGGGGGGAGCCGGCCGCGCGATCTGTCACGCGCTGGCTGCCGCAGGCGTGAGGCGGCTGCGAATCCTGAACGAAACGCCAGGGCCGGTCGAAATCCTCGCCCGAAAGCTTCGCAGCCGCTTCGCCGATCTCGAGATCTGCCTCGACGAAAGATTCGATGACGCTGGCCTGCTCGTCAACGCCACCTCGTTTGGGCTTCGGGAGACGGACGCCCTGCCGATGAATCCCGCGAGGCTGCCGGATGATTGCGCCGTATTCGATATCATTGCCGCCCGCCGGACCGAGTTCATGCAAGCCTGCGCCGCGCGCGGCCTGAAGGTGGTCGATGGCGTCGCGATGATCAAACACCAGTTGCCGCTGCAGACCGCATTCTGGCGCGGCGAATCCTGAGCGATCGCGCATCGCAACGGCGCGCCATCATGCCAAGGTTCCCCGTTTCGCCCATCGATCTCCGCGATGCGCAAGGTGAATTGCTGCGCTGCGCCAAATGCGGGACCAATGCACGGATCAGGGCGTTAGCGACCGAAGACGCTGCGCAGTGGGGAATCCGGCATGGAAGATCTTCTGTCAAAGGCCGAACAGGCGTTTGCTTGGGTGCCACAATGGCTGGTCGGGCTTGGCCTCGTCGCCGGCGCCATTGTCGCGGCACTGTTCGTGTATGGTATTGCCGCAAGGATCATCAAGCGCGCGCTGGGGATGCGCTGGCCGGCCGTGAGGTTGCTTCTGCAAAGGGTCTCCGGCCCGGCGCGGTTGGCGCTTTGTCTCGTCGCCGTGGCGCTGGTGCTGCCGCTGGCGCCCTTGAACGACGTGCTGCGTGAACAGCTCAGGCACTTCTTCATCGTTGCCGTGATCGCGCTGATCGGATGGATCACGGTTCGCGCCGTGGACATGGGGGCGGCGCGCTATCTTCAGCGCTTCCGCCTCGATACCGACGAGAATTTTCTCGCCCGCAAGCACGTCACCCAGGTGCGTGTGTTCAAGCGCGTGATCGATACCTTGATCGTCATCATTGCCGTTTCCACGGCTCTGATGACCTTCGAATCCGTCAAGCAGTACGGCGTCAGCCTGTTCGCCTCCGCCGGCGCGGCCGGCCTGATCGTCGGCCTTGCCGCAAGGCCTTTGCTCAGCAACCTCATCGCCGGCGTCCAGATCGCGATCACGCAACCGATCCGGATCGAGGACGCCGTCATCATCGAGAACGAATGGGGGTGGATCGAGGACATCGCCTCGACCTATGTCGTGGTCCGGTTGTGGGACTGGCGCAGGATGGTGGTGCCGCTGTCCTACTTCATCGAGCGCCCCTTCCAGAACTGGACCCGCGACACCCAGTCGCTGATCGGGGCCATCACCCTTCATGTCGATTATTGCACCGATGTCTCGCGGATCAGGCAGCGGCTAGAGGAGGCCGTGCGCGAGTCCAAATTGTGGGATGGCGCCGTGGTCAATCTCCAGGTGATCGAGGCCAGCCCGCGGTCGATCGAGCTTCGGGCGCTGGTCAGCGCCAGATCCGCGCCGCAATCCTGGGATCTGCGCTGCGAGATCAGGGAAAAGCTGCTCACCTTCATTCGCGAGGAGATGCCGGAAGCCTTCCCGCGCGAACGTGCCATGATATCGCCCCGGCTCGCCGACTTCAGCGACACTTTCGAGCACGGCGATAAGGGGTCCAGTCCGGTGGCGGCAAGGGCCCACAGCTAGCTCCTGCACAGGACGAATTCCGGGCCCGATGTCCTCGCCGAAACTACCGAATGGGGCCTTGCGTCCACTTGTTCGGGCTGTAATGGATAGGCTGAACCACGTCCTTTACCTACATCCAGAAGAAGAGATCGATGAGCCAACTGATTGTCCGTGCCGGCGAATTTGCTTTCCAGGCCCGCTTCGAGGAGCAACTTGCGCCGAAGACGGTCGCCGCCTTTCGTAAGGCGATGCCGTTCGAGAGCCAGGCGATTCATGTCCGCTGGAGCGGCGAGGGTGTCTGGATGCCGCTCGGCGAGCTCGATTTCGGAGTCTCCTACGAGAACCACACCAGCTATCCCGCGCCCGGTCAGATCATTCTTTATCCCGGCGGCATCAGCGAGACCGAAATCCTGCTGGCCTATGGCGGCGTGCACTTTGCGAGCAAGATGGGCCAGCTCGCCGGCAACCACTTCATCACCCTGACTTCGGGGCTGGAGAACCTGACCGCGTTCGGCAAGACCGTGCTGTGGAAGGGCGCGCAGAACATCCGCTTCGAGGAAGTCTGATCATGGCGGCGCCGGCTTACCCGCGCGACTTTCGCGGCTACGGGCGCAACCCGCCCGATCCGAAGTGGCCCGGCAACGCGCGGGCCGCGGTGCAGTTCGTTGTCAATTTCGAGGAAGGCGGCGAGAACAATGTTCTCGACGGCGATCGCGCCTCCGAGGCTTTTTTGTCCGACGTGCTGGGTGCGCAGCCCTGGCCCGGACAGCGCCATGCCAACATCGAGTCGATGTTCGAGTATGGCTCGCGCGCCGGCTTCTGGCGGCTGTGGCGGATCTTCGCCGAGCGCAATTTGCCGGTCACCGTGTTCGGCGTCGCGAAGGCATTGCAGCGAAATCCCGACGTGGTTGCTGCCATGAAGGAGGTCGGCTGGGACATCGCCAGCCACAGCCTGAGATGGATCGAGCACAAGGACATGTCTGAAGCCGAGGAACGCACCGAGATCGCGGCGGCGATCCGCGTCCACACCGAGGCGACGGGGCAGCGGCCGCTCGGCTGGTACACCGGGCGCTCCTCGATCAACACTTTAAGGCTTCTGATGGAAGCCGGCGGGCTGCTTTATCTCAGCGACTCCTATGCCGACGACCTGCCGTACTGGATCAAGTCGCGGGGCTCAAAGCCGCATCTGGTCATCCCCTATACGCTCGACGCCAACGACATGCGCTTTGTCAACGCGCAGGGCTTTGGCGGCGGCGATGAATTCTTCACCTACCTCAAGGACAGTTTTGACGTTCTTTATGCGGAAGGTGAGAGCGCGCCAAAGATGATGTCGGTCGGCCTGCATTGCCGCGTCGTCGGCCGCCCCGGCCGCGCGGCGGCGCTGATGCGGTTTCTCGACTACGTCGGAAACCACGAGCGCGTCTGGGTTCCGACGCGGCTGCAGATCGCGCAGCACTGGCACGCCAACCTGGCGAATCTCGCCGACGATGCTTTCGATATCGGATGAAGCAATGCTCGGCGATGAAATCGTAAGCCGTATCAATCAGCTCGGAATGATTTCCGAGACGCCCGATCATCTGGCGCGGATATTCCTGTCGCCTGAGCATCGCACCGCCGCTGATCTCATTCTGACCTGGATGCGGGATGCCGGCATGGAAGCGCATCTCGACGCCATCGGCAATGTCTGCGGCCGTTACGAGGGCGACCGGCCGGGATTGCCCTGCCTGATGCTGGGCTCGCACTACGACACCGTGCGCGATGCCGGCAAATGGGATGGGCCGCTCGGGGTCATCACCGCGATCGCCTGCGTCGCCGATCTGAACCGGCGCGGCGTGCGGCTGCCGTTCGCGATCGAGATCGTCGGTTTCGCCGACGAGGAGGGCGTGCGGTTTGCCTCCACGCTGCTCGGTAGCCGGGCAGTCGCGGGAAGCTTCGACGCAAGCGTGCTCGACGAGCGCGACCGTGACGGCATGTTGATGCGCGAGGCCATGGTGCAATTCGGCCTCGACCCCGACCAGATCGGTGCGGCGGCGCGCACCCGGCGCGAGCTGCATGCCTATGTCGAGCTGCACATCGAGCAGGGGCCGGTGCTGGAACAGCAAGACATTCCTGTCGGCGTGGTGACGGCGATCGCGGGCGCCACGCGGCTCGCCGCAAATCTCTCCGGCATGGCCGGCCATGCCGGGACGGTGCCAATGGCGCTGCGGCGCGACGCGCTGGCGGGCGCAGCCGAATGCATCGTCGCGGTCGAGCAATTTTGCAAGGCCGATGGCGCCGGTCTGGTCGGCACCGTCGGCGTCATCACGGCGCTGCCGGGCGCCACCAATGTCATTCCGGGGCGGGTCTCCTTCACGCTCGACATCCGCGCGCCGGCCGATCCGCACCGCAAGCGGGCCGTCGCCGAGATCGTGCAGCAGATCGAGGCGATCGCGGCGCGCCGTGAACTGTCGCTGCAGATCGACGTCACCCATGAGAACCGCACCGTGCCCTGCGCGCCCTGGCTGAAAGCACAGGTCGCGGAGGCGGTTGCGGCCGAAGGCTACGGCGTGTTCGAGCTGCCGAGCGGGGCGGGGCATGACGGCATGGCGATGATCGATATCGCTGATGTCGCCATGCTGTTCGTCCGCTGCCGCGGCGGCATCAGCCATAACCCGGCCGAGCATGTCGAACTTGCCGACGCCGATGCCGGCGCGCGCGTATTGCTGCGGCTGATCGAGAATTTCCGGCCGAGGTAAAGGCGGCAGGCCTAAGGTTCAGCGTTCGTCTGGATCAAATTTGCTCACCTGCAAGAGCTGACCTGAGCGCTGCTGCGATGCCGCTTTATGACAATGCTGTGACATCACAATTCATCTGACAGAAAGACGAATCGACGATGTCAGTAGTACCAACACGTGATAATCGACACCACGGGACCTCGTTGATCCAAGCCTATGCACCGTCATATTTCATTTTCATTACATCGCGAATACCGATTTTACCAGGGTCCGTTTGCCTCCTGTGTCGCCAACTGTATTCAGGCCGTCAATTTTCTCGGTGATCGCTTCCTGAGAAGGTACCGCCCATCGGCCGGGATCGAAGAGCTGTACAGGCACTCGGTCAACAGTGCCTTTTCTCCGACGGAAGACTTCCTGGTCACGGGGGCGCCGCACGCATCCGCCTATTATCCCCGCGACTTTGCCTGGTTTTATCCCGACGTACTCGATCCCGAGACCATCGTGGATTCCGAGGATGCCGTCCGCAGGGTTCGCTTGCTCGAAAAAAGCGTCCGGCTGATGCTGGAGGCCGTTCGTTCCAATGTCGTCACGACGACCATTGTTCCCGCAGGCCGCGATCGGTACATCGGCGTCAATTACTTCTCGCTGCCGTCGGATACGCTGTTGGGCATCCTCGCGGGTCTGGAACAGATTATACGCGCGGACCAAAGGACATCTTCGTATTTGGCGATGGCGCAAGGCGCGCATGCCGGCCGCTTGTTGCTTGCTGCGTATCGCGACGACCTGAAGAGGGCGATGTTTCAACTTGCCGGCTCGTTGCAGCCGTTCGAGGACAACGGCCTCACAGCGCTGCTGTGCGACGTAACGGCACCTCGTTCCGCGGCAACGGATACCCGCGCCGAGCGCCGGCGGTTCGTCACCAATGCATGCGTCTACGCGACCTTTGTGCGCGGAATACGGTTGGGGGTGATCGACCAGACCGAGTTGGAAGGGCTGCTCGGACGCGCGCTTTCACAATATAAAAAGCAATTGCTCGAGCTGTTCGGCAAGCATGGCTATATCAGGCATTCCCTGGATTCCCGGAGCGAACTGGGGGCGTCTTCCGTTGCGCTGGACTTCGTCAATGTGCACCAGGGATTTTGGGATCTGAGCGAGGCGAGCGAACGCGCGCTGTTTGCCGCCACGACGGATCTGATCCTTGGCGAGCCGCGGTTTCGAATCCCGGACACATCACATTTCCTGGTGTCCACGGATAACCCGCAGAACAAGATGATCCACAAGATTGCGGCTCCGGCCTACCAGGGGCGATCCTGCTGGCCGACGTTTAACGTCGAGTTCGCCGACCGCATGCTGGAGTACGATGAATTTTCCGGCAGTGACAAGTACCGATCCTGCGCCCGCGACATACTGTGGGACGTCCGTCGCGCGACCGAGACGCACGGCGGATATCAGGAACTGCTGTCGGAAAACGGCCTCAAATACCGCACGTGGGCCTATCAGGGAGCCGTCGCGCACTCCTGGTTTCCTCGTTTCCTGACGGTCTGGAGGAGGGCATACGGGGCTCCGCTGCTGAGCTGGAATTCGCAATCTCTTCAGGCGGCCTTCGCATAGCGAGGTGATGACCGGCGCCAGGACAGACAAGTTGTCGTTCAGCCCGCGGCAGGCACGCGCAATTGCGGTTTGCTTAGATAATGAGCAGGTGCCCGTCCAGAATGCGTTGGACGGAAAGCGTACCGCCTCAGCATCGACAATCAACAAATTGAAACAACAATCAATTTTGCCGCCGTCGGCCGCCAGCCGCCATTGTACACAATGGCACGCGCCTTGCTTGATTTCTCCGGAGGGGTTCTCTCGTTCGGGGCGCGTACGTCATGGCGAACTCAGCAAAGCTCGCAGCGGAGCCGGAGCCGATCGAGCTTGATTGGGCGGCGACCGCGCTTCTCATCATCGACATGCAGCGCGATTTCATGGAGCCCGGCGGCTTCGGCGAGACGCTCGGCAACGATGTCAGCCAGCTCGCACGCGCGGTGAAGCCGATCGCTGCCGTGCTGGACGCGGCGCGCGAGGCCGGCATGCTGGTCATTCACACCCGCGAGGGCCATCTGCCGGATCTTTCCGACGCGCCGCCGGCCAAGGTCGAGCGCGGTGCGCCGTCCTTGCGCATCGGCGATCCCGGCCCGATGGGCCGCATTCTCGTTCGCGGCGAACCCGGCCACGACATCATTCCCGAACTCTATCCGCTCGACAGCGAGATCGTGATCGACAAGCCGGGCAAGGGCGCCTTCTACGCTACCGAGCTCGGCGACGTCTTGCAGCGCTACGGCATCGAGAACCTTTTGGTGTGCGGCGTCACCACTGAGGTCTGCGTCAACACCACGGTGCGCGAAGCCAACGACCGCGGCTATCGCTGCGTGGTGCTGGCCGACGGCTGCGCGTCCTACTTCCCCGAATTCCACGAAATGGGCCTGAAGATGATCAAGGCGCAGGGCGGCATCTTCGGCTGGGTTTCGGATTCAGCCGCGGTGCTGGACGCACTTTCACCCGAGATTCCAATAGCGGCAGTAGCGGGGGCATCACGATGAGCGCAACGGGCACATCAGGTACATCCACTTTCAAGCCGGCACTGTGGACGCCGGGCGACTGGAACGCCTTGTTCGGCTTCGGCACCAACATCCTCGTCAACATGCTGGTGCTGACGGGGCTGTTGCGCTTCGTGCTGAAGATGCCGGACAGTATCGTGTTCGGCCGCATCCTGCCGGCGCTCGGCCTGATGATGTGCCTCTCGACGTTCTATTACGCGTATCTCGCCTACAAACTGGCGCAGAAGACCGGCCGCAACGACGTCTGCGCGCTGCCGTCCGGCGTCAGCGTGCCGCACATGTTCATCGTTACCTTCGTGATCATGTTGCCGATCACGCTCAAGACCGGCGACCCCGTGAAGGGCTGGTCGGCCGGCCTGGTCTGGGTGTTCTTCCAGAGTTTTATTCTGATGATCGGCGGTTTCATCGCGCCCTACATCCGGAAGATCACCCCGCGCGCGGCGCTGCTCGGCACGCTCGCCGGTGTCTCCGTCACCTTCATCTCGATGCGCCCGGCGCTGGAGATGTACATGACGCCGCAGATCGGCCTGATCTGCTTCGCCATCATCCTGGTGAGCTGGTTCGGTGGCGTGAAATACCCGAAGGGGATTCCGGCGGGCCTCGTCGCCATTGCCGTCGGCATGCTGATCGCCTGGGGCTCCAACCTGTTCGGCCTCGGGCTCGGCGGCTTGAGCCTGAGGGGCCTCAGTGATGCCTTTGCCAATTTCGGCTTCTCGGTGCCGTTGCCTGCCTTCGGCCACGTGTTCTCCGGCTTCGAATTCCTCGGCATCATCCTGGTGACTGCGATCCCGTTCGGCATCTACGACCTCGTCGAAGCCATGGACAATGTCGAAAGCGCGGAAGCCGCGGGTGACGAATATCCGACCGCGCGCGTGCTGACCGCCGACGGCGCCGTCAGCCTGATCGGCTGCCTGATGGGTAATCCCTTCATCAACGCGGTTTATATCGGCCATCCCGGCTGGAAAGCGATGGGCGGGCGGATCGGTTATTCGGCCGCGACTGGCATCATGGTGGTGCTGCTGTCGTGGTTCGGCATAATCTCGGTATTGCTGGCGCTGGTGCCTGTGGTCGCGATCTCGCCGATCCTGCTCTATATCGGCATGCTGATCGGCGCGCAGGCGTTCCAGACCACGCCGCTCAAGCACGCTCCCGCGATCGTGCTGACGCTGACACCACATCTCGCGGCGTGGGCGAAGCTGCAGGTCGACACCATGCTCGGTGCGAGCATGGCTGCGGCGCAAGCCGTCGGCGGTCTTGCGGCCGACAAGGTCGATGCGGTTAAGACGGCCGCCATATCAGCGCTGCCCCAACAGGGCGTGCTCTATCACGGGCTGGAAGTGATGGGCGGCGGCTCGATCCTCACCGGCCTCGTGCTGGGCGCAATTGGCGTGTTCGTGATCGAACGCGACTTCATGAAGGCGTCAGCCTTTGCGCTGGCCGGCGCGATCATGACCTATTTCGGTTTCATGCACGGCGAAGCCGTCGGCATCGGCGGTGGTCTCGGTGTCACGCCGGGCGTGGCGCTGGCCTATGTCGTGATGGCGGCGGGGTTGTTTGCGCTGGCGAAGACCAGCGGCAGCGTCGCTTACAGCTCGCATGCGGAAGTACCGGTCGCTGCACCAGCGGAGTGATCGCTGGCGACAAGCCCGCAATCGTTTGATCTCCTGTGAAATTGCGCCGCAGAAGCCGCTGCGGCGCAACTTTCATTTGCGGCTTCACGAGCGCGAGCAGGGGCGTCGTTCCCGGCGGCGAATTTCGTTGCAATCCAATGTAAATAATGTACAATGAGTACAGTAAATACGGAGCTGGCCATGACGCCGCGTGCCGACTATCAGATATTCCAAGCCGGAGACGTCGAGCTCCAGACAGGCGTCGTATTTCCTGCGATGCAGCTCGCCTACAAGACCTACGGCACGCTGAATGCGCGGAAAGACAATGTGATTGTCTATCCAACGTCCTTCAGTGCGCAGCACAGCGATATCGAATGGCTGATCCAGCGTGGCGGCGCTCTGGACCCCGATCGCTATTTCATCATCATTCCGAACCTCTTAGGCAACGGCCTGTCTTCATCGCCGTCCAATTCCGACCTCACGCCGTTTCCGGCCGTCAGCTATCACGATGCCGTCGCGGTCCAGCGCCGCCTTCTCGAGGAGCAGTTCGGCGTTGCAAAGATCGCGCTGGTCTATGGCTGGTCGATGGGCGGCATGCAGGCCTATCATTGGGCGGCCTGTCATCCCGACATGGTGGAACGCGCGGCCGTCGTCTGCGGCAGCGCCAGATGTTCGCCCTATAATCACGTATTTCTCGAGGGCGTGAAGGCGGCGCTGACTGCGGACCCGGCCTGGCAGGACGGCCGTTTCGTTGCAAGGCCCGTCGCCGGTCTTCGCGCCATGGGACGGGTTTATGCGGGGTGGGCGATGTCGCACGCCTATTACCGGGACGAGGTCTGGCGCGGGGCCGGCTTCACAAGCCTCGAAGACTACCTCGCACGGTCATGGGACATTGCCTTCGCCAGGCGCGACGCCAATGATCTCCTGGTGCAGATCGGTATCTGGCAACGTGGCGATATCAGCCAAAGTCCCGAATTCGGCGGCGACATCGACCACGCGCTCGCCGCGATCAAGGCGAGGGTGCTGCTGATGCCGGGGCGGACGGATCGTTATTTCGACATGCGCGACAACGAGGCGGAGCTTGGCCGCCTCGTCAACGCAAGATCGGCACAACTCCATCCGATTCCCTCGATCCACGGACACCGCGCTGGAAACCCCATCAACAATCCCGCAGACCGCGACTTCATCAATGCCGAAATCTCGGCGCTGCTGCAGCGCTGAAATCATCCGGAAGGCGATAGCGACCATGAGCACGGCAATTACCGCAACGGGAGAGAAGCCGCTGACTTCGGCGGAGCTGCGCGAGCTATCGGTGCGATCGAACATGCCCGGCATCATTCGCGCGGCCAGCCACTACGGCGCCATCGGCGTTTTCGGCACGCTGATCTGGCAGGTCGCTTCGACCTATGGTTTGCTTTGGGCAGTGCCGCTGATCGTCGTGCAGGGGTATTTCGTCGCCTTCCTGTTCATGGTCGTGCACGAGACCGCGCACAAGACGGCGTTTCGCAGCCGCGCGCTCAATCTCGTAGTTGGCCATCTCTCTTCATTTGCGATCGGGCTGCCCTACGAATATTATTGCCTGTTCCACTGGGACCACCATCGCTACACGCAGGATCCGAGGAGGGACCCGGAACTGCTGGTTGGCCCGATTCCTGCCTCGGATACGGAGCTCGCGTTCGCCTATAGCGGTCTTCGGCAGGTCGCCTTCCGGGTGGGGCTGATGCTTCGCCATGCCTTCACTGGCAATGCATCGGCTCCATGGATACCCGAAGGCAAGCGCCATATCGTGGTGAGGGAGGCGCGCCTCTATGTCGCCGGTTATGTCGTGCTGCTCCTCGCCTCATTCGCGCTTCATACGACGCTGCTGCTCTGGGTCTGGATCGTTCCTCTAATCGTCGGCCAGTTGTTCCTGCGTCCTTACCTCTATGCCGAACACACCGGCTGTGAGCGGACGCGCAGCGCTTTCCAGAACACCCGCACGACCTATACCGGCGCGCTTATGAAGTGGTTTGCATGGAACATGCCCTATCATGTCGAGCACCACGCCTATCCTTCGATTCCGTTTCATGCGCTGCCGAGGCTGAACGAGATCGTCGACGGGCGGATCGTGTTCCGGGGCCAGGGTTATGTGGCGGTGACGCGGGAGACCTGGGCCTGGTTCCGCCGCGAGCGAGGTCACCTGGTTCGGCGCGTCAGCGGCGCCTGATCATCAACAGGGTATCGACGAGATTGCGGGCTTGCGCCGGCGAGATAGGCTTGATTTCGAAGATGTAGCGGTAGAACAGGCTGCCATAAATCGCGTCGTACAGATCCTCCGGCGCCCCGGCCGCGCCGATGCTGCCATCCTGCTGGCCATCGGCGATCAATTGGACCAAAGCGGCTCTGCGATACCTGAGATAGCGCTCGTAGAAGATTTCGGCGGATCCGGTGTTCGAGATGCATTCGGAGATCACCGCGAGCTGCACCTTGCCGAATTCGCCCTGCAGCGCTTTCGCATAAGCCGCGGCATGACTTCTCAGGCGGTCCGCCGGCGTTCCTGACGTCGGCAGCGGCAGCATCAGCGAAGCATGATGCAGGAACGCGTCGATCAGCAGGGCCTCTCGCGACGGCCACCATTTGTAGATGGTCATTTTCGAGACGTTGGAGTGCCGTGCCACCGCATCGATGCTGGTAGCGGCCAGACCCGTGGTCGCCATCAGCGTGTAGGCGCTTTGCAGAATGGCGTTGGTTGTTTCGGCGGAACGGGGGCGACCACGGCGGCTTGCCGCCATATCGCCATCCGCTTCGATCCTGCCCCTCGTCATGTTTGGGCTTTCCCGATCAGCGCGGCCGGCGCTGCCGACTATGCCTTAACAAACGCGAGCATCGTGCCGTTGCCTTCAGCCGGCGGCACTACAACGCCATCAGCACTCTTCACGCCGACAGCGCCGAGCGCCTTTTCCGCCGCCGCGAGATCGGCCGCAATCACCAGTCCCGCGCCGCCGCGCTCGGGCAGCCCCGCCAGCGGGACGTCAGGGTAGCGTGTGCCGAGCTGGGTCTTTGTCAGGAATATGAAGTCGGCGCGGTCGCCGCCTGAGGGGACCGCAATGACGCCGTCTGGTTCGACCCTTGCCTCACGATCGATCATGCTCGCGAGCTGCGCGGCATCATCCGCCGGCTCCGGGGTGACGATCAGCACCTCCTTCAGGCGCTTGGCGCCATTGGCGTGCTTCATCAATTCGGGAATCCAAACCGTCTCGCGCGTCTTGTGCTGGCAGGCAAACATGCGCACGCCGCCCGGCGCTTCCGCCGTCGGCCATTGGAAGGTACGAAACTTGGCCGCCGATACCGTGCCATCGGGCATCGTCACGGGACGTTCGAAATCGGTCGGTCCAATCGGCGGATAGCCGCGCGCACGAATTTCTTCCGCGCCCTCGGCGGAATCCACCGCCGTGAACGCGATGCGCTCGATGCCTTCGCCATTTCTTTCCAGATACGTCCGCGCCGGAGCATTGTGTTCTGTCGGCGTCAGCACGCCGAGCAATTCCATATAGTCGGGGTCGAACATGATGGTGTAATTGCCCGATCCCATATGTGCGCTGTGGGTGCCGCGCGGCGACACGGTGAAGCCGAGCCGCTTGTAGTTTTCGGCGGCTTTGCCGAGATCTTTCACCATGACCACGGCGTGATCGATTCCGATGATGTTTTTGAGTGCCACTCTTTTGTTCCCTGAGGCTCGTTAGCCGTCTAAGCTAATCAGAACGATCAGTTGCCTGCAAGAAAGGATCATGATGAACACGAGCAACGTCCGCTGGCCTGATTCACTCTGGGCGGCCGTGACGCCATCGGGGCCTGATTTACCGGAACTGATCGGCTCGCGGCAGGCCGATGTGATCGTGATCGGCGGAGGCTTCACCGGACTTTCCACCGCGCTGCATCTGCGCGAAGCGGGCGTCGATGTCGCGATTGTCGAAGCCGCGGAGCCTGGCTGGGGTGCATCGGGCCGCAACAATGGCCAGGTGATCCCGACGCTGTCGCGGCCCGATCCGGAAGATATCATCGCCAAGCACGGCGCGGCCGGCGAACGTTTCGTCGGCATGTTGCGCGACAGCGCTTCTTATCTCTTCGACGTGACAAGGCGCTACAAGATCGACGCCGAGGGGGAACAGGCCGGCTGGGTTCAGCCCGTGCATTCGCCCGGCCGCATCAAGATCGCGGAACGGCGGGTGCGGCAGTGGTCGAAGTTCGGCGCGCCCGTTGAGTTGCTGTCGCGCGAGCAGACGCGCGACATGCTCGGTTCCGACGCATGGTTCGGCGGCTTCTGGAACAAAACCGGCGGCCACATCAATCCGCTGGCGCTGGCCCGTGGCCTCGCGCGCACCGTGCTCGGGCTCGGCGCGCGCATTTACGCACGTTCGCCGGCGGAAAGTTTCGAGCGACGGGGCGACCGCTGGGTCGTCAAAACCGCGAAGGGCGAAATCTCCGGCCGCGCGCTGGTCGTGGCGAGCAATGCCTATAGCGGCGAATTCTCCAAATCGCTGGTGCCAGAGATTGCGCGCGAGGTGATGCCGGTGCTGTCGTGGCAAATGGCGACGCAGCCGTTGTCGGACAACGTCCGAAAGACCATTATTCCCGGCCGGCAGGCGATGTCGGATACCCATGGCGAACTCTATTTCGCGCGCTACGACGCGCGAAATCGCCTGGTCACCGGCGGCGCGGTCATCGGCCCCGGCAACAAGGTGGAGCGGATCAAGGCGCGCGTCACCGAACGCCTGCAGCGGCTGTGGCCGCAGATCGGCGAGGTCTCGTTCGATTATGTCTGGAACGGTTATGTCGGCATGACCACGGATTTCCTGCCGCACATTCACAAGCTCGGGCCCAATGCGTTCGGCTGGACCGGTTGCAACGGCCGCGCGGTGGCGCTGACGATGCCTCTCGGCAACGAACTGGCAAAGGCGGTCCGCGGCGTGCCGGAGAACGAACTGGCGCTGCCGTTCACCGAGCCTGTGCCGATCGTCGCCCACGGCATTTTGCGCAAGCTGGCGCCGCTGATGCTGCTGGTCTACCGCCGGCGAGATGCCAGGGAAATGGCGTGATCTTACTAGCGAGGCTGCCGCTTCTCCCTCTCCCCGTTCTTCACGGGGAGAGGGTCGGGGCGAGGGGCTCTCTCCGCGAATCCGAATGAGAGTTGGAGTGCGCTGGGGCAGCCCCTCACCCCAACCCTCTCCCCGCGAAAGGGCGGGGAGAGGGAGCAGATGCCGCTACACCGCTGTCGTGTCGTGCTCCCTCGCGAATTCCCCGCCCGGGATGGAATCGAGCAGCGCGCGCGTATACGGATGCTGCGGATTGCCGAACACCTCCGCCGCGCGTCCGTGCTCCACCACCTCGCCATCCTTCATTACGGCGACGAGGTCGCAGATTTGCGCCGCCACGCGCAGATCATGGGTGATGAAGACGATCGAAAGCCCGAGCCGCGTCCGCAATTCGGCGAGCAGCTTTAACACCTGCGCCTGCACGGAAACGTCCAGAGCTGACACCGGCTCGTCCGCCACCAGCACGTCCGGATTCAGCGCCAAGGCACGGGCAAGACCGATGCGCTGGCGCTGGCCGCCGGAGAATTCGTGCGGATAGCGGTCGCCGGCCGAAGGATCCAGCCCGACCAGTGCGAACAGCTCCCTCGCATCCGCAATCGCCTTGGCGCGCGACGTGCCGTGCACGATTGGCCCCTGCGCCACCAGTTCAGCCGCCTTGCGGCGCGGATTGAGCGAGGCGAACGGGTCCTGAAACACCATCTGGATATGCCGCGTCTCGCGGCGGACCTCTTCACGCGGCATTTTCGCCCAGTCGCTGCCGTCGAGCACGATCGATCCGGTATCGGGATCAATCAGCCGCACGATGCAGCGCGCCAGCGTCGATTTGCCCGATCCGGATTCGCCGACAATGCCGAGCGTCGCCCCGCGCGGCAGGTTGAGCGAGACATTCTTCACGGCTGCCGTCACCCGCGCGCCGCGCCCGAGAAAACCGCCGGTACGATAGGTCTTCGAGACATCGGTGATCGTCAGGATGTTGTCAGAGGCAAGTGCCCGCGGGGGAGGCGCGTTCAGCGGTGGCACCGCGGCAATGAGCTGTTTGGTGTAGGCGTGCTGTGGATGGTGCAGCACGTCAGAAGCTGTGCCGTGTTCGACGATGACGCCGTGCTGCATCACCACCACGCGGTCGGCGATCTCGGCGACCACGCCGAAATCATGGGTGATGAACATGACCGCCGTCCTGCGGCGCTGCTGCAGGTCGCGGATCAGTTTCAATATCTGCGCTTGCGTCGTGACGTCGAGCGCCGTCGTCGGCTCGTCGGCAATCAGGAGTTTTGGATCGAGCGCCAGCGCCATCGCGATCATGGCCCGCTGGCGCTGCCCACCGGATAGCTCATGCGGATAGGCCTTTGCCGCCAGCTTCGGATCGGGAATGCGGACGTCGGCGAGCAGCGCCAACACTTTCGCGCCGATCTCCGCCTTCGACAGTCCGGTATGGATCGAGAACATCTCGGCGATCTGGTCGCCAATGGTGCGCAGCGGATTGAGCGCCGTCATCGGCTCCTGGAAAATCATCGCAATGCCGGCGCCGCGGACCTCGCGCATCTCCGCGATCGACGCTTTGCAGAGATCACGACGCTCGAACATCACCCGGCCGCCGTCGATCGTCACCTCATTGGGCAACAGCCGCATGATCGCATTCGCCATCATCGACTTGCCGGAGCCGGATTCGCCGACCACGCAGAGGATCTCGTTGGAAGCAATCTCCAGCGAGACGCCCGATAGCGCATGCGCTCGATCCGCGCCGCCGGGGAGGCGGACGCTCAAGCGATCGAGCGAGAGGATGGTATCTTTCGCGCTCATCGGCCTTTCAGCCTCGGATTGAGCGCATCATTGAGGCCCTGGCCGACCAGCGACACTGCGAGCACGGTAACGAGGATGGCGATGCCGGGGATTGCCGAGACGTACCACTGCACCCGGAGCACGTCGCGGCCGAGGCCGATCAAATTGCCCCAGGACGCCACGTTCGGGTCCGACAGCCGCAGGAAAGCGAGCGCGCTTTCGAGCAGGATCGCGACCGCCATCACCACGCTGGCGTAGACAATGACGGGCGGCAGCGCGTTGGGCAGGATCTCGCCGAAAATGAGCTGGATATTCTTCATGCCGAGTGTGCGCCCGGCCTGGACGAATTCGCGGTTGCGCAGCGACAAAAATTCCGCGCGGGTCAGCCGCGCCGGAGCCGGCCACGACACCACGCCCACGGCGATGGTGACCGTCGTCAAGGTCGAGCCGAACACCGCGACCAGCACCAGCAGCAGCACGAAATTCGGCAGCGTCTGGAACGCTTCGGTGATCCGCATCAGGACATTGTCGACCCAGCCGCCGTAGTAACCGGCGAAGGCACCGACCAGGATGCCGATCAGGATCGCGATTGCGGTTGCGACACCCCCGATCAGAAGCGATATCCGCGCGCCGTAGAAGATCTGCGCGGCGATATCGCGTCCCGAATTGTCGGTGCCGAGCAGGAAGCGCGGGTTGGAGAACGGCCAGACCAGCGGCCGGCCGGCGAGCGCCAGCGGATCGCGCGGGTAGAACCAGCCGGCCGAGATCGCCATCGCGATCACGATCAGGAGCAGGATCAGGCCCGCGACCGCGGCGGGACTTCGGAAGTAGCGTTTGACCGCATCCATGGCGTCAGCCCTCTGCCGTGATGCGCGGATCGAGCCGCGCATAGATGAGGTCAACGATAAAGTTCACGGTGATGACGAGCAGCGCTGAGACGAAGACGATGCCAAGCAAGGTATTGAGGTCGCGCTGCACCACCGATTCATAGGCAAGCCGCCCGAGCCCCGGCAGCGAGAACACGCTTTCGACCACCACCGATCCGCCGAGCATGGTGCCGGCCTGCAGCCCGATCAGCGTCACCATCGGCAACAGCGCATTGCGCAGCACGTGCCGCGTCACCACGCGCGTCTCGTCGAGGCCCTTTGCGCGCGCGGTGCGGACATAGTCGAGGTTCAGCACTTCCAGCATCGAGGCGCGCATGATGCGAAGGTAAATGGCGAGAAAGATCAGCCCGAGGGTGAGCGTCGGCAGCACCAGGTGGCTTGCGATATCCAGGGCTCGCCAGATGCCGGTCCGGACTGTTCCGATGTCCTCAAAACCACCGGGCGGCAACCATTGCAGATAGACCGAGAACACAACAATGGCCATCAGCCCGAACCAGAACGAGGGCGTGGCGTAGAAGATCAGGCCGAGCGTCGAGATCAGCGTATCCGGCCAGCGGTTGACAACGCGCGCGGCGATCACGCCGAACACGAGCCCGAAGAAGAACGCAAACGACAGCGACGCGGTCATCAAAAGAATCGTCGGCGGCAGCCGTTCCAGAATGACCGAGGCCACGGGCTTGCCGTAGATTGAGGAGAAGCCGAGATCGAGCCGCACCAGCCGCCAGAGGTAATTGCCGAGCTGGGCCGGGATCGAGAGGTCGAGTCCATAGAATTTGCGCAGTTCCTTGGCGGTCGCGGCATCGCCGCCGCCCATCTGCGCCATCATGGCGTCGACGGTGTCGCCCGGTGCGAACTGCAGCAGCAGGAACACGCCGATCAGGATCAGAATGAGGGTCGGGATCGAGGCGGCGAGCCGCCGCCCCGCAAGGCTCAGAATACGCATAGACCTATCTTGGCGGATATCGGCTCAAGCCGAAAGCCAAAGATCGTGCCAGCTCGTCGATCCCCAGCGCGGGGTATTGGAATGGTTGCGTGCCTTCGCCGTAATCGTGGTGACGAAAATCTGCTCGATCGGCATCCAGACCGGCAGCTCCGTGTTCACTTCCTTGACGAATTGGGCATAGAGCGCCTTGCGCTTGGCCGGATCGACTTCGGTTGCGGCATCGTCGATCGTCTTGTCGACATTCTTGTCTTCCCAGCCCCACTGGTTGGTCCAGGGCGCGCCCTTCGGCTGGCCGGAGCGATACCAGACCGTGGTCGAGACCGCGGGATCGTTGCGGTATTGGTGCCAGCCGGTGGCGAGATCGAAGGCGTGCTCGTCATAGACCTGCTTGAGGAAGCCGCCGCCGTCGTTACGCACGATCTCGACGGGGATGCCGATCTCGCCCAGCGATTGCTGGATGAAGGTCGACCACAGCGAGATGTCCTCGCCCCACGGCGCAGGCAACAGTCTTAGCGAGAAGCGCGTGCCTCCACGTGCCGCCTTAAAACCGGCTTCGTCGAGCAGCGCTGCGGCCTTGGCCTTATCGTAAGGATATTGCGGCGTGTTCGGCCCGGGATAGAAGTCCGTCGAGGTCGAGGGGATCGGCCCCGTGCCGAGCTTGGCGAAATCGCCGAGAAAGTTCTCGATGAAGAACGGCACGTTGATGGCATGGGCAATCGCACGGCGGACGCGGATGTCGGACAATTCCTTGCGGCGGAAGTTGAACTCGAGCGTATTGGTGCGCGCGTTGCCTTCATTGCCCTTGGTGGAGACGATGAAGCGCTTGTCCTTGGAAAGCCGCGCCAGGTCCGAGAGCGTTAGTCCCGAGAACGGCGAGTAGTGCAACTCGCCGGCCTCCATCTGCGCGGCCGCCGCCGAGCGGTCGGTGATCACGCGCCAGACGATGCGATCGAGATAGGGCGCGTTCGGACGCCAGTAATTCTCGTTGCGGTCGGCGATGACATATTGCCCGCGCTCATATTTGACGAACTTGAACGGCCCGGTGCCGACCGGCGCGAGGTTGGTCGGATTCTGCCTGATGTCACCGCTCTCATAGAGGTGCTTGGCCGAGACGTAACCGAGGTCGGGCAGGGCGCGGAGCAGCAGGTTCAGCGGCATCGGCCGCTCGTATTTGAAGATCGCGGTCTGCGCATCAGGCGTTTCGACGGCGGTGAGGAAGAGCTGCAGCGTCGATCCGTAATTGAGGATCTTCTTCCACATGTTCATGGCGGTGAATTCGACGTCGGCCGAGGTGAACGGCTTGCCGTCGTGCCAGGTGATGCCCTTGCGCAGCTTGAACGTCACCATCTTGCCGTCGGGCGAGGCTTCCCAGCTTTCGGCGAGCACGCCGACCGGCTGGCCGTTGGCGTCGAGATCGACGAGGTTTTCCTGGATCTTGCCGCTGATGATATAGACGCCGGTGGAAGCCTGGATGCTCGGATTGAGCTGGCGCTGCTCGGCGCCGTAATGGACGTTGAACACGCCGCCCTTGCGTGGCGTCTCCTGCGCAAAGGCCCGCATCGGATTGATCACGTTGGCCGCGATGGCTGCCGACGTCAGCAGCGCGGTGCGACGATTGATCTCAAGGCGCGTCAAATCCATGCGAAGTCTCCGAACACGATATTGATGGCCGACCGTTCACGCGTCCGCCTTAAGGGTGATGTTACGATGGAAGGCCAACGCGAGTCATTTTCAAATCAACGCGCAGAGCGGAAAATCCTTCCAGAAAACAACGTGCTTACTGGCCGATCAATCTGCGCATTTTGTCCTGTCAGAAGGCAAATCACGGCTCGCCCCGATAGAGACAAAGACCCGAGGGCAGTCTCAGATTGTCCGGAAAGGGGGCCTCCGGATGCGCTGATTCCCCATAAAAATAGGCCCTAGACGGCTTCCAATGCCAAAAAACCCCGGAAAAATTGGACGAATCACTGCAACTCGACTAGCGAGATAGTTGTGCAGAATGTCGGAAACCCTGTTTTTTAGGCGGTTTCCGACATATCGTCGCCTGTGCCAGAATCAATGGAGCAACCATGGCCACCCAAATGTCTAAGTCGCAGCTCATCGAGAAGATCGCGACCACCACCGAACTTTCGAAGAAAGAGGTCAAGAACGTGATGGACACGCTCGTTGACGTCGGTCACAAGGAGCTCAAGAAGAACGGGCTATTCCTCGTTCCTGGCTTCGCGAAGTTCGTCGTGGTCAAGAAGCCGGCGACCAAGGCTCGGAAGGGCACCAACCCCTTCACGGGCGAGGAAATGATGTTCAAGGCCAAGCCGGCCCGCAAGATCGTCCGGGCGCGCCCGGTCAAGGCCGCCAAGGACGCGGTTTAATCTTGAATCTCCCTCGCCCCGCTTTCGCGGGGAGAGGGTTGGGGTGAGGGGCTGCCTCCGCGACCTCTCTAGTAGAGGAGCTCGCGGAGAGTCCCCCCTCACCCGAAATCAAGCTGCGCTTGAATTTCGACCTCTCCCCGTAAGCCGGGGCGAGGTGACCTGAGTGTGCTGCACGTAATGCGTTGCACCGCCGGCGAGCGCCCACCGCCGACTTGATCGCCGTGCCCTGTGATGAACGATCCCTGATCGGAAGCAAGGAAGCAGGCGAGGTTGGCAAATTCCTCCGCCGTGCCGATGCGCCCCAGCGGCGTGCCGTTCCAGGTCCGCTGCGCGGTAGGGTCACGCGCCGCTCGCGGCCGATGACGCGCCCGTGAAGGCCGGAAATACCATCCGTTACCGGAACCACTTTGGACAAGGATTTTCTCCCTCCTGCGCCGCTGGGAACGGCATCGTTGCTATTTTCAGAATCGTCTTGTGAGGCCCGGCGTTCACTCCGACATCAAACGGAACAAACAATGGAGTCCAGGAGACCACCATGGGCCTGCAGCAAGCAAAACTCGAATCGCTTCCCTTCGTCACCGCCGAGCTGAACTATCTCGCGCCCACACCGGGAAAGCCCCGCACCTACGCTTTCGATCCGCCGCCAGGCGAACCCAAATCCACCGCGCTGCCCGAACCGCACAACGTCCCGATCTTCGATGCGCGCCTGATCGCGGCAAACCTTTCGCTCGACCGCGAGGGCTTTGCGCTGGTTCGCCATCCCACCATCGTCAGGAATTTCTACGACGATAAGGAAGTGAAGAACGTCTATTATCCGGCCGTGGAGGCCTTCCTGAAGGCGACGCTCAAAGCCGACCGCGTCTTCATCTTCGACCACACCGTGCGCAAGCGCGTGGAGGGCGCCGCCGATATCAGGGGCGCTGGCCCACGCCAACCGGCCACACGCGTCCATGTCGACCAGACCGATAAGTCAGGCGCCAACCGCGTGCGCGAACATCTGCCCGATGAGGCCGACGAGCTTCTGAAGGGACGCGTGCAGGTCATCAATGTCTGGCGGCCGATCCGGGGGCCCGTGCTGGATGCGCCGCTGGCGATGTGCGACGGCCGGACGGTCGAGGCGAGCGATCTCGTCGCTTCCGACCTGATCTATCCGAACCGCAGCGGTGAAACCTATTCGGTAAAATACAATCCGAACCATCGCTGGTACTACATTCCGGAAATGCGGACCGACGAGGCATTGCTGTTGAAGTGCTACGATTCCGCAACCGACGGCCGCACGCGGTTCGGGCCGCATACCGCCTTCATCGATCCGACCACGCCGGCCGATGCCCCGCCGCGCGAGAGCATCGAACTGCGAACACTGGTGTTCCACAGGAACTGATCGCTGCGAGCGGGCGGATTCGCGTTCTCAACATATTGGTGGTACCTCGCCCCGAAACAGTTTTTGGGCGAGACGGCTCATGGACGACGGCAAGGCCGACGGTGCGGATGTCAATTTCCGCGCCCTGATTTTTGCGCTGCTGGCGCTGGCCTGCGGTCACATGCTGTCGACGCTGCTGCGAACCATTCCGGCCATCAGCCTCGACGTGATGGCGGCCGATTTCAAAACGCCCTCGCAGACGCTGGCGGGCCTGACCTCGATCTATCATTTTGCCTTTGCCGCCTCGCAGATTCCGGTCGGCGCAGCGATGGATCGCTTTGGCGTGCGGCCGGTGTCGCTCGGTCTGCTGGCGGGAACCATCGTCGGCGCGCTGGCGTCGGGTCTGGCCACCGGGCCGGAGAGCTTTCTGTTCGGCCAATTCCTGCTCGGGGTCGCCACCTCGGGTATGCTGATGTGCCCGATGACGCTGGCGGCGAAACAGATGTCGGCGGCGCGTTTCGGCCTGTGGTCCGGCATCATTCTCTCGATCGGCAATATCGGCATGCTGCTGTCGTCGAGCCCGCTGGCCTTGGTCGTCGAGCAATGGGGATGGCGGGCCGGATTCTGGATCTCCGCCGGCTTCGGAGCTGTGGTGGCGGTGGCTGTATTCGCGCTGGTGCCGAAGCAACCGGCCGCACATGCCGACGACTCCTCGCCATTATCGCAAATGGCCGAGGTGTTGCGCATCGGCCTGTCGCGACCACTGCGCGGCCTGATCGCGCTGTCGCTGGTCTCGCTGGCGGCCTCGCTGGTGTTGCGCGGATTGTGGGGCGGACCGTGGCTGATGGAGGTCAAGGGGCTTGGCCGCATCGAGGCCGGCAACGCGCTTGGCCTGTTCACGCTGGCGTTGATCGTTGGTCCCCTCCTGATCGGTATCCTCGACCGCAATATCGGCCACCGCCGCGAGGTGCTGGCCGCCGCCCATTGCTTCGTAGCCCTGCTGCTCGCGCTGATGGCGGCGGGCGCGCCGCATTATCCGCTTTCGGAGCTGTTCGGGATGACGGCGATGCCGCCGCGACTTGACACCGTGCTGCTGGTCATGATCGGCATCGCGATATCGGCACAGCCGCTGCTCTTCGGCATGACGCGGCAACTGGCCGGCGCTCAGAACGCCGGCAAGGCGCTCTCCGCCGTCAACCTCGCGTTCTTCCTGGGCGCCGCGCTGATGCAATCGGCAACCGGCGTGGTCGCGGCGGTGCTGGGCCTGCCCGCGGTGCTGCTGTTCATGGCGGCCGCCTTGATCGTGGGGACGGTGGTGTTTTTGCTGTACACGTAGGATGGGTGGAGCGGAAGGGATACCCATCAATGCCAGCGTCCCGTGTTGTGATGGGTTTCGCAAGGGCTCAACCCATCCTACACTCTGATGCTGAACAACTGACAACGGGTAACAATGTCCGCCAGGATCGATCCCATCACGCGCTCCGTCGTCCAGCACCGCCTCAGCTCAATCGTGAAGGAGATGGGCGAGGCGATGCTTCGCACCTCGTATTCGCAGATACTTAATTCGAGCCGCGATTTCTCGCTGGCGATCTGCGACACGTCGGCACGGCTGATCGCGCAGGCCGATCACCTGCCGGTTCATGTCGGCGCGCTGCCGTGGGCGACGCTCGCCGTCGAGGAACGGTTCAAGGACGTTAAGCCAGGCGACGTGATCCTGCTCAACGATCCCTATTACGGCGGCAGCCATCTGCCTGATCTGACCGCCTTCGTGCCGGTGTTTGATGGCGAGCGGCGGCTGCTCTGGACTATCGTGCGCGCACACCAGAGCGACATCGGCGGCGCCACCCATGGCGCCTATAACCCTGCCGCCACCGAGATCTATCAGGAGGGGCTGCGCGTCCCGCCGATCAAGCTCTACGAAGCGGGCAAACTCCGCGACGATCTGCTTGACCTGCTGGCGCTGAACATTCGCAATCCCAGAGAATTCCGCGGCGATCTCGCGGCCATGCTCGGCGCGGCGCACCTTGGCGAGCGGCGGTTGTCGCGACTGTTCGCCGAGTTCGGCGCGCCGGTGGTCGAGGCCGCCGTCGAGGCGATTCTCGACGCCACCGAGCAGCAGACCCGCGCGGTGGTCTCGACCTGGAAGGACGGCATGTTTCACGGCGAGGCGTTTCTCGACGACGACGGCCACGGCCGCACCGATATCCGCATCGCCGCCAAGGTCACCAAGAAGGGCAGCGACGTCGAAGTCGATCTCTCCGATTCCGATCCGCAGTCGACCAGTTTTGTGAACTCCTCGCACGCCAACATGCAGGCAGCGGTGGCGATGGCATTTGCCTATCTGATCGATGCCGAGATTCCCAAAAACACCGGCGCGCTGCGGCCGCTGAAGGTGATCGCCAAACAGGGCACGGTGGTGTGGGCCGATCCGGGCCGGCCGGTGACGCTGTGCACCAGTCACCCGTCCAATGAAATCGTCGAGGCCATCGTGAAAGCCCTGTCGGCATCCTGCCCCGAGCGCGCGATGGCCGGCTGGAGCCGGCGCTTTCGCATCGCGATCCAGGGCGAGGACCCGCGCAGCGGAAAGAATTTCATCTGGCACCTGTTCCAGGCGCGGCCCGGCGGCGGCGCGTCGTCCGGCGGCGACGGCTGGTCGTCGATCGGCGAATGGCACTCGGTCGGCGGGCTGAAGTTCGGCAGCCTGGAGGTGGCCGAAGTGCGCTTTCCCCTGCATTTCCGTAACCATGAATTCCGCCCCGGCTCCGGCGGCGACGGGCAACATCGTGGGGGCCTCGGCGTATCGCTCGATCTGGTGCTGGAGACGGAGAAGCCTGCGAAGGGCAATACCGCTGGCGATGGCGCGCGACACGGTCCGTGCGGCATGCTCGGCGGTGAGGACGGCAAGCCGCATCACTATCGTCTACTCTCCGAGGGCCGCGAGCCGCGCGTGTTGCGTACCAAGGAGGTCGGTATCGAGCTTCGTCCCGGCGATTGTCTGGAAATCCGCTCTTCCGGCGGCGGCGGGTGGGGGCCGCCTGCGAAGCGAACGGCGGAGGCACGGCGGCGCGACCGCGAGCAGGGCCTGACCGAAGTCGCGGCGGAGCAGGCGTCCTCATGATGTTCAGGATAGGCGTTGACGTCGGCGGGACATACACCGATCTCGTGGCGACTGACGAGACCGGCCGCGCCGTGTTTGCAAAATCGCCATCTACGCCGGCGGATCAGTCGATCGGCGTGATGGCAGGGCTGGAAGAATTGGCGCGGCGGCTGAACGTCACGCGCGCGGACATGCTCGCGGCGACCGATCGCCTCGTGCATGGCACGACGGTCGCGACCAATGCGCTGCTGGAGCGCAAGGGCGCAAAAGTCGCGCTGATCACCACCGAAGGTCATCGCGACGTCATCGAGATGCGCGAGGGGCTGAAACCGGATCGCTACGATCTGCGCTCACCGCCACCGGCGCCGCTGGTACCGCGCGATTTGCGTTTCGGTGTCAAGGAGCGGCTCAAGGCCGACGGCAGTGTCCTTGTTCCGCTCGACCCCAAGTCGCTCGATGATGCCATTGCCGGTATCCGGCAGTCGGGCGCGAGCTCGGTCGCGGTGTGCTTTCTGCACTCCTATCTCAATCCGGTTCACGAACTCGCCGCTGTCGAGCGCTTGAGGCAGGCGCTGCCGGACATCAGCATCTCGCGCTCCAGCGACGTGCTGCCGCAGATCAAGGAATATGAACGGGTCTCGACCACGATCGTGAACGCCTATGTCGAGCCGATCGTGCGGCGCTATCTGACCAACCTCGAAGCGCGTCTCGGCGAAGCCGGCTTCAAGGGCGGTCTCTTCGTGGTGCTGTCGCATGGCGGCATGGCGCCGGTCGAGGAAGCTTCGCGCCTTGCCGCGGGCACGGTGCTGTCAGGCCCCGCGGGCGGCATGTCGGGCGGGCGGCGCTGTTCTGACTTGATCGGCATTCCCGATCTGGTGCCGTTCGACATGGGCGGCACCTCCACCGATATCTCGCTGATTTCTGGGGGGCAGGTCTCGCTCTCCGCCGATGGCATGCTGGCCGGCCAGCGCATCGCGCTTCGCAGCCTCGATATCGCCAGCATCGCCGCCGGCGGCGGCTCGATCGCGAGCGTCGACGCCAGCCGCACCCTGCGGGTCGGGCCCGAAAGCGCGGGCTCGGTACCTGGCCCGGCCTGTTACGGCAATGGCGGCGAGGCCGCGACCGTCACCGACGCCAATGTCGTGCTCGGCTATCTCGATGCCACAGCCTTCATGGGCGGCAAGCGCCCGCTCGACCGCACGGCCTCGGAAGCCGCGATTGATCGTATCGCCAGCGCGATGGAGCTGTCGCGCGTCGAGGCCGCCGCCGGCATCTACCGGATGATCAATCTGAACATGGCCGATGGCATCCGCCTGATGACGCTGCGCCGCGGCGTCGATCCCCGGAAATTCGCGCTGTTGAGCTTCGGCGGCGCGGCGGGCCTGCACGCGGCGGAGGTCGCGCGCGAACTCGAGATCAAGCGCATCATCGTGCCGACGGTGGCGTCGGTGTTGTCGGCCTGGGGCATGCTGACCAGCGATCTCCGCTACGAAGTCAGCCGCACGCATTATGGTGCGGGCGCGCGCATCTCCGCCGATGAAGTGCGCGCGCTGTTTGCCGGGTTGGAGCAGCAGGCTGCCGGCCGGCTGCGCGCGTGGTTCAACGGCAAGATAGCGATCGAGCGTTCCGCCGAAATGCGCTACGGAGAGCAGATCTTCGAGATCGACGTCTCGCTTGACGGACTCGACTGGAACGCGCCTGACCTAGTGGACCGGATCGAAGACCGCTTCCACATCAGGCACGAGGAGCTGTACACTTATGCCTCGCGCGGCCAGGAGGTCGTCTTCGTCAACGCCCGCGTCGCGGCGATCGGCGAAGTCCAACGACAAGACGAAAGCGCACGCGAGGCCGCATCATCCAGCGCTTGCTCGCCGCGCAGCAAACGGCAGGCCTTCTTCGGCGGCTGGCGCGAAGTCCCGGTCTACGCGCTCGACGAGCTGCGCCCCGGCCACACGCTGACGGAACCTGCGATCATCGAAGCCGAAACCACGACGGTGCTGGTCGACACGGGGGACCACGTCACGGTCAATCCGCTGGGCTGGCTGGATATCGCGCTACGCTGACACCGTGACTGTAGGATGGGTGGAGCGAAGCGATACCCATCATCTTTTGTGCAGCGCAATTGATGGGTATCGCTTTCGCTCCACCTATCCAACAGACTCAATCGGTGCATTTACCGGTTGCGGCCCCTACACGGCCAATCTCGACCATGTATACGGCCAAGACCCAACTCGTTCGCCAGCCACAACGGAACCGTTGCCTCTTGAGGCCCCTCGCGTATCACCGGCACTACGGGCCCGCCGCATGGATCGACCCGGTCGTCCTCAGGACGGTAACGATATCGTGGAACGATATTGTAGTCCCAATAGGGAGTTGGCCTTACGACGGGCACCCTGATGATGGGCCTTTCCCGTGGTTCACGAACGACTTGGGCCGTCTGCGCATGCGCTGCGGTACCAAACGCGGCCAGGTTACCCAGGACCATGGCCGTTCCCAAAGCTACGATCGTTATCCTCATGCCTCGACCTCCTTGCCACACACTGTTTAGACGCAACTCGGATATCCCGCGATGTTCGAATTCGTGCCGCTGCTGAGGGGATATCGGACATCAAACACGCTTGAACCGCAACGTCTCATTTCATGAAGACTGGCGACCCATTTCGCGTGGCAATGCCGCGCCGCCAACATTTCATTTTAACAACCTGAACTCCCGCGCTATCATCGTCATCGCTGGGTGGCGTCATGAGCTCTGAACAGCTCGCGTTCGAGGGCCGCGTTGATGAAAACAAGAATAAAATGGCTGTCACCAGCCTTCTTCGCATTGTTCTTGGCATCGATACTGGCCGCCCTCCAGCCGGCCCAAGCTGCCGGCGTGACCGACACCGAAATCCGCATCGGCAACATCATGCCTTACACCGGCCCGTTGGCCGCGTTCGCGTCGATCGGCAGGGCGGAGGCCGCCTATTTCGACATGATCAACGAGCGCGGCGGCATCAACGGACGCAAGATCAGGTTCATCTCCCGCGACGACAACTCAAATCCGAGAACGGCGGTCGAGCAGACCCGAGAGCTGGTCGAACAGGAGCGCGTGCACCTGATGTTCGGGTCGTTCGGCACGCCGGGCAATCTGGCGACGCGAAACTATCTCAACGAGCGGAATATCCCGCAGCTCTTCGTCGCCTCCGGCGACGAAGAGTGGGCGCAGCCGAAGCGGTTTCCCTGGACGATGGGTTGGCAGCCGACATTCCGCTCCGAAGGCCGGATCTACGCCAATTACATCCAGGCCGCCTATCCGAGCCGGAAGATCGCCGTGCTCTGGCAGAACGATCAGTTCGGCCGCGATCTGTTCCGGGGACTGCAGGAGGGGCTCGGCATCACCGCCAACATGATCGTTGCGGATATTGCCATCGATGCTGATATGTCGATCGATACCCAGGTCGACATTCTCAAGAACTCCGGCGCCGAAGTGCTCGTGCTCAACTGCGCACCGCCGATCTCGGCGCGCGCCATCCGTAAAGCCGCTGAGCAGGGCTGGTATCCGGTGCTGGTGCTGGTCAATGCGGCGGCCTCGATCGCCAATGCGCTGCGGCCGGCGGGACTGCAGAACTCCGTCGGCGTGATCTCCACCTCGTACCTGAAGGATGCCGGCGACGCCACCTGGAAAAATGACCCCGCCATCAAGGAGTGGCTCGCCTTCATGGACAAGTACTATCCTGACGGCGACAAGGACGACAGCAATGCCATCTTCGGCTACGCAGCGGCCGAGACGCTGGTGCAGGTATTGACCCAGTGCGGCGACGACCTGTCGCACGAGAACATCATGCGGCAGGCGGCGTCGCTGAAGAACTATCAGAGCACGGTCGCATTCCCGGGAATAACGATCAATACCAGCCCGACCGACTTCCATCCGATCGAGCAGATGCGCCTGGTGCAGTTCGACGGCAACTCATGGCAGCCAATCGGCGATGTCATCGAGAGCGCGTTTCTGGGCGCACCGGGCGATAAGTGAGCGACAACCATGTAGGATAGGTGGAGCGAAGCGATACCCATCAGTGTCTTGCGCAGTGGTCGATGGGTATCGCTTCGCTCCACCCATCCTACGCGGCATCGGCCACTACTTCTTCTGCCCGTAGTTCAACAGCCCGCCCTTGCTCTTCGGCGGATGGGCGCGCAGGCCTTCCTCGTTGGGCTCGGTGCCCCAGCCGGGACGGTCCGGCATCACGAGGTGGCCGTCGACGATCTCGGGCACGTGGGTAAACAGTTCATGGTCCCACGCCAGGCGATCGATGTCGGTTTCCATGATGCGCAAGTTCGGCACCGCGGCGGAGAAATGCGCGTTCTGCATGGTGCAGAGGTGGCCGTAGAAATTATGCGGGGCGACGTTGACCTCGAAATGCTCGGCGGCCGCGGCGATCTTCATCGATTGCCACACCCCGTTCCAGGGCGTATCGACGATCGCGACGTCCATCGCCTGTTCGTTGAAATAGGGCAGGAACTCGCGCAGGCCCAACAGCGTCTCGCAGGACGAGACCGGGTGCGGGCTCTGGCGGCGGATGTAGCCCAGCGCCTGCGGGTTGAAGGTGTCGATCTCCACCCAGAACAGATCCATGTCCTTGATGGCGCGGAGTATCTTTAAGTAACCTTCGGTCTTGGCGTTGAAGTTGAGGTCGAGCAGCAGATCGACATCGGGGCCGGCGCCGTCGCGGATCGCTTCGAGATGCATGCAAAGATTGCGCAGCACCTTGCGATCGACGTTGATCTCGGGTTCGAACGGCGCACCAAAGCCCGGCCGCCAGCCTTGCGGCTTGCCGTCGGTGTAGACGAAGATGTTGGTCTTCATCGCCGTAAAGCCTTTTTCGCGCACCTCGCGGCCAATCGATTTGACGCCGTCGAGATCGGTAATCGCGGGCTTGAACCAGTCGGGATGGTTGATGCGCCAGGTCGCGCAGTGCGACCAGTAAACCCGGATGCGGTCGCGGATCTTGCCGCCGAGCAGTTCGTAGCAGGGCACGCCGAGCGCCTTGGCCTTGACGTCCAGCAACGCGTTCTCGAGAGCCCCAAGCGCCAGCGCTACCACGCCGCCCGCGGCTGGCCGCGTCGCGGCGAACAGTTCGGCGTAAATCCGCTCGTGCTGGAACGCGTTCTTGCCGACGACGCGCGCGCCAAGCCGCTCGATCGCCGCCGTCACGCCGGGCGCGCCAAAACCTTCGTCGTACTCGCTCCAGCCGACGATGCCGTCCTCGGTCATGATCTTGACGAAGTGGTAGTTCCGCCATCCTGCGTCGCAGGCGAGCGTTTCGACGCTTCTTACGGTGGTGGCCTTTTTCATGATTCCTGCCCCGCGAGTTGTTGTTGTCGTTGGTCGATAACAACAAGGGATGATAGGGAGGTCAATCGCGGGAGGGTTCGCTGTTTGTCATGGCCGTGTCTTGCCGAAGCATAGCGATTTCGGAATAGGCTACGCCTGCGGACGAAACAGCATCGGCTTCTGCCGCTCGAACACCTGGCGGCCATTCTTGAACCCCATCAGCACATCAGGCAGTTCGGCGATTGCATTGGTGCCGCTATCGGTATCGAGAATAACCAGATCGGCCGGCTTGCCAGGCGCGATCCCGTAATCCCGCAAGTTCATCAGCCGCGCCGGCAGCTCGGTAACGAGATCGAGGCAGGCGTCGAACTCGCTGATCCCTGCTTGCGCGACATTGGCGTAGAAATTCGCCATCCGCAGCAGCGAGGCGTCACCGAACGGCGTGAAGGGATTAAGCACATTGTTGGTCGCGACCGAACAGAGAACGCCGTCTTCAACCATCTTGTGCGCCACCGTCAGCCCGCGCGGTGCGTTATGCGTAGCATCGCGGCCCATCAGATAGAGATCGGTCGCGGGCAGCACGGTGACGGCGACGCCCGATTTGGCCAGCCGCGCCGTTGCCGCCTTCAGCCGGTCCGGCGGCAGCGCCGATAATTTGGTGACGTGACCGATCGCGACGCGGCCCTGATAGTTACGCCGCTCGGCCTGCCGGCAGACCTCTTCGAGATGCCACCAGGACGGATCGAGATCGAAGTCGAGGTGCAGATCGATATCGACATCAAATTGCTGCGCGAAGTCGAAAATCCTTTCGAGATGTGCGTTTGGGTTGGTGTCCATATAGGGGCAGCCTTCGATCACCTCACCGCCGTCGCGCAAGGCCGCAATAAGCAGCTCCTCGGTGCCGGCATCGTTGGTGAGGCCCTCCTGCGGAAACACGCAAATCGAAAGATCGAGTGCCCAGGCATAATCGCGCTTCAGCGCTTTCACCGCCTCAAAGCCGCGCAAGCCGATCCGCGGATCGATTTCGACATGGGTACGCATCCGCGTCGTGCCATGCACGATGGCGCGCTCGATCACGCGCGCGCCGCGGGCGTAGACGTCTTCCACCGTGAAATCGCGCTTCATCGCGGCGACCGCGGCGATAGCTTCGCTGACGCTGCCGTGGTTGTGCGCGCAGCGGCCGAGCAGGCAGGCCTTGTCGAGATGGATGTGGGTGTCGACGAAGCCGGGCAGGGCCAATCTGCCGCCGACCTCGATCTCGGCTGCTTCGCAGGCAAGCTGGGGTTCGATGGCCACGATACGCCCTCCGGCGATGCCGATATCGACAGGCGTCGCCAAGGTTCGCGTCCTGGCGTTGCGGAAGATCAGGTCAAAGGCGGTTTTCATGTTCATCAGGCGTCGGGCTGGAGAAGATCTCAACCTATCGAAAGCGGGGGCAGCGGGCAGCTCCAGATTGTGTGCAATTGGAAGGCTGACCTGTTCAAAATATGTGCATGCAGTTTACCACCCAGACTGTAGTATCCCCGGCATCAGGAGAAGCCGCCATGTCCGTCGCCGCGAAAGCCGAAGTGAAGGGAATGTCCGATGCCGAGGTGGTCAAAGCCTATCTCACGGCATCGATGATCCCGGATCCCGATGCGGCCGCGGCCTACATGAGGCCGGGCACGATCATCACCTTCACCGGCGGCCGCGAGTTCGACCATCCCCGCGGCCCGACCGGCTTCAACGCGAGGCGCTATCGCTGGGTCAAGAAGAAGATGGACCGTTTCGACGTCTGCCCGGGCGCCGAGGAGACCGTCGTCTACAGCATCGGCACGCTCTACGGCGAATGGCTCGACGGCACGCCGTTCAAGGGCAATCGCTATGTCGACCGGTTCGTGGTCAGGGGCGGGCAGATCGTGAAGATGGACGTCTGGAACGACAGCGCCGAGCGGATTCTGGTGCAGATGGGGATTGAGGCGTAGCGGTCTTACCTCTCCCCGCTTGCGGGGAGGGGTCGAAGCCGAAGGCTTCGGGTGAGGAGGACTCTCCACGAGTCCGAGTGCTTGGATAGAGCCCCTCACCCCAACCCTCTCCCCGCAAGTGCGGGGCGAGGGGGTAACTACCTCGCTCTTACCATCTTCGGCAGCTTCACCACCCGCTCGCTTTCGCCTTCCTCGGCATAGGGCGCCAGAATATCCAGCAAATCGCGGCCGCGCGGCGGGGCGGGGGCTACCAGCGCGCGGCTGGCCACCGAATCCAGATGGCTGTGCATCAGGCTCATCACCTTGGCCTCGTCGCCTTTGACCAAAGCGGCAATGATCGCGCGGTGCTCGTTGATCGCGCATTCGGACGAATGCGGGCGGCTGTACAGCGATAGCGTCAGGCAGCAGCGATAGGCGACCTCGCTGACATAACGCACCAGGATCGGGCTGTTCGTCATGTTGGCGAGCAGGATGTGGAATTCCGTCGCGAGGCGGATCGACACCGCATCCGAGCCGTCGCGGGCGCGGTCCTCGGCGTCGACATGGGCGTTCAGTTCGGCAATCTGGGCCTTGGTCAGCTTGCCGGCGAGCTGGCGCACCACCAGGCGCTCGAGTTCGATCCGGATATCAAAGGCGTCGCGCGCTTCCTGCCAGCTCGGCGTCGCCACCACGGCGATCCGATTGCGGCGCAGTTCGACGAGACCTTCCGCGGCCAATTGGCCCAGCGCATGCCGCGCGATGGTGCGGCTGACGCCGAACCGCTCGCCGAGCGAATCCTCCGGCAATTTCGCGCCGGGCGCCAGCGCCTGCTCTATAATGGCGCGGCGCAGCGCGCGGCAGATCACGCCGGCCTTGTCGGACGGGACGGCGGTTTTGCTGGCGGGGCGCGGCGCCATCGGCGAATCCTGACGGGTGCTTCGAATGGGTCCTCTTATCACAATTGCCGACTGATTGTGCGCCTCAATTGCATGCACTTTGAGTGTCGAACTGCACAAAAGGAATCCGCCGGATCGGGCGGCAAACCGCCGGCCCCTTGATTCCAAAGGCGACTTTGGCTGGCATTCGGCTTGCATGCACTTCCAGCCATGATGCGCATGCAACCACAATCTGAATTTCAGGGCACGCCGGTTCCGGGCTCCGCCGCTCCGATCGCGATCGAACTGTCGGAAGCCTCCGTCACCTTCGGCCGCGGCCCCCGGGCGGTGCCGGCCCTATCCACGACAAGCTTGCGGATCGCCGATGGTGAGTTCGTCGCGCTGGTCGGACCGTCCGGCTGCGGCAAGTCGACCATCCTGCGGCTGGTGAGCGGCCTGGTGCAGCCGACATCGGGCGTGGTCATCGTCGGTGGCCGCGAAGTCGCCGCCCGCGCTTTACGCGTCGGAATGGCGTTCCAGAATCCGACCATGCTGCCGTGGATGTCGATTGAGCGGAACATCATGCTGCCGCTCAAGATCGTCGAGCCGTTTCGCTCGCAATTCCGAAGGCTGCGCAAGACCGAATTCCGCGACAAGGCCAATGCGCTTTTGGAGCAGGTCGGCCTCAAGGGGTTCGGCAACCGCTACCCCTGGCAACTCTCCGGCGGCATGCTTCAGCGCGCCAATCTCTGCCGCGCGCTGATCCACGAGCCGCGCATGCTGCTGCTCGACGAGCCCTTCGGCGCGCTCGACCAGTTCACGCGGGAAGAGCTGTGGTCGATCCTGCAGGATCTCTGGATCGCGCATAAGCCGACCGTGCTCTTGGTGACGCATGATCTGCGCGAGGCCGCCTTTCTCGGCAGCCGCATCTGCGTGATGAGCGCGCGGCCCGGCCGCATCCTCGACGACAGCCGGGTCGACATCGCCCGCCCGCGCACTGTGGCCATGACCTTCGAGCCGGATTTCGTCGCGCTGAACCAGAAACTGCGCGCCTTCATCGTCGATGCCAGAACGGCTTCAGCGCAGGGAGCAGCCTGACATGCCAGATCTCGATTATCGCCAAAAAGCCTGGTCGGCGGCACTGATCGTGCTGTTCTTCGTCGCCTGGGAATTGTTCTGCCTGATATCAGGCACGTCCGACCTGGTGCTGCCGCGTCCCTCGCAGGTATTCGTCACGCTGGTCGAGAAATTCCCGATCCTGTGGCCGCACGTCCTGCAGACGCTGGCGACGACGATGATCGGGTTTGTTCTTGGCGTCGGGCTCGGCGTCGTATTAGGCGCAGTGATCGGCGTCTCAAAAACCGCGTATGATACGGCCTATCCGCTGCTCGTTGGATTTTCCTCGATCCCGAAGGTCGCCGTGGTACCGATCTTCGTGCTGTGGTTCGGCTCCGGCTCGGTGCCGGCGGTGCTGACCGCGCTCTCGATCTGCTTCTTCCCGATCGTGGTCAACATCGCGACGGGGCTGGCGACGACCGAACCCGAACTCGAAGACGTGCTGAAAGCACTCGGCGCCAGCAAGTTCGACATCCTCTGGAACGTCGGCTTGCCCCGCACCATGCCATTCTTCTTTGCCTCGCTGAAGGTCGCGATCTCCTACGCCTTCGTCGGCGCGGTACTGTCGGAGACCGTCGCCTCGAACCGCGGCATCGGCAACGTGATGATGACCGCGTCCTCGAATTTCAACGTGCCGCTGGTGTTCGCCGGCCTGTTCGTGCTCGCCGGCCTCGGCGTCGTGCTCTACGTGATCTTTTCGGTCATCGAGGGGCGCGTCACCGGCTGGGCCACCCGCAAGAACGACATGATCGCGACATGAAGGTTTTCGCCAACCGCCATCCAACCTTTATCGAGGAGAATACGATGTTAGCCAGAGTAAGCGCCGCGCTGTTGGGAGTTGCCTTGTTCGCCGGTGCTGCCAGCGCCCAGGAAACCACGATCAAGTTCACGCTGGGTTGGAAGACACAAGGGTCCGACGCCGCGTTCTTCTATGCCAAGGACAACGGCTTCTTCAAAGAGGAAGGCCTCAACGTCGTGATCGACCAGGGCGAGGGCTCCGGCGCGACAGTGACGCGCATCATGTCGGGCGCCTACGACGCCGGCTTCGGCGACGTCAACGCCATCATCCAGAACGCCTCGACCAAACCGTAGGACGCGCCTGTGATGGTCTACATGATCTGGAACCAGCCGCCGTTCGCGATCGTCACCAAGAAGACCAGCGGCATCAACACCATCAAGGACTTTGAGGGCCGCACGCTCGGCGGCGCGCAGGGCACGCCGACGACGCGGTTGCTGCCGGTGTTTGCCAACAAGAACAAGCTGGAGGGCGAGAAGATCAAGATCTCCAACATGGCGCCGAACCTGCAGGAGCCGATGCTGATCAAGGGCGATATCGACGCAGCTCTCGTGTTCAACATCACGAGCTACTTCAACTTGGTATTGAACCGCCAGGATCCCGACAAGGACTACAAGTGGTTTTCTTTCGGTGACTACGGCCTCGATCTCTATTCCAACGGCATGATGTGTCGCGCAAGCTGCTGGCGTCCAATCCGAAGGCCGTCGCCGGCCTCGTGCGCGCCGTCAACAAGGCCGTTATCGCGATCGCCAAGGACCAGAATGCCGGGATGAAGGCCGCGCTGAATTACGACAATCTGATCAATGCCGACGTCGAGAAGCGCCGCCTGCAGTTTTCCTTCGATAAGCTGATCGTCTCGCCCGAGATGAAGGAGATCGGCGTCGGCGACATCAAGGACGACCGCATGGCTCGCGCGATCGGTATCATCGTGGAAGGCTACCAGCTCGCCCGCGCGCCGGCGCCTGCGGAAATTTTCTCCCGCGAATTCCTGCCGCCGCGCGCCGAGCGGGAGCTAGTGTATACGGCGAATTGAGTCAGGTGGTTCAGGCCGTCATTGCGAGGCGCGACCCGTTGGCTCGCAATGACGGCGTGCGATGATGACGATGGATGTTCCGGCACACAGCCTCTTCTCCGGCCCCGACCATGGCCTGCTCGACAACGTCGTACTTCGCCACGACAAAGGCCGCATCACGTCCATCTCGCCAGCGACGCCGTCCGCAACCGGCCCGCGCTCCCTCATTCTTCCCGCCTTCGTCAACGCCCACGATCACGCGCGGCCGACCGCATCCTCGTTCGGCGCGCTCGGCATGCCCTTGGAAAGCTGGATCCTGCGCTCCGCGCTCGGCACGCCGGTCGATCCCTATCTGACCGCAGCGTCAGCATTGGCGCGATCGGCGCGGGCGGGCTGCGCGGCGATGATGGTGCACTACACCCGGCCAAGCGGCGCCATGCCGCTGGTCGAGGAGGCAAAAGCGATTGCGCGCGCGGCGTCCGACGTCGGCATCCGCATCGCGTTTGCGCTTGCCGTGCGCGACCAGAACCCGGTGGTCTATGGCGACAGCGAACCGGTGCTGTCGCAGCTCTCAAGCGACGATCGCAAGGCCGTTGAGGAACTGTTCGTCCGCGCGCCGATGTCGCCAAAGGCCTATATCGAACTCACGGATGCCATTGCCTCGGCTATCGCAGGTCCCAAGCTCGATGTGCAGCTTGGCCCCGCGGGCGTGCAATGGTGCTCAAAACCGTTGCTCGAGGCGGTAGCCGAGAATTCGGCGCACAGCGGGCGACGCATCCACATGCATCTGCTGGAGACAGTCCATCAGCGCGCCTGGGCTGACCAGCATTTTCCGGATGGCGTCGTCCGCTATCTCCGCGACATCGGCTTCCTGTCGGAGCGGCTGACGCTGGCGCATTGCATCCACGCCCGCCCCGACGAGATCGAGATGATCGCCGCGTCCGGCGCGCGTATCGTCACCAACTTCTCCTCCAATTTGCACCTGCGCTCGGGCCTCGCGCCGATCGCCGCGGCGCACCGATGTGGCTGCGCCATCGCGGTCGGCGTCGACGGTCTCGCGCTCGACGAAGACGACGACGTGCTGCGCGAGATGAGGCTGGTGCAGATGATGCACGGCGGCCTTGGCTTTGAGCGAACCTGGACAGCTTCCGAATTCCTCGCGCTCGCGATCGCCAATGGCCGCAAGGCGACCGGCGCGCCCGGAACGGGCGCCCTCATATCAGGCGCGCCAGCCGATTTCGTCACCATCGATCTCGATCGGCTCGACCGCGACCGGATCATCCCGGTCGATCCCATCGATCTCCTGTTCGCCCGCGGCAATGCGTCTTTCTTGCGCGACGTCGTGGTGGACGGACGGCTGATCATCAGCGAAGGCCGTTGCACCGGTGTCGATCTCCCCGCGATCGAGCGGGAGCTACGCGGAATCTATCGCGCCAATGCAAGACAACTCTCACCATTTCAGCGGGCCTGGCCGCCGCTCGCAGCGTCGCTGCAGGGCTGGTTCGAAGCCCAGCTCGATTGCCGGTAGATCGCTTAAGCGCCTCAGTTGCTGTGTGAATTCCGTCATGTGGAACGAAATTCCACTTGCGCAGAATCTCGGCAACGGTTCATGTCGAGTAAACAAGAAACTGCCGGTAGCCGCCTCGCGCTGCTGATTGGGGTATGGGAAGCAAGCGAGGCGAGGTGAGCCGATCGCCGCATCATTTTCGCTCTGCTGTCCAGACGGAAACCGTTCATGTCCTTCCATAAATTGCTGATTGCCAACCGCGGCGAGATTGCCATCCGCATCGCGCGCGCTGCGGGCGACGCCGGCCTTGCGACGGTCGCAATCTACTCCGCCGACGACGCGCAATCGCTGCATGTCCGCGCCGCCGACGCCGCCCTTGAAATCCCCGGGCGCGGCGCGCGGGCCTATCTCGATATCGAGGCGGTGATCGCAGCCGCCAAGGCGACCGAATGCGACGCCGTGCATCCCGGCTATGGCTTCCTCAGCGAGAATGCCGGGTTCGCCCGCCGCTGCATCGAGGAAAGCATCGTCTTCGTCGGCCCGTCGCCGGAAGCGCTCGATCTGTTCGGCGACAAGGCGCAGGCCAGGGCGCTGGCAAAAAAATGCGGCGTGCCCATTATCGAGGGCACCAGCGGGCCGACCAGCCTCGATGAGGCCAAGGCCTTCCTGGAATCGCTCGGCGCAGGCGGCGCCATCATGATCAAGGCCATCGCCGGCGGCGGCGGCCGCGGCATGCGCATCGTCGACGACGCGGGCAGGCTGGAGGAGGCCTATGCGCGCTGCCAATCAGAGGCGATGGCGGCCTTCGGCAGCGATGGCGTCTATGTCGAGCGCCTGATTCGCAATGCCCGCCACATCGAGGTGCAGGTCATCTGCGACCACCACGGCGCGATCAGCCATCTGTGGGAGCGTGAATGCACGATCCAGCGCCGCAACCAGAAGCTCATCGAGGTCGCACCAAGCCCGTCGCTGAACGACGCCTTGCGGACGCGTATCATCGACGCCGCCAAGGAACTTGCGGCCGCCGCGAACTACGACAATCTCGGCACTTTCGAATTCCTCGTCGATAATGACGCCAGGACCAGCGACAAGGCGTTCGCTTTTATCGAGGCCAATCCGCGGCTTCAGGTCGAGCATACCGTTACCGAGGAGGTGCTCGGCCTCGATCTCGTGCAGTCGCAGCTTGCGGTCGCGGCCGGCGCGACGCTGGGCTCGCTTGGGCTAGCGCAGGGCTACATCCCGAGGCCCCGAGGCTTCGCGATCCAGCTCCGCGTCAACATGGAGGTGATGGACGAGACCGGCGCCACCAGGCCGACCGGCGGGACGCTTGCCGTGTTCGACCTGCCGTCCGGCCCCGGCGTGCGCGTCGATACGTTCGGCTATTCGGGCTACCGGACCAGCGCCGCCTTCGACTCGCTGCTCGCAAAGGTCATCGTGCATTCGCCAGGCGGCAACTGGACCGACGTGGTGCATAAGGCCACGCGGACGCTGCGTGAATTTCGCATCGGCGGTGTCGCCACCAATGTTCCCTTCCTCGCGGCGATTTTGGCGCATCCGGATTTCGTCGAGAACCGTCTCAGCACCGGCTTTATCGACAAGCATGTTGCCGATCTGGTTGGCGAAACCAAAACGACGGCGGAGACGGAACTGGTCGAATCCGGCAGCGCCTCCGACGACGAGACGCTCGCGATCGCGGTCGCGGCATCGGCGACCGGCCCGGCAGGTTCGGTCGCGGTGCCAGCGCCGCTGCAAGGCACGATCGTCGCGATAGACGTCGAGGAGGAAGACCTCGTCCGTGCCGGCCAGCAGATTGCGGTGCTCGAATCCATGAAGATGGAGCATCTGGTCACGGCGCCGCAGGGCGGCCGGGTGACACAGATCGCAGCAGGCTCCGGCGTGACGCTGATGCAGGACGAGCCGATCCTCTATCTGGAGCCTGCGGAGATCGACGCCCATGATGTCACCGAGGAGGACGATATCGATCTCGACCACATCCGCCCCGACCTCGCCGAGCTGATCGAACGCCACGCCATCACGCTGGATGAAAATCGGCCGGCCTCGGTCGAACGGCGGCGCAAGACCAACCAGCGCACGGCGCGCGAGAACATCGCCCACCTCGTCGATGAAGGCTCCTTCGTCGAATATGGTTCGCTCGCCATCGCCGCCCAGCGAAGGCGGCGCACGGTCGACGACCTGATCCGCAACACGCCGGCCGACGGCCTGATCTCCGGCATCGCCACCGTGAACGCGAAAAAATTCGGCGCGGACGCCGCCCGCTGCATGGTGATCGCCTACGATTACACCGTGCTCGCGGGCACGCAAGGTCACATGAACCACAAGAAGATCGACCGCATGCTGAGCTTGGCCGAGCAATGGCGGCTGCCGCTGGTGTTTTATGCCGAAGGCGGCGGCGGTCGCCCCGGCGATACGGACAGGCTCGGCATGACCGGCCTCGACGGGCCGTCCTTCGTGCAGTTCGCAAAGCTCTCGGGGCTGGTGCCGGTGATTGGCGTCGTCTCCGGCTATTGCTTTGCCGGTAACGCCGCGATGCTCGGCTGTTGCGACGTCATCATCGCGACGAAGAACGCCTCGATCGGCATGGGCGGACCGGCGATGATCGAGGGCGGCGGGCTCGGCGTCTATCACCCTGCTGAAGTAGGTCCGGTGTCGTTCCAGTCGCCGAACGGCGTCATCGACATTCTGGTCCAGGATGAAGCGGAGGCGACATCCGCGGCGCAGAAATATCTGTCCTACTTCCAGGGCGCGGTCGCCGACTGGAAAGCGCCGGACCAGCGCCTGCTGCGGCGGTCCATTCCGGAGAACCGGCTGCGGGTCTACGACATCCGCAGCGTCATCGATCTCTTGGCCGACGAAGGCTCGGTGCTGGAGATCCGCCGGGATTTCGGCGTCGGCATGATCACCGCCTTCATTCGCATCGAAGGGAAACCGTTCGGCCTGATCGCCAATAACCCAAAGCATCTCGGCGGCGCGATCGACGCGCCGGCCGGCGACAAGGCCGCGCGCTTCATGCAGCTCTGCGACGCCTTCGACCTTCCGATTATATCGCTCTGCGATACGCCGGGCTTCATGGTCGGCCCCGAAGCGGAGAAAACCGCGATCGTACGCCATGTCGCGCGCATGTTCGTGACCGGCGCGAGCCTCACCGTGCCGCTGTTCGGCATCGTCCTGCGCAAGGGCTATGGGCTGGGCGCGCAATCGATGATCGGCGGCGGCTTCCACGCCTCGTTCTTCACCGTGGCCTGGCCGACTGGCGAGTTCGGCGGCATGGGGCTGGAAGGCTATGTCCGGCTCGGTTTCCGCAAGGAGATGGAAGCAATCGAAGACCCGGTCGAGCGCGAGGACTATTACAGGTCCAAGGTCGCCGAGCTCTACGCCAACGGCAAAGCGGTCTCGATCGCCTCGGTGCTCGAGATCGACGAAGTGATCGATCCCGCCGACACGCGGCACTGGATCATGTCCGGCCTGCGTTCGGTGCCAAAGCCGGAAGCGCGCACGACAAAGAAGCGGCCGTGCATCGATGCGTGGTAGCGGGAGATCCATAGGGTGGGCAAAGGCGCGATAGCGCTGTGCCCACCATTCCATCAACGATCGCGCTGCTTGACAGTGGGCACGCTTGCGCTTTGCCCACCCTACGGCATCTGTGGCGCCCGACATTCAGTCGTCATCCCCGCGAAGGCGGGGATCCAGTATTCCAGAGACGTCAGTGATTCAACGGAGAAGCCGCAGCGTACTGGATCCCCCGCATGCGCGGGGGATGACAGTCACGGAGTACGGAAGGCTCATGTGCTACGATTTACCCCAGCCTCAACTCATCATATCGCTTCGCCGCTACCGCATCGCACCTCGCGCGATAGGCCGGCGCGCTGCCGCTGTAGCGGGCGACGATGCGCCTCTGTTTGCCTTCGACGTTGGAATTGATGCCGGTCATCCAGGAGTTGACCTCGTTGGACAGCAATCCCTCGCCGAGCGCCTTGACGTGATCGGTCCAGGATTTCACGCCCTCCAGCGTTGCCTCCAGCCGCGTCAGCCCCTCTTTCATCGCGAACAGGAGCAGCCCGGTGACCCAGTCGACGCTGTATTCGATGCTGCGCGGGATGTTGCCGAGCGCGGTGTGCGGCCCCATCAGCATCAGCATGTTCGGAAATTCATGCACCATAATGCCGAGATAGGTCTCCGGGCCTTGTCGCCACTTGTCTTTCAACCGCGCGCCGCCAATCCCGCGAAAATCGATCTTGTCGAAACTGCCGGTGATGGCATCGAAACCGGTCGCATAGATGATGATGTCGAACTCGTAATCCCGTTCGCTTGTCCTGATGCCGGCAAGCGTGATCCGCTCGATCGGCGTCTCGTTGATGTCGACCAGCTCGACATTATCCTGGTTGTAGACCTCGTAATAGAAGGTCTCGAGCGGCAAGCGTCGCGTACCGAAGCCGTGATTTTTCGGAATCAGCTTTTCCGCGACCGCCGAATTCTTCACGCGCTGCCGGATCTTGCGCGCGACGAAATCGGAGGTCGTGGCGTTTGCCTTGCGGTCGATCAGTATGTCGCGAAAATTGCCCTGCCAGATGCCGAAGCCGCGCTCGCCATAGAGCTATTCATAAAACGCCTCGCGCTCCTCGTCCGACACCTCGAACGCGCCGCGCGGGTCCGGCGTGTGCAGGAAGCAGGCGAAGGTTTCCTGGCAACGGGCGAAGATCTCGGGATAGCCGGCCTTGATCTTCTTCTGGGTTTCGGCGTCGATCTTGCCGTTGTGCAGCGGCGCGCACCAGTTCGGCGTGCGCTGGAATACGGTGAGATGGCCGACTTGTCCCGCAATGGTCTGGATGGTCTGCACGCCGGTGGCGCCGGTGCCGATCACGGCGACGCGCTTGCCGGTAAAATCCACCGGCTCCTTCGGCCATCGCGCGGTATGAAAGGAGGCGCCCTTGAAATCCTCGCGACCCTCGATCCGCGGCAGGGTAGGCGTCGACAACGGCCCGATCGCGGTGATCAGGAAGCGCGCGTCGAACCGGCTGCCGTCCTCCAGCGTAATGGTCCAGCTCCGCGTATCTTCCTCGTAAGTAGCCGCCGTCACCCGGCTCCTGAATTGGATATCCCGGCGCAGGTCGAACTTGTCGGCGACGTATTTGAGATAGCGCAACGTCTCCGGCTGGCCGGCAAAATGCTCCGACCATTCCCATTCCTCAAGCAACTCCTTCGAGAACGAGTAGCCATGGGAATAGCTTTCGGAATCGAAGCGCGCGCCGGGATAACGGTTCCAGTACCAGGTGCCGCCGACATCGGTCGCAGCCTCGAACACGCGCACGCGAAAACCCTGCTCGCGCAGCCGGTAGAGCTGGTACAGCCCCGACATGCCCGCGCCGATAATGATGGCGTCGTAGTCCGGAATCGGCGTCGCCTCCGTGCGTGTGGTTTGCTCAAAAGCTATCCCGTCTCGCGTCCGCAAACAAACCTGTATCATGGCGTGGCAGGGTTGCGCGTTTGTCCCGCCAAGTCGGCCTCGCTCGGCTTTACTGCCGGCCGCATCTGCCCCTATCGTGGAGCCCAGATCGCCTTCAAGGCGACGCTAATTCAGGGAGCGAAGCGACCGCAATGAACGATCCCGTTGACGTCCTGATCATCGGCGCCGGCGCGTCCGGCGCGGCGGTGGCGTGGAGCCTGGCTGAAACCAAGATGCATATCCTTTGCCTCGACCAGGGCGGCTGGATGAAGCCCTCGGAATATCCGAGCACGGGGCGCGACTGGGAGGCGAAGTTTTATGGCGACTGGTCGACCAGCCCGAACATCCGCGGCCGGCCCGAGGACTATCCGATCAACGACGACAACTCGCCGATCAAGGTCGTGAACTTCAACGGCGTCGGCGGCTCGACGGTGATGTACACCGCGCACTGGCCGCGGCTGCATCCCTCCGATTTCAAGGTGAAGACGCTCGACGGCGTCGCCGACGACTGGCCGATCGACTACGACACGCTGGTGCCGTTCTTCGAAGAGAACGACCGCATGATGGGCGTCTCGGGTCTCTCAGGCGATCCGCTGTCGCCGCTGACGCATCCGCCGATGCCGCCGCAGCCGCTCGGACTTTCCGGCCCGCTGATCGGCAAGGCCATGAACAAGCTCGGGTGGCATTGGTGGCCGTCGGACACCACGGTCGCGACGATGGATTACGAGGGCCGGGCGCGCTGTATCAATCTCGGCCATTGCACGCCGGCCTGCGCGCAAGGCGCCAAAGCCTCGACCGACATCACCTATTGGCCGCAGGCGATCCGCGCCGGCGTCGAGCTCAAGACTCACTGCCGCGTCCGCGAGATCCTGACCAATGAGCATGGCATGGCCTCGGGCGTCGTCTATTACGACAGGGATGGAGTCGAGCAGTTCCAGCCGGTTGAAGTCGTCATCATCGCCTGCAACGGCGTCGGCACGCCGCGGCTGTTGCTGAATTCGGTCTCCGGCCGCTTCCCAAATGGCCTGGCCAATTCATCCGGCCTGGTCGGCAAGAACCTGATGTTCCATCCCTATGCGCAGATCTACGGTTTTGTGAAGGAGCCGACCGACTCTAACCGCGCGCCGCCGACCTGCCTCTGGAGCAAGGAGTTTTACGACACCGATCTCTCGCGCGGCTTCGTGCGCGGCTACGGCATCCAGTTCGGCCGCGGCGCGGGGCCGGTGTTCGAAGCCGTCGCGAGCGAACAGAAGGGCATTTTGCCATGGGGCGCGGACCATCACCGCGTGTTCCGCAAGCTCAACGGCCATCGGCTCGCGGTATCTGCGATCTGCGAGGATCTGCCCGAGGAGCACAATCGCGTCACGCTCGATCCCGTGCTGAAGGACAGCCACGGAATCCCTGCGCCGAAGATCGACTACACGATCAGCGAGAACAGCCGGAAGGTGATGGAGCATGGATTGGCGCGCGGCCGGGAAATTCTCGAAACCGCCGGCGCCACCGACATCTGCATCAACAACCCGATTCCCTGGGGCGGCTGGCATCTGCTCGGTACCGCGCGGATGGGCACCGATCCAGCGCGCTCGGTGGTCAACGAATGGGGGCGATCGCACGACGTGAAAAACCTCTTCATCGTCGACGGCAGCGTGTTCGTCACGTCAGGCGGCGTGAACCCGACCTCGACCATCCAGGCGATCGCGCTCTACGTCGCCGACCAGATGAAGCAACGCCTTGCCAACCTCTTCGATTGAGACCGCGATGTCCGCAGCCAATGAACTGACCGCAGCCCAACGCGACGATCTCCGCACCGTCGCTGCAATGATCATTCCCGCCAGCGACGAGTACAAGGTGCCCGGCGCCGACGATCCCGTCATCCAGGCCGACATGCTGGCGACGCTCGGCCGCGATACTGCGCAGGTCATGCAGGCGCTCGACCATCTGGCGTGTCTGGCCGGCAAGCCGGTGGCTGAGCTTGACGCGGCGCGGCGCGACGAGGTCGCAAGAGAATTCCGCGCCACCGGCGGCGGCCCGGCCGCGACACTCGTTCGCGTCGTGCTGCAATGCTACTATCGCGATGACCGCGTGCTGCGCTCGCTCGGGCTGGAGCTTCGCGCGCCATTCCCGAAGGGCCACGTGCTGGAAGAGGGGGACTGGTCGCTGCTCGACCCCGTCAAGGCGCGGCCGGCGAAGCTCAGAAGGGCGCCGTAGCAGGCCTGCCCTGCGCTGGATGCCCGGGCACCTTGCGCAGGCGGTTCCCGACCACCATCTGGTGAGGCCGAAGGAATCTTGCCATGTTGGATTTTACCTCAGATATCGCCGATGACCGACTGTCGTCGCGAACCGCCGAGCCTGCCCGGGACAATGACCGGGTTTTGCTCGACGCCTATTCCAATGCCGTGATCGATGTGACCGAGCGGGTCGGTCCCGCAGTCGTGCGCGTCGAAACCGGGCCGAAGGTGCGCAGCGCGCGTGAGCGCGGCGGACTTGGGTCCGGTATCGTCATCTCGCCCGACGGTCTCGTGCTAACCAACAGCCATGTTGTCGGATCATCGAAGGAGATCAGGCTGCGCGACACCGAAGGATTCGTCACCGACGCTCACGTGCTCGGCGTCGATCCAGACACTGACCTTGCCTTGCTGCGGGCCGACGGCGCGCGCGATCTGCGTTATGCCTCGCTGGGCAATTCCAAGAGCCTGCGTCGCGGCCAACTCGTGGTCGCGATCGGCAATCCGCTCGGCTTCGAATCGACGGTGACCGCCGGCGTGGTGTCGGCGCTCGGCCGCTCGATCCGCTCGGTGAGCGGCCGGACCATCGAAGACGTGATCCAGACCGATGCTGCACTGAATCCCGGCAATTCCGGCGGGCCGCTGGTGTCGTCGGCGGCAGAAGTGATCGGCATCAACACCGCGATCATCAACGGCGCGCAGGGCATCTGCTTTGCGGTCGCCAGCAACACGGCGCAGTTCGTGCTGTCCGAGATCATCCGCCACGGCTATGTCCGCCGCGCCTATATCGGCGTCGCCGGCCAGACCGCGCCGATCCCGCGGCGGCATGCGGTGACCGCCGGCGTCGACAACAAGATGGGCGCGCTGCTGGCGCAGATCGAGCCGGACAGCCCGGCCGCGAAGGCGGGACTGTTGCCGGGCGATGTCGTGATCAAGCTCGACGGCGTCGAGATCAACGGCGTCGACGATCTGATCCGCGCCCTCGATCGCGACCGCATCGGGCGGACGCTCGCGATGCATGTATTGCGGATGGGAAGGTTGCGGGCGATCGACATCCATCCGGTAGAGCGCAGGCAGCCGGGAAGGCACTAGTGTCCCCAGTCGTCATACGCGGGCTTGACCGGCGGCCTACTGCCGCAACGCCGCCAGCAACTCATCCGGCGCTTCGGCCATGATCATGTGGCCGGCGCCGGGAACGACGACGATCCGCGCATTCGGCGTCGCCGCCGCCAGCGCCTTGCCGCCCTTGGCTGGCGTCATCATATCGCGCTCGCCGAGAATGAAGGTGACGGGTACCTTCACCTGCGCGGCTGCTGCGAGTGCGTTCTGATAGGAGTTGCAGGCATTGAGATCGCTGTAGAGCACGCCCGGCCGCGTCTGCTGCAGCACGCGCTGCGTGCCCTGATGCATCCACAGTCCCGGCGCGAGACTGCCGCCGAGCTCGGCCTTGAAGCCGAGACCCCAGATCGAAACCATGTCGATGGCATCGGGGTTGTTGACCTCGGCGGCCTTGAGCAGATCGGGGCCGACCGTCATCGCAGCAGCGGTGCCGATCAGGCTGAGGCCGGATACCTTGTCGGGATGTCGCGCAGACATCTCCAGCGCGATCAGCGACCCCATCGAATGGCCGATGAGCTTCGCCTTCGGCGCACCGGCCGCGTCGAGCAGCGCAGCGGTCCAGTCTGCCATGTCGGCGATGGTCGGCAGCGGGCTGCCTCCCGAACGGCCATGGCCGGGCAAATCGGGCGCCAGCACGGCGTAGCCGTGATGGGCGAACCATCGGCTGTGCAGCGCCCAGGTCGAATGATCAAAGCCTGCGCCGTGCAGCATCACTACCGCGGGCAGCGACCGATCGAACGGACGGCCGCCGGTCGCAACGAGGACATCAGCACCGTTGACGGAAAGCTGCATGGGTCAAACCTTCTGCGATGCGCGAAGCGCCTGGCCGAGATCGTCGATGATGTCGGAAACGGCCTCAATTCCGATCGACAGCCGCACCAGCTCCTCGCCGATCCCGGCGGCCTTCAACTGCGCGGCATCCATCTGCTGATGTGTGGTGCTGGCGGGGTGAATGACCAGCGTCTTGGCGTCGCCGACATTGGCGAGATGGCTGATCATCCTGAGCGACTCGATGAATTTTTTGCCCGCCGCCCGGCCACCCTTGATGCCGAAAGAGACGATCGATCCGGCGCCGCGCGGCAACAGCCGCTTCGCGAGCTGATGGTCGGGATGATTTTCCAGCGCCGGATGCAGCACCCACTCGACCGCCTTGTTGGCGCTCAGCGCTTCGAGCACCGCAAGCGTGTTGCTCATGTGGCGCTCCATCCGCACGCCGAGCGTCTCGACGCCCTGCAGCAGTTGAAACGCATTGGTAGGCGACAGGCAGGCGCCGAAGTCGCGCAGGCCCTCGGTACGGGCGCGCATGATGAAGGCGGCCTGGCCGAACTGCTCGTCGAAGACGATGCCGTGATAGCCGGCATAGGGCTCGGTGAGCTGCGGGAACTTGCCCGACGCGTGCCAGTCGAACCGGCCGCCATCGACGATGACGCCGCCAATGGCGATGCCGTGGCCGCCGATCCATTTGGTCGCCGAGTTCATCACGATGTCGGCGCCGAGCTCGATCGGGCGGCTGAGGAACGGCGTCGCAAAGGTGTTGTCGATCAGAAGCGGAATCTTCGCGTCATGCGCGATCTGCGCGACCGCCGGGATATCCAGCACCTCCATCCCGGGATTGCCGATGGTCTCGCCGATCACGAGCCGTGTATTCGGCTTGATCGCGGCGCGGAATTCATCGAGCGCGCGCGGCTTGACGAAGGTCGTCGTGATGCCGAAGCGCGGCAGCGTGTGCGCCAGCAAATTGATGGTGCCGCCATAAAGCGAAGCAGAGGCCACGATATGGTCGCCGGCGTTGAGGATCGTTGCGATGGCGAGATGCATCGCCGCCATGCCGCTCGCCGTGCAGATTGCGCCGACGCCGGCTTCCAGCGCCGCCAACCGCTCCTCGAGCACGGCGGTCGTGGGATTGGAAATACGGGTGTAGATGTGTCCGGCGCGCTCCAGGTTGAACAGCGCCGCGGCGTGGTCGGAGTCCTGGAACACGTAGGAGGTGGTCTGGTAGACCGGAACGGCACGGGCGCCGGTTGCGGGATCAGGGCGCTGGCCGGCATGCAGGCTCAGGGTTTCGAAAGCAGGCGGCTTGGGTGCGGGCATGCGGGGCTCGTCAGATCAAGTGGTGGCGGGAAAGTATGTGATGGCTCAGACGTGCACGGCGGTGCGGACGCGTCCGGCATTGCCGAACACGCGCAAATAACGTTCGATCTCGGACGGCGTGCCGGTGGCCTTCTCGGGATTATCCGACAGCTTGACCGCCGGCCGCCCATCGACCGACGTCACCTTGCAGACCAGCGAGATCGGATCGAGGTCGGCCGATCCATCCGGCGCGCAGCCGACGAAATCGTTGGTGAGATTGGTGCCCCAGCCGAACGAGATGCGGACGCGTCCGGCGAAGTGACGATAGGTCTCCTCGATCGAATCGACATCCATGCCGTCGGAGAACACCAGCAGCTTCTCCTTAGGCTCGCGGCCCTTCTGCTTCCACCACTTGATGATGTCTTCGCCGGCCGTGATCGGCGGCGCGCTGTCCGGGCGGAAGCCGGTCCAGTCGGCGACCCAGTCCGGCGCATCGCGCAGGAATGTCTTGCTGCCGAATGCATCGGGCAGGGCGATCAGGAGGTTGCCGCCGTAGGTGTGTCGCCACTGATCGAGGATGCGATAGGGCGCCCAGCGCAGCTCTTCGTCGGAATTGGCGAGCGCGGCTGCGACCATCGGTAATTCATGCGCATTGGTTCCGATCGCTTCGAGATCGTTGTCCATCGCCAGCAGCACGTTGGAGGTGCCGGTGAAAGAGGGGCCGAGCCCCTCCTTGACGGCCTCGACGCACCAGCGCTGCCACAGATGGCCGTGGCGTCGGCGCGTGCCGAAGTCCGACAGCCGGAGGCCCTCAAGCTTGCGCAGCCGCTCCACCTTGGACCACAGCTTGGCCTTGGCTCGGGCATAGAGCACGTCGAGCACGAAGCGTCCCTGACCCTTGGTCGCCTGCCGCGAGCGCAGCTCGTTCATGATCGCGAGCGCCGGGATTTCCCACATCGTGGTGTGGGTCCACGGCCCGTGAAAGTGCAGCTCGTACTGGCCGTCGACCTTGTTCAGCTCATATTCGGGCAGGCGGAAGTTGGCGAGCCAGTGGATGAAGTCCGGCGAGAACATCTGGGTCTTGCCGTAGAACGTGTTACCGGCGAGCCAGATCAGCTCCTTCTTGGTGAAGCGGATGGTGCGCGCGTGGTCGAGCTGTGCGCGCAGTTCGCCCTCATCGACGATCTCGGCGAGGCGAACCTGCCGGGTGCGGTTGATGACCGAAAAGGTGACGCGCTGCTCCGGGTAAAATTCCCGGATCATCTGCAGCATCAGAAGCTTGTAAAAATCGGTATCGAGCAGGCTGCGCACGATCGGGTCGAGCCGCCAGCCGTGGTTATAGGTCCGGGATGCAATATCGGTAACTGCCATGGTGGAACTCTACCGTGCCGCGAGCCGCCCAACCAGTGGGTTTTGCCGGCGGCATGGCAGCTCAGCGCGCTATTCCTGCCGGATACGGCCGATCGCAGCAGGAATATCCTTCCAGACCGGCTTATCGGGGGCAAATTGTTGCCTCAGATAAGCGACCAGTTCGGCGATTTGGCCGTCGCTCAGGCTGTCCTTGAACGCTGGCATATAGCCGAGGTCGGTGACGGCCGGTTTTGCGATGCCGTGCAGGATGACCTGGATCAGATTGTCGGGCACGGTGCTGTGCAGATTGCTGTTGAGCGCCAGCGATGGCCGACTGCCGAACAGCGGTGCGCCGCCGACCTCATGGCAGACGGCGCAGGCGCCCTGATAGAGCCGCGCGCCGACGCTGGAGGCCGCAAGCGTTCGTGTGCCCGTCGAGGCTTCGAGCCTGGCGGCAAGCGCTTGCTGCGCCGGGCGATCGATCGCGGTCTCGTTGAACGAGGCGAGATAGACCGCCATGGCGCGGATGTCGGAATCTGGCAATGCGGCGAGCTCCTTCACCACCGGCGCCATTGGCCCGGCGGCGACGCCGTGAAAGCGCGATTCGCCGGTTCGCAAATACGCGTAGAGCTCGTCCTCGCTCCACGGGATCGGCGCTTGCGACAACGAGGTCAGCGCCGGCGCTTCCCAACCTTCCGCAAATCCGCCGGCGAGATAGGCATTCGCCTTCTCCGCGCCGAGCGCATTGCGCGGCGAATGGCAGGCGCCGCAATGGCCGAGGCCTTCGACGAGATAAGCGCCGCGATTCCAGATCTCGGATTTTGCGGGATCGGGCTGGAACACGGCGGGGGTGTGGAACAGCGCATTCCATCCGGCCATCAGCGGGCGCAGGTTGAACGGGAATGCCAGCGCATTGGCTGGCGTCTCCGCGCGCACCGGCGATTGCGCCATCAGATAGGCATAGAGCGCCTGCATGTCGGCGTCAGTGGCCCTGGCGAAATGCGGATAGGGAAACGCGGGATAGAGATGTCGTCCATCTCGATGGATGCCCTCGCGCATTGCGCGCTCGAAGGCGGGATAGGACCAGGCGCCGATTCCGGTTTCGACATCGGGTGTGATGTTGGTCGAATAGATTGTGCCGAACGGCGTCGGCAGCGGCCGGCCGCCGGCGTTGAGCGCGCCGTTCGCAGCGGTGTGGCACACCGCGCAATCGCCGAGCGCGGCAAGTTGCTCGCCGCGGGCGATCGTCGCGGCCGAATAGACCGAGGCGTCGGGCCGCGCGATCGGCGCGATCGCTCGCCACGGCAACACGGCGGCGCCGATGCCGACCATAGCCGCGCACAGCGCTGTGGCAGCCGCAAGCACGCCGCGTCGTCCGGCGAACGGATTGCGCCATCGATTGAGATCCGGCTGTGGTGCGGATGCAGGCGCAGGCAACGCCTCCGACGTAGTCAGTTCCTCACCGCGCAGCCCCCGCAAGATGCGTTCCGGCGTGAACGGCAATTCGCGAAAGCGCACGCCGGTCGCATCATAGATCGCATTGGCGATGGCGGCTGCGCTAGGGACGGAGGCGGACTCGCCGACACCGAGCGGCGGCTGATCCTGTCGCTGCAGCATCAGCACGTCGATCTCAGGCACCTCGGGAAACTTGATGATGGGGTAGGCGCCCCATTCCCGCGCCGTCACGGAGGTGCGATCGAACGACACTTCCTCCATCAACGCGCGGCTGGTCGACTGGATGACGTTGCCGTGGACCTGGTGGCGCACGCCGTCCGGATTGATCATCAGGCCGGAGTCCTGGCCCGCCACCACCCGCGTCACGCTGACATCGCCGGTCGCCTTGTTCACCGCGACCTCGGCGATCCACGCCGACCACGCTGCGCCATAGCCAGGAAACTTGCTGTGCACATAGAGCGCATAGGCAAAGCCGCGCCCACGCAGGATATCGTCCTCGGCCTGCTTCTCCTCGCGTACCGGCCGCGGCGTCCAGCCGGCGCGTTCGGCCACCGCATTGACGAGATCGATGGCGCGCGGATCCTTCAAATAGCGCAGACGGTACTCGATCGGATCGACACCAGCCTCGCTGGCGCATTCATCGATCCAGGATTCATGCGCAAAGGTGTTCGGCAGCGCCGAGACGCCGCGCAGCCAGGAGGCGCGCACGATCGGCGGCATGTCATTTGCTACCACGCGCAGATTCTCGTAGTCGTAGGGCGGGATCGCGGTGCGATCGCCCATCTCGAAGACAGCGGGTGTGTGCGGTACGGCGCCGGTCAGCAGCAGCGCGAGCGTCGGTGCGCCGTTCGACGGATAGCGCGTGGCAAAATCATAGCCGGCAACGCCGCCATCGGCGTTCAATCCGCCGTTGACATCCATCAACTGCGCGGTGCCCTTCGGCTCCCAGGCGTGCTCCTGCTCGCGCGTCAATTGCACGCGGACGGGCCGACCGACGGCGCGCGACAGCAGCACCGCGTCGGCGGAAACATCATCGGCACAGTTGCGGCCATAGCAGCCGGCAGCCTCCAGCCGGATCACCTCGATCTCGGCTTCGCGCCGGTGGATCAGTCGCGCCAGGTCGGTGCGCAGATGATGCGGATTCTGCGTGCCGGACCAGACCCGCGTCACATCCTCCTGATAATCCGCGACCGCGCAGGACGGGCCGATCGAAGCGTGCATCTGGTAGGGCCAAATGTAGGTCCGCGGCATCGGCTTGGCGGCGCCGGCGATTGCCGCATCGACATCACCCTTGTCGATCAACTTGCGTGGCGTCGATGGATTGGCCCGCAACGCCGTTTCGATGTCCTTGAGGTCGGGCAGCGTCGGCACCGGTTTCCAGCTCACCTTGAGCTGCGCCGCCGCCTTGATTGCATTCTCCTCGCGCTCGGCGACGACGCCGACGAAGTCGCCGATCCTGACGACGGCGACGAGTCCTGGAATATCGCTGACCGAGCTTTCGTCGACCGCAATCAGGCTGTTGCCGATGAAGTCGCCGACATCGACGCCGGCATAGGGCGGCCGAACGACGCGGCCATGCAGCATGCCGGGCACGCGCATGTCGTGCACGTAGACCAATTCACCGGTCGCCTTCGCCGGAAGATCGACGCGCGGCACCGATCGGCCAACGATGTTGTAGGCGTCGACGGACTTAACTGAAACGTCGTCGGCGAGTTCAAGGCGAATAGTTTCGCCCGCAATCAATTCGCCATAGCTGACGCTGCGATTGTCCTTGCCGCGGACGAGGCCGTCTTCAACGAGGAGATCCTCGGCCGAAAGCTCCAGCCGCTCGGCGGCGCGTGCGACCAGAAACTGCCGCGCCTGCGCGGCGGCCTTGCGCAACGGAACGGCCGTAATCTGAATTGTTTCGCTCGCAATCGTCGCGCCCTGATTGGGAACGAGGGCCGTGTCGCCGAGCACGACCACAACACGGGCAAAGGATACGTCGAGCTCTTCGGCAACGATCTGCCCGAGCGCGGTGCGGATGCCGGTGCCGAGATCGACGTGGCCGTTATAGGCGGTGACCGATCCATCCGCCGTGACCTTGATGAACGTCTCGAACTTGACGGCCTCGACCGGCGATGCCGGACGCACGACGGACAGCGTGCCTTGCAAACGCTCGCGATTCTCGGCCGCGTCAGGGACGGTCATCGCGCCTGCGCCTCAACGAGACGGCCTGTGGCGCGCATTGCAGCGCGCATGATTTCGACATGCGCGCCGCAGCGGCACAGATGATGGCGCAGTGCTTCCAGTACCTCGTCTTCCGACGGGCGAGGGGAGCGCAGCAACAGCGCCTTGGTGGTGATGATCATGCCGTTGAGGCAATAGCCGCATTGCGCCGCCTGTTCGCTGATAAACGCTTGCTGCACGGGATCGGGATGCTCGCGCGTGCCGAGGCCTTCGAGCGTCACGATGTCGCGCCCGATGCAGCCCTCGATCGGGATCACGCAGGAACGCGCGGCGACGCCGTCGATCAGCACGGCGCAGGCGCCACATTCGCCAAGCCCGCAGCCGTATTTCGGTCCGTTCAGTTCGAGGTCGTTGCGGAGCACATAAAGCAATGCAGTGTCGAGCGCGGCGTCAACGTCGTGAGCTTTGCCGTTGACGGTCAGGCGCATCATGCTCTCCGAAGTCCTCGTTGCGCTGCAAAATCCGCACTGGATGCTTCGCGAAAGATACCGTTTGTGTACAAACGTGCAAGCCGCGCGATCCCGCGCTGCAGCGCGCTGCTCGCTTTATGAACAGAGCGGCGAGGCAAATGAGGTATTATGCGGCAAGCGGCGCGTTTCGCAGCGGGAGCGGCTTGACAGTGTTCCAGTCCGCGCGCAACATCATTAGTATACGAACAAATGATCGGAACCGCGAATAAGCGGCTATGATCGGCGCCTTCCCGACTGCAGGCTTGTTCATGACTGACGAGGCCGTTGCCACTGGCGACAAGATCCGCTGCGATGCCTGTCCGGTGATGTGCTACATCAAGCCGGGCGCGGCGGGCGCGTGCGATCGCTATGCCAACCATAATGGCGAGCTGGTGCGCGTTGATCCGCATATCGTGCTGGAACGAACGGTGTCGCACGGCGGACGGCTGGTGCCGTTTCAGGCCGGTGGCGACTGGGACGGCAAACTCGTCCACGAGCCCAATGTGTTCGTCACCGCGATCGGCGCCGGAACGACCTATCCCGATTACAAGCCGGCGCCCTTCATCGTGTCATCGGAAATCGACGGCGTCGACATGGTTACGGTCGTGACCGAAGGCATTTTCAGCTATTGCGGTGTCAAGGTGAAGATCGACACCGACCGCTATCTTGGGCCGGAGACGGCAACCGTCCGCGCGGAAGGCGAGGCGATCGGCCATGTAACGACCAGCGAATATGGCTCGCAGATGCTGTCGCTCGGTGGCGTGCATCATCTGACCGGCGGTTCCAAGAAGGAGGGCCGCGTTACCTGCGACGCGCTGATGGACCTTTCCAATCGCAAGCCGGTGGAGCTGACGATCGATGGCGGCGCCACGGTTGTGGTGCAGGCCGGCCAAGCGCCGATCGTCAACGGCGTCGCAGAAGAGCGCATGCGGGTCGGCTGCGGCTCGGCGACCATCGGCATGTTCGCCAAGCAATGGCACGGCAAGGTCGATGAGGTCGTGGTCGTAGACGACCACATCACCGGCGTGCTCTCGGAACACCAGGCCGGCAAGCTGCTGGATATTCCCGATACCGGGATCAAGATGAAGGGCCGGCGCTCGACGCCCGGCCGTTACTTTCAGGTCGCCGATCCCGGAACGGGGTGGGGCGGCACCAATATTTCCGATCCGCTGTCGGTGCTGGGACCGTTCAATCCGAAGGAGGCGCGGCCTGGGCTCACCATGCTGATGGTCTCGACCACCGGCGAGCATGCCGCCTATTACGAACTCGACGAGGCGTTGCGGCCGATCGAGAAGCAGATGCCGCCCGATCTCCAGTTCTCGGTCGAGCGCATCCAGGAAAACTGCGAACCGGCGCTGTGCACAGTGCTGTTCATGGGCGGTGCCGGCGGCTCGCTTCGTGCCGGCGTCACCGATAATCCGGTGCGGCTGACGCGGTCGGTCAAGGACGCGCTGACGCGGGTCACCAGCGGCGGCGCGCCGGTCTATGTCTGGCCGGGCGGCGGCATCACTTTCATGGTCGACGTCACGCAAATGCCGGCCGGCGCGTTCGGCTATGTGCCGACACCGGCGCTGGTCGCGCCGATCGAGTTTACGCTGAAACTGTCCGATTACGCAGCGCTGGGCGGTCACATGGATCATGTGCGCCCGCTGGCGTCGCTACGGGAGAACAGCGGGTTCCGCCCGATGCCCAATGTGCCGGGACGGCCCGCATGAGACGGCTCCCGCAAATCGCGCTTCTTCCTGACGGCAAGCGGCTGCATTTGCAGGACGGTCCGATCGACCTGATCATCGAGGCGACGGGAAGTGAGCGCAACGTGCGCGCCGCTTATGAGGCCGCCGCGCGGCGCTTCACCGGCCTGCTCGATGAACTCTGCGACGAGTTGATCGAACTTCGAAAAGCCGCCGATCCGGCGCGAAGCGCGGTGAACGGTGTCGTTGCGCGTCGCATGCATGCGGCGGTCGCGCCGTTTGCAGGCGAACACTTCATCACGCCGATGGCGGCGGTGGCGGGCAGCGTCGCGGAAGAGATTCTTGGTGCGATGCTGGGCACGGCGCGGCTCGATCGTGCCTACGTCAACAATGGCGGCGACATCGCATTGCATTTGACCCGTGGCGAGCAGTTCACCGTCGGGCTGATGGACCGACCGGACCATCATGGCGTGATGCAAACCATCAATATCGAAGCCGATGATCCGGCACGCGGCGTCGCGACCAGTGGACGGCTTGGCCGCAGTTTCTCACTCGGGATTGCCGATGCCGTTACCGTGCTGGCTCGAACGGCCTCGCAAGCCGATGCGGCGGCGACCATCATCGCCAATGCCGTCGACCTGCCTGGTCATCCCGCCATCATCCGCTGTCCGGCCAATGAGCTGCAGCTCGACAGCGACCTCGGCGCGCGCCTCGTCACCCGCGACGTCGGCGTGCTCCGGGAAAGCGAGATCGACGATGCGTTAAGGGCAGGGGTAAGTCGGGCACAACAATTGCTTACGGCGGGATTGATCGAAGGTGCGGCCTTGCGTCTACTAGGCGAGACGGCTGTGGTGAGTGCAACAGGGATCAGGGCGGGCGCGTTGCCAACGTTTCACGGAAACGCACTAGAAAGCACAGCGCATGTTTGATCGGGAGCGAGGCGGACAATGAGCGCGATCATTCGCAAGATCGTCACGGTGGTCGAGGAAACTCATCTTGAGATGGGACAGAAGATTGCACCGCCGACGCGGCGGGCCGCGGCGATCGCTGTGATCGAGAATCCGTTTGCAGGCCGGTATGTCGAAGACCTTTCGCCCTTGATCGAAATCGGCGAGGAGCTCGGCGAATTGCTCTCGAAAAGAGCGGTCGCCGCGCTTGGCATTGAAGGCGCCAAGGCCCACAGCTACGGCAAGGCGGCCGCCGTCGGCGAAAACGGCGAGCTCGAGCATGCGGCAGCGATCTTGCATCCCAAAATGGGCGCACCGGTGCGGAAGGTATTGGGCAAGGGCGCAGCGCTGCTTCCGTCGTCGAAGAAGCGGAGCGGCCCGGGCACCACGCTGGACATTCCGCTCGGCCACAAGGACGCGGCCTTCGTGCGCAGCCATTTCGACGGCATGGAAGTGCAGATCAATGACGCCCCCCGCGCCAACGAGATCATGGTCGCGGTCGCCGTCACCGATAGCGGCAGGCCATTGCCGCGCGTCGGCGGGCTGACGGTGGCGGAAGTCAAAGGCGAAGACGGCTTGAGATAATGACATCAACATTGGAGGTAGGGATGCGACGGAGACATTTGCTGGGAGCGGGATTGGCGATCGCGGTCGCCGGCATGGCTGGCAGCGCCATGGCGCAGAGCGAAATCAAGGAAATCAAGATCGGCGAGATCAACAGCTATTCGCTGTTGCCGGCTTTCACCGAACCCTACCGCAAGGGCTGGCAGCTCGCGGTCGAGGAAGTCAACGCCGCGGGCGGCATCAATGGCAAGAAGCTGGTCGTCATCTCCAAGGACGATGGCGGCAAGCCAGCGGATGCGCAGACCGCAGCCAATGAGCTGGTCTCGAGCGAGAACGTCGCGATGCTGGCCGGCACGTTCCTGTCCAATATCGGTCTCGCCGTCTCCGACTTCGCCAACCAGAAGAAGGTGTTCTTTCTGGCCGCGGAGCCGTTGACCGACGCCATCACCTGGTCGAAGGGCAACCGCTACACCTTCCGCCTGCGTCCCTCCAACTACATGCAGGCCGCGATGCTGGTAGAGGAGGCCGCCAAGCTGCCGGCCAAGCGCTGGGCGACGATTGCGCCGAACTATGAATACGGCCAGTCGGCGGTCGCGGTGTTCAAGAAGCTGATGTCGGAGAAGCGGCCCGATATCCAGTGGGTCGACGAGCAGTGGCCGCCGCAAGGCAAGATCGACGCTGGCCCGGTGGTGCAGGCGGTGGCTGCGGCCAATCCCGAGGCGATCCTCAACGTCACCTTCGGTGCCGACCTGGTGAAGCTCGTGCGTGAGGGCAATACCCGCGGCCTCTTCAAGGGACGTTCGGTGGTGTCCTTCCTCACCGGAGAGCCGGAGTATCTCGATCCGCTGAAGGATGAGACGCCGGAGGGCTGGATCGTTACCGGCTATCCCTGGTACGACATCAAGACGCCGGACCATGACAAGTTCCTGAAGGCCTATCAGGCCAAGTACAAGGACTATCCGCGACTCGGCTCGATCGTCGGCTACCAGACCATTAAGGCGGCCGCTGCGATCCTCGCGAAAGCCAACTCGACCGATCCGGAGAAGCTGATCGCGGCGACCGAAGGCCTGTCGATGCCGTCGCCGTTCGGCGAGATCACCTTCCGCAAGATCGATCACCAGTCGACGTTAGGGGCCTATGTCGGCAAGACCGCGCTGAAGGACGGCAAGGGCGTGATGGTGAACTCGGTCTATCGCAAGGGCGCGGACTATCTGCCGACCGACGCGGAAGTGGAAAAGCTGCGTCCGAAGGATTGATTCTCTCTCCACTCCCTCTCCCCGTTCTTACGGGGAGAGGGTCGGGGTGAGGGGCTCTCTCCACGAGTTGTGGCAGCCGATGGACCTGTACCCCCTCACCCGGATCGCAAGGGCGATCCGACCTCTCCCCGCTGGCGGGGAGAGGTGACCATAGCCTCCGACGCCGATCTACCTCGACGCAATAGACCCACCAACCCGGACTGCCAATGGCCTTCTACTTCGTTCAGTTCCTGACCGGTCTCGCCAGCGCGGCGTCGCTGTTTCTGGTCGCATCGGGGCTGTCGATCATCTTCGGCGTGACGCGGATCGTGAACTTTGCCCATGGCGCGTTCTATATGCTCGGCGCCTATGTCGCGTTCACGCTGACGGAGCGGTTCTCCGGCGCGCTCGGCTTCTGGGGCGGCATCGTCGTTGCGTCGCTGATCGTTGCCATCATCGGCGTGCTGGTCGAGATGGTGCTGCTCCGGCGGATCTATCATGCGCCGGAACTATTCCAGTTGCTGGCGACGTTCGGTCTCACCTTGATGGTTCAGGACATCGTCGTGATGATCTGGGGCCCGGACGATCTGCTCGGCCGTCGCGCACCCGGCTTCAAGGGCGCGGTCGATTTTTTCGGCCAGAATATTCCGAGCTACGACCTGTTCCTGATCGCGCTCAGCCCGATCGTGCTCGGCATTCTTTGGCTGCTATTCCAGCGCACCCGCTGGGGCGTTTTGGTGCGCGCGGCGACGCAGGACCGCGACATGGTGGCGGCGCTGGGCGTCAATCAGAAATGGCTGTTCACCAGCGTGTTCGCGCTCGGCGTCTTTTTGGCCGCGCTCGGCGGCGCGCTGCAGATTCCGCGCGATGCGGTGCATCACGCGCTGGACCTGCGTATCATCGTCGAAGTGTTCGTGGTCGTGGTGATCGGCGGGCTCGGCAGCATCATCGGTGCTTTTGTGGCGGCCGTGCTGGTGTCCGAACTCAACGCCTTCGGTATTCTCATCTTCCCGAAGATATCCATCATCCTGGTATTCCTGGTGATGGCAGTGGTGCTGATCGTGCGCCCATGGGGTCTGTTCGGCAAGCCGGAAGCTGCCGCACGCCGCACGCCGGGACTGACCGTCACGCCGTGGCGGCCGCTCACCTCGGGTGAACGGTTGATGTCACTGGGCGCGCTGGTCCTTGCGGCCATGATGCCGTTGTTTGCCGGCAACTACGCGCTCACCGTCGGATCGGAAATCGCGATCTTCGTCATCTTCGCCGCCAGCCTGCATTTCCTGATGTCGGTCGGCGGCCTCGCCTCGTTCGGTCATGCCGCCTATTTCGGGCTTGGCGCCTATGGCGTTGCATTCCTCGCCAAGGCGGCGGGCTTGCCGATGATCGTTTCGCTGCTGCTCGGCCCGGTGCTGGGGCTGTTGGGTGCCGCGGTATTCGGCTTCTTCGCCGTGCAGCTCTCCGGCGTCTATTTCGCGATGCTGACGCTGGCCTTTGCGCAGATCGTCTGGTCGATCGCGTTCCAGTGGGTCGAGGTGACCGGCGGCGACAACGGCATTTTGGGCGTATGGCCGGAGAGATGGGCGGCGAGCCCCGCTAATTTCTATTGGTTGTCGCTCGGCATCACGGCGCTCGTGGTCACTGTGCTCCGGGTGATGGTGTTCTCACCGTTCGGCTTTGCGCTGCGCGCAACGCGGGACTCGCCGCTGCGTAGCGAGGCGATCGGCATCAATGGCAAACGCGTGCAGTGGACGGCTTTCGTCATATCAGGAACGGTGGCGGGCATCGGCGGCGCGTTGTTCGCCTATCTGAAGGGAAGCGTGTTCCCGGACAGCGTCGGCATCTCGCTCTCTGTGGATGCGCTGGTTATGGTGCTGCTCGGCGGCGTCGAGACGGTTTCCGGCGCGGTGATCGGGGCTATCGTCTTTAAGGCAGCCAATATCTGGCTGGTCAGCCAGACCGATCTTTCCAAGCTGGTGCTGGGCGGCTTCATCGTGCTGATGGTGGTGGCGTTCCCCAAGGGGATCGTCGGGACGCTGGAGACGATCCGGAATCGCCGGCGCTCCGCCGAAGCCAACCTCTCGGATCGAGGCCGCCGAATGAGCATGCTCCCTACATTGCTGTCGGTCGAGGCCTTAAGCAAATCCTATGGCGGCGTGCACGCGGTGCGCAGCGTATCGTTCGAACTGCGTGCGGGCGAAATTCTCGCGCTGATCGGACCCAACGGCGCGGGAAAAAGCACCTGCTTCGACATGCTCAACGGCCAGAACATGCCGGACAGCGGACGGATCCATCTGCTCGGCGAGGATACGGTCGGCCGAAAGCCGCGCGCGATCTGGCGGCTTGGCGTCGGACGCACGTTCCAGATCACGGCGACATTTCCGACCATGACCGTACGCGAGAACGTGCAGGTCGCACTGGTGTCGTATGGCAGGCAATTGTTCAACCTCTGGGGTTCGACCGCGGCCTACGCCCGCGACGAGGCGGGCCGGCTGCTCGACCTCGTCGGCATGGGCGCCTATGCCGAGCGTCCGTGCGGTGAGCTTGCCTATGGCGACCTCAAGCGACTGGAGCTTGCGATCGCGCTCGCCAACGAGCCCAGGCTTTTGCTGATGGACGAGCCGACCGCGGGCATGGCGCCGCGCGAACGGATCGAGCTGATGCGGCTGACCGCAAGCATCGCCCGCGAACAGGCAATCGGCGTGCTCTTCACCGAGCACGACATGGACGTGGTGTTCGAGCATGCCGACCGCATCCTGGTGCTCAACCGCGGCAGCCTGATCGCCGAAGGCTCGCCTGAGGAAGTGCGCGGCAACCCGCAGGTGCGCGCGATCTATCTCGGCGAAGGACTGGTCTACGCTGCGCGTCATCGCGAGGGAGCCGGCGCATGAAGCTGCAAGTCGCCGATCTCAACAGCTTTTACGGTCCGGCGCATATCCTGTTCGATATCGCGCTGGAAATCGGCGAAGGCGAAGTGGTGGCTCTGCTCGGCCGCAACGGGGCCGGCAAGTCGACTACCTTCCGCTCCATCGTCGGCCTGGTCGAGAACCGTTCGGGGCGGATCGTCTTCGAGGGGAAGGATGTTTCACGCGAGCCGACGCATGCGATCGTGCGTGGCGGGCTCGGCTACGTGCCGGAAGAGCGGCGCATCTTCACCGATCTTACAGTTGAGGAAAATCTCGAGGTCGGCCGCCAGCCAAAACGGCCGAACGCGCCGCACTGGACGCGCGAAAAACTGTTCACGCTGTTCCCGAACCTCGGCGAGATGCGCAATCGGCCGGGCGGGCGGATGAGCGGCGGCGAGCAGCAGATGCTGACGATTGCGCGAACCCTGATGGGAAATCCTTCGCTGGTGCTGCTCGACGAGCCATCGGAAGGGCTGTCGCCAAAAATCGTCGAACAGATGGTCGACGCCATCCTGGCGATGAAGAAGGAAGGCGTCAGCATCGTGGTCTCGGAGCAGAACCTGCATTTCGCGCGGCTGATTTCCGACCGTGCCTACATCATCGAACGTGGCAAGATTTGCTTCGGCGGCACGATAGCCGAACTCGACGCGCGGCCGGATGTCCGGGACGCGCATCTGTCGCTGTGATCGGCGAGGGGAAGGGCGGGGAACGCAGATGGGAAGGAGTGTTTCGCCGAAACGGAGCGTCAAGCCGCCGCGCCCGTCCTACATTCTCGACGAGCAGATCGGCTTCATCCTGCGTCAGGTCTGGCAGCGCCATGCCACCATCTTCGCTCGCGAGATCGGCATCAACCTGACGCCGACACAATGGGCGGCGCTCGCCAAGCTGGCCGAGACCGGACCGTGCTCGCAGAACCTGCTCGGGCGGCTGACGGCGATGGATGTCGCCACCATCAAGGGCGTGATCGATCGTCTCACCGCACGCGGCCTGACCGAGACCAGCCCGGATCCCGAGGACGGCCGCCGCCTGCTCGTGAGTCTGACGCGCGCCGGCCAGCAATTGGCCGAGAAGGCCGCGCCGAATGCGCTGGCGATCAGCCGCGAGACGCTGGCGCCACTCGATGCAAAAGAGCGCGAGACCCTGATCGCGCTGCTCGACAAGCTGCGTTAAGGCGTAGCTCGCGTCAGCTCAGGTTCAGCGCAAGCGCGATCGCGCCCACCAGAATGAGGCTGAGGGCCCAGGTCGTATCCAGGTTGAACCAGCTCTGCGATATGAACTGGAGGCCGAGATATCGGTAGGCGAGCCACGCGCAAACTCCGCCGGCGGCGACCATCGCGATGGCGTGAACCGTGGCAACCAGCATGGCCATTCCGAGATTGGCGTTGATGAGAGTACCGGCGGCCACGTGGCCGCCGTCGAGTTCGGCTTGCCGGCAGAGCCCGAGATAGATCGGCACCAGCATCAGCGCGGCGCCATGCGCCAGCGCCACGGCAAAAGACCAAAGCCCCAGTTGCGCCGGTGATATCCGCGCTAAAACTCTCGGATGGCGGCGGTTGGCCAACCGGAACAGGCCGAAGGCGACAACGAGGACGCTGGCGCCGATCTGTATCGTGCGCTGCCACTCGAAGATGGCAACGAGCAGCGCGAAGGGAAGGAGTACCAGCAGCATCGCGAGCAGATGGCCGGCCGTGAGCGGCCCAAGCGCGGCCACCAGCGCACGCGGGCTTCGCTCCATCAGTCCAGCCGAAACCGCGAGCGGCCAGCCCATGCCCGGGTTGACGCCGTGGTAAAGGCCGCTTGCGATGACAGCCAGCCACAGCCAGGCCGGTGTCCAGTCGGCTGAACTCAAATTTCAAACCGACGGATAGCAGAACGAATCCGTCGAACAGTCGCCGCCGTCGAGCCGGATCTGGTGCGCGCGGTAGCCGTCGGGGAAGTTGACCCAGTAGTTGCTCGCCAGTTCGAGACCACCGTCCGGCTTTGCATTGGCCATCACCATGGCTCCCGGGACGCCATCGGGATAAAACTGGTCGTCCCATGTCGAGTACAGCGAGTTGGTCCAGTACACCCGCTTGCCGTCGCGGCTGATCTCGACCATCTGCGGGCCGCCTGCAAACGCCTTGCCGTTCGGGTGCGGCGTACGGCGTGCGATCCCGCCGATGTGAACCGAGCCGGCAAGCTTCGGCCTTCGCGGCTCCCTGACATCGTATTGACGCATCTCGCCGGTGCCCCAACAGGCGACGTAGAGGAATTTATCGTCCATCGACAGGTCAATGTCCGAGACCAGCGGCGGCACGGCGCCAAACCCTTGCAGCAGCGGCGGCAGTTGCTCCTTTGCTGCAGGCTCGGGCGGGATCGTCGCCGTCTTCTCGATGTGAAACTTGCCGCCCTCGCGCCACCATGTCCAGATCGAGCCCTCGAGATTGGTGGTGTCGACCACGACGCCCAGGAAGCCGTATTCGCGCACGGGATCATGCGCGGGACGTACCTCCAGCGCCATCTGATGGTTGGCGCCGAGATCGATGGTTTGGACATTGCGCCGGGCGCGCAGATCCCAGAAGTGGATCCGATGGCCGTATTTGTTGGAAAGTAGATCTTCCGGCACGATCCCGTTCTCGAACTGCGGCGGCAGCGCCCACTCGCTTGTCACCATGTAGTCGCGCGGCAGGTTCCACCAGAAGTCATAATGCAGTTGTTGCGGACCGCGATCGAGCTCCCACCGTCCGAGCACCTCGAACGTCTCGCAATCCATGATGAAGACGCCAGGCGGCCCGTCAGTGCCCTCCTTGCCGCTGCCGCCGAGCGTAGAGATGTAAATGCCTTCAGGCCCGCAATGAACGGTGTGGGGCCGCGAATATCCGGTCTTCCTGAAGATCTCTTCAGGCTCGATGATCTTGTGTATCGCCGCCTTGGTGGGGTCGGGCTTGGTGTCGACGATATAGATGCGGGACGATCGCATGCCGGGGATGATGAGATAGCGGCGCTCGAGAAAGGCATGCCCGGTGAGCGGCGATAGCGCTGACGAGCAGGCGTTCCAGCCAAAATGATGAAATTCGTCGCCCTTGTTGGGCATCGTCACGGTGTGGACGATCTGGCTGTAGGTCGAGGAGCCCGGCTTGACATCGATCACCGCGAGGGCGTCCGGCTTTGAAGCATCCGGGCTGAGCAGCACGGTGTAGGCGAAGCTCTCTGGCGGAGCTTCCATGGCAAGCTTGGGTGAAGCGTGAAACGTGGGATCGGGCCGAATGTTCATCGTACTGCCTCCCTGTTTGCCTAATTCCAAATGATCAAAAGCGGCGGAGAGAGTTCCGCTCTATTTGACCGTGATGGTAATTTTCTGCGAGACCACCGGAGGAACGTGCGGATAGTGTTCGGCATCGCCCAGCACGAGCTGGAGCGTATGTTTGCCCGGTGGCAACTCGATTCGGGCTTCGGTCTGGCCGGCGCCGAAATGAAGATGTGACTTGTCCTGCGGAATCGGCTCATTGGAATTGAGCGGCTCATTCACATTGATCAGCAGGTGGTGATGACCGCTGTTCGGGTAATTATCGCCGGCGTGCGTGACGCCCATGTTGCGCAGACCAAAGCGGCACCAGAATGCGCCCTTGATGACGGCGCCGTTCTGCGGCCAAATGAAATAGAGAAGGGCCTCCTTGTGCGCGGGCTTGCCTTGAGCGTACGCGGCGAACGGCAGGCAAGTGAGCGCTGCTGAGAGAGCGATCCACTGCATGAACTTCATTACCCGCCCTCTTAAGACTACTTGAGAGATAGCGCGACGCGGAAACCGTGGGTGGGGTACCGCACGTTGGTATCATAGCTGCCGCGGTTTGATACGCGGGCATAGCCTGAGTCCTTTCTCCATGAGCCGGAGCGGATGACATGCGAGGAACATGCATTCTCGACCCATGCTGACCCGTCTCCCGGCGCGCCCTGATAATTTCTGTGCCAGCAATCTTCGACCCATTGATCGACACCGCCGCCCATATCAAACAGCCCGAAAGGATTTGGCTTGAGGCTGCCGACCTTCACCGGCTGGTCGCTGACTGGAATGTCGCTGCAGTTCTTGCAATTGACCATGCCGGGCTGAAACTGATCGCCCCACCAGTATCGGCTCTGCGTGCCGCCGCGCGCGGCATATTCCCATTCGGCTTCGCTCGGCAGTCGATATGGTTTTCCGGTGGTTTCCGCGAGCCACGCGACGTATTGCTTGGCATCGCTCCAGCTTACGTTTGTAACAGGCGCATCGGCCTTTCCGGCTGCCGTGAATCCGCATGCCTTTGCGGCGGCGCATGCGTTCCATTCCTGCACGGTGACGGGAAATTTCCCCATCGCAAATGGCTTGACCGTTACCTGACGGACCGGCTTTTCCGAAGCATCTTCGTTGCTGCCCATGGCGAAGCTACCGCCCCGAAGCGAAATCATCTCGGGTTCTCGAACCGGTGCAGCGGCTTGCGACGTCGGCGGAGTCTCGGGTGCGGCGGGAGACGCCGGCGGCGGTAGCGGCGCCGCCTCTTGTTGCTTCGGCGCTACGGAAGGAGAAGGTTGGGGCGCCGGCGCTTGTTGTTTTGCGGCAGGCGCAGGCGCCTTCGGCGCTTCCGCCGGAGATGAAACGGGAGCCGACGCCTGATTTATAGCCTTGCGAGCCGGTGCGAACATGTACCAGAGAGAACCGATCGCAATGGTCAGCATCGCGATGCAGAGCAAGAGGATCAGGACGCGTTCGCGCCGGTTCCGATATGCGTTAAGGGCGGAGGGGTCGGGAAGCACGCGGTAGACCCGAACGGGATCGGTGATGTTCTTGACCTTTCGATCACCGAGCGACTCGTATCCGCAAACCAGCTTATGCTTTATCTGCTCATAAATGCCGCCGGAGATATAGACTTCGCCAGGATGGGCTATGCCCTCAAGCCGCGTGGCAATGTTGACGCCGTCGCCATAAACGTCGTCGGTTTCGATAATCACGTCGCCAAGATTGACGCCAATCCGATACTCGATCCAATGATGCTTGGGCAGTGACGCATTGCGGCCAACCAGATTTTGCTGGATCACGATGCTGGCTCGGACCGCTTCGACCGGGCTGTCGAAAATGGCGATGAAGCCGTCGCCCGTGGTTTTGACCAGCCTGCCATGGTGTTCCCTGATGCTGGGTTCGATGAGATCGCGCTCGATCCGCTTGACGCGATTGTGCGTTCCTTCCTCGTCGATCTGCATCAGACGGCTGTAACCGGCGATGTCGCCTGCCACGATGGCCGCAAGGCGGCGTGGCATTGGCTCGGGCGATCGCTCACCCGGTCGGCCTGACTTGATGTCACGAATTTGGGCCATGCTTGGATTGGCTCCCAACTGTCAATACAGTGTGAGGCAAGCAATCTTTCCAGCACCTGCAGCGTACCATGGTGGCTGTTGGCCGCAAGCAGCAGGGCGGGTTCCACGCTGGTTGGTACGGCAATGGACCCCCATGAGAACACGAGAACACGAGAATGAGTGTGATCCAGTTCATACCGGCAACGAGCCAGGCCGGGCATCGACCCGCCAAGATCCTCGCGATTGCGTGAACAATGGCGACTAGCACGGCGAGTTTAGGTCGTGACAGGACGCAGGCTGCAGCAGCCAGCCCGTATTGGACGGGGCAGGCCGGCAACTGGTTCATCGCTTTCGAGGCATTACCTTAAATTTTGGCCCGGGTGCGATCGAGCCCTCAACCAGCGTCAATGCCCGACGATGATCTCCGGCACTTTCCCCGCCGGCGGGGTATTGCGGCTGCGCTGGGTGCGGACGATGCCATCGATGATGGTCATGCCGATGCCGGGGAGGTCGCCGAGTTGCACGCTCTCCAGAATGTTCTTGCCGGGGGAATGCTGGGCCTTGTCCATCAGGACGAAGTCCGCGGAGCGGCCGATTTCGATGATTCCGCAATCGAGTTCGCGCATGCGCGCGGTATTGCCGGTCGCAAGACAGAAGGCGAGTTCGGCCGGCAGTTCGCCGAGAGAGGACAGCATCGAGACCATTCGCAAAATGCCGAGCGGCTGTACGCCGGAGCCGGCCGGTGCGTCGGTGCCGAGGATGACGCGATGGAGGTCACCCATCTCGCGCGCGGTGCGCAACGTGAACAGCGCCGAGCGCTCGTTGCCGTTGTGAACCAGCTCCAACCCGCGTTTGCAGCCCTCGCAGATGCAGCGGATCTGGTCGTCGGGCAGCGCAGTATGGCCGCCATTGATATGACCGACCACGTCGGTGTCGGCTTCCAGCACCACGTCCTTGTCGATCAGGCCGGAGCCGGGAATTGAAGGTCCGCCGGTGTGGATCGTGCTTTGAATGCCGTATTTGCGCGCCCAGCCGACCATTTTGCGCGCGGTCGGGCCGTCCTTGACACCGCCGAGGCCGACTTCGCCGAGCAGTTTGACGCCGGCCGCGGCCATCTCCTTGAAGTCGTCCTCCACCATTTCGCATTCGATCACCGGCGCGCCGGCATGCACCTTCACTCCGCCTGGCCGCAGCGTCCAAAACGCGCGCTGCGCAAAGATCGCCATCGCCTTCAGGCCTACGACGTCGCGCGGGCGGCCGGGCATGTGGACCTCGCCGGCCGAGATCATGGTGGTCACGCCGCCATGGAGGTAGCTGTCGATCCAGTTGACCTGGTTCTGCCGCGGCGTCCAGTCGCCGGCGACGGGATGGACGTGGCTGTCGATCAATCCGGGCGCGACGGTGGTGCCGTTGGCATCGACTGTCGTGGTGGCGCCCTCGGTATTGCAGTCCTTGAAGCGGCCGATGGCTGTGATCTTGCCGTTCTCGGCCACGATCGTGTCGGCATCCAGGATCGGCTTTTCCAAAGCCCCCGATAGCACGAGTCCGATATTGCGGATCACCAGCTTGCTCGGACCGGTCGCCTGGGGTGCGTCGTGGGCCATGGTTTTTCCTTTTGGTTCAATGCCTTCGCCGGACATTCTGCCCGGCTTGACGACCGGATCAAGCTGGATTATTCGTTTGTATACGAATGATCGTATACGAATGATTTAGCCGGTCAATCCGGCTTGTAAATCAAGGAACGGTGCGATGAGCAATTTCAACCAGGAAAGCGTGCTGAGCGTTCATCACTGGACCGATACGCTGTTCAGCTTCACCACCACGCGCGATCCCTCGTTCCGTTTCCGCAATGGCGAATTCACGATGATCGGCCTGAAGGTCGGCGAGAAGCCGCTGCTCCGCGCCTACTCGGTCGCCAGCGCCAATTACGAGGACCGGCTCGAGTTCTTCTCGATCAAGGTGCCGGATGGCCCGCTCACCTCGCGGCTCCAGCACTAAAAGCAGGGCGACGAAATCATCGTCAGCCGCAAGGCGACCGGTACGCTGGTCATCGATAACCTCGAGGACGGCCGCAACCTCTATCTGATCGGTACCGGCACCGGGCTGGCGCCGTTCCTTTCCGTGATCAAGGACCCCGAGACCTATGAACGGTTCGAGAAGGTGGTGCTGCTGCACGGCTGCCGCCGCGTCGCCGAACTCGCCTATGGTGAGATGATCACCGAAAAGCTGCCGAACGACGAGCTGATCGGCGAGTATGTTCGCAACCAGTTGATCTATTATCCGACCGTGACCCGCGATCCCTTCCGCAACCGCGGCCGCATCACCGACTTGATCACTTCCGGCAAGCTGTTCGCCGACATCGGGCTGGCCTCGCTCGATCCGGCCCATGACCGCGTCATGATCTGCGGCAGCCCTGCGCTGGTGACGGATACGCGCGCGCTGCTGAGCGGCAAGGGATTTGTCGAAGGCAATCACGGCGAGCCGGCCCAGTTCGTGGTCGAGAAGGCGTTCGCGGAGCGGTAAAGCGCTACGACGACAAACGTGTCCCGACAAGCAGCGCGAGTGCTGCGAGCCGGGGTCGCTCTACTTTGCATGGGGTTGTTTTCGCGATTTTGTCTCCGGGCTTTGTAGTGAGGAGACCCGCTACGCGCTCCGCACCACGAGGAGCTAAGGCCGCACCGCCGGCGCTTCCATCGCCATCCCGCGCGCTCGCGACATCAGGTACAATTCCAGTTCAACCAGTTCCGGCGCGCCGTAATCATAGGCCTGCGCGCGGATGCCGGTGATGCAGGCGCGCAGGCGGCGCTGCAGCGAACCCAGCGATTGCCATTCCAGCCGGTAGAGCGGGTAGCCGGTCGGGTGTCCTTGTGTGATCGCGGCGCCGGCGAGCCGCTTGTCCCAATTGTCGTCATGGCAGTTGGTGCAGCCGAGATTGAGCTGGCCCTGCCGCTGCATGTAGAGCTCGCGTCCTTTGGCGACGAACGGCGCGAGCTGCGGGTCGGCTCCGGTTTCGATCGGAACGCCCTGTGATTGCCGCGCGACAAAGGCTGTCAGTGACAGCAGCTCGCGGCTCTCGAACGCCAGCGGCGTCGCCTGTTGGTGGTTGGTACGGCACGAATTGATGCGCTGTTCCAGATCGATGGGGCGGCCGGTTGCCTTGTCGAACGCGGGGTAGCGGGCGGCCACGCCCTTCATGCTTGCGCGTGCATTGCCATGGCAATCGGCGCACGCTTTGTCGGCGGCGCCCGCCTTGCGGTTCCACAGTGTCTCGCCATTGAGCACCCAGAGCATGCCGGGATTAGCAGTGTCGTCGTCCTGCATGGTTTTTGTGTCCGGCTTCATGAAGCTGTAGCCGGAACGGCGGTCGGCTTGCGGGATCTCGGCTGCGCCGACGGCGCCCACCACCAGCAATGTGGCGGCTATGGCGCCCAAAAATCTCATTCGACCGAGATCGAGGCGGATGCAGTTTCAGAAAAACCCTTGTCGCCGATCCATTCGAACTCGAACTTGCCGCTTTCGGTCACGGTCGTGAAGAAGGAGAAGAACGGGTTGGCGGCGATCGCCGGGAACAGATCGGCGCGGAAGATTTCAGCGCCGTTAAAGCGGCAGGTAAAGCTCGTGATGATGTCGCGCGGCACAGCTTCACCTGACGCCTTATGGCGATAGCCTGACTCCATGATGTGCGACATCAGCGTCTTGATCTCGATGATGTCGCCGCGTTTGGCTCTGGCCGGAACGTTGATCAGCGCGGAAGCCATCAGATCACCTCCTCGGTGCAGGCCGCCAGTGTCACCACGACGTCGACGCTGGCCGACCAGAATGACCCGTCCGAGAGCTTGGCGATCGCGACGACCTTCTGGCTGTCGGTGAGGCGAATGCGGGTCGAAACCTGCGCGCGGCCGGCATGAGGGCCGAGGTGGAAGTTGGCGACGTTCGGCTGCGGATTTTTCTCGTTGAAAACGTGGATGCTGCTGACGTGGTCCTCCGGCGCCATCGGGTGGGCGACACTCACAGTCAACGGCACGGTGTTGCCGTTCTCGACCAAGGGCGGCACCTCGAGCTTGACCTTGCCAGTCTTCACCGCGGCGCCGCCGGTGACGTTGCGGATGGCGGAAGCGAGCCTCTCGGGCGTCGCCTCGGCAGGCCGAAGCGTGACGACGGGGGCCGTGCCAAGCACGGCTGCCGCTCCGGCGAGGCCGAGAAACTGGCGGCGTGTCGAATTCGATGGTGGATGCATCGGACCTTCCTATTCGCGTAAGCTTGCGAGATACGCCACGATATCCTCGATCTGTTCGGCCGACAGGATCGGCTTACCGCGCCACAGCGTCCCGACGCGAGTGAGGCCGTCAACGCGGTAATAGGACGGCATGATCGTCTCTTCGTTGAGACGAGAAGCATCCACCAGCCGAAGCCGAAGCTGACCTTCGGACCAGCGGCTGCCGGAACCGGAAAGATCAGGCGCCAGGTCGCCCTGGAACTTCTGTTCGGGAAATGGGCCGTTGTGGCACAGGATGCAAGTGCTGGAACGTTCGACGACGAGGGCGCGGCCGCGCGTCGCATCGCCGGCCGTGCCCGTCAGCGACTGCGGAATGGCATCTCCAATGACGGCATAGCTGCGAAGTTCCGTTGCGGCGGCGCAGCCGGGCAGCACGAGGAGGACTCCAGCAAGAATCGGATCCAACATGCGGTAGGTGCGTCTAGCCAAAGACTTCCGCCGTGATGGTCGCGAACCAGGATTGCGCATAATCGGCCTCGCGGGCGCGGAAATCGCGTGACGCCTCCAGCGGACTAACGCCGCCGGCGCCTTCAACGTCGGCAAGTAATCCATTCTTCGGATGGTATACGCCGGCAATCGAGATGCCATAGTCGGGGGCTGCCAGACTGTAGCACGTATTGATCAGCTTCGGCGCGGCTGGCGATCGGCCGGCGACCAATGTGGCAATCGCGTTTGCGCAAGTCTTGGCCTGCGCATTCGCCGAGAATGCGGATTTTGGCATCGCGCCGGCGAGACAGGCGTCGCCTATGACATGGATGTTCGGGGCCGATCTGGATTCGAAAGTGACAGGATCGATCGCGCACCAGCCGGTGTTATCGGTCGCGCCCGCAATAGCCGCGATGCGGCCGGCCCGTTGCGGCGGAATAACGTTGGCCACCTGGGCGGTGTGATTGCCGAAATCGGTGATCAGAGTGTTGGTTGCCGGATCGACGGCATTCACCTTGCCGCCCTGCGATAGCGATACCCATTCGACCATCCCCGGGTAAAGCTCCTTCCACGCGTTCTGAAACAGGCGCTGCTTGGAGAACGCGTCCTTTGCGTCGAGGATGATCAGCTTCGAACGCGGCTTCTTGGTCTTCAGATAATGCGCAATCAGGCAGGCCCGTTCGTAAGGTCCCGGCGGGCAACGGAAAGGGTTGGCGGGAGCTGTGATCACCACCAGGCCGCCATCGTCCATGGCCTCGAGCTGCTTGCGCAGCAACAGCGTTTGCTCGCCCGCTTTCCAGGCATGCGGCATCTTCGCTGCGGCGGCTTCGTCGTAGCCCGACAGGGCGTCGAAACGCAGTTCGATTCCGGGAGACAGCACCAGCCGGTCGTAGGCGAGCGAGGTGCCGTCGGCGAGCCCCACGGTCCGCGCCGCTGCATTGATGGTCGTTGCTTCCAGCGCCACCACCGTGATGCCGCTGGCGGCGATCTTGTCGTAACCGAATTTTTGCTCCTCGATCGAACGCAGTCCGGCGATGACATTGTTGCTGAACGGGCAGGCGGTGAAGGTCCGGTTCGGCTCGACCAGCGTGACCTGCAATTTCGGATCGATCTGTTTCAGCGCGCGCGCACAACTCGCACCGCCGAAGCCGCCGCCGATCACGATGATGCGCGCCGCGGATTGCGCCAACGCGGGCAGCGGAGACGCCAAGGCCGTCACTGCGGCGGCCGCGCTGGCGCTACAGAACTTCCGGCGGCTGATGCGACGGCTTACGCCCATGCTGGCGGCCCCTTATTTTTGTGCCGCGAGCCACGCGGCGATCGCGCGCAACTCATCGTCGGAAAAGCCCTTGGCGATGCGGTTCATTACCGTAGCGGGAAGCGAGCCGTTGCGAAATCCAGCCATCGCGGTCGCGATCTCGCCGGCGTCGCGGCCGTTCAGCCGCGAAACGGACGAACCGGTCACCCCGCGGGAGTGGCAGCCGGAGCAGGATGCCGCGCCGGGCGGGGGATCGGAAGCCGCAAGCACCGGCAGGCTCGACGCCATGACCGTTGCCAGCCCGATGACGGCACGCAAGGCTTTCATCAGAAATCTCTCGATAAGCGAGCGGCGGCCGAAGAGGCCGCCGCCCGTTACTGTCAGGCAAACGTGATGTTCTGGTCCTTCAGCGGGACCGAACGGATCCGCTTGCCGGTTGCCGCGAAGTAGGCGTTGAGCACCGCGGGTGCGGCGACGCCGATAGTCGGCTCGCCGACGCCGCCCCAGAAGCCGCCGCTCGGCACCATGACGCATTCCACCTTCGGCATCGCGGCAATGCGCATTGAATCGTAGGTGTCGAAGTTGGTCTGCTCGATCTTGCCGTCCTTCACCGTGCAGCCGCCGTAGAACAGGGCGGACAGGCCGTAGACGAACGAGCCGGCAATCTGCCGCTCGACCTGCGCCGGGTTGACGATGTAGCCGGGGTCGGTCGAGGCGACTATGCGATGCACCTTGATCTTGCCGTCGTCGATGACCGAGATTTCCGCGGCACCCGCGACATAGCTGCCGTAGCCCATCACCTGCGCGATCCCGCGATAGACGCCTTGCGGCGCGGGCTTGCCCCAACCGATCTTCTCGGCCACGGCGTTGAGCACGGCGAGGTGTTTTGGGTGCTTGCTCATCAGCTTGCGGCGGAATTCCACCGGATCCTGGCCCACCGAATGCGCCAGCTCATCCATGAAGCATTCCATGTAGATGGCATTCTGGTTGACGTTGACGCCGCGCCAGAAGCCGGGTGGAACGTGCGGATTGCGCATGGAATGCTCGACCAAGAGGTTCGGCACGGAGTAGCCGATCGCCGCGTCGCCGGAAGGACTCAAGCCCTGGAATGCAGCCGTATCCATGCCGTTCACCAGCGCTGCCGGACGCACCGTGTACAGGATCGACTGGCCGGACAATCGCACATGCAGCGCCGTGAGATTGTTATCGGCATCGAAGGCCCCGGTCATCTTGCATTGCGTGACCGGATGAAACTTGCCTTGCGCCATGTCCTCTTCGCGCGACCACAACAACTTGACCGGCGTGCCCGGCATCTCCTTCGCGATGAGGACCGCCTGCCGGACGTAATCGGTCATGCCGCGGCGGCCGAAGCCGCCGCCGAGGATCAGCTTGTGGACCTCGCATTTTTCGGCCGGCAGTCCCGACGCCTCCAGCGTGGCGGCAAATGCCGCTTCGCCGTTCTGCGTGCCGCACCAGACCTCGCATTTGTCCGGCGTATAGAGCGCGGTGGCGTTCATCGGCTCCATCGTGGCGTGGTTCTGGTAGGGATAGTTGTAGACCGCCTCGACCTTCTTGACGGCGGAGGCAATCGCAGCCTTGGCGTCACCATTCTGGTTGCCGATATAGGCCGGCTGGGCATTGTCGAGGCCTTCGGCCAGCCAGTTGGCGATCGACTCGCTGGAGACTTTGGCGTTCTCGCCTTCGTCCCAGGCGATCGGTAGCGCGTCGAGCGCGGTCTTGGCGTGCCACCAGGTGTCGGCGACGACGGCGACGGCGCTGTCGCCGACCTTCACCACCTTCTTGATACCCTTCATGCCGGCGATCTTGGCTTCGTCGTAGCTTTTCAGCTTGCCGCCGAAGACAGGACAATCCTTGATCGCGGCATTGAGCATGCCCGGCAGCTTGACGTCGGCGCCATAGATCATCGCACCTGTCGTCTTCTCGACGGTGTCGAGTCGCTTCAATCCCTTGCCGGCAATTTTCCAGTCCTTGGGATCCTTCAGCTTGACGTCCGCCGGTGGCTCGAGCTTTGCGGCGGCTTCCACCACCTTGCCGTAGGTCGTGGTCCTGCCCGACGGCGTGTGGGTGATGATGCTGTTGGCGGCGGTGCATTCCGATGCCGGCACTTTCCACTCGTTCGCGGCGGCCTGTATCAGCATCACGCGGGCGGTGGCGCCGCCTTTGCGGACATAGTCCTGGCTGGAGCGAATGCCGCGGCTGCCGCCCGTCGAAAAATCGCCCCAGGCGCGCTTGCGTGCGACACTTTGGCCCGGTGTCGGATATTCGGTGACGACCTTCGACCAGTCGCATTCGAGCTCTTCAGCGACGAGTTGGGCGAGGCCGGTGAGGGTGCCCTGGCCCATCTCCGAGCGGGCGACGCGAACCACGGTCGTATTGTCGGGGCGGATCACCACCCAGACATTAACTTCTGGTGAGCCATCGGCTGCGCGAACGACCTTCGGTCCGCCGAAGGGAATATCGAGGCCGAGTGCGAGGCCGGCGCCGGCGGCAGCGGTGCCGATCACGAAGGTGCGGCGGTTGAGTTTGGGTGTGACGTGCTTGTTCATGGCGTCCCCCTCAAGCGCTCGCGGCGGCGTGGATCGCCTCGCGGACCTGCTGGAAGGTCCCGCATCGGCAGATATTGGTGATGGCCTCGTTAATATCCTGGTCGGTCGGCTTCGGCTTCTCGTTGAGAAGGGCCGCAACCGCCATGATCATGCCGCTCTGGCAATAGCCGCATTGTGGAACGTCGTTGGCCACCCAGGCCTGCTGCACCTTATGCAGCGCGCCATTTGAGGCGAGACCTTCGATCGTGGTGATCTGCTTGCCGACGGCCTCGCTGACCGTCACGCCGCAGGAACGCATCGCGACCCCGTCGACGTGAACGGTGCAGGCGCCGCATAGTGCAATGCCGCACCCATATTTGGTGCCGGTCAGTCCGACATTCTCCCGGATAGCCCAGAGCAGTGGCGTGTCATCTTCGACGTCCACATTGATCGTTTTGCCGTTGATTGTGAGGTTTGCCATCGCATGTCCCTTTTTGAGTCCAATTCGCCAATTGAACCGGGCGCGATGTGATCCGAGAAAATAGAACAGTTCAAATCAAGAAAATGCGCGCTTAACGAACGGGAAGAAAGTCGATCCGCCGGTGTTGCGCCGGGTTTCCGCAACCTGGCCGATTTTAGTTTCCTTGTTAGAGGGTAGGGCTAGGCGGACTCATCAAGGCGCTCGCTCAGCAGCTTCGCGATACGGGTCATCGCGGCGAGCTCATCGGGATTAAGCCCCTTCGCAAGGGCATTTGCCCACGGAACCTGGAGTGCGCTGGCGGTTTCGAAGGCATCCTGCCCACGCCTGGTTAGCGCGACGAGGTGCGCCCGGCGGTGATTCGGATTGGGCTGCAGCTCCACGAGGCCATCCTCTGCCATCTCGTTCACAATGCGCTGAACTCCCTGTCGGTTGAGTCCCATGCTGCGCGCAAGCCAGGCCACCGGTTGCGGATTTGGCGCAAGCGCGATTGCGCCAAGCACCTGCCAGCGCGCGCTGGTGAGGCCGAGGTCCGAAACAAGCCGGTCACCGGCCGCGAGCAGGCGTCCATTGAGGCGGAACACGGCGAGAACCAACTCGGTCAATGCCTGACCGCCGGGCGTATGTCGTTTCGTTGTCATTTGACAATTAATATCCAAGATGACAATATATTGTCAATTAGCGTGTGGAGTGAAAAAATGTTTGCAGGACAGCTTGCAATGGTCGTCGCGGCGGCGTTCGCCGGTGCCGCCTTCTTCATCAACTTCGCCGAACAGCCGGCGCGTCTCGGCCTCGATGACCGGGGCCTCTTGAGGCAGTGGAAACCAAGCTACGCGCGCGGCTTTGCGATGCAGGCGAGTTGCGCAGTCATTTCCGGTGTGCTCGGCCTGACCGCTGCCTGGCTGACGGGGGACTGGCGCTGGATCGTCGGCGCGGTGCTCATTCTCGCCAACTGGCCCTATACGCTGATCGGCATCATGCCGACCAACCGCATGCTGAACGCTATCGACGAGAAGGACGCCGGCCCGCAGTCACGTGCGCTGATCGTGAAATGGGGAGGGTTGCACGCGGTCAGAACGGGACTCGGGATCGCGGCGACGCTGGCTTATCTTTGGGCGCTCAATTAGAGCGTTTTCAAGCGAAGTGGACACCGGTTCGCGTCAAGAAAACGCGTCAAAACAAGAATCTAGAGCCCGGTTCTGATTCAATCAGAACCAGGCTCTAGGCGCAGCGAACAGGGTCGTGTCCCTGCGTTGCATCATATCTTTTCGGTGCCCACCGTCAGACGCAGGAAACTCATCAGGCTTCCGAGCGCGGCAAATCCGGCCCCGAGCATCAGCGCGACCGTCGCACCGTCGTGACCGGCCAGCCCAAAGCAAAGGGCCGCGAGCGCGGCGCCGAGTGTCTGCCCTGTCAGACGAGCGGTTGCGACGATGCCGCTCGCGCTGCCACTGCGGTGCGGCGGCGCGCTCGACATCAGCGCCCGCAAATTCGGCGTTTGAAACAAGCCGAATCCGATCCCGCAGATCACCGTGCGCCAGACGATGTTGGCAACGCTAGGATCCGAAGGCAGCGTTGCCAGCAGCGCCATGCCGATGCCGAGTAATACCAGCCCGAGGCCGCCGAGAATGCCTACAGGATAGCGATCGGAGAGCCGGCCCCCGATCGGCGCCATGATCGCCACCACCAATGGCCAGGGCGTCATGAAGAAGCCGGTCTCGACCTGCGAGCGATGCAGCACGTCCTCGAAGTAGAAGGGCAGCGAAACGAAGGCCAATCCCTGCACCGCGAATGTGCAGACCGACGTTGCGGCCGACAGCGCGAACATCGGCCTCCGGAACAGGTCGATCGGCAACATCGGCGCCGGATGGTCCGCATCCCGTCGGGTCATGATCCAGCCGAGCAGCAATGCCGCGCCAAGCGCCACTCCGACAAGGACGGGCGGCGCCTGATGTGCCGCGCTTCCGATGCCGATGATGAACAGCCCGAGACAGCTTGCGGTCAGCGCTGCGCTCGCAAAATCGAACGCGTGTTTCGCGCGCGGCGTTTTGGGCAAGGTCTTCAGGCCGATCCAGATTGCGATCAGGCCGAAGGGAAGGTTGATCGCGAACAGCCACGGCCACGTTCCGATCGCAAGGATCGCGGAGGCAATGGTCGGACCGAAGGTGAATGCCGTTCCGACCACGAGCGCGTTATGGCCGAAGCCGCGCCCCAGCATGTGCGTCGGATAGACGAAGCGGACCAGCGCCGCATTCACGCTCATGATGCCGCTGGCGCCTAGCCCCTGCAGCGCCCGCGCCGCCGTCAGGCTCGGCAGCGACCATGCCAAGGCGCAGCCAAGCGAGGCCAGCGTGAACAGCACGAGGCCACCGATATAGATCCGCTCATGACCGACGATTTCGCCGAGTGCGCCGAGCGGCAGCAGCGTCGCGACCAAGGCGATTTGGTAGATATTGACGACCCAGACCACGTCGGCCGGGCTGACATGGAGGTCGGCCGCGATGGCGGGCAGCGCGATATTGGCGATCGCGGTATCCAGCGAGGCCAGCGCCAGCGCGGTGAAGATCGCCGCCACCGCCCAGCGCCTGAGTTCGGGAGGCAGGCCGTCGATGAGTGCGGCGGATGGTTTGGGGGCTAAGTCTGCGGACATTCTGTCGGGTTCTCCACGCCGGCGCGGACGCGCCCTAGCGTGGCGTGTACTACGGACGCTGCGCTGGCCACAGGCTCTCAGTTTGCATGATGCGTATGCGAGGCGGGCCGGCGAAGTCCTGGCGCCTACAGGCTATGTCCCCGGGCTCAATCCCAGCCGCGCGTAGATTCGCCGCGCATAGGCGCCGAACTCATCCGTGGTCTTGATCGGCAATGCGCGGGGAAACGGCAGCTCGATCGGGAAATACTCCGCCATTCGCGCCGGACCTGCGGTGAGCACGGCGCAATGCGAGGCGAGGAATACCGCTTCCTGAATCGAGTGCGTCACGAACAGGATGGTCTTGCCGCTTTCGCGCCAGATCCGCAGCATTTCGAGGTTCATCTGCTCGCGAGTCAGCGCATCTAGCGCGCCGAACGGCTCGTCCATCAGGATCAGTTTGGGATCGTGGATGAAGGCGCGGGCGATCGCCGTGCGTTGCTGCATGCCGCCAGACAATTGCTGTGGGTATTTATCCTCGTAGCCAGCCAGTCCCACCAGATTGAGCAGATCGCGGGCGCGGCTTCGCGCGGCCTTCATCGGCAGGCCGACGATTTCGGCCGGCAGCAGCACGTTGTCCAAAATAGTTCGCCATTTCAGCAGCAGGGCCTGCTGGAACACCATGCCGATGTCGCGGGCAGGATCGAACGGGGTTGTCGCATTGCCGATTTTGATGGTGCCGCCATCGGCATCATGCAATCCGGCCAGGATCTTCAGCACGGTGGTCTTGCCGCAGCCGGACGGGCCGACCAGCGAAACCAGTTCGCCTTCCTTCACGTCCATGGTGACGTCGGAGACGGCGAGGAATTCCGCGCCCTTGGACCGATAGACCTTGCGGACATTGCGCAGGCTGATGAAGGGCTCGTCCGCCGTCATGCCAGCCATTTCTGCAGGTTCGTCTGCACGAAGGCGTCGTCGGAGAGATCGGCATGCTCGCGGCAGACGCGGTCGATCTCCTGCACCTGGCCCGGGCTCAGCCCTTCGGCGGGATCGAGACACCAGAGACCTTGCATCAATCCCTGCCGCCGCAGGATTTCGTGGCAACCGGCGATGCAGCCGTGAAAATTATTGGCAACGTCGAAGAACGCGCTGTTGCAATCGGTGACACGCGCGTCGAGCGCTAAGAGATCGGCCGGCACGGTGTCCTTGCCGCGTGCCGCCTTGCACATCTCGAACTGCCTGATCGCGCTCGCGGTCCACACCGACCAGTGCCCGAGCAGACCGCCCTTGAAGTACGCTCGCGTGGTGACGCCCTTGTCGCGCAGGTCGAACGGCAAAGTGAGGTCAAGCAGGATGTGATCGTCATTGCCGGTATAGAGCGCGACGCGGTCGAGCGCGCCCGCTGCCGCGACGCCGCGCAGAACATCCAGCGTCCGATAGCGGTTGAATGGCGCGACCTTGATGGCGATGACGTTATCGATGGCCGCAAAGCGCTTCCAGAAATCGGCGCTGAGGATCACGCCGCCGACGGCCGGCTGCAAATAGAAGCCGACCAGGGGGATCTCGCGTGCCACTGCCTCGCAATGCGCGATGATCTCGTCCTCGGATGCCGATTTCATCGCAGCCAGGCTGAGCAGGCCGGCGTGGTAGCCGATGCCGCGTGCCGTTTGCGCCTCTGCAACAGCCTGCTGGGTCGGACCGGCCAGGCCTGCGACCATCGCGACCGGCCGTTTGGTCCATGACGCGGCGGTCTCGGCCGCCAGGTCCAGCACCGGGCGGTACATGCCGACGTCGCGGATCGCGAATTGCGTGGTGTGCACGCCCACGGCCAATCCTCCGGCGCCAGCATCGAGGTAATAGCGCGTCAGCGCCCGCTGATGCCGTACGTCGAGTGCGCGGGTGGCGTCGAGCGCGAGCGGATGCGCCGGAAGCACGGTGCCGTCGGCGATCAGCTTTCGAACCTCTGGCTTGATTTCGCTATGATGCATGGCGGCTGTTCCTATCCGAATTCCGGGCCGGCGACGGCGAACGGCGGTTGCGCTGGCGAGGCAGTCGCTGAGCCAAAGCGCATGCGCTGAAACGGGCGCTCGATATTCCAGCCCGAGCGAACGAGACCGTTCAGAAACGCATCCTGAGAATGAACGGCGTCGATCAGCCAGGGGCCGGTTTCGGAGCTAGTGATGGCGTCGACCAACGCCAACGCCTGATCGGCGTGATCGGCCAGGACTGGACCGATGTGCCGTGCGGTGCGTCCATCGCGGATCAGGACCATGGCTCGAGCATCCGACACGATGCGAGAACCCGGGCGCGCAGCAAATTCCGACAGCAATGTGCTGCGGTCGAATCCCATGGCGCCGGCATCGCGCGCGGCCAGGGCTTCGAGGCTGCCGGCCGCGGGCGCCCTTGTCGCTGTGGTGCCTTGCGGCTTTTCCAACCGCAACCGCCGCAATTGCAGCGTCGGCGCAAAGCCGAGCGGACCATAGACGGTCGCGCCAGCCGGCGTGGCATCAAGCCAGCTTGTGAGCCCGCGCCGCGCGGCCGCTTCCAGGCAGGTATCGACGAGCCTGGTCGCAAGGCCGCGGCGGCGAAAGTTGGCGGTCACCAGCACCATGCTGATCCAGGCATGGCCGGCCGAGTAGGGCAGCAGCGCCGCTGTCGCCACCAACTGGTTGCCGTCGCGCGCGCCGAATACGACCCCTTGGCTCAGGAAAAACCGCCAGTCGGCTTCGTTCTGGTTCCAGCCCGCTTCGGTCGATAAGGCAAGTCCGGCCTGTGCGTCGCCAACCCCGAGTTCGACGATGTCGATGGGCTCAATAGCGGCCATCGCGCACCTCGTACTTGGTGGGCTTGCCGAGGCTCGGCATCGAGCGCGACACCCAATCGGCGGTCCAACTGATGAGCTGCTCGGTATCGACGATCGGCAAGCCGAATAGTTTCATCGCCTGCGACGTGTCGGTGAGCCACGCCGTCGGCTCCTCTTTGCCGACAATCACGGGCGCGCGGCCGAACCGCTGGCCGAATTTTGCGGCGAGGTCGCGCACCGCCAGGATCTCGTGGCCACTGACATTGATCGGCGAGGTCGGCGTCTCGCAATGCGCCAGACAGCGCAGCGCCTGCGAGGAAGCGTCGCCTTGCCAGATGAAATTGACATGGCCGAGGCTGACGTCGATCGGCTGGCCCTGCAGCACCTTGCTCGCGATATCGTGCAGCACGCCGTAACGCATGTCGATCGCGTAGTTCAGCCGGAACAGACGTCCAGGCGTTCCATGCTTGCGTGAGAAATACTCGAACATGCGCTCGCGCCCGACACAGGATTGCGCATATTCGCCCGGCGGATCGGGCGCCATATCCTCGGTCGAGCCCTTGCCGTTGACCGGCACGAACGGATAAACGCAGCCGGTCGAGAACGCGACGATACGTGAGGTCGCAAAGGCCTGCGCGACCAGGGCTGGGACGTGCGAATTCATCGCCCAGGTCAGCGAGAGGTCGCCCTCGGCGCCGAACTTGCGTCCGGCCATGAAAACGATGTTCGGAATATTCGGGAGCGACTTGATGGCGCTTTCGTCGAGCAGGTCGCAATTGATGGTCTCGACGCCGCGCGCCTGCAGCCAGTACTTGACGGCGGGATCGCTGAACCGGGCGACGCCGATCACGCGGCGCTCCGGCACGGCCGCCTTGGCAAGGCCGGCCAGCGTCGGCCCCATCTTGCCGGCAACACCCAGGATCATGATGTCGCCGTCGACCTTGCGCAGATCGTCGATCAATGCCTGGGTCGGGCGACACAGCAGCTCGTCGAGTGCGGTGATATCGGCGATCGTCTGCGGCAGGTTTTCGCGCGTCAGTAGCATCTTCAGTCCCTGTCTTATTGCAGCCGGATGTCACGGACGACGAACATCCGCTCTAAGCCGAGCACGAGTCCATACAGCGCCACACCGAGCAATGTCAGGAGCACCACCGCCATCACCATCGCCGGCGTATCGAGCGAAGACTGCACCTGGATCATGAGATAGCCGAGCCCCCGCTCGGAGGCGATGAACTCACCGACGATTGCGCCGGCAACCGCCAGGATGGCCCCGACTTTCATTCCGGAAAACACGTAAGGCAACGCACCGGGCAACTGGATCTTTCGGAACAGCGTCCAACGCGAACCGCGCAGCGACTTCACGAGATCCAGCAGGTCCGGTTCCACCTCGCTCAATCCACGCGCAGTGGTGAGCAGGATCGGAAAGAAGCAAATCGAAAACGCGATCAGGATGTTCGGAAAGATGCCGTAGGAAAACCAGACGATGAACAGCGGTCCCAGCGCCACTTTCGGGATCATGTTCAGCGTCACGAACAGCGGCAGCAGCAGAAGGCTGACCAGCGGCGACCAGGTGAACAGCACGGCCAGCATGATGCCGACCAGCGCGCCGAGGCAGAACCCGCCGAGAATTTCGATGGCCGTCACCGCCAGATTGGAGGGCCAGGCATAGCTGGGCGAGCCCAGCGTTGCGACGGTCGCGAGTGGCGAGGGCAGAATGAATTTCGGCACCTGGAAGGCGTCGACCAGAACCTGCCAGAGCACGATCACAGCCAGATGCACGATCAGGATGATCGCGAAAGACCGTGCCGATCCGCCGTCACCGCTGAACACCGTGCGCTCCTTTTGGATGTGCGGCCGGTTCCCCGCCGCGCGGTGGCAATCTACCGCGGCCTCCGCCACTAATCAACCATATGGTTGATTATGGGCGCAGCGAATGCATCACCAGGTCGACCACGTGCCTGCGGCGCGCCTGCCGCGCGGCCCGGCTCGACAGGTCCTTGCCGAAGATCGCCGACAGGGTGGGCGTGTTCGAGAAGTAAAAATAGCTGAGCCCAGCGATCGAGATATAAAGGTGCACGGGGTTGATGCCTTTACGGAATATGCCGGCCTTCACGCCTTCGCTGAGAATGGTCGAAACCAGGCTGACCAGCGGCGAATGCACCGCTTCCAGTGTTCGCGATCCGCGCACATGCCGGGCGCCGCCGCGGTTTTCGTCGTTCAGCAGCACGATGAAGTCCGGATGCGCGGCAAGGTGGTCGAAGGAACTTTCGATCAGCTTCTTGATCGCTTGTTCAGGCGGCAGTCCCTCAAGATTGAGCTTGCGCTCCTGGGCGCGGATTTCCTCATAGACCCATTCCAGTACCGCCAGATACAGCGCGTCCTTGTCGCCGAAATAGTGATAGACAAGCTGCTTGTTGACGCCCGCCCGCGCGGCGATGTCGTCGACCCGGGCGCCGGCGAGGCCACTGCTGGCGAATTCGCGTCGCGCCGCCGTCAGCAGTTTTTTGCGGGTCGCGGCCGGATCGCGGCGCTGCGGCCTGGTATCGTCAGAACGTTTTTTCGGCATTTTCAACCAAATAGTTGACAAGTCGTCTGGTCCCTTGTTGCATTGGTAGCGTCACGGATGCGCGGCGACAAGATCGGGTTGCAGAACGAGGAGGGTGCAATGAAGGCTTTGCGAATTGCAGGATTGGCGCTTGCGCTTGCCGTGCCGGCTGCGCCCTGTGTGGCCGCCGAGTCCGTTAACCTGATCCTGAACTGGACGCCGACGGCTGATCATTCGCCGTTCTATTACGCCAAGTCGCAAGGCTGGTACGAGAAGGCCGGCATCGATCTCACGATCGAAGTCGGCAAAGGCTCCGGCGTCTCCTCGCTGAAGGTCGGCTCCGGCGGCTCGCCGTTCGGCATCGCGGATCTCGCGACCGCGCTGGTGGCCAAGAGCAAGGGCGCCGACGTGGTGGCGTTGATGAGCATCTACGCCAACACTGGACAGACCTTCTACTGGCTGAAGAGCTATGGCGTGAACGGGCCGAAGGACTTTCCGAACCACAAGATCGGCAATCCGCCAGGCGATGCCTCGCGGGTGATGTGGCCGGCCTTTGCCAAGGCCGCCGGCATCGCGCCTGATGCGGTGAGCTTCGTCAATGTCGGTCCGACCGCGAAGATCGCGGCGCTGAAGAGCCATACCGTCGATATCATCAGCGATTTCTACAATGAACACGATCTGAAGGTGATCGAGTTCGGCGCCGATCTCGGTTACGTCAACTGGAAGGATATCGGGCTGAACCCTTACGGCAATTCGCTGATCGTCAACGGCGCCTATCTGCAAAAGAATCCAAAGCTGGTCGAGGAATTCGTCAAGATCAGCCAGAAGGCCTACGCCGCCTGCGTCGCCGACGTCGCGCCCTGCCTCAAGGCGCTGCTCGACCAGGCCTCAGGTCTCGACAAGGAAAACCAGCAGCGGCAGTGGGAGCGCATCAAGTTCCTGATGACAGACGAATTCACGACGACCAAGGCGCTCGGCTGGATCGATCCCGAGCGGATGAAGAAGGACTACGAGTTGGTGCAGACCTATCTCGGCATGGAAAAGCCGTTCGACGTGAATACTGCGTTCTCGACCAAGATGCTGGATACAAGCATCAAGATGGATGCCAGCAAGGTGAAGAAGTAGGGCTTCAACCTCGCCCCGTCGCAATGACGGTGGAGCCGTTCAGGCGTTGTCTCTCACTGCAGCGCCACTCCTGCGGTCGCGATCACCTTCCTCAGCTTCTCGTAATCGGCCTTCATCAGCGCGGCGAGGTCGGCGAGCGGCATCGGCTTGCCTGGGATGTTGGCGATCGCGAGCTGGCGCTGCACTTCCGGGTTTGCAGTGCCTTGTTGATGGCCTCGTTAATCTTCGCGACGATGGCATCGGGCTTTCCCGCCTGGACGTAGATGCCATACCAGGGCAGGTAAGTGGATTCCGGAAATCCAGCTTCCGCAATCGTCGGCACATCGGGAAGATCGGCGACACGTTTGTCGGTCATGACAGCAAGCGGTTTCACGCTGCCGGCCCTGATGTGCGGCAGTGCCAGCTCGAGCGAGACGATCTCGAAATGCATCAGATTGGTCATCAGCTCTATCAGCGCCGCCTGCGGCTGGCCTTTGTAGCCGACATTGGTCAGCTTGATATCAGCGGCCTGAAACAGCTTTTGCGCGCTCAGATCGATGGAGGAGCCGGTGCCGGGATTGCCGAAATTGAGTTCGCCCGGCTTCTTGCGCGCGATCTCAACGAATTCCTTGATGGTTCTGGCCGGCATCGACGGATGGACCAGTGTCACGCTCTGATTCCAGACCGCAAGACCGACGCATTTGAGCGGCAGCAATATACGTAACGGCGGCCGGTTCGAGGGTCTCGCGCTGATACCGTTCGAATTTCGACCTTCTGTTTCTTCCGCGCAAGGGAGCACACAACAATGAGCCAACCAGCCACGATCGAAGCGTGCAAGGAGTCTCCAAAGGAAGCGTCCGCCTCCGTCATCGCGCAGCATGCGGCGACGCTGAAGGCGCTGCCGTTCTCCGACAGGCGTGATTTCGACGACGCTGCGCGCGGCTTCCTCGGCACGACTGAGAATGCGAGGATTACGTCGCCTCAGGGCCGGGTGGTCTGGAGCCTGGAGCCTTACGGTTTCCTGTCCGCGGAAGAAGCGCCGCCGACGGTCGATCCCAGCCTGTGGCGGCAGTCGCGCCTCAACATGCATCACGGCCTGTTCGAGGTCGTGCCCGGCGTCTACCAGGTGCGCGGGCTCGACATCGCCAACATGACGCTGATCGAGGGCGATAGCGGCGTGATCGTGGTGGATACACTGACCTCGATCGAAGGCGCGCGGGCGGCGGTGGAGCTCTACTTCCAGCACCGGGGCAAGCGACCCGTTGCGGCCGTGATCTTCACCCATACCCACACCGACCATTGGGGCGGCGCGCGCGGCGTACTCGGCGATGCAACACCTACCGGCGGCAGCGTGCCTATCATCGCGCCCAATCTGTTCATGGAGCATGCGGTTTCGGAAAACATCGTTGCTGGCCCCGCCATGCTGAGGCGCGCGCAATATCAGTTCGGGCCGTTTCTTGCGAAAGGCGTGCGCGGGCAGGTCGATTGCGGGCTAGGCAAGACCATGGCGGCCGGGGCGGTCGCACTCGTCCGTCCGACCGATCTGATCATGGCGACCGGCGACCGCCGCACCATCGATGGGGTGGAATTCGAATTCCAGATGGCGCCGAACAGCGAAGCGCCGGCGGAGATGCATTTCTTCATACCGCGTTACAAGCTTCTCAACCTTGCGGAAAACTGCACGCATAATTTTCATAACCTGCTGCCGTTCCGCGGCGCCGACGTACGCGACGCGCTGGCCTGGTCGAAATATCTCGGTGAGGCCCTACAGATGTGGGGCGGCAAGGCGGATGCGATGTGTGGCCAGCACCATTGGCCGGTCTGGGGTCAAGAGCGGATCGACGCCATGATCCGCCAACAGCGCGATCTCTATAAGTTCGCGCACGACCAGACCATCCGCCTGATGAACCATGGGCTAACCGCCGCCGAAATCGCCGAAACCATCCGCCTGCCGGCCAGCCTTGAGGGCGCCTGGCATGGCCGCGGCTATTACGGTCACATCAGGCATAACGTGAAAGCGATCTACCAAAAGTATCTTGGCTGGTACGACGCCAATCCCGTTAACCTCGATCCGCTGCCGCCGGTCGAATCGGGCAAGAAATATGTCGAGTATATGGGCGGCGCGGACGCCGTCCTGACGCGCGCGCGCGAGGATTTTGCCAAGGGCGAATTCCGCTTCGTCGCGCAAGCCGTGAGCCATCTGGTGTTCGCCAATCCTGACAACCAGGCGGCGCGCGCGTTGCTCGCCGATACGTTCGAGCAGCTCGGCTATGCCTCCGAAAGTTCGACGTGGCGCAATGCCTATCTGTTCGGCGCGCAGGAACTGCGGCAGGGCATGCCCAAGACGCCGCCACGCGCCGCGATGCCGCGCGAAACGCTGGCCGCGCTCCGCACCGAACAGCTCTGGGACGTACTCGGCGTGCGCCTCAACGGTCCCAAGGCCGAAGGCAAGCGCATCGTCCTGAACTGGAATTTCACCGATACCGGCGAGACCTTTATCCTCAATCTGGAAAACTGCGCGTTGACCTATGTCGCGAGCGCGCAAGCCCCCGATGCCGACGCCAGCTTCACGCTGCCGCGCAGCGTTCTCGACGAAGTGATCGCCAAACTGACGACATTCCCGGAAGCAGTCGGCTCCGGCAAGATCAAGGTCAGCGGCAATCCGGTGCGCCTCGGCGAGTTGATGATGCTGATGGACGAATTCCCGCGGATGTTCGAGATCGTCGAACCGAAACGGACGGCAGTAAGCTGAGGCACGAGTAGGGTGGGCAAACAAAGGCGCACTTGCGCCGTGCCCACCATCCGTCCGGATCTATGCGATGGTGGGCACGCTTGCGCTTTGCCCACCCTACAGCCGTCTTGCGACGACAGGGCAGGGCGTCATCACACCATTCACTCCGCGCTGCTGACCAGCTTGATGCGCGGCTCCGCCTGCTCCATCAGGCCGCGATACGCAGCGAGATAGTCGAGCGCCATGCGGCGCGCCGTGAAACGGGCTTCGAACTGCCGGCGGATGGCGCCACGATCCAGCATGGATAGTCGATCGACCACGGCCACTGCGCTGGTTTCATCTTCCACCACGAAGCCTGTGAGACCAGGGTCGATGATCTCCGCCACCGAGCCACGGTTGTAGGCGACCACCGGTGTGCCGCAGGCCATGGCCTCGATCATGACGAGGCCGAAGGGCTCCGGCCAGTCGATCGGCACCAGCAGCCCGATGGCGCCGCTGAGGAAGTCGGGCTTTTCGCGGTCGCTGATCTCACCGATGTATTCGACCAGCGGATTGGCCTTGATCAGCGGGGAAATCAACTCGTCGTAGTAGTCCTGGTCGGCGCGATCGACCTTGGCCGCGATTTTCAGCGGGATGCCGCATCGGGTGGCGATGCTGATGGCGCGATCCACGCCCTTTTCCGGCGCGATCCGCCCGAGCACCGCCAAATAGGACGGCTGCACCGGCTGCGGTGTTAGCAGATTCTGCGGTAGTCCGTGGTGAATGGTGCGCACCCAATTGGCCTGCGGCACCGGCCGACGCTGCGCGTTGGAGATCGAGATCACCGGGACTTTGGAGAAGGTATTGAATACCGGCTGATGCTCCGGCAGGTCGAGCCTGCCGTGCAGGGTGGTCAGGAACGGCGTCGGCTGTCGGTAGAATAGCGAGAACGGATAGTAGTCGAGATGAAAGTGCAAAAAATCGAACTCTTCATCGTCGCATTTCTGCCGAACGCGTTCCAGCATCACCATGTGCAGCGCGTTGGGATCGCGGACGGAGCCGTCGAGGCGCAACGCCTTCGGCCATGTCGCATCGAGTTTCGCCGAGGTGCGGGAATCCCCGCTGGCGAACAAGGTGACTTCGTGCCCTAACGCTACCAGTTCTTCGGTCAGCCAGTGCACCACCCGCTCGGTGCCGCCGTACAGTTTGGGGGGAACAGCCTCCGTCAGCGGGGCGACCTGCGCGATGCGCATCTTTCGTCTCCTGTTTGGAATGTTGGTTGGAGTAAATCCCTCAGCCCGCAGATCGGCACCGGCGTGCCGGAAGCTGGAACGTTCTTGCATCTGCGAAGTTCCAACTATCGGCGCATCTTGGTTCTTCCACACGACTGTCTTGCTGATGCCATCTGACACCAACAGATTTGAGGCGACTTGGATGCTGCAGAATTGTTGCGCGGTGATGGCTGCGCGCCAGCAAACCCGAAGCGGCATCGTTCACGACCTCGTGCGCGATGTGCGTTAGGGATTCCCTTTCACTCTCAACAGGTTTGCAGACGACATGGACAATCTTTCAGGATATGCGCGACGGCCGTTTCCATTTGTCTTGCGCTATCTGCGCCGGCGCCGCGGAGCCCATGTAGTCATCGTGTCTGCCGTCATTGCAGCGGTTGCCTGCTCGGTGGGCACGCAATACGGCGTCAAGTATCTGGTCGACAGCCTGACGGCCGGTTCGTCGCACGCGAGCAGCGTATGGCTGGCATTCGCTTTTCTCATGTCGCTGATCGCTGCAGATAATCTGCTGTGGCGGGTCGCGAGCTGGACGGCGAGTTTCACGTTCGTGGGCGTCACCGGCGATCTCCGCCGTGACATGTTCCGCCACCTGACCGGTCACGCTCCCAGCTATTTCTCTGATCGGCTGCCGGGCATGCTGACCAGCCGCATCACCGCGACATCCAATGCCGTTTTCACCGTCGAAAACATGTTCGTCTGGAACGTATTACCGCCGTGCGTCGCCACTGTTTCGGCGATACTCCTCATAGGAACCGTCAGTCTTGCGATGTCTGCGGGCTTGATCATCATCGCGGGTATCATGTTGATGGCGATGTTTCACCTCGCCGCGGCGGGCAAGCCGCTGCATGATGACTTTGCCGACAAGGCGGCTGCGGTGGACGGCGAGATGGTCGATGTCATCAGCAATCTGCCGCTGGTCCGTGCGTTCTGCGGCCTCAGCTACGAACACGACCGCTTTGACGCCACCGTCGAACGGGAACTTGACGCACGTGGGCGCAGCCTCCGCTATCTCGAGAAGCTGCGGCTGCTTCACGCCGTTGTGACCATTCTGCTGACGATCGCGCTGCTGGCATGGGTCATTACGCTCTGGCAGCGGGGCGCGGCAACCACCGGCGATGTCGTGCTGGTATGTACGCTCGGGCTCTCGATCCTGAGCGCGACGCGCGACCTTGCGGTGGCGCTGGTCGACGTGACCCAGCACGTCGCCCGTCTGACGGAGGCGATCGCCACCTTGCTGCTGCCGCACGAATTGAAGGATCATCCCGAGGCCGAGCCGCTGGTCCGCAGCGGCGCCGCCGTCGCCTTCAACAACGTCTCGTTCCACTATCCCGGCGGCGTTCAGGTGTTCGAGAAGTTCTCCTTGCGCATTCAGCCGGGACAACGGGTCGGGCTGGTCGGCCATTCCGGCGGCGGTAAATCCAGCCTGTTTGTGCTGCTGCAGCGCTTCTACGACGTCCAGCACGGCAGCATCATGATCGACGGCCAGGATATCTCGCGGGTGACGCAGCAGAGCCTGCGCGAGGCGATCTCGGTCGTGCCGCAGGACATCTCGCTGTTCCACCGCTCGATCATGGAAAATATCCGCTATGGACGTCCGAACGCGACCGACGACGAGGTGCTGCGCGCGGCGATTGCAGCGCGCTGCGATTTCATCGAAAATCTTCCCGAAGGCATGGCTACAATGGTTGGTGATCGCGGCATCAAGGTTTCCGGCGGGCAGCGGCAGCGGATCGCCATCGCGCGCGCCTTCCTGAAGGACGCGCCGATCCTATTGCTGGACGAGGCAACCGCTGCGCTCGACAGCGAATCCGAAGAAGCGATCCGTGAGGCGTTGTCGCGGTTAATGCGAGGACGCACCGTAATCGCGATCGCCCACCGCCTAGCCACCCTGCGCAATTTTGACCGCGTTGTGGTATTGCAGGGCGGGCGGATCATCGAAGACGGACCGCCGGATATTCTGGTACAGGGAAGGGGCCCTTACCGCGAATTGGTCGCGCGCGAAATGGGCCGTCTCGCGACCCACGCGGCCTGATCTGCGGCAGTAGCGTTTGCGTCCCGATGCGTGCATCACAACGCAAGAAAATCGCTTGAGGGGTCAAGATGACAGCGGAAGTTACTCAATTGATCACCATTGAGGCTGCCGAACACGTCGCGGAATCGCCTTTCTACATCCCGATGACGGGTCCGGCGACGCGGCAGCGCCGCTCGCTCAAGCACGACGACACGTTCATCGTGCTGGACAGCCATGGCGACATCGGCGCCTCTGCCGGCGGGCCCGACGGTCTGTTCAACGCTGATACCCGTTATCTTGCCCGGCTGGAGATGGTGCTCGACGAAGTCCAGCCGCTGTTGCTTGGCTCCAATCTGCGCGATGACAATTCGGCGCTGACAATCGATCTCACCAACTCGGACGTGTACCGCAACGGAAGGCTGGCGTTGCAGAAGGACACGCTGCACATCGTGCGCTCGATTTTCCTGTGGCGCGGCACCGCCTACCAGCGCATCGCCCTGCAAAATCACGGCGACCGGCCGGCGAGCTTCGACCTGACGCTGTTGTTCGACAATGACTTCGCCGACTTGTTCGAGGTGCGCGGCGAGTGCCGGTCGCGCCGGGGCATAGGCTCTAGCCGGTTGCTCGGTCCCGCCGATGTCATGCTGGAATACAGCGGGCTCGACGGCAAGGCCCGCATTACAGCGTTGCATTTCGAGCCGCGGCCGACGCGGCTCGCGGTCAATTCTGCAACCTATCATTTCGAGCTGGTACCCAGGCAAGTGATCGCATTGTTCGTCGCGGTATCCTGCAACAAGCCGGCCATGCAGAAGCCGGTACCGTTCTATCGCGGCCTGCTGGCGCATCGCCGCGAGATGCGGCGCTCGACGGTCGGCGCGGCCAGCATCGAGACGTCGAACGACATCTTCAACGAGGTGCTGTGCCAGGCGATGGGCGACCTCAACATGCTGATGACCGAAACGCCGCAGGGGCGATATCCCTATGCGGGCATTCCCTGGTATTCGACCACGTTCGGTCGCGATGGACTGATCACCGCACTGCAGATGCTGTGGGTCGATCCGCGTATTGCCCAGGGCGTGCTGCGGCGGTTGGCTCATTTTCAGGCCAAGGAGGTCGATCCGCTCGCCGATGCCGAACCTGGCAAGATCCTGCACGAAATGCGCGGCGGCGAGATGGCGGCGCTGCGCGAAGTGCCGTTTGCGCAATATTACGGCAGCGTGGACTCGACGTCGCTGTTCGTACTGCTGACCGGCCTCTATGTCGAGCGCACCGGCGACGAGGAAACGCTGGCCGAACTGTGGCCCGCGATCGAGGCGGCGTTGCAATGGATCGACGGCCCCGGCGACCCTGATCGTGACGGCTTCGTCGAGTACCAGCGCGCCACCGAGCAGGGGCTTGCCAACCAAGGCTGGAAGGATTCCTTCGACGCGATCTTCCACGCCGAAGGGCAGCTCGCCGAGGGCTACATCGCGCTGGCGGAAGTTCAGGGATATGTATTTGCCGCCAAGCGGCTGGCGGCGCGCTGCGCCCGGCGGTTGGGGTTGATCGACCGGGCAGCAGAACTCGAATCCGAAGCCCTGCTGCTGGCCGAGCGCTTCGAGGAGGCGTTCTGGTGCGAGGAGCTCGGCACCTACGCGCTGGCGCTCGATGGTGCCAAGCGGCCGTGCAAGGTCCGAACGTCTAATGCCGGCCAGCTTCTCTTCACCGGCATCATCCGGACCGACCGCGCCCGCCTCGTTGCGGCCGATCTGATGAGCCAGAAATTCTTTTCGGGATGGGGCATCCGCACCGTGGCCTACGGTGAGGTTCGCTATAACCCGATGTCCTATCACAACGGATCGATCTGGCCGCACGACAATGCGCTGATCGCGCTCGGTTTTGCACGCTATGGCCTGAAGCATTCGGTAGCGCATCTGTTCAAGGGCCTGTTCGACGCTGCGAGCTACATGGACTTGCGGCGGCTGCCGGAATTGTTCTGCGGCTTCCGGCGGGAAAAGCGGCGCGGGCCGGTGCTTTATCCGGTTGCCTGCGCGCCGCAGGCATGGGCCAGCGCGACGCCCTTTACGCTACTGGAAGCAGCGCTCGGCCTCGAATTCGATGCCGCGCGCGGCGAGATCCGGCTTCGTGACCCGCGCCTGCCGGAATTTCTTAACGAGGTTGTATTGCGCGATCTGCGGCTCGGGCCTTCCAGCGTCGACTTGAGGGTGCGCCGCCACGGCGATGAAGTGTCGCTCGAGGTATTGGGCACGCGCGGACAGATTCAGGTGTCGATCGTGTTGACGCATTAGCGGTCGTGCATTCCTATCCATGCGTCTTCGGAGTTCAGGAGGCCATATGCGCGCCGGTATTGTCATCATATCGCTGATCGCCGGGCTAGCGATGAGCCTCCCGGTTTCGGCAGCGGAAGATAATGGACCGCCGGGAAGCCGTGCCGCTCCGGCCGAAGCCGCGAAAGATGCCCCGAAAAAGGAACCGGCGCCTCCGCCGTCGGTCACTGTGATCGGCGCTCGCGACGCGCTCGGCATTCTGGGTCGCGAGGTCCGCAGTGCGGCCAACGAGAATATGGGACGCATCGTCGACGTGATCGTGGACCGCGAGGGCACTGTGCGCGCCGCCGTCATCGATTTCGGCGGTTTTCTCGGTGTCGGCAGCCGAAAGATCGTCGTCGACTGGAGCGCGCTGCGTTTTGGCCGTGTCGCCAACAAGAGTGACAGCATCACGCTCGAGCTGACCAAGGAGCAGGTGATAGCGGCGCCGGAATACAAGCAGGACGCGCCGGTCATCGTGCTCGGTGCGGCCGGCCGCTTACAGCCGTGGGATTTCGACAAATAAAGGAGAAATGGTCTGATCGCGCGTCCATCCCAGTCGCTCGATCCGATGAACGACGATCGCCATCGGCGATCCGCCGGCGAGGGTAATGTTGTGCCGGTGCCGCCCGCGCCCGCCAAGCGGCCCAAACCGTCGCGCGAGAGCCAGCGCGGCCTCGACTGGTTCATCTTCTTTCTCGCCGACGTGCAGACCGGATTCGGCCCGTTTATCGCGGTTTACCTCACCACGCAGAAATGGACGCAGGTTGAGATTGGCTTCGTGCTGTCGATCGGCGGGATCATCGGCCTGCTCGGGCAGATGCCGGGCGGAGCCGTTGTCGATGCCGCCCGTTCCGAGCGGCTGGTGGCGGGGCTCGCCGTCGCCACCATCGGCTGCGCCGCGCTGGCCTACGCCTTATGGCCGATCTTCCCGGTAGTGACTGCGGCCGCCATTTTGCATGCGCTCGCGAGCTGCGTGCTGGGTCCGGCAATCGCCGCGATTAGCCTCGGCCTGGTCGGGCCGTTTGCGATCGGTGAGCGGCTCGGGCGCAATGCCCGTTTCGCGTCCCTGGGTAATGGTTCAGCGGCGGCGCTGATGGGCGCATCGGGCTATCTGTTGTCAAGCCAGTCGGTCTTCTTCGTCACCTTCTTTCTTACAATCCCTACCATGTTGGCGCTTGCCCGGATTCGTGGCCAGGAAATCAACGTGGCGCAGGCGCATGGTGCCTTGAGCGAGGACGGTGATGATACCAAGGCCGCCGACAAGGAGGTGACCAGTGTGCTTCATCTCCTTCGGCAGCGCCCGCTGCTGATATTCGCCGGCGGCGTATTGCTGTTCCAACTCGCCAACGCCGCCATGCTGCCACTCATGGCCGGCGTGGTCACGACGCGATCGGCTCAATGGGCGCCGGTGCTGATTGCGGCCTGCATCATCGTACCTCAAGCGATCGTCGCGTTGACCTCACCTTCGGTCGGGCGCAAGGCTCAGGCGTGGGGGAGGCGACCGCTGCTGCTCTTGGCGTTCGCTGCGCTGGCGATCCGTGGTTTGCTGTTTGCGGTGGTTCGCGATCCCTATGTTCTGGTCCTGGTGCAAGTGTTCGACGGCATCACCGCGGCCGTGCTCAGCGTGATGGTGCCGCTGATCGTGGCCGATGTTGCCTACGGCAGCGGCCACTTCAATCTGGCGCAGGGCGTGGTCGGCACTGCGACCGGCATCGGCGCGTCACTCAGCACGGTGCTGGCCGGCTATATCAGCGATACATTTGGCAGCAGCGTCGCGTTCATCGGGCTGGCGGGGATCGCAGCTCTTGGCTTGACGGTGATCTGGGCGTTCATGCCGGAGACCCGGCGGACTGAGGTTTAAGCGTGAGGCCTACGGTCAATAGCGCCGCGATGGCGAGCGACGCGCCGATGCCGGCGATGCAAGCGCTCCATCCGAAGCGGTCGAACAACTGGCCCAGCACGGCGCTGCCGACGAGACCACCGAGGAAATAGCAGGCAAGATAGGTTCCGCTGGCAATGCCGCGGTAGTCGCTGGCGGCCTGGCCGACGAAGCCGGTGGCGCAGGCCTGCGCAAAGAACGTCCCGATGCCGACCAGTACCATGCCGGCCAATACTTGCGGCAGGTGGGAAGACAGCATCAAAGGCAATCCAACTGCTGCCACCGCTAGCGCCCCCCAGATCGCTGGCCGCGTGCCAAACCGGGCGACAGCCCCGCCGGCAAACAGCGTCGTGACCACGGATGGCGCGAAGACGAAATAGACAAGGCCGAGGTCCATCCGTCCGAGCGAGAGCGGTGCATGGACCAGCACAAAATTGACAAAGGTGAAGGTGCCGATAAAGGCAAACAGGATGCAGAAGCCGATAGCGAAAGCCGAACGCAGCGCCGGGCTTCGCCAATGCTCGATTGTTGCCGCGAGCGGCGATCGTGCTGCGTGCACCACGTCCATCGGCTTGACGCGATGGATGGTGAAATAGACCAGTACGGCACCGGCGAGATTGAGCAGCGCGAAGAAATAGAAATTCGAGGCCAGCCCGAGCGTGTCGACCACCGCCGCCGACACCAGCCGGCCGATCAGATTGCTTGCGACGTTGCCGGTGACATAGGCCGCGAACGCGCCGCCCGCATCCATCGAACTGCATTGCTCGCCGAGATGGGCCAGTGTCAACGCGAACGCCGAGGCCATGCAGAGGCCCTGGGCGATGCGAAGCACCGTAAACGTCATGAGATCAGGCGCGATCGCCAGCAACGTGGTCGGGACTGCGAGCACGACCAGGCTGACGAGAATGCCGAGCCGGCGATCGATATGCGGGCTGAGAAAGCCGACAACGAGGCCGGCAACGGCCATGCCGATGGTGCTGGCATTGACCGCGATACCCATGGCGGCCGGTGTTACATTGTAGTGCCGGGTCAGCGAGGGAAGAATCGCCTGCGTCGCGAACAGATCCACCACGGTCAGGAACGCCGTGAGGCCAATGACCAGGGATCGCAGGGCTACGCCCGGTGAGTGACCATGCATTTCCATCGCTTGGGATTTCATCGGCGCGGACATGCCGGTCATGGCGCTTCTCAATATCTTATCGAGAAAGAAGGATGTGACGCCTGGGCGTGTGGGGCGACACGGGGGACCCCAGGCCGTCACATCCGGCAACGAGACGTCGGGTGGCGCTTGTTACGGCTCCTTACATATTGTGGTCGTGCGGATCCTTGCGGACGTCGCCGACATAGAGAATGACAGTCTCCTTGCCGAGATTCTTCCACCAGTGCGAGGTGCCGGCGACTTCCGGCCTGATCTCGCCGGCCTTGTGCACGATCGGCTCCGAGCAGTTGCTGGCGTATTCGACAATCTCGCCTTGCTGGACATAGATCAGCGCAGGCCGGTCGTCATGGCTGTGCCAGGGCACGATGCCGCCAGGCTCGATGGTCAGCTTGCGGAAGCGCAGCTCGCGATCCCTGATGTTGGCCGGCTGCTTTTCGAGGTTGATCGAGCCGAGCGTGACGTCGGTGACGCCGACCGGCTTGTGGTCGACCATCGGGCGGACATTTGCCTGCATCTTCCCGGCCGGGCATTCGCCGGCCACGGCGCTCGAGGCGGTAGCAACCGAACCTGCGATCAATCCGGCAAGCGCGAGGCCCTGCCAGACCATGCGCGACGTGACGTTGGATTTGGACATGTCGTGGTCTCCTCTGGTTTTTGCCTTGGCCCCGGATGGTCCGGCCGACTACGTCACCACCATCGTGGAAATGGCGCACGAGAGGAAATGCCGGTTTGCTTTTGACTCGATAGCTCCCTGCTATGCGGCTGGAGCCTTTTCAAGCGAAAGCCTGCCCCGGATTTGATCCGGGGTGGACATCGGTTCGCATCACGAAGATGCGTCAAAGCAAGAGCCCGGTTCTGATTCAAACGAAAAGGCTCTAGCCGTGGCCGAGCATGTGTCTGATGTCGGAGGAGAAGGTCGGATAGGCGTAGACGTTTTCCCGGATCTGGCTCGCGGTAATGCCGAAGCGCATTGCCAATCCGAAGATGTTCACCAGTTCCTGGCCCGAATGCCCGACGAAATGAGCACCAAGGATGCGGTCCGTGGCCTGATCGACGATTACTTTCGACCACGCCACGGTTTCGGCATAGGTTTTCGCGGAGAACCAGTCGAGCATGTCATTGACGTGCGATCAGGCCGCACCGGCGGCGCAGCCTGATGAGCTTGCGGCAAGCGGGCCGACACGGTTACTTGGTTGTGATGGTCGAAGTGATCGAGCCCATCACCTTGGTCGCCATCTCGAACTGCGCCACACGGTCCCTGATGTTGTGACGCCTGGCGATCCATCCGAAATCGGTCCAGACTGCCCAGACGTCGCCATTGTCGTCCTGCGTCAGCAATAGCCGGACCGGCCAGTCAAGCCCGGCATTCGGATTCGAGGTGATGAACTGCGTCCCGAGCGGCGGATTGCCGAACACCAATAGCGTCGAGCGACGCAGCTTGATGCCGGCGTCGGCCGCGAGTTTCGACTGGTCGATCTCGCTGAAGAATTTGATGCCCTTGGCTGTGATATCCGCCTTGATGCGGCTGATCGCCTCCGGCATCGGCACCGCGCTCTTGACACGAACGATACCATCGTCGCTGTCCGCCCGTGCTGCCGAGACGACGGAAAGCACGAGCACCGCCAGCAGTGTGGCAAAGAAATTTGCAAAGCGGTTCGTCAAATGGCGTGTCATGGGAAACCTCCTGTCGGTGGCGCATGCTCTCCGCATGCCTTCGAGGACAGGATGAACGTTCGGCGGGCCGATATGAAATGCGTGTCCGCTCTCAAGTCGATAGCGGCGGACTATCGGTGCTCTCAATACGCCATGGCTATCGAACCGATTGTGCAACGGCATTTCAAATCAAGGGAAGTCCATCCTCTGATGGGCCAGCGTCCGATTGGCGGACGCGATGTCAATCTTGAGGAATTTCCCATGACCACCCTTTCCAAGACCCTGATTGCCGCCGCGGCCTTTGCTGCCGTCGCAACGACCGCCTTCTCGCAAGTCCCCTGGGAATTCAATCCGGGCATGGCCTACATATATGCCGGCCCCGGCAAGATGTCGGCCATGGCAATGGCGGCGACGCCCAAGAATCACGATGCGATGATGAAGAACGCCAAAAAGGTGCCTGCTAACACCGTGTTCTTCATGGACAAGGGCCAGCTCTATTCGACCTCGGGCATGCTTGACCCGACCGGCAATTTCTATCTGCCCTGAAGCGGGAGCGCCGCGGCGTTCGGGCCGCCCTTGCGGGGTGGCCCGAGCCGGAAAATAATACGGATATGCCGGAGCAAGCCATGACGACAACGCTATCGCCAGCCAACGCCGAACGCCTCAAGGAGGCGTTCCAGCAATGCCGCGACATGGAGGGTCCCTTGCGCGAGCAGCTCGAGGCCTACGCCGCGGCGGGGCGGGAGATCTTTCCGGCCTATGGCGAAGCAGTCGACCGGCTGGTGGCGCGGCTCAATGAGAACGGCGGCGGCGAAAACGCGCCGAGGCCAGGCGAGGTGATGCCGCCGTTCCTGTTGCCGGACGAGACCGGCCGGCTGGTCAGCCTGAAATCGCTCATCGATCAGGGGCCGGTCGCCGTGATGTTCTATCGCGGCCATTGGTGCCCTTACTGCCGGCTAAACGTGAGGGCGGTGATCCAGGCCCAGGACCGGATCAGGGCATTGGGCGCGCAGACGGTTGCGATCATGCCGGAGACGCAGGCCTATGCCGAGAAATTCAAATCGGAGGCCGCAGCGCCGTTCCCGGTGCTAACCGATCTCGACAACGGCTACGCGCTGTCGCTCAACCTCGCGATCTGGCTCGGCACCGAAATCCAGCGGCTGCTTTCGTATCAGGATATGGCGAGTTTTCAGGGTAATGACGGCTGGATGCTGCCGATCCCGGCTACCTTCGTGGTCGGCCGCGATGGATTGGTAAAAGCCCGCTTCGTCGATCCCGATTTCCGCAAGCGCATGGAGATCGACGACCTGATCGCCGCGTTGAAGAGTGCAGGCGAAGAGCGATAGAGAAATCCGTTCGCCGGCTTGCGGATCGCACCCGGAGCGCTTTCGAGCGAAGTTCTGGCAAGGTTGGCGATCGACGTCAGCGTTCGATGGTGCCTGAACGCCGAATCTTCTTCTGCAACAGCATCACGCCATACAGCAGCGCTTCGGCGGTCGGCGGGCAGCCCGGAACATAGATATCGACGGGAACGATGCGGTCGCAGCCACGCACGACCGAGTACGAATAGTGATAATAGCCGCCGCCGTTGGCGCACGAACCCATCGAAATCACATATCGCGGCTCGGGCATCTGATCGTAGACCTTGCGCAGCGCGGGGGCCATCTTGTTGCACAGTGTACCGGAGACGATCATGACGTCGGCCTGCCGTGGACTGGCTCGGGGCGCAAATCCAAACCGCTCGGCGTCGTAGCGGGGCATCGCCATCTGCATCATCTCGATTGCGCAGCAAGCGAGGCCGAATGTCATCCACATCAACGAACCGCCGCGGGCCCACGTGATCAAATCATCAGCCGCGGTAACGAAGAAGCCTTTGTCGCTGAGCTCATTATTCAATCCAGCAAAAAAGTACTCGTCACGCACGGGAGCGCCGGTCCCCGGGTCCAAGATTCCCGTTCCGGAGGGCGCGATCAATGGTCGGGAGTCCGGCATTGGGCTGCTCCCACGGGTTGTTTGCGATGCTTACGCCTTCCCGTCTATGACGGCAGAAACTTCATACAGATGCGGATCGATCTCGCTCGTGATTTCGTCGAAGTGGCCCCACTGCTTGCGAAACTCTGGCGATTGATGGGCCGATCGCAGCAGATCGCTGCTCTGCCATTGCACGTAGTTGACAATACGGCGTCCATCGAGACTGCGATGCAGGCTGATCGATATGAAGCCCGGCTGACGCGCCATGAAGCGGGCGCGCTCGGTCATGACCGACAACGCCTCCGCCTGCTTCTCGGGCTCCGACTCGACGATCGTGATCTGGGTAACGGGTTGTTTGTCGGCGTGGATCTGCGGCATGGCTGATCTCCCTTGATCGAGACCGAATTCAGCGCAGCTTCGTGGCGCAGCGCCTGGCACAGGTCCCCAGCGTTGCTGGCGCGGGCCGGCATCCGCAAGCTCGACGACGCCGGCGAGCAGTCCAGTCATGGCAACCTCGCCTCAGCTACAGAAATTCCGGGAAGGGGAAGCGGTTCCGAGAATTGCCTGAGGGGGCGCAAGCTCGCGCGAACAGGATCGCTGCCGCACAAGGCCGGTCCGACCGGATACAAAAGCGTTGGTACCGGAACCGGTGGAGAAACTTCGGGAAGAGAAATCTCCGAGAAAGAAAGATCTCGAAGAGACCCGGAACGTGATCGCACGTCGAAGGTTACGTAGCTAAGGAGCAAGTAATCTTCTTCATAGAAGATGAAATGCTCCGACGGCCCCGTCATTCTGCGATTTCAAATGGCGGGGTCGCTCTTTATCGAGCAGATATTCACCCTACCGAGCAGACATGCGCCACCGAGCATGCATGCGCCACGGTTCCACCGGGCAAGCACTGCATCAGCGGGGTGGTTGCATGCCTGGGGAAGTCAGCCAATTTCTGATTTCGACTGCCTTCCTCATTTGCAACGCTTTGCGCTTGGCGGCTTCCTTGTCATCGCCGGGCGGCAGCTTATCCGCTGTCTCCTGTAAATCCTCGGCGATCTGCTCCCAATCTTTGCGGTTCGGGCGCGGATGAGATTTCATCGGTCCCTCCAACTCCCAGCCAGATCTCTATATGGTGCGGCCGTCCTGGATTTTAAGGGGATCGTACTCAGCGCAATGCGGCCGAAAGCGAGGGAACCGATGCAGCCGGAGCTCTCAGGGAGTTCCATTCCTGTCGATGAATTGCTGCCAGTTGGTGCTGCGCAGCATCCGCATTACGGCGGATGCCACCGCAGTCCGTTCACGTCCGGCCACGCCGTAAAGTTTTACCGTTCGCCGCGCATCTAGCCCCTCGACGCTGGCGCGCTTTAGCGTCGGTGGGATCGACGCTGTATCGGGTACCACGGCGACGCCGATATCGGCCTCCAACAACTCGATCAGATCGCGCTCGGATGCGATCTCGTGGCTGCGATCGACATCGAGGCCGTGTTCGCGAAGCGAAGAGTTCACCCGCGCCGCATGTTCGCAGTAGTTCCGCGACAACAACTGTTCGGCGCGAAGATCGCCGAAGTCGAGTTTATCGCGCTCTTCCAGCGGATGCTTCCGGTTGATGACGAGCTGAAAGTTTTCGGTAAACAGCGGCCAGGTATCGAGCCGGTCCCACTCTTCGCTGATTTCGGCGGCAATGCCGAGTTCGGCTTCGCCCTTCTTGAGATATTCCGCGACTTCGCGGGCGTTGCCGCGCAAGAAGCGAAACTCCAGACGGTTGAACATCCGCTTGATCTGGTCGAGATGCGGAATCAATAGCGACAGATCGACCGAATGGGTCAGCGCGATCCGGAGCGCGCCGACTTCGCCGCTCTTGAAGGATGAGGCAAGTTCGCGCGCGCCGGTCGCCGCCTCATAGCATTGCTTGAGCAGCGGATGCATGCGCTGCCCGAGCTCGGTCAATTGCGCGGCCGGGCGCTCGCGGCGAAACAGATCGCCGCCGAGTTCGGCTTCGAGTTGCTTGATTGCCCGCGTCAGCGACGGCTGCGTGACGTTGCACTCGTCGGCGGCGCGCGTGAAGTTGAGCACGCGCGCGACCGCAAGGAAGTAGCGAACCTGATGCATCTCCATGGTCGTGCCCCGGTCTGTCGTGCAGGAAAGCTACCCGATGGCGCCCCCCGATGACTACCCAAACCGCCATAGCGCAGGCGTATGGTTTTGGAAGCCAAAGGGCATTTCCTTGAAGCCGTGCCAAGCGTGCAGATTGCGGCGGAAATGGTTTCGTTACGACGTTGACCAGCCACACGAAAGGGCGGCCCATGAATATTCAGCTCAAGACACAGGGGGCTTCGGCCTTGCGCCCACTGACAGGCAAGGTCTCGCTGGTCACGGGCTCGACCAGCGGTATCGGGCTCGGGATCGCCCGTGCGTTGGCCGAAGCCGGCTCGGCGGTGGTGCTGAACGGTTTCGGCCTCGCGGCCGAGATCGCCAAGACCCGCGATCAGCTTACCGCCGATTTCGGCGTCGAAGTCAGCTACTCCGCGGCCGATATGACGAGCCGGGAAGCAATCGCCGAGATGATCGCGACCACGGTCGCCAGTCACGGTCAGCTCGATATTCTGGTCAACAATGCCGGCATTCAACACGTCGCGCCGCTCGATCAGTTTCCGGTTGAGAAATGGGACGCGATCCTGTCGATCAATCTGTCATCGGCATTTCACACCATGCGGCTCGCATTGCCCACGATGCGCCAGAACAGGTTCGGCCGCATCATCAACGTTGCCTCGGCGCACGGCCTGGTCGCTTCGCCTTTCAAGGCGGCCTATGTTGCCGCCAAGCACGGCATCGTCGGCCTGACCAAGGTGGCGGCGCTGGAGACCGCGGAAGAGGGCATCACCTGCAACGCGATCTGCCCGGGTTACGTCTACACGCCGCTGGTCGAGGCGCAGATCGACGGCCAGGCCAGGGCGCACGGTATTTCCCGCGAGCAGGTCATCCATGACGTGTTGCTGGCGCAGCAACCGAACAAGCGTTTTGCCACTGTCGAAGAGCTCGGCGCGCTGACGGTGTTTCTTGCCAGCGACGCGGCGGCCTCGATCACCGGCATCGCGCTGCCGGTCGATGGCGGCTGGACCGCGCACTAGAGCCTTTTCGGTTCTGATTGAATCAGAGCCGAGCACGACAAAATCCGAGGGAGCGTGACATGAAGGACGTTCAGGATATCGGTTCTTCGCCGAACTTGCGATCGCGGGCCAGGTCGGATTCGGGTCAGATCGTCCTGGTGCTGCAGGGCGGCGGCGCACTTGGCTCTTATCAGGCCGGTGTCTATCAAGCGCTGCATCAGGCCGGAATCGAACCGGACTGGATCATCGGCACCTCGATCGGCGCGATCAATGCCGGCCTGATCGCCGGCAACGCGCCGCAGAACCGATTGTCGCGCCTTCGCGAATTCTGGAAGAAGATGGAACAGAGTCCGGTCTGGACCTTTCGCGACATCTTTCCAGGTTTCAACGAAAAGCTCTCCTACTGGTCGACCGTGACCAACGGCATTCCCGGCTTCTTTCGGCCCAACCCGTTGGCCCATGCCGGCGATTCCTATCCGCTCGGCGCCGACAATGCCGGCTACTACTCGACCGCGCCGCTGGAGCGAACCTTGAGCGAGCTGGTCGATTTTGAGCTGGTCAATCAATGCTCGCCACGCCTGACGGTCGGCGCCGCTCATGTCCGCACCAGCCAGATGCGCTATTTCGACAGCCGGGACTGCGAGCTTGGCATCAGGCACATCATGGCGTCGGGCGCGCTGCCGCCGGCATTCCCGGCGATCCGCATCGACGGCGAGCTTTACTGGGATGGTGGCATACTATCGAATACGCCGACGGAGGCTGTATTCGATGATAATCCGCGCCAGAACTCGTTGATCTTCGCCGTGCATCTTTGGAATCCGTCCGGCGCCGAGCCGACCACGATGGCGGAGGTGCTGAACCGGCACAAGGACGTGCAGTATTCAAGCCGGATCGCCAGTCACATCGCGCGACAGCAGCAGGCGCATCGCCTGCGCCACGTCATCAGCCAGCTCGCCGCGCGCCTGCCTGAGGCCGAGCGCAACAGCGAGGCGGTGAGGGAACTGACGGGCTATGGCTGCCCGACCCGGATGCATGTCGTGCGGCTGCTCGCTCCGCAGCTCAGCCGGGAGGACCACACCAAGGACATCGATTTCAGTCCGTCCGGCATCATGCAGCGCTGGGACGCCGGTTACCGCCATACCAAAGCAGTGCTTGAGAAGAAGCCCTGGCTCGGCGAGTTCGATCCGCTCTCCGGCGTCATCCTCCACGAGCAGACGGAGGTGATGCCGCAAGCGGCGGAGTAGATCGGATTACGCGGCGATCGAAGGCGCGACCGTCTTGTGGTAGAGCGCGTTGTAGCAGGCGGCCGAAAGATCCCAGCTAAACGATCGAGCCATTGCGTTGCGTCGCATCGTGTCGAGCCGGTCCTTGGCGCGGAAAGCTTCGAACGCCCGCCGCACGCCGCCGAGAAACGACTCCGGCGACGGCTTCGAGAACAGGAATCCGGTTTCACCGTCCTTGATGGTCTCCGCCAGCCCGCCGGTCTGGTGACCGATCGGCAGCGATCCGAACCGCTGCGCATACATCTGGCTCAGCCCGCACGGCTCGAACCGTGACGGCATCAGCGTGAAATCGCTGCCGGCAAACATCCGCCGCGCCTGTCCATCGTTGAAGCCGATGACGACACCGATCGCGTCCGGCCGGCGCAGATGTGCCTCGACCAGCGCCTTCTCGATGTGGGGTTCGCCGCTGCCGGTCACGACGATCTGGCCGCCGGCATCGATGATTTTGTCGGCGGCTGACAATACGAGGTCGACGCCCTTCTGGTGGACGAGCCGGGCGACAAGCGCAAAAATCGGCCCGCGTGACACCGCCAGGCCAAACTGCTTGCGGACATAGTTCGCGTTCGCCTGCTTGCCCTCCCAATCGCCGGCGCCAAAGGTCTGCGCCAATTGTGCGCAGGCGCGCGGATCCCAGCTTTCATCGATGCCGTTCAGGATGCCGGTCAGTTGATCGGCGTCCGAGCGGCGCTTCAGCAGGCCTTCGAGCCCGCAGCCGAGCTCGCGCGTCGTGATCTCCTTTGCGTAGGTCGCGCTGACGGTGGTCAGATGTGAGGCGTAGACGAGGCCGCCTTTCAGGAACGACACGTGATCGTAGAATTCGAGCCCGTCGATGTGGAAGGAGCTTTCAGGCGCCCCGATGCGGCGCAGCGAGTCTGCGGGAAAGAGTCCCTGATAGGCGAGGTTGTGGATGGTCAGGATCGAAGGAACTTTTGCGTCCTTCCAAGCCAGGTAGGCCGGCGTCAACGCAGCCTGCCAGTCATTGGCGTGAACCAGGTCCGCTGTCCAATTCTTGTCCACCTTGCCCAAGGCAAGTTCGGCGGCAGCGGATGCAAGCCGCCCGAAGCGGATGTCGTTGTCGGGCCAGTCGCGGCCGGACTCATCGCCATAGGGGTTGCCGGGCCGGTCATATAATTGCGGGCAGAGCAGGACGTAGACCGGCAGGCCGTCCTTAGTCGCGGCCCGCCCGACCGAGCAGGCCGGCATCTCCGCCAGCGGGTCACATTGTCCAACAATATCAATGTGGGTGAGTTGCTCGACGACGTCCCGGTAGCCGGGCAGCATGACCCTGACGTCGCTTCGTCGGCGAAGCGCCCGGGGCAGGGCGGCGGACACGGCGGCAAGCCCGCCCACCCGGACGAAATCATCCATTTCCGTAGTGATGAATAAGACTCTCAAAGGAATGCCCTCTACCAGCCTCTGATGAGAGGAAATGCAAGAAAGGGTCCAGTTTATTCCAAGGTCCAGTCTACTGACGACAATGCCGGGCCCTAGCTATCGGTTCCTGATGCGAAAGGCTTTCCTGCCGCGGCGGCGCCCATTAGGGTCACGCCGCGCCAACAACAAGTGCCGTTAGGCCCAAGGAGTTACACGAGAATGACGATAGCCGGTAACGAGCAGAGGAATATGACAGGCAGCTTCGCAGGCCTGCGCGTCCTCGATTTCTCAACCACGATTGCCGGGCCTCACTGCACGCGCATGCTAGCCGATATGGGCGCCGAGGTCATCAAGATTGAAACCGAGGAAGGCGAGACGATGCGGACCCGTCCGCCGGTGCGGAATAATTGTTCGACCGCCTTCGGCCAGCTCAATGTCGGCAAGAACAGTCTGGTGCTCGATCTGAAATCACCCAGGGGCGCCGAGGCCGTTCGCCGATTGGTCGCGACTGCAGACGTGCTGGTGGAGAATTTTCGCCCCGGCGTGATGCGGCGATTGAAGCTCGATTATGCCTCCCTGCACGGCCTCAATCCGAAACTGGTCTATTGCTCGATCTCCGGATATGGCCAGACCGGGCCATCGGCGGAGCTGCCTGCCTATGCGCCGGTGATTCACGCGGCATCAGGCTATGAGATGGCGCATCTGGCCTACCAGCCGGGACGAAGCCGGCCGGACTATTGCGGCATCTATCACGCCGACGTACTCACCGGAGTCTACGCATTCGGCGCGATCTCGGCGGCGCTGTATCAGCGCACGACAACCGGGCAGGGCCAGCATATCGACGTCTCGATGCTGGAATCCATGCTGAGCCTGACGTTGAACGAACTGCAATGGTCGCAATTCGAAGTGAAGCCGACGCAACGGCCGATGTTCGGCCCGATCGAAACCACGGACGGCTATGTGATGATGGCGATCGCCAGCGAGAAAACCTTCCAGAGCCTGATGCTGGTGATCGGTCATCCGGAATGGGTGAGCGATCCGCGCTTTGCCAAATATTCCGATCGGAGGGAAAACTGGACGAGCCTGATGGAAGGCGTGGAAGCATGGTCGCGCACCGTGACGACCGCGCAGTGCCTCACCGCGCTTAATGCGCATGGCGTTCCCTCATCGGCCTATCGCACGGTCTCCGAGGCGCTGCGCGATCCGCAGATTGCCCATCGCGGCGCATTGGCCGAAGTGGAGGACGGCGGCGGCACCTTCAAGGTCCTCAATTTGCCGTTCCGCATGTCGGGCGCCAACGTGTCGGCGGCGAAGCGCATGTCGACGCTCGGCGAGCACACGCGCGCCTACCTGAAGGAGACCGGTCTGTCGGAGGGTGAGATCGCATCCTTCGCCGGCAAGGCGCAGTTGGCCGAGCGCGCCTGACGGCAGCGCGTCGCGACGCAAGGGTGTCGATGCTGCGGCTTTTCATCCGCGGCTTGCAAACGCCCTTGCCCGTGACGGCGTTTCCGGACAATCTCCGATAGACATCGACGATCCGGAATACCGGACGAACGACATATCGGAGGGAATATCCATGAAAGCGGTGATCCGTTTGAGCGCGCTCGCGCGAATATTTCTTGTGGCGGGATTTGGCGTGGCGTTGTCAGCAATGCCGGCCAACGCGCAGAAAGCGGGCGGCAGCATCACCTTCGGCCTTGAGCTCGATATCCCCGGTTTCGATCCTCTGAAAGTCGGTGTGTTCGATACCTCGGCCGGAACTGCAGCAGCGGCGATTTTCGACACTCTAACGACTCTGGACGATAAGGGCGGTGTGCAACCGAAACTTGCGCTGTCCTGGACTCCTTCCGCGGACTTCAAGACTTGGACCTTCAAGCTGCGACCTGGCGTCAAATTCCACGACGGCACACCTTTCAACGCCCAAGCGGTCAAGGAAAATTTCGATCGGCAGAAAGATCCTGCCAACAAGTGCCGCTGTGCCTTTTACATCGCCTACGTCAACAACGTGCAGGCACCCGACGAGCTGACAGTGGTCTACAATCTGAACGACCCACAGGTGAACATGCCGGCACTTGTGAGCTTTGCTAGCGCCAACAATTCGGTGCAGTCGCCAACCGCGTGGAAGACTAAGGGCGATGACTACAACCGCAATCCCGTCGGCACCGGACCTTATATCCTGAAGTCATGGAGCGCGGGCGACCGCATGGTGCTTGAGAAAAATCCCGACTATTGGAACAAGGGCCGCCCCTATCTCGACCGCATCACGTTGAAGCCGCTGCCGGACGCGCAATCGCGGTTTGCCAGCCTGCAATCCGGCGAGGCCGATATCATCTGGGACGACGAATACGACGCCGACAACATCATGAAGGCGCAGAAGGATCCGAAGCTGACCGTGCACACCTATGTCGGGTCCGGCGCGCAGGTATACGCCTTCAACACCAAGGTCGCGCCGTTCGACGATGTGCGTGTCCGCCAGGCGCTGGTCATGGCGCTTGACCGCAAGAAGATGTCGCAGGCAATTACCAATGGTCTCGCAAGGCCTGCCAGCAACCCCTACGGCGACGGCTCCTGGGTCAAATGCAAGGACGATGGTGCGCTTCCCGAAGACCTTGAGAAGGCCAAGGCACTGATCAAGGACTACGGCAAGCCTGTCGATTTCAAGATGCTCGTCACCGCGACACCCCGTGGGCGCACCGTTGGCCAGGTGCTACAACAATTGTGGAAGCGGGCTGGTGCCAACATGGAGATCGAGCAGGTCGATCAGGCCACTATCCCGCCGCGTGCCTTCATGCGCCAGTTTCAACTGACGCCGTGGCGAATCATCGATCTCGCCGATCCTGACATCCAGATGTATGCCAACTTCCGTACCGGCAGCCCGGTGGCGCTCGCCAACTATTCCAATCCCGAACTCGACAAGTTGCTTGAGCAGGCGCGAACCACGGCCGACACGAACAAGCGCATCGAGGACTATTGCGCGATCAGCCGTATCATCAACAAGGAAGCGATCTGGTTTTGGACTTTCCAGAACACCTATTACGCGCTGTCGAGCGCTAAGCTTAAGGGCTTGCCAAAAATGTACAGCGGGGTGGTGGACGTCTCCGGCACCTGGCTGGAATAATCTTCCATGCTGCTGTTTGTGGCGCATAGGCTTCTGTACCTGATACCGGTCCTGATCGCCGTATCGCTGTTGACGTTCTTCATTGCGTCCCTGTTGCCGGGCGATCTCGCCTATACGATCCTCGGCGACCAGGCAACGCCGGAGAACGTCGCCGCGCTGCGCAAGGACATGGGACTCGATCAGCCGATCTATGTCCGTTACTTCGGCTGGCTCGGCAACATCGTGCAGGGTGATTTCGGCCGTTCGTTCCGCACCGGACAGACGGTGCTGCAGGCGGTCGCCGAGCGGCTGCCGGTCTCGCTCGAACTGATGTTGTTGGCACAACTCGGCGCGCTCGGAATCGGTGTTCCCTTAGCGATCATCTGCGCGGCGCGGAGCGGTGGACCGTTCGATCGCTTCATGACCGGCACTGCTTTCGGCATGTTGTCTGTGCCGACCTTCCTGTCGGCGATCCTGTTGATCTATTTCTTCGCGGTCGAACTGCGCTGGCTGCCGGCCACCGGCTATGTGCCGTTTGCCGAAGACCCGCTCGCCAACCTGCGCTTCCTCGTTTTACCGTCGCTGACGCTGGCACTGGCGGAATGGCCGAGCATCATGCGCGTGCTGCGTTCCGACATGATTGCGACCTTGCAGGAAGACTATATCGCGCTCGCCAAGGCAAAAGGCCTGACGCCGGCACGAATCCTCTTCGTGCATGCTCTCAAACCATCGTCGCTGACCTTGGTCACGATCACCGGCATCAATATCGGCCGGCTGATCGGCGGCGCTGTCATCGTTGAGACGATCTTTGCGCTTCCGGGCATTGGCCGGCTGCTGATCGGTGCGATTCTGACGCGTGACCTGATCATTCTGCAGGGGGTAGTGTTATTGGTCGGGGCGGGCTTCGTCATCATGAACTTCATCGTCGACATGCTCTACGCGGTTCTCGATCCCAGGATTCGCCATGGCCACGCTTGAACTCGATGTTGCCGAGGTTGCTGTAACCCAGCCTGCGCGCAAGGGCCGGCGGCGTGGCATGCTGTTCTGGGCGGCGATCGGCTGGATGACTTTCGTTTTCGCGATGGCAGTCTTTGCGCCTGCCCTGCCGCTGCCGAGCCCGACCGACATGGACATGCTTGAACGGCGGGCCCCGTTCTCTGCGGAACATTGGCTAGGGACCGACGGGCTCGGCCGCGACGAACTTTCGCGCTTGATCTACGGTGCGCGGATTTCGCTCGTGGTCGGTCTCTGCGCACCTGTAATTGGGCTCACCATCGGCGGCGCACTCGGCATGCTCGCGGGCTATTTCCGCGGCCGGTTCGAATCGATCGTTGTCGGCAGCATGGACGTGCTGCTGGCCTTTCCGCCACTTATCCTGGCGCTGGCCGTAACGGCCTATCTCGGGCAGTCGATTCTCAATCTCACTCTCATTCTCGGCTTCCTTGGCGTTCCCGCCTTCATGCGGGTGGCGCGCGCTGCGACGCTGACGTTGTCACGGCGCGAATTCGTTATCGCGGCGCAGGCACTGGGTGCCACGCATGCGCGCATCCTGTTGCGCGAACTGTTGCCGAACGTGATCCTGCCGCTGTTTGCCTTCTTCCTGCTCGGCGTTGCCATTACCATCGTCGTCGAGGGCTCGTTGTCATTCCTCGGCCTCGGCGTGCCGCCGCCGATCTCGAGCTGGGGCAGCATGATCGGGGAGGGGCGCGAGAGCCTCGACGTGGCCCCGCGGCTCGCGTTCCTGCCGGCGGCGGCGATGTTCCTTACCGTGCTTTCCTTCAATCTGGTCGGCGACACGCTGCGAGCGCTGACCGATCCACGACAGGGCGCGTTGTGAACGGGAATAACTTGCTTTCTGTCGAAGATGTCGTGGTCGACCTTCCGACCCCGCGCGGCAATCTGCGCGCGGTAGATCATGTCGGCCTCACCGTCGGCGCCGGGCGCACGCTCGGTATCGTCGGCGAATCCGGCTGCGGCAAGACGATGCTGTCGCGGGCCGTCCTGCAATTGTTGCCTAAGAAGGCAAAGCTCTCCGGCCGGGTGATGTTCGATGGGCAGGACCTGCTGCAGCTTCCGCCGGAGAAACTGCGCAAGCTGCGCGGCCGGTCGCTGGCGGTGGTATTTCAGGATCCGATGACCTCGCTCAACCCGGTGCTCACGATCGGGACCCAGTTGATCGAGACATTGCAGGAGCACCTCGAACTGGACGACGCCGCCGCCACCAGACGCAGCGTCGAGCTACTCGCGGCGGTCGGCATCCCGGCTCCCGAGCAGCGGCTGGCGCAGTATCCGCACCAGCTCTCCGGCGGGATGCGGCAGCGCGTGGCAATTGCGATCGCGCTGTCGTGCGAACCAAAACTCCTGATTGCCGACGAGCCGACCACCGCGCTCGACGTCACGATCCAGGCGCAGATCCTCGATCTCTTGGCGAGGGAGCAGCGTCGCCGCCATATGGCAATGATCATCATCACCCACGATCTCGGCGTCGTCGCTGGCCGCACCGACGAAGTTGCGGTGATGTATGCCGGCCGCGTGGTTGAGCGCGCGCCGACGCCTGCCTTGTTCAAGAAGATGCGGATGCCCTATACCGAGGCGCTCCTGGCGGCGCTCCCCAAACTCGACGCCGCGCCCCACACGCCGCTGCCGGCGATATCGGGGCGTCCGCCAGATCCGACGCGGCCACTGAAGGGATGCTCGTTCTCGCCGCGCTGTCGCTATGCGGTGGCCCGCTGCCAGAACGAGAAACCGGCGCTCGAGGCGACAGAGACGAAGGCCCATCAGTTCGCCTGCTTCCACCCGATAGAAGCCCACGCGGATGCCAACGCATGATGCCGCAATCCGCTCCATCGATTTCGTCTGACGCGTTGCTCGAAGTCGACAATCTCGTTGTCGAGTATCCTGTCGGTTCCAGGATCGTTCATGCCGTGTCCGGCGTCTCCTTGCAGATCGCCCGCGGCGAAACGCTGGGTCTGGTCGGCGAATCCGGTTGCGGAAAATCGACGCTCGGCCGCGCCGTCCTGCAACTGCGCCGACCAACCGCCGGGCGTGTGCTGTTCGATGGCCACGATCTCACGGCGATGCAAGGCGATGTGTTGCGGCTGATGCGCCGGCGCGTGCAGTTGATTTTCCAGGATCCGATCGCCTCGCTCAATCCGCGCCGCAAGATCGGCGATATCGTCGCCGAGCCGCTGGTGATCGCGGGTGTCAAGGATCCGGAGAGGCGCAGGCAGCTTGTCTACGAGGTGCTGAGCGCGGTCGGGCTTGACCCGACGCTCGTCGTCGGGCGGCTGCCGCATGAATTTTCCGGCGGCCAGTGCCAGCGCATCTGCATCGCGCGCGCGCTCATTCTCAATCCCGAGTTCATCGTATGTGACGAGCCGGTCTCCGCGCTCGATGTATCGATACGCGCCCAGATACTCAATCTGCTCGAGGAGATGAAGGCCCGGTTCGGGCTGACGTTGCTGTTCATTGCGCACGATCTCGCGGTGGTGAAAGCCGTGAGCGACCGCGTCGCGGTGATGTATCTGGGGCGTCTCTGCGAGGTTGGCCCCTCCGAGCAGCTCTTCGCCAGGCCGGCGCATCCCTATACCGCCCTCCTGATCGAAGCGATTCCGATGCCCGATCCGGATGTGCGCCCCGCCGAAACCGTGCCCGTGGGGGAGCCGCCGTCGCCGATCGCGCCGCCGTCCGGCTGCCGGTTTCGCACTCGCTGTCCCCGCGCAGATCAACGATGCAGCGACGAGATGCCGGAACTGCGCGCTGTGGCGCCGGGCCAGTTCGTGGCTTGCCATCACCCGCTGATCTGAATACCCGGGGAGCGCCGCCCGCGTTTGTCTCGATGGGACGGACGTGGCAATGTCGGTTCTCAAGAAGTATCTAGCGCCCAAGAAATGGTTCAAGAACAAGAATGACGGGAGAGAAGCGATGAAGAGTTTTCAAGTCGCCGAGTTCAACGCACCGCTGAAAGAGGTGGATCAGGAGACGCCGCAGCCCACGGGTACGCAGGTGCTGATCAAGGTGAAGGCCGCCGGCGTCTGCCACAGCGACCTCCATATCTGGGAAGGTGGTTACGATCTCGGCCATGGCCGCAAGCCGCTGTCGCTGAAGGACCGCGGCGTGTCGCTGCCGCGCACGATGGGCCACGAGACGGTCGGCGAGGTCGTAGCGTTCGGGCCCGACGTTACCGCTGCCGACAAAGGCGATCTCAAGGTCGGCGACGTAGCCCTGGTCTATCCTTGGCTCGGCTGCGGCAAATGCGCTACCTGCGTCGGCGGCGACGAGAACATGTGCATCGTCAAGCCGAACTCGCTCGGCGTGTATTGCGATGGCGGCTATGCCGATCACATGACAGTGCCGAACCCGAAATATCTGTTGAACCTGAAGGGACTCGATCCCGTCACCGCGGCGCCCTATGCCTGCTCTGGCGTCACCACCTATAGTGCGCTGAAAAAGGTCGAATTCGCCTTCAACTCGCCGATCGTCATCTTTGGCGCCGGCGGCCTCGGCCTGATGGCGCTGTCGCTGCTAAAGGCGATGGGCGGCAAGGGCGCCATCGTTGTCGACATCGATGCGCGCAAGCGCGAAGCGGCCGAGGCCGCCGGTGCGCTTGCAACCGTTGACGGCAAGGCGCCGGATGCGCTGGAGCAACTCGCGAAAAAGGCCGGCGAACCCATTCGCGCCGTGATCGACCTCGTCGGCAACGCGCAGACCACGCAGCTCGGCTTCGACTGCCTGACCAAGGGCGGCAAGCTCGTCATTGTCGGCCTGTTCGGCGGCGGTGCGACCTTTGCTTTGCCGCTGATCCCGATCAAGGCGATCACGATCCAGGGCAGCTATGTCGGCAACCTACGCGAGACCAAGGAATTGCTCGAACTGGTTCGAAACAAGATGATCGCGCCGATTCCGGTGACGACGCTGCCGCTCGCGAAAGCCAACGAAGCGCTCGCCGACTTGCAGAAGGGTAAGCTGGTCGGCCGCGCGGTGCTGACGCCGTAGCTTGTTGCCGTCGTCATTGCGAGGAGCCAACGGGTCGCGCGAATGCGCGCCCGATGACAGGCTCCGCGACGAAGCAATCAACCCATCCGTGATGCCGCGAGATGGATTGCTTCGCTTCGCTCGCAATGACGGGAATACCTCTGTCCGAACACTTTAAGGAACCCCCATGTCCGCGAATAACGCACTCCACATCGCCGTGCTCGGCGGCGATGGCATCGGCCCTGAAGTGATGGCGCCGGCGCTGGAAGTCCTGCGCAAGATCGAGGCGACGAGCGAGCTGAAGTTTCGCTTCACCGAAGCACCGGCCGGCGCCAACAATTATCTCGCGACCGGAAAATCCATGCCCGACAGCACCGTGCGGCTGTGCGAAGAGGCGGACGCTATCCTGCTCGGCGCCTGCGGCCTGCCGTCGGTGCGCTACCCCGACAACACCGAGATCGCGCCGCAGATCGAACTGCGCTTCCATTTCGATCTCTATGCCGGCGTGCGCCCGGCGCGGCTGATCCCGGGCGTGCCAAGCCCGATCGTCGGCGCCGATCAGCGCGGCATCGACCTCGTGCTGATCCGGGAATCGACCGAAGGCCTGTTCGCCTCGATGGGCAAGGGCGTCGTCACCGATGCGGAGGCGCGCGAGACGCTCGTCATCACCCGCAAGACCTCGGAGCGGCTGTTCGAATTCTCGTTCCGCCTCGCCGAGCGCCGCAAGGCGCGCGGGAAGGCAAATGGCGGCCTGACCTGCGTCGACAAGGCCAACGTGTTCAGGGCGTTCGCGTTCTTTCGCGAGATGTTCGATGAAGCCGCCAAGCGTCATCCCGGCGTGAAGTCCGACCGGCTCTATGTCGATGCCTGCTCGCTGATGATGGTAAAGCGTCCCTGGGATTTCGACGTCATGGTGACGGAGAACATGTTCGGCGACATTCTCTCCGACCTCGCCGCCGGCCTGATCGGTGGGCTAGGCATGGCGCCCTCGGCCGATATCGGCGACCGCTACGCCGTGTTCCAGCCGTGCCACGGCACCGCGCCCGACATCATGGGACAGGGTAAGGCCAATCCCACCGCGATGATCTTGTCGGCCGCGATGATGCTGGACTGGCTCGCCGACAAGCACGGGCTGGAAAGCGCCACTGAGGCCGCCGAACGCATCGAGCGCGCGGTCGACAAGGCCTATGAGGGCGGAATCAAGCCGATGGAGTTCGGCGGCAATAACGGCACGGCGGATATCACGAAGGCGGTGCTGGCTGCGTTGTAAGGCGGCCCCACCGGCATTGAGAGGAGCCAACGGGTCGCGCGAATGCGCGCCCGATGACAGGCTCCGCGACGAAGCAATCCATCTATCCCGAGCGGACAAGTGGATTGCTTCGCTTCGCTCGCAATGACGTGGATAGGATTTCGCTCATTCGCGCTTTGTGAGCGTCACTTCCCCTTGAACTGCGGCTTGCGCTTTTCCATGAAAGCCGTTCGGCCTTCGCGGAAATCCTCGCTATCCATGCAGGCGCGGCCGATCGCCTTGATCACCTCCATGTCGCGCTTGCTTTCGTCCTTCATCACCTCGGCGATGGTGATCTTGGCGGCCTTGATGGCGAGCGGCGCGTTGCCGGAGATGGTGCGCGCGATCTCCATGGTGGCGTCCCACAATTCTGCATCCGGCAGCACGCGGTCGACCAGTCCGATCCGCAACGCTTCCGCAGCCTCGATCCGCATGCCCGTGTACATGATGAGCCGCGCCCAGGATGGACCGACCAGCGAGACGAGGTGGCGCAGGCCATCATAGCCATAGGCGATGCCGAGCTTGGCGGCTGGAATGCCGAACTGGCTGTTGTCGGAGGCGATACGGATGTCCGTGAGCATCGCCACCTGCATGCCGCCGCCGAGGCAGAAGCCGCGGATGCAGGCAATCGTCGGCTTGGGGTAACTTGCGAGCAGCGCGCGTTGCGCCTCGCTCCGCTTGGAATATTCTTCCGACGCCGCCGCATTATGGCGGGTCTTTTCGAACTGACTGATGTCGGCTCCCGAGACAAAGGCCTTGTCGCCGGCGCCGACCAGGATCACGACGCGCACGTCGGCGTCGTCGCGCAGCTCCGTCAGCGCGTGGCCCAGGCCTTCCCACATTTCGAGCGACATCGCATTGCGCTTGTCGGGATTGTTGAAGGTAATGACGCCGACGCCGTCGCTGATGCTTTGCAGGATCTTGCCGTCGGCATAGGATATTTCGGCAGTTTTGGCGATGTCGAGCATCGGTTGCGGCTTTCACTCGTGAGGCTTGGTCCATTGTCGGACAAGCGTCGCGCCGAGGTCAATTGCCGCTTTTGCACGTACGACCAGCAGAAGGCGCCGGGCAAATGGAGTGAGGGTCGTCAGGTGAGTTTGTGAGGGCAGGAGCGGGCTCACGCGCATTGCGTGTGAGGGAGCATCGGGTGACGGTGATGCAGTCACGTTGTTGATGGTCGAACCTGCCGCGTCGGTTTTCGCTGCGGTGCGTCCCGGACTCCGCCATCCCCATCCTGATGGCGTCGCACGGGTATGGTCCCGGCCAGCTCAAGATTTGGCCCAGCGCAGCAACAGGCTACCCGGCGATTTCTCGCGCGAATGATCGGGTCCGCGGTGCTGCGATCCAGGCGCGATAATGCCTAGCCCTCGTTGGCGGCGATCGATTCCATCAAAGACACCAACTGACGCTGTACAGTCTGGTCCTTGATCTTGCTGTAGGCACGAAGCAGCCTCAGGCTGAACGCGCTGTCCAGGAAGAGCAGGCTCTCGACTTCCCGCGCCTTGCCGTCGCCGTCGTAGAAGAACGTCACCGGCACGTCGAGCGCGGTAGCGATTTGCTGAAGACGAGCAGCGCCGACACGATTGACGCCCTTCTCGTACTTCTGAACCTGCTGGAAGCTGACGCCGAGCTTGTCGCCAAGCTCCGCTTGCGAGATTTTCTGTTCCACACGCCGCAGGCGAATCCGCTTGCCCAATTCGATATCGGGTTTGCCGGCGCTGCGCTGTTTCATCTTTTTCGCTGCTGATCTGTTCATTCTGGTTTTACCGTCCTTCAATCGGGAAACCCTGGCAAAAGTAGGTCAGGGGTTCATCCATGTGTACCGCGTTAAGTCAGTCCGGTCCGTGAGTTGGTATAGGGAACCACGGAATTCCTGAGAGATTGCGGGATGGCAGCCAAACGCCTTTGCGTATTGGGAGCATCCTGATACCGGCGCCGCCAACTACCTAAAGCTGTCGGCGCCCGGGGCGCATTGGCAAAACCCCGCCCATTACATTTGGCAAAATATTCGATAAACCACAACCACCGCGAGTTCAATGGCCACAGATTTTGGCCCGCATGCTTACTGTGTCCCGATCAGTACCGGATTTCTACGGGGGGTGCGGGCCGACCGTGCAGTCGCTCGCAGCGCATCGGTGGTTGTTGCTAAGAGTTTCCGCGGACACTGATGCCTGACAAATTGCAGCAGAGTTCAGCTCCGCTTTCGGATCAGTCGTTCTGGGAAATAGCGGCAACCCGCGTGCTCACCGCGCTATCGGAATCCTGCAAATGGATCTGGCGCAGCGTCGTTCGAACGGGAACGCCTTGCGCGCGCGACGGGCCGGATCCGATATCGCGCAATATTTGCGGCGTGTCGGTTGCACTGTGCCGGCGGCACCCACGGATCGATCGATGTCGCGCGGCGACGCCCATACCGCGAAGCCGTGTCGGGCGCTTTACGGCTCTTGGCACTGAGGGACGCAAGGCTCGGCTCGAGCCGGGATTTGCCCAAAATGGCTGCAATCGCCGGCTTGGCCGTCTGCGGCTTATTGGCCTGGGGTACTACTTAAATTGGCTTCCACAGTCGCACCGTTTTGCATACGCTTTGCGGTAGTGGCCGCGTCGGCCAGGCCAAAGTCCCGCTTACAAGGGACGGGCGTTACTGGGGAGGAAGCTATGAAACGAAGAACCCTACTTGCGGGCCTTGGTGCGACGGCTGCTGCCGGCGTGCTGGGCATGCCATCGATCGTCAGGGCGCAGGCGCCCGTTAGCCTCAATGGGGCGGTGCAGTTCAATGACGATCACGCCTTCACCAAGGCGCTGACCAGGTTCGAAGAGCTGGTGAAGAAGTACTACGGCAAGCCGGTTAACTTCACGCTGCACAAGAACTCGTCGCTCGGTCTCGAGAAGCAGTATTTCGAGTACATGTCGCAGGGCAAGGCGGTCGATTACGGCATCGTCTCGCCGGCCCACATGTCGACCTTCGCCAAGGCGGCTCCCTTCATCGATGCACCCTTTGTGTTCAAAGGCATCGAGCACATGAATAAGGTGGTCGAAAAGAATATTCTGGCACCTGTGGCCGACGAAATCGCTGTTAAGGCGGAGGTCGTCCTGATCGGCTATGCGGGCGGCGGCATTCGCAACATCTTCGCCAACAAGCCGCTCAGGAACCTTGCCGATCTCAAAGGCCTCAAGGTGCGCGTGCAGGGCGCTCCGATCTGGTCGAAGACGTTTGCAGCCGTCGGCATGAGCCCGACGGTGATCGCCTACAACGAGGTCTACAACGCCATCCAGAACGGCGTGATCTCGGCGGGCGAAAACGAGGCGGCCGGCGTCGAGGCGATGAAGTTCTACGAAGTCGCCCCGCACCTCAATCTGACCCAGCACGCGGTATCGATCCGGCCGATCTGCTTCTCGGTGAAGACGTTGAAGACCCTGCCGAAGGACTTGCAGGACGCGATCATGAAGGCCGGCAAGGAAGCCGGCGATTATGGCCGTCAACTGGAGTCGAGCGAGGAGGTTGTCAAGCTCGATACGCTGGAAAAGGCCGGCAAGCTCAAGCGCGTTCCGTTCGAAGAGCGCGACGCCATGAAGAAGCTAGCCGATCCCGTGATGGCCACCTATGCCAAGGAAATCGGCGCCGAGGCCATCTTCGAGAAGATCAACGTCGCCTGATGATTGTCGCGCCGAGCGACGGGAAGTGGGGCAAGCCATGCGGCTTGCCCCATTCCGTGATCGTTACCTTCCGGAGCCATGATGACTGAAATGTCGATGCCGCCGAACCCGTCGCTATGGCGACGAGCGACGGCGGCCTATGCGAAACTACTCGAAATCCTGCTCGCCGCATGCGTCGGCAGTCTGGTCGTTCCGGTCACCCTGCAGGTCATCTCGCGCTATACGCCGTTTATACCGTCCTACATCTGGACCGAGGAGATGGCGCGTTTCCTGTTCATCTGGACCATCATGATCGGCGCCATGGTCGGAATCAGGGAGGCGCAGCATTTCGAGGTCGACGTCTGGCCCACCCTGTCGCGGCGAGCGGAAGCCGCGGTGTGTATCGTCGCGCGTCTCGGCGTGCTGGCGATGGCGCTGGTATTCGTGTGGGCTGGCCTGGAATTCACGCGGTTCGCCTGGAACCGAACGTCCGAACTGGCCGATCTACCCCTCTGGATGATTCATGTCGCATGGCCCGTGGCGGGTGTGACGTGGATCGTCTTTGCAGGCGAACAGATCGTCGACGAATTGAAAATTCTGGTCGGGGTGAGCCGATGAACGGTGGAAATGTACTCTCCGCCGGGGAGGCCGCACTGGTTCTGTTCGGTGTTTTCGTTGGCCTGCTCATCGTGCGCGTGCCGGTGGCGTTTGCGCTGGGTCTTGCCTGCGTACCGATCCTGCTGATCGAGCCCCGCCTCTCGATGATGTCGCTCGCGCAGGAGACCTTCAACGCCTACAACTCGTTCATCCTGCTCGCCGTGCCTTTCTTCCTCTTGACCGCCAACCTGATGGGCATCGGCGGCATCACCGACCGCCTGGTGGCGTTGTCGCGCTCGATGGTCGGGCATTGGCCGGGCTCGCTGGCGCAGATCAACGTGGTGCTGTCGGTGTTCTTTGCCGGTATTTCCGGCTCTTCCACTGCGGATGCCGCAAGTCAGTCCAAGATCTTCATCGATGCCCAGACCAAGGAAGGCTACGACCTCTCGTTCTCGATCGCCATCACGGCGGTATCGGCGGTGCTCGCCGTCATCATCCCGCCCTCGATCCTGATGATCGTCTGGGGCGGACTCATCTCGACCTCGATCGCAGCGATGTATCTGGCCGGCATCGTCCCCGGGCTGTTGATCGCGGGCGCCCAGATGGCGACGGTGCATGTCTACGCGGTGCGCCGCGGCTATCCGACCTACCCGAAATCGAGCTGGACCGACATCGGCTATGCCATCTGGCGATCGATACCGGCGCTGATGACACCGTTCATCATCGTCGGCGGTATCCTGCTCGGATGGTTCACCGCCACCGAATCCGCCTGCGTCGCCGTGCTCTATTCCGTGGTGCTGTCAGCGTTCTTTTACCGCGAAACCGGCCCGCGCGAACTCTACAAGGCGCTGCTCGATACCGGGCGCCTGGCAGGCGTCGCGCTGTTCTGCATCGGCACCGCGAGCGCGTTCGGCTGGCTGCTGGCCTATTACAAGATACCGCAGGAGCTCCTGGCCAACGTTTCGACCTGGGGCATGGGCGCGGTCGGGGCCGGCTTCTTCATTGCGTTCTGCTTCCTCGTTGTAGGTTGTTTCCTGGACGCCATTCCGGCGATCGTGATTGTCGGCACCGTGCTGGAGCCCTTAGCGAAGTCGGTCGACCTGCACCCCGTTCAGTTTGCGATCATCTCGATCGTGTCGTTGGCGTTCGGACTGGTGACGCCGCCCTATGGCCTGTGCCTGATGATCGCCTGCTCGATCGCCGGGGTGCGGCTGCGCTACGCACTGAAAGACACGGTGATCATGCTGATACCGATGCTGCTGGTACTGGCCGCCGTCATCGTCTGGCCGAGCGTCTCATTGTTTTTGCCACGCCTGATCGTGCCGGAGATGCTTAAATAGCTATTCTTCCCTGTCGAGTGCGCAGCTTACGGTGTAGACAACGCCGCGCGGCAGAAAGTCGACGGTTGCTTCGCCGCCGAGCTGGTCGCGTGCGCTGCGCTCGATCAGGCGCGAGCCGAAGCCGCGCTGCACCGGTGCCGTGACGGGCGGGCCGCCTGCCTCGGTCCAGATCAACCGCAACTTGCGCCCGTCGCTTTCTTCGAGGATCTCCCAATCCACCGCGACGGTTCCGGTATCGTTCGATAGCGCGCCGTATTTAGCGGCATTGGTTGCGATCTCGTGCACGATCATCGACAGCACCACGGCGAGCCGCGGCGACAGCGGGACCCGCGGTCCGAACATCCGCACCCGCTGTGGATTGTTGAGCAGGTAGGGCTGCAGCACCCGCGCAATCACTTCCCGCAGCTCCGCGCCCTGCCACTTCTCCTGGCTGAGCAAGTTATGCGCCTCTGCCAACGCGCCGAGCCTTCCCTCGAACTTCTCGCGCTCCGCCCGGCTCGCGCTGCGGAAGGTCTGGGTGGCGATCGACTGCAGGACTGCGAGCGTATTCTTGACGCGATGATTGAGCTCCTCGATCAGGAGATTGTGGAGCAACTCGCCGCGGGCGATCTGGGTTGCCATCCGCACCGCGAAGGCGAGCCCGACCATCAGCAGCACGGCGCCAACTACGCTGGTGATTGCGAGGTTGCGCCAGAGCGGCGCGACCAACGAGCTTTCGGCGATGCCGGCGGCAACCGTCCAGCCGGTTAGCGAGGAGCGGGCAAAGCTCGTAATCAGCGGTACGCCCTCGAGCGATACCGTCGGCAGGGTGGCTTCCGGATTGTTGAACATCTGCGTATAGAGCGAAGGCGATGCACGCTTGCCGATGGTCTCCTGCGGATTCGGCACGCGCGCGAAATTGATACCTTCGCCATCGAAGATGGAGATCGTCCAATCCTTGCTCGGCCGCTGCTGCTCGATCATGGCCTGAAAAATTTCGATCGGCGGACTGAACGAGATGTCGTAAAGTACCTCGCCATCGTGGATAACGGGCACCTCGACCGTCACGATCAACCGTTTCTTGACCGCCCCAAAGAACAGGTTGGAATAGACCGGCTTCTTTTCCGCAAAGACCTTCTCGACCAGGCCGAGATTGTTGCGCAACGGCAGGCTTGCCGTATCCGGCGTGAGCGAGGAGAACACCTGGCGGCCTTCGCGGTCCGCCACCAGCACGACGCCGCCTTCGCCATACTGGTCAAGAAAACCTTGGCAGATGCGACGGAAACCCTCGAAATCCCCGTCGCGCACTGCGTTTGTCAGTGACAACACCTGGAGTGCGCCGGTGATCCGCTGCATCTCCGAGTCGAGCACGAGGCGAATGCTGCGAACCGTTTCAAGGACCCGTTGCGTCGCGTTCTGTCGGTCCTGCTTGTAATGGTTGAAAACGATGCCGGCCGCGAAAACAATCAACGGCAGCGTGGTTCCCGCGACCAGAAGGACAAGACGCACTGGCAGTGAAAGTTTCAACGCAAGCCCCGGATCGGCGCCCAATCGGGGGCAAGCATAGGAGAAGCCGCCGAATTTCGCCAAGAATAATAAGAGGATAAGGTAAGATATTCAGCCGACTGGAGAAGCGGCCGGGTTCCGCCGTGTGGCCCGGCCGCCAACCTCAGAGATTGCCGACCTCAGAGGTTACTGTCTGTGATCGCGGCATAGACCATGGTGCGCAGCTCGCGCCGCAAGGGATAGGCGCTCGACGGCAGCACCTGAGTCATGAAGATCGTGATCAGTTCTTCCGCCGGGTCGATGAAGAACGACGTCGTCGCCGCGCCGCCCCAGTTGAACTCGCCGGGACTGCCCGCAATCAGCGTCTGTGCCGGGTTCATGGTGACGGCGAAGCCGAGTCCGAAGCCGATGCCGTTATAGGCCGCTTCCGAGAACAGCGAGCGCGACATCGCCGGCAAGTCGACCCCGCCGGGCAGATGGTTCGACGTCATCAGCTTCAGCGTCTTCGGACCTAACAATCTGATACCGCCGAGCTCGCCGCCATTGAGCAGCGCCCGGCAGAAGGTGAGGTAGTCGGCCGTGGTCGAGCACAAGCCGCCGCCGCCGGAGATGAAGGAGGGCGGCGACAGGAATGAACTCGTCGCCGGGTCGTCCTGCAGCGTCAGCGTGCCCTTGCGCTCTGCGGCGAGCGGATTGAAGCCGCCCTGCGGGTCGGCCGAATAACACGCCGCGAACCGATGCGCCTTGTCCTTGGGCACGAAGAAGTCTGTGTCCTTCATCCCGAGCGGATCGAGGATGCGCTCCTTCAGAAACTGCTCGAACGGCTTGCCGCTGATCAAACCAATGAGATAGCCGATCACGTCGGTGGCGACGGAGTAATTCCAGGCCTCGCCCGGCGAAAATTCCAGCGGAATTTTTGCGAGGTCGTCGATCATGCCTTGCAGCGTGCCGGCCTTGATGACTTCGCCGATCTTGTTCTCGCGATAGGCCGCATCGACGTTGCTGCGTTGTTGGAAGCCGTATGTCAGGCCGGAGGTGTGCCGCAATAGATCCACGATCAGCATCGGCCGCGACGGCGGTCGGGTCAGGAAGGCCGGGTGCGTGCCGGCCACGAACACGCCGAGGTTCTTCCATGCCGGAATGTATTTGTGCACGGGCTCGTCGAGCGCGACGCGGCCTTCCTCGACCAGCATCATGAAGGCGACGGAGGTGAGCGGCTTGGTCATCGAATAGATGCGGAAGATGGTGTCGTCCTTGACCGGCACCTTGCGCTCGAGATCGGCAAAGCCCTGCACGGACGAATGGACGATCTTGCCGCGGCGATAGATCAGGAGCTGCGTCCCCGGGAAGCGGCCAGCATCGATGTAGCGCTGCTTCAGATGATTTTCGAGGCGATCGAGGGCCGACTTGGACATTCCGGCGGATTCGGGCGAGGCGGGGGCTAACATCGGCATCTCCGGCTGGCGACTGCGGTCTTGATAGCCGAAAAGTGTCCCCTGTTCCAACGGGCCGTGCTTATGCGGGCGGGAAGGGTGGTATAGGTTGACTCCAGCCATCGCATATCCCGCAGGACACTAAAAATGCGCCAATTCAGCGAGACCGAACTGACCGCCGCCGTCATCCGCAGCTTCGACAATACGCCTGATGCGCGCGCCAAATTCCTGCTGCAGGAACTGGTGAAGTCCCTCCACGACTATGTCCGCAAGACCGATCTCACCTTCGAGGAATGGGAATATGCGATCGATTTTCTAACGCGCACGGGCCAGAAGTGCACCCCGATCCGGCAAGAGTTCATTCTGCTGTCCGACGTGCTCGGCGTGTCGATGCTGGTCGATGCCGTGAACCACCGGGAGCGCGAGGGCGCCACCGAGACCACGGTGCTCGGCCCGTTCTATGTCGGCGAGCACAAGGTGACGCCGCATGGCACCGATATCTCGGCGACGCTGCCCGGCGAGCGGATGTTCGTGCAGAGCCGCGTCACCGACCTCGAGGGCAAGCCGCTGGCCGGCGTGCCGGTGGACATCTGGCATGCTGACGATGACGGCTTCTATGACTCCCAGAAGCCGGCTTATGCGACGGAAGGGCCGTCGTCACGGGCGCGTTTCATTAGCGATGCCGATGGAAGGTTCTTCTTCCGCACCATACTGCCGTGCAGCTACCCGATTCCGACCGACGGCCCGGTGGGCGAGATGATCGTGCAGACCGGCCGTCATCCGATGCGGCCGGCGCACGTGCATTTCCTGGTCGATGCGCCCGGCTATCAGCCGCTGATCACCCACGTCTTCATCGACGGCGACAAATACCTCGATTCCGACGTGGTGTTCGGGGTCAAGGACGAGCTGGTCGCCAGAATCGAAAAGCGTACCGATCCGACGATGCCGGACGGCAAGCCCGCGGGCGAGCCGTGGCACCTGATGAGCTACGAATTCCGCATGAAGCCAGGCGAGGGGAGCGCGCCGAAACCGATGATGGCGAAGACCGCGGAGGTTGCGTAAGCCGTCTGTTTTTGTGCCTGCTCAATTCTTGTGCGCCGCACAAGGATTGGGCGAATCGCAAATTTTGGATGCGGAACCGGTTTGTCGCTGGCTGCCGATTTTTGCGACGACGAATGAATAGTGTGTTGAAATAATTGTATCTTTTGCACTGCGGAAGGCTTGGCACGAAGCTTGAATAGCTTGTGTCGACGCCATTGAAGCCGTCCCTCGAGACCACTCATCCGAATTGTGAGCCGCCATTCCGGGGCCTCCCTGGAACGCGCCTTTCTGCGCCTGGCGCGGTGACACCAATCGGACGGCCCCGTTCAACGCACCGACGCAAAGGACAACGACGCCCATGACGAAGCCTACCCATCCGACCTCACGCGGTTTCAGCCGCCGCCAGCTCCTCAAGGCCACCGGCGGCACGGCAGCATTACTCGCCGCGGCCAAGCTGAATTTCCCGGCCGGCGCGTTTGCGCAAGGCGCGGGTCCGGAGGTGACCAAGGCGACGCTAGGGTTCATTGCGCTCAGCGACGCCGGGCCGCTATTCGTCGCCAAGGACAAGGGATTCTTCGCCAAGCACGGCATGCCCGACGTCGAGGTCGCCAAGCAGGCATCGTGGGGCACCACCCGCGACAACCTCGTGCTCGGCTCGGAAGGCAACGGCATCGATGGCGCGCATATCCTGACGCCGATGCCCTATCTGATCTCGGCCGGCAAGGTGACGCAGAACAACGTGCCGACCCCGATGTACATCCTGGCGCGGCTCAATCTTGATGCGCAGTGCATCTCGATTGCCAAGGAATATGCCAACCTCAAGATCGGGACTGACTCTTCGCCGCTCAAGGCCGTGTTCGAGCAGAAGAAGGCCGCCGGCAAGGCGGCCAAGGTTGCGATGACCTTCCCGGGCGGCACGCACGATCTGTGGATCCGTTACTGGCTCGCCGCCGGCGGCATCGATCCCGACAAGGACGTCGAGACCATCGTGGTGCCGCCGCCGCAGATGGTTGCCAACATGAAAGTGGGCACGATGGATGCCTTCTGCGTCGGCGAACCCTGGAATCTGCAGCTCATCAACCAGGGCATCGGCTACACCGCGGTCAATACCGGCGAACTCTGGAACAAGCATCCGGAGAAGTCGCTCGGCATGCGCGCAGCCTGGGTCGACAAATATCCGAAGGCCGCCAAGGCGATCCTGATGGCTGTTATGGAGGCGCAGCAATGGGCCGACAAGGCCGAGAACAAGAAAGAGCTCGCCACCATCATGGGCAAGCGGCAGTGGATGAACTGTCCGGTCGACGACGTCTATGATCGTTCGGCGGGCAAGTTCGACTACGGCATCCCCGGCAAAATCGTCGAGAACTCGCCGCACATCATGAAGTACTGGCGCGACTTCGCCTCCTATCCGTTCCAGAGCCACGATCTTTGGTTCATGACGGAGGACATCCGCTGGGGCAAATACGAAGCGGGCTTCGACAGCAAGGCGCTGGTCGCCAAGGTCAATCGTGAGGATCTCTGGAAAGAAGCCGCCAAGACGCTGGGCGTCCCCGCTGCCGAGATTCCGACCTCGACCTCGCGCGGCAAGGAGACCTTCTTCGACGGCAAGGTGTTCGATCCGGAAAACCCAGCTGCGTACCTGAAGTCCCTTTCGATTAAGCGCGTTGAAGTCTGATCAAGCCCGGGCCGCGCGCGGTTGCGGGCGGCCCGCTCATTGAACACGGAGATGCATTTTCAATGACGATGCCTGCGATCAAAGCTGAAGCCACTGCCATGGCCATTCCGACCGCTTCGCCGACCTCTGCGGCGCCGGTGGTGACGATGACGCCGAAGCCGGCGCCACGTGCCGAAAAATACGTCAAGATGGGCAAGGAGATCGCGGCGCGCGTCGTGCCGCCGCTGATCGTGCTGGCGCTCCTGATGTTGTTCTGGGAATTGGTTTGCCGTCGCACCGGCTCGACCCTGCCGCCGCCGTCACGCGTCTTCAAGGACACCAAGGAGCTGATCTTCGATCCGTTCTTCGATAATGGCGGCATCGACAAGGGCCTGTTCTGGCATCTGTCCGCCTCGCTGCAGCGGGTGGCGTATGGCTATTCGATTGCCGCCATCGTCGGCATCGCGCTCGGCACGCTGGTCGGCCAGTCGGTATGGGCAATGCGCGGGCTCGATCCGCTGTTCCAGGTGCTGCGAACTATCCCGCCGCTGGCCTGGCTGCCGCTGTCGCTCGCCGCGTTCCGTGATGGACAGCCGTCGGCGATCTTCGTCATCTTCATCACCTCGGTCTGGCCGATCATCATCAACACCGCGGTCGGCATCCGCAACATCCCGCAGGATTACCGAAACGTCGCAGCCGTCGTGCAGCTCAATCCGTTGGAGTTCTTCTCCAAGATCATGATCCCGGCAGCGGCGCCCTACATCTTCACAGGCCTGCGCATCGGCATCGGCCTGTCGTGGCTGGCGATTGTGGCAGCGGAAATGCTGATCGGCGGTGTCGGCATCGGCTTCTTCATCTGGGACGCCTGGAATTCCTCGCACATCAGCGAAATCATCCTGGCGCTGTTCTATGTCGGCATCATCGGCTTCGTGCTCGACCGTCTGATCGCGGGACTGGCGAAGGTCGTGACCCGCGGCACCGCGCTGAACTGAAGGATCAAGTCATGCAGGCCTATCTGAAGCTCGACCATATCGACAAGACGTTCACCCGTGGCAACGCCACGACGGAAGTGCTGAAAGACATCAGCCTGACCATCGCTAAGGGCGAATATGTCTCGATCATCGGCCATTCCGGCTGTGGCAAGTCCACGCTGCTCAACATCGTGGCCGGCCTCACCAGCGCCACAAATGGTGGCGTGCTCTTGGAGAACCGCGAGGTCAATTCGCCGGGACCGGATCGCGCGGTGGTGTTCCAGAACCACAGCCTGCTGCCGTGGCTGACGGTGTATGAAAACGTCAAGCTCGGCGTCGACAAGGTGTTTTCGTCGACCAAGACCCGCGCCGAGCGCGACGCCTGGGTGATGCACAATCTCAACCTGGTGCAGATGGCGCATGCCAGGGACAAGCGCCCGTCGGAAATTTCAGGTGGCATGAAGCAGCGCGTCGGCATTGCCCGGGCGCTGGCGATGGAGCCGAAGGTGCTTTTGCTCGACGAGCCGTTCGGGGCGCTTGACGCGCTGACGCGTGCACATCTGCAGGACTCGGTGATGGCGCTGCACCAAAAGCTCGGCAACACCATCCTGATGATCACGCACGACGTCGACGAGGCCGTGCTGCTGTCGGACCGCATCGTGATGATGACCAACGGCCCGAGCGCGCGGATCGGCGAAGTGCTGGAAGTGCCGCTGGCGCGTCCGCGCAAGCGGCTCGAGCTCGCGACCAACCCTGGCTACCTCAAGTGCCGGCAGCGCGTGCTCGAATTCCTCTACGAGCGGCATCGCTTCGTCGAGGCGGCGTAGGTTCATACGAAAGCGGGTAGGTGAGGACGTGCCATGAGCGAACCGCTCGTCATCGTTGGCAACGGCATGGCTGCCGCCCGTCTGGTCGATGAACTCGCCAAGGTGGCGTTAGGCCGCTACGCCATCGCCGTGATCGGCGACGAACCGCGGCTTGCTTATAATCGCGTGCTGTTGTCATCGGTGCTGGCCGGCGAGACAACGTCGCAGGACATCGAGCTGCGACCGGCGGCCTGGTGGCGCGACCGCGGCGTCACCCTGAAATATGGCTGCGTGGCGACCGAGATTGATGTCGGTCGCCGCGAACTCAAGATCGAGAACGACGAGAGCATTCCGTTTTCGAAACTGGTGCTGACCACCGGGTCGTCGCCGCTGCGGCTGAATGTACCCGGCGCCGATCTCGCCGGCGTGCACACGTTTCGCGATAGCCGCGACGTCGACTTGCTGCTGACGCTGGCCGCGCAGAAGAAGCGTGCCGTCGTGATAGGCGGTGGATTGCTGGGTCTCGAGGCGGCTTATGGCCTCGCCAAGGCCGGCGCACCGGTGACGCTGGTGCATCTGATGGACCGTCTGATGGAGCGACAGCTCGACGCGCCTGCGGCGGCGCTATTAAAATCCCTCGTCGAGAGCAAGGGCATCGAGATCCTGCTAAACGCCAACACGGCGAGCATTCATGGCGAGACGCGGGTTGAAGCCGTCGAACTGGCGGACGGACGCCGGCTTGAGGCCGACGCTGTGATCTTTGCCGCAGGCATTCGCCCGAACATCGCGCTCGCCAGGGAAGCCGGTATCCCTGTCAACCGCGGCATTGTGGTCGACGACCATCTGCAGACCGACGCCTCCTGTATATTCGCCATCGGCGAGTGCGCCGAGCATCGGGGCGTCTGCTACGGCCTGGTTGAGCCGGCCTATGAACAGGCGCGGGTGCTGGCGCGGCATCTCGCCGGGCGTGAAGCGTCGTACAGTGGAAGCATCGTTGCGACCAATCTGAAAGTTTCCGGCGTCAGCGTGTTCTCCGCCGGCGATTTTATGGGCGGCGACGGCAGCGAGGCCATCGTGCTCTCCGACATCAACCACGGCACTTACAAGAAGCTCGTGATCGTGGATGGGCGGTTAACGGGCGCGGTGCTGATAGGCGATGTCGCCGACGCGCTCTGGTATCACGAATTGATCCGCACGCGTCAGCCGACGGCCCGAATTCGCGCCGACATTATGTTCGGTCGCTCGCTCGCGATCCGTTCCGAGGCTGCATGATCGGATTGCTTGCATGACGGTTGTCGATCCCGATCTCCGCGTTGTCAAAACCACCTGCGCCTATTGCGGCGTCGGCTGCGGCATTCTGGCGACACCGGACGGGCGGGGCGGGGCGGCGATCTCGGGCGACCCTGATCATCCCGCCAATTTCGGCCGGCTGTGCTCGAAGGGCTCGGCGCTTGGCGAGACGCTCGGGCTGACGAACCGGCTGCTCTATCCGATGATCCGCTGCGGCAAAGGAACCATGGAGCGGGTCGCCTGGAGCGACGCGCTCGACCATGTCGCGCACAGGCTTCAGCATATCATCGCGCGCGACGGTCCGGGCGCGGTCGCGTTCTATCTTTCCGGCCAGTTGCTGACGGAGGACTATTACGTCGCCAACAAGCTGATGAAGGGCTTTGTCGGCAGCCCCAATGTCGACACCAATTCGCGGCTGTGCATGGCCTCGTCCGTCGCCGGCCACCGCCGCGCTTTTGGCGCCGACACCGTGCCGGGGTGTTACGAGGACCTCGACGAGGCCGACCTCTTGGTGCTGGTCGGCTCCAACGCGGCCTGGTGCCATCCGGTGCTGTACCAGCGCATGCTCGCCAACAAGCAGAAGCGCGGTGCGCGCATCGTCGTGATCGACCCGCGCCGGACCGACACCGTGGGCGACGACGATCTGTTCCTAGGATTGAAGCCGGGCACGGATACGGCGCTGTTCAGCGGGTTGCTGGTTTACCTCGCGGACAACCGCGTACTCGACCGCGACTACATCGAACTCCACACCACCGGCTTCGACGATGCTATTGCCCGCGCGCGCAGCATCGCCGGAAGCATCGGGGCTACGGCGCTCGCGACCGGCTTGCCTGAGGAGGACGTTGCGACGTTCTTCCAGGTGTTTGCCAACACGCCGCGGGTGGTCACCCTCTATTCGCAGGGCGTCAACCAGTCGGCGCAGGGCACCGACAAGGTCAACGCCATCCTTAATTGCCACCTCGCGACCGGGCGGATCGGCCTGCCGGGCGCGTCGCCGTTCTCCCTGACCGGGCAGCCCAACGCGATGGGCGGCCGCGAGGTCGGCGGGCTCGCCAACCAGCTCGCCGCCCATATGGGATTCACGCCGCCGGATATCGATTGCGTGCGGCGATTCTGGAAGGCGCCGCGCATCGCCACCCATGAGGGCCTGAAGGCGGTGCAAATGTTCGAGGCCATCGCGCGCGGCGAGATCAAGGCGTTGTGGGTCATGGGCACCAATCCGGCGGTGTCGCTGCCGAACGCGGACGGTGTTCGCGAAGCCCTGAAAAAGCTCGAGCTGTTCGTGATTTCCGAGAACGTGATCTCGAACGACACGGTGGACGCGGGCGCGCATGTGCTGCTGCCGGCGCAGGCCTGGGGCGAGAAATCCGGCACGGTGACCAACTCGGAACGGCGCATCTCGCGGCAGCGCGCATTTCTTCCCTCGCCGGGAGAGGCCAAGCCCGATTGGTGGATCATGGGCGAAGCCGCCAGGCGCCTTGGCTTCGGCGCGGCCTTCAGCTTCGCCTCGGCGGCGGATATTTTTCGCGAGCACGCCGCGCTCTCGGCCTTCGAGAACGTGGGCGCGCGCGACTTCGATATCGGTGCGCTGCAGTCGCTGTCGGACAGTGATTTCGATGCAATGACGCCGGTGCAATGGCCGGTTCGGCAGGGGACCGAGCCGCAAGCGCGCTTCTTCGCCGAAGGCGGGTTCTTTGCCAACGATTTCAGAGCCCGTTTCATCGCGCCGGAGATTCCGGCGCTGCGGACCGAGACCAGCGCGGCGCGGCCCTTGCGGCTCAACACCGGGCGCATCCGCGACCAGTGGCACACCATGACCCGCACGGGGATGAGCCCGCGGCTCGGCCAGCATCTACCGGAGCCATTCGTCCAAGTCCATCCGGATGATGCCGCAAAATACGGCGTCACCGACGGCGACTTCGCACGCGTCACCACCGACTACGGGCAATGCACGCTCCGCGTCATCGTCAGCGAACGCCAGCAGCGCGGCATGCTGTTCGCGCCGATCCACTGGAGCGAGGCCAACGCGACCGGCGCACGCGTCGGCTCGCTGGTAGCGCCCGTCACCGATCCGTTCTCGGGCCAGCCCGAGAACAAGGCGACGCCGGCCTCACTCGTGCCTTACGAATACGTCTTCCGCGGCTTTGCGTTGTCGCGCAAGCCACTCGAACTGCCCGCGCATGCCTGGGCAGCGCGCGTCGCCGTCAAAGGCGGCCATGGCTACCTGTTCGCCGACAATGCCGACGTCGCAGGCTGGCAATCCTGGCTGAAATCCATCGCGCGCGACGATCTCGCCGAATACAAGGACTTTGGCGGCGGCGTCTATCGCGCCGCATCCTTTGACGGCAACCGTATCGACACCTGCCTGTTCATCGGCCCGGCGCGCGACGCCGGCGACTGGAACGTGGTCAAGGACCTGTTTGCCGCAGATACGCTGGGCCACGACCAGCGCCGCATGCTGCTGTCGGGCAAATCGGTCGACGGCCTCGCCAACGCCGGCCCGATCGTCTGCGCCTGCTTCGGCGTCGGCCGCAACACGATTTGCGACACCATCGCAGCGGGTGCGCGTTCGGCGGCCGATATCGGGATGAAGCTGAAAGCCGGCACCAATTGCGGCTCCTGCATTCCGGAATTGAAGCGGCTGATCGCGCAGACTCGTGCGGATGGTTCCGAACAGCGGAAGCTAGCGGCGACGCATTGATTTCTCCGCGTTATTGCGAGGAGGGAAGCGACGAAGCAATCCATGTCTCCGCTTGTGGAGCGATGGATTGCTTGCTGTGCTCGCAATGACCGTGGGGCGAGATCGCTCCTCCCTCTCGCGATGAAGAACGGGGAGAGGGAGCGGCAGCCAGCCCTTCACCCCCTCCTGTTTTTCGCATTCACCGCGATCGCCGCCGCGGCGGTGCGGTTCTCGACGCCGAGCTTGGAATAGATCTGCTCGAGGTGCTTGTCGACGGTGCGGGGGGAGAGTCCCAAAATCTGCGCGATATCGCGGTTGGTCTTGCCTTTGGACAGCCATGACAGCACTTCGCCCTCGCGCGTCGTCAGCCCCAACTCGCTGGAGAACTCCACTGGCGCTTCCGCGCCGGAATCTTTCGCCAGCCGCAGCAGGAATTCGTTCGCGCCGAGCTTCCCCATATACTGCAGGCGAAGCTGCTCGTTGCCGTGACGCGTCGGCATGGCCGCGGCCTTTGCCGCGGCTTTACCCTTGCGCGCCTCATCGAGCCATTGCGGAATCGGCTCGGGCAGCACAACGTTATCGTCACCGTCGGCGGCGAGCGAGTCGGAGAGCAGCTTCTGCGCCTGCGGTGTCGCCCACATGATCTTGCCCGCGGCATTCACGGCGAGCAGATAGCGGCCGGAGACGTCGAGCGCGGCGCGCGCGCTCTGGGTCAGGCGGGCATTGGCGAGATGAACGCGGATGCGCGCCAACATCTCCTCGACCGCGATCGGTTTTGTCACGTAGTCGACGCCGCCGGCCTCCAGCCCGCGTACGATGTGTTCGGTTTCGGCCAACCCCGTCATGAAGATGATCGGAACATGCTCGAGCCCCGCGTCGCGCTTCAGCCGCCTGCAGGTCTCGAACCCATCCATGCCGGGCATCACAGCGTCGAGCAGCACGATGTCAGGCGTGATCTGGTCGACGATCCGCATCGCAGACGCACCGTCGAGCGCGACCATGACGGTCATGCCCGCGCCGTCGAGCGCATCGGTCAATAGCCGCAGCGTCTCAGGCGAGTCGTCGACGACGAGGGCGACGTCGCGCTTTTTTGGTTCAATGATCATAGCTGTGCAGGGCTTTCAGGGTCGCCATGTACTGGTCGAGATCGAAGCGGTCGATCAAGGCGCGCATTTGCGACACGAAGTCGGCATGTTCGGGGTAGTCATCTCCGATCTCGTCGAGCTTGACCTGGATCGCGCGGACGTAGCCCAGTTGCCCGAGCCCGATCAGTTCCTCGACATGTTTCACTGGCGGCCGCGAGCCGGTCTCCGGCCTCCAATGCGGGGCAGGGACATCGCCTGCCTCATACCGCCATTCGAGCTTGAGCAATTGCCGGATCGTTTCGAGCAGCTTGGGGATATCGATCGGCTTCATCAGATAGCCGTCGTGGAACGGTTGCGCCAGCGGCGCGCCATGCGCTTCAAGCGCGCTCGCCGACACCATCAGGATACGCGCCTGGTGATGGCCGCTTGCGCGCAGCGTTTCCGCCACCGTCCAGCCATCCATCCCGGCCATCGAGATGTCGAGCAGAAACAAATCCGGCCGGCAATGCTGCGCCAGCGCGAGACAGCCGGGTCCATCGGGCGCGCTGAGCAAAATGAATCCGAGCGGCGTCAGCACCTCGCGCAGGAGATCGCGGTGGGTCGGATCATCGTCGGTGATCAGGATCGTCTTGCGGGGGCCGTGATAGCCGAAGATCGGCGCCTCCACCGGCGCGATCCGCGTCGGATTGGTCACTTCCGACAGCAGGATTTTCACGCGAAACGTGCTGCCGTTGCCGACTTGGCTGGTCACCTTGATGTCGCCGCCCATTACGCCGGCCAGGAGCCGGCTGATGGTCAGCCCAAGCCCGGTGCCGGTCTGCGGCTGCGAGACGCCGAGCGCGCCGCGCTCAAACGGTGCGAAGATACGTTCGAGGTCGTCCGGCTGGATGCCGGGTCCGGTATCGATCACCTCGAACTCCGCAACGGGACTGCGGTAATGCACGACGAACTGGACGTTTCCGGTCTGCGTGAACTTCAGTGCATTTGAGAGCAGGTTGATCAGAACCTGCCGCAGCCGCTTCTCATCGGCATAGACGACGAGCGGCAGCACCGAGGGCCGCTTGAAGATGAAGTCGATGCCCTTGGCGGCGGCCTGAACACGAAACATGCCGACGAGCTGATCGAGAAATTCGCTCAGGCGGACCTCGTCGCGCGACAGATAAAGCCGGCCTGCTTCGATTTTGGAGATATCGAGGATGCCGTCGATCAGTCCCGACAAATGGTCGGCGCTGCGCCGGACCACGCGCACCTGGTCGCGGGGCTTTGCGGGGAGGTTGGAATCCTGCTCCAGCAACTGCGCATAGCCTGAGATGGCATTCAGCGGCGAGCGCAGTTCATGGCTCAATCCCACCACGTAACGGCTCTTGGCAAGGTTTGCCGATTCCGCGACTTCCTTGGCGCGCTGCAGTTCGGCATCGGTGCGCTTATGCGCGTCGATCTCGTGGATCAGGAGCGCGGTCTGCCGTCGCGTCTCCGCTTCCGCCGCGCGGCGACTCTGTTGCGCCAGCACGAACAACCATGCCACCACGCCGATGATGATGGTGAGCGCGAAGAACACCTTCCACAGCACGTCCGACAGCGCAGAATTTTCGATGGGCATTGCCGCCGAGGTCTGCAGGTAGATCAGCCCCAGCGTCAGCCCGACCAGCCCCGCGGAGACCGCGAACACGCCGAGATAGTGCCCGAACTGCGAATTGATCCGCGCGTAGATAGCCTCCGGCAACAGTTTCCCGAGCATGTTCGAGACCTGAGCGCCGGCGCGCGCATGCGGCTTGCAGAGATCGTGGCAGCGCGCATCGAGTGAGCAGCACAGCGAACAGATCGGGCCGGCATAGGCCGGGCAGGAGGCCATGTCCTCCGGCTCGAACGAGTGCTCGCAGATGCAGCACTGGATCGATTCGAGGTTCTGCCAGCTCCGCTTCGGCTTGCGCGCGATGTAATACTTGCCGTCGGTCGCCCAGGCGATCAGGGGCGCGGTGACGAAGGCAACCGCGAGCGCCACGAAGGCGGAGAGCGCTTTCGCCGTCGGGCCGAACAGGCCGTAAAAGGCAGAAATCGACACGATGGTCGCGATCGTCATCGCGCCGACGCCGACCGGGTTGATATCGCAGAGATGCGCGCGCTTGAACTCGATGTGCTGCGGGCGCAAGCCGAGCGGCTTGTTGACGACGAGATCGGCAACCAGCGCGCCGACCCAGGCAATCGCCACGTTGGAATAAAGCGCCAATGTCTGCTCGAGCGCCTTGTAGACGCCGATTTCCATCAACAGCAGCGCCACCAGAACGTTGAAGACGAGCCACACCACACGGCCGGGATGGCTGTGGGTCAGTCGCGAGAAGAAGTTCGACCAGGCGATCGAGCCGGCATAGGCGTTGGTGACATTGATCTTGATCTGCGAGAGAATGACGAAGGTGCCGGTCAGCGCCAGCGCCATGTCCGGCTGCGACAGCACGTAGCGGAAGGCCTCGAGATACATGTGCGCCGGCTCGGCAGCGTGCTCGCTGGAGACGCCATGGCTCAGCGCGAAGTAGGCGAGAAACGAGCCCAGGAGCAGCTTGAGCGCACCGAAAATGATCCAGCCGGGGCCAGCGCTGAGCAGCGCGATCCACCATGACGTTCGCGAGGTGCGGCGATCGCGCGGCAGAAACCGCAGGAAGTCGACCTGCTCACCGATCTGTGCAACCAGCGAAAACACCACCGACGCGGCGGTGCCGAACAGCAGCAGATCGAGATGGCCGCCGGCGTCGCCATGCTCGCCTGCGAATTTGCGCCACTCCGTGAACGACTGCGGGTTGGCGTAGGCGATCGCCACGAAGGGCAGGATGTGAAGCACGATCCAGATCGGCTGCGTCCACAATTGAAAGCGGCTGATCAGGGTAATGCCGTAGGTCACCAACGGAATGATGACGACGGCGCTGATGAGATAGCCGATCGGGCGCGGGATGCCGAAGCACATCTCGAGCGCCGCGGCCATGATAACTGCCTCGATCGCGAAGAAAATGAAGGTGAAGGAGGCGTAGATCAGCGAGGTGATGGTGGAGCCGATATAGCCGAAGCCGGCGCCGCGGGTCAGCAGATCAATATCGATGCCGCATTTTGCGGCATGATAGGCGATCGGCAGGCCGCAGAGGAAGATGATGACGCTGACGACAAGAATGGCTGATGTGGCGTTGGCCGCGCCGTAATTGAGCGTAATGGTGCCGCCGATCGCCTCCAGCGCCAGAAAAGAGATCGCGCCGAGCGCGGTATTGGCGACGCGGGCGGCAGACCACCGCCTCGCGCTCTTGGCGGTGAAGCGGAGCGCGTAGTCCTCCAGCGTCTGGTTGGCGACCCATTGGTTATATTGGCGCCTGACGCGGTCTATCCGCTGCCGCCCTGCCACCCGCTGCTCCTGCCCAGTTCGACCGACCCGCTTGGCCCAGCAAACTCCGTACCAAAACCTACGTCGCTATTTTGCGGTGCAATATACGCAATCCCACGTATCTGTGCAGTGCACAATTCTAGGCAATCCTCGCCTGACCAATAAGCGTTCTCGAACAAAAAATGGGGTGCTCATGTCAGACGAACCAAACAAGGGCTTGCAGTCTCCGCTTCGCCGCAAACTGCTGATGGGCGCGGCGGCCCTGCCGCTCGTTTCGATCCTTCCCCGGCCCTCATTCGGGGCAGGTCCCGCAACCGCCACCGTCAACACCACGGGGCTCGCGGTCACCGATACGGAGGTCACCGTCGGCATCCTGCACTCGGCCACCGGCACGATGGCCATATCGGAGACGGGCTCGATCCAGGCCGAAAAGCTCGCGATCGAACAGATCAACGCCGCCGGCGGCGTGCTCGGGCGCAAGATCAAGTTCATCCAGGAAGACGGCGCCAGCGACTGGCCGACGTTTGCGGAAAAGGCCAAGAAGCTTCTCGTCAACGACAAGGTCGCAGCGATCATGGGCTGCTGGACCTCGGCATCGCGCAAGGCGGTGCTGCCGGTCGTCGAGCAGTACAACGGCATGCTGTACTATCCGACCTTCTATGAAGGTCTCGAGCAGTCCAAGAACGTCATTTACACCGGCCAGGAAGCGACCCAGCAGATCCTCGCGGGCCTGAACTGGATCGCCAAGGAGAAGGGCGCCAAATCGTTCTTCTTCATCGGCTCGGACTACATCTGGCCGCGCACCTCGAACAAGATCGCGCGCAAGCACGTCGAGAACATACTGAAGGGCAAGGTCGTCGGCGAGGAATACTACGCGCTCGGCAGCACCCAGTTCAATTCGGTGATCAACAAGATCAAGCTGACGAAGCCCGACGTCATCTTCACCGACGTGGTCGGCGGCTCGAACGTCGCCTTCTATAAGCAGCTCAAGGCGGCCGGCGTCGACCTGTCGAAGCAGGCGCTGCTGACGATTTCGGTGACCGAAGATGAAATCGACGGCATCGGCGGCGAGAACATCGCGGGCGCCTATGCCTGCATGAAGTACTTCCAGTCGCTCGACAATGCCAACAACAAGACGTTCGTTCCCGCCTTCAAGAAGATGTGGGGCGAGAAGACCGTTATCGGCGATGTGACGCAAGCCGGCTATCTCGGCCCGTGGCTGTGGAAGCTGACCTGCGAGAAGGCCGGTAGCTTCGACGTCGATAAGATCGCGGCCGCTTCGCCCGGCGTGGAATTCAAGGAGGCGCCTGAAGGCTACGTGCGCATCCATGAAAACCATCACCTCTGGTCGAAGACCCGCGTCGGGCGCGCCAAGCTCGATGGTCAATTCGAGCTGATCTTCGAGACTGCCGATCTGATCGAGCCAGATCCGTTCCCGAAAGGCTACCAATAAGCGCGGGAAGCCTTCCCGTAATTTTCCAACCGCTCCCTGGCGTGGACCGTCAATCCGCGCTTCACGACCCCGCGTCGCGAATTCTCTCGCGACGCGGGACCTTCCTCCGGCGGAGAAGTCAGATGTTTGGCGACTATTCGATTGGCGATCTTGGCTCCATCTTCGTCATGCAGGGTTTTGCGGGCCTGATCCTGTTCTCCGTCTACGTGCTGATGGCGCTCGGCCTTGCGATCATCTTCGGCCAGATGGGCGTCATCAACATGGCGCATGGCGAGTTCATGATCTTGGGAGCCTACGTCACCTGGATGACGTCGAATCTGTTCCAGAGCTATTTGCCAGGTCTTTTCAGCGGCTACTTCTTTCTCGCGATGATGCTGGCTTTCCTCGCCTCCGGCGCGCTCGGTATGCTGGTGGAGTGGGGACTGATCCGTCATCTCTACAAGCGCCCGCTCGACACGCTGCTCGCCACATGGGGCCTCAGCCTCATACTGCAGCAGGCCTATCGCTCCGTCTTCGGGGCGCGCGAGGTCGGCGTCGAGCTGCCGCAGTGGATGCTGGGTTCGCTCAAGGTGACCGACAGCATCGAGGTGCCGATCAACGGCATCTTCGTGATGGGTCTCACCGTTTCGATCACGTGCGCGGTAGCGTACGTCATTTACAAGTCGCGCTGGGGCCGGCAGGTCCGCGCGGTCGTGCAGAACCGGATCATGGCCGGCGCCGTCGGCATCAATACCGAAAAAGTCGATCGCTACACCTACGGCCTTGGTTGCGGGATCGCCGGGATAGCGGGAAGCGCTTTTACCATGATCGGCTCGACCGGTCCGACCTCCGGGCAGCTCTACATTGTCGACACGTTCCTGGTTGTCGTGTTTGGCGGCGCCGCGAGCCTGCTCGGCACCATCGCGTCGGCGTTCTCGATCTCGCAAACGCAATCGACGCTCGAATTCTTCATGTCGGGCTCGATGGCCAAGGTTCTCACGTTGCTCGCCGTCGTCGGAATCCTGATGCTGCGGCCGCAAGGTCTCTTTAGCCTCAAGGTTCGCAAGTAAGAACAAGAAAGCACGGTCATGATCATCAACTCGCGCTTCTTCAATCGCTCCGAACTTATCGGCTTCGTTGCACTGGGTCTGGTCCTGTTCGTGATCCTGCCGCTGTCGCTAGATGTGTTCCGTCTCAACCTGGTCGCGAAATATCTGACTTACGCCTTTGTCGCGATCGGCCTCGTGCTGTGCTGGGGATATGGCGGCATCCTGAGCCTGGGGCAGGGCGTGTTCTTCGGCCTCGGCGGGTACTGCATGGCGATGTTCCTCAAGCTGGAGGCATCGAGCGTGGAGAACACCAAGATCCAGTCCACGCCCGGCATTCCGGATTTCATGGATTGGAATCAGATCACCGCGCTGCCGCTGTTCTGGCAGCCATTCCACAGTCTCACCTTCACGGTTCTCGCCATCATTCTGGTCCCAGGTCTCTTTGCCCTGATCATCGGCACGGCGATGTTCAAGCGCCGCGTCGGCGGCACCTATTTCGCGATCATCACCCAGGCCGTCGCCGCCATCCTGACCATTCTGATCGTCGGGCAGCAGGGTTATACCGGCGGCATCAACGGCATGACCGACCTGCGTACACTGAAGGGATGGGACATCAGACCGGACCACGCCAAGGTCGTTTTATACTTCTTTGAAGTGTTCCTGCTGTTCGGCTGCATCCTCATCGCGCAGTTCATCCGGCTGACAAAGCTTGGCCGCATCCTGGTTGCGATGCGCGAGCAGGAAGATCGTGTCCGCTTCTCGGGCTACAGCGTCGCCAATTTCAAGATTTTCGCCTTCTGCATGGCTGCGATCTTCGCCGCGATAGGGGGCGCGATGTTTGCACTCAATGTCGGTTTCATGTCGCCGTCCTTTGTAGGCATCGTGCCGTCGATCGAAATGGTGATCTACACCGCCGTCGGCGGACGGACATCGATCTTCGGCGCGGTGTGGGGTGCGCTGCTGGTCAATTTTGCCAAGACCGGCCTTTCGGAATCCTTCCCGCAGCTCTGGTTGTTCGGCCTCGGCGCGCTGTTCATCGCGGTCGTGCTGGCCTTCCCGAACGGCTTGTCGGGCATCTGGGCGGATCACGTCCAGTCGCGCATCGATCGCCTGGTCAGCTCGATCAAGAAGAAGTCCGGCGACTGGACCAGCAATTCGGTCGCCGACGGCGCGCCGGCAGAGTGAGGAGGACGTCATGCTCACCTCGGTTGCCGATGCCACACTGGCGAAATGAGGAGATAGATCATGCTCATCGGTCACCAGCCTAAACCCTTCCTGCTCGCGGTCGAAGCGCTCACAGTGTCGTTCGACGGCTTCAAGGCGGTGAACAATCTCTCCTTCTATGTCGAGGAGAACGAGATCCGCGTCATCATCGGCCCCAACGGCGCCGGCAAGACCACGGTGCTCGACCTGATCTGCGGAAAGACCAAGGCGACCTCAGGCTCGATCCAGTTTCGCGGCAAGGAACTGACAAAGCTGAAGGAGAACCAGATCGTACAGACCGGCGTCGGGCGCAAGTTCCAGACCCCGTCGGTGTTCGAGGATCTGACCGTGTTCGAGAACCTGGAAATTTCCTACCCGCGCGGCCGCACTGCGTTCGGCTCGCTCGTTTTCCAGCGCGATGATGCCGTCAAGCAGCGCATCGAGGAAGTCGCCGAGATGATCTTCCTGAAGGATCGTCTCGACATTTATGCCGATCAGCTCAGCCATGGCCAGAAGCAATGGCTCGAGATCGGCATGCTGCTGATCCAGGATCCGGAACTCCTGATGCTCGACGAGCCCGTCGCCGGCATGAGCGTCAGCGAGCGCGCGAAGACCGCCGAACTCTTGAACCGCATCATCAAGGACCGCTCAGTGCTGGTGATCGAGCACGACATGAAATTCGTCGAGGACATCGCCCACAAGGTCACGGTGCTGCACCAGGGCCAGATCCTGTCGGAGGGCACGATGGAGAAGGTCAAGAACGATCCCAAGGTGATCGAAGTTTACCTCGGACATTAGCGCATGATCCCGGAAAGTGGCATCCGGTTTCCGGACAAGGTCATGCGCAACAAATAAGGAGCGCTCATGCTGGCTATTTCGGATCTTCACGTCGCTTATGGTCAGAGCGAAGTTCTGCATGGCCTCAACGTGTCGGTCGCGCGCAACGAGATCGTCGCGATCATGGGCCGCAACGGCATGGGCAAGACCACGCTGATGAAGTCGCTGATGGGCATCGTGCCGACCAAGAGCGGATCGGTGAGCATGGCAGGCGCCGAGCTCAGCACGCTGCCGAGCTACGAGCGTGTCGCCAAGGGCCTCGCCTACGTGCCACAGGGCCGCATGATCTTTTCCACCATGACGGTGAAGGAGAACATCGAGACCGGCCTCGTGGTGTCGGGCGGCTCGGAGGTCCCCGAGGACATCTACGAATTGTTCCCGGTGCTGCTGGAGATGAAAGGCCGGCGCGGCGGCAATCTTTCCGGCGGACAGCAGCAGCAACTCGCGATCGCCCGCGCGCTCGTCACCAAGCCAAAAGTGCTGCTGCTGGACGAGCCGACCGAGGGTATCCAGCCGTCGATCATCAAGGATATGGCGCGCACCCTGAAGCGCATCCGCGACGAGCGCGGCCTGTCGATCGTCGTTTCCGAACAGGTGTTGAGCTTTGCGCTCGACATCGCCGACCGCGTGCTGGTCATCGAGAACGGCGAGATCGTCCGCGACGAGCCGCGCGACAGCGTCGATGCCGCGCAAGTCTCGAAATTCCTGTCCGTGTAAACCCGCAAACCATGCGGTCTTAAAAGGGGAGCTATCGATGCCAGAGACACTGATCAAGGTCGATCTTTCGAAATCGGCCTACGACAACGACATGATCCACAACCGCTGGCATCCCGATATTCCGATCGTGGCGTGGGTCAATCCGGGCGACGATTTCATCATCGAGACCTATGACTGGACCGGCGGTTTCATCAAGAACAACGATTCCGCCGATGACGTGCGCGATATCGACCTCTCGATCGTGCACTTCCTGTCCGGCCCGATTGGCGTCAAGGGCGCCGAGCCCGGCGATTTGCTCGTAGTCGACCTGCTCGATGTCGGTCCGTTGAAGGAAAGCCTGTGGGGTTTTAACGGCTTCTTCTCCAAACAGAACGGCGGCGGCTTCCTGACCGATCATTTCCCGCTGGCGCAGAAATCGATCTGGGACATCAAGGGTCTCTACACCTCGTCGCGCCACGTGCCTGGAGTAAATTTCGCTGGCTTAATCCATCCCGGCCTGATCGGTTGTCTGCCCGATCCGAAATTGCTGGCGACCTGGAACGAGCGCGAGACTGCGCTGATCGCGACCAATCCGACGCGCGTGCCGGGCCTTGCCAATCCGCCGTTCGCCGCGACCGCGCATGCCGGCCGCGCCAAGGGCGATGCCAAGGCAAAAGTCGGTGCCGAAGGCGCCCGCACCGTGCCGCCACGCGAGCATGGCGGCAATTGCGACATCAAGGATCTGTCGCGCGGCTCGAAGATCTTTTTCCCGGTCTATGTGCCGGGCGGGGGGCTCTCGATGGGCGATTTGCACTTCAGCCAGGGCGACGGTGAGATCACTTTCTGCGGCGCAATCGAAATGGCCGGCTGGCTGCATCTGAAGGTCGATGTCATCAAGGATGGCGTCGCCAAATACGGCATCAAGAATCCAGTGTTCAAGCCATCGCCGATCACGCCGAACTACAAGGATTATCTGATCTTCGAGGGCATCTCAGTCGACGAGGCCGGCAAGCAGCATTACCTTGACGTCCACATCGCCTATCGCCAGGCGTGTTTGAACGCGATCGAGTATCTTAAGAAGTTCGGCTATTCCGGCGCGCAGGCCTATTCGATTCTCGGCACCGCGCCGTGCCAGGGCCACATCTCAGGCGTGGTCGACGTGCCCAACGCCTGCGCCACGCTGTGGCTGCCGACGGAGATTTTCGACTTCGACATCATGCCGTCGTCGGCCGGACCGATCAAACACATCAAGGGCGACATCCAGATGCCGATCTCGCCGGACAAGTGATTCCCGCGCGAGAAGGGTGCGGGACGGCGCCGCGTGTCACGCCGCCCTGCATCCGTCGCGGAGCTACAAGGAAACATCGCGAGGAAACTAGATGCCGGTCTACGAATACCTCTGTAACGACTGCGGCCCTTTCACGGACATGCGGCCGATGGCCGAATGCGACGACCCGCAGGACTGTCCGAATTGCGAAAATGAATCGCCGCGCGTGATCCTGACCGCACCGGCGTTCTTCTGCATGCCATCAGAAAAGCGCAAGGCAATCGCCACTAACGAGCGCAGCGCCCATGCGCCGAAGACATCAGCGGAATACAAGGCTTCGCACGGTCCCGGCTGTGGCTGCTGTTCAACCGGCAAGAAGAAGCCGGCCCGGCTCATGACCAAGACCAAGAGCGGCGCCAAGGGCTTTCCAACCGCGCGCCCGTGGATGATCAGCCACTGAGGCTCGATACTTCCAACTCAAACCAGAACAAGAGGCGATCCCAATGCTCCACGGTGACATTTCCTCCAGCAACGACACGGTCGGCGTCGCTGTCGTCAATTACAAAATGCCGCGTCTGCACACCAAGACCGAGGTGCTCGACAACGCCCGCAAGATCGCCGACATGATCGTCGGCATGAAGCTCGGTCTGCCGGGCATGGATCTGGTGATCTTCCCGGAATATTCCACCCACGGCATCATGTACGACTCCAAGGAGATGTACGAGACCGCCTCGCAGGTCCCGGGGGACGAGACGGAAATCTTTGCCGAAGCTTGCCGCAAGGCCAAGGTGTGGGGCGTGTTCTCGCTGACCGGCGAGCGCCACGAGGAGCACCCGCACAAGGCGCCATACAACACCCTGATCCTGATGAACGACAAGGGGGAGATCGTCCAGAAGTACCGCAAGATCATGCCGTGGGTGCCGATCGAAGGCTGGTACCCAGGCAATTGCACCTATGTTTCCGAAGGCCCCAAGGGCCTGAAGGTCAGCCTGATCATCTGCGACGACGGCAACTTTCCGGAGATCTGGCGCGACTGCGCCATGAAGGGCGCCGAGCTGATCGTGCGCTGCCAGGGCTACATGTATCCCGCCAAGGAACAGCAGATCCTGATTTCCAAGGCGATGGCCTGGGCCAACAATGTCTATGTCGCGGTCGCCAACGCTGCAGGCTTTGACGGCGTCTACTCCTATTTCGGCCACTCCGCGATCATCGGCTTCGACGGCCGCACGCTCGGCGAGACCGGCGAGGAGGAATACGGCATCCAGTACGCGGGATTGTCGAAGAGCCTGATCCGCGACGCGCGCCGCAACGGCCAGTCGCAGAACCATCTCTTCAAGCTGCTGCACCGCGGCTATACCGGCATGATCAATTCCGGCGAAGGCGCGCGCGGCGTCGCGGCTTGTCCCTACGATTTCTATGCGAAATGGATCGCCGACCCCGAAGGGACGCGTGAGATGGTCGAGGCGATGACGCGTTCGACCGTCGGCACCGACGAATGCCCGATCGAGGGGATCCCGAACGAGGCGACGGCGAGCAATTACTAGCCGGTCAGCGTGCCACACATTCGAATGTCGTCCCGGCCCTCATGCGCAATTGCGCATCAGGAGCCGGGGACCCACAATCACAAATGTGGGTTGTGGCGCGGCGCTGCGGCCGCAGTTTCCTTCATATCTGACCTTCGTGGTTATGGGTCCCAGCTTTCGCAGGGACGACGTTGTGGAGACATCATCGCCCGTTTCGTCTAAGATCCGCGCCTGCGACACTTTTGACGAGCGAGGCGACCTTGCAAACAAGAAAGTTCGGCACCAACGGCCCCGACGTCTCCGTGATCGGGCAGGGCACCTGGTATCTCGACCACGGCGACCGCAAGGCCGCGATTGCGGCGCTGCGCCGTGGCATCGAAACCGGCATGACCCATATCGACACCGCCGAGATGTATGGTGATGCTGAGCCGGTGATTGCCGACGCGATCGCGGAGTTGCCGCGGGAAATGCTCTTCCTGGTCTCAAAGGTGTTGCCGAGCAACGCCTCGCGCCGCGGCACCGTCACCGCCTGCGAGCGCTCGCTGAGGCGGCTGAAGGCCGATTATCTCAACTGCTACCTGCTGCACTGGCGCGGTTCCTATCCGCTCGAGGAGACGGTGGCGGCGTTCGAGGAGCTGGTGGCGAGCGGAAAGATCCGCTCTTGGGGCGTCAGCAATTTTGATTCAGATGATCTCGACGAACTCGTCGATATCGCAGGCGAGGGCAAGATCGCCTGCAACCAGGTGCTCTATCATCTGCAGGAGCGCGCGATCGAGCACGCCGTGGTCCCGTGGTGCGAGAGGCATGGCGTCGCCGTCGTCGCCTATTCGCCGTTCGGCCACAATGACTTTCCATCGCCGCGCAGCAAGGGCGGTGAGATGCTGCAGGCGATTGCCGATGCATACAAGGCGACCCCGCGCCAGGTCGCGCTGGCGTTTCTCACGCGCACGGCGTCGGTGCTCGCGATTCCGAAAGCCTCCAGCGCGGAACACGCGGCCGAGAATGCGCGGGCGGGAGACTTGAAGTTGAGCGAGGTCGAGATTGCCGCGCTCGACAAGGCATTTCCGCGCGGCCCCAAGCCGCGGGGGTTGCCGATGCTGTAGCTTCTCTCCCCCCGCTCTGAACATCTTCGCGGGGAGAGGGTCGGGGTGAGGGGCTCTCACTGCGAGCGCGTCTGACGGCCTTCAGGCGGCCGGAAACAGCAGTTCGAACGCGACGCCCTTGTCGGATGGCAAAAGCCGGATCGATCCGCCGTGGCTGGTCATGATAGCCTGGACGATCGAGAGTCCCATTCCCGTGCCGCCGGTGTCGCGGCGCGTGGTGAAGAAAGCGTCGAAGATCTTCTCGCGATTCGCTTCGGAGATCGGATCGCCATCATTGCTGACTATCATCCTGACGGATCCGTTTTCCTCGGCCGCTTCGAGCCGCACGGCCTTGGCGTTATGACGGATGGCGTTGTCGGTCAGATGCGACAGCACGATCAGCGCCTTTTCACTGGACATGCCGATCGAGCGCTCCAGGCATCCCGTTGCGTCGATCGCGCGTGTCGGAAACCGGCTCTTCAACCCGCCAATCACCTGCGACAGCTCGGTCTGCTCATTCTGCGGCGCGGCCTCGGCGCGCGCCAGTTCGCGTAAGCGCTGGGTCATGGCTTCCAGGCGCCCGGTATCGCCCAAAATGTTCGATATGAAGTTCTTCTGTTCCATCCGGGTGAGGGTGTCTGTCTTACTCTGCAGCGAATCCAGTAGTAGTTCGGCAGCACCCTTGATCGATGTCAGCGGCGACTTCAGTTCGTGGGTAAGGTGCGCCGAGAAGGTCGCGATGTAATCCGACCGCCGCGACAATTGTTCGGCCATGTCGAGAAAGCTGTGCGACAGCTGGGCAAACTCGCGCGTGCCGTAATGGGCGAGGGGCCGAAATGCATCGCGATCGCCCCGGCCAATGCGCGCGGCGCGATCGACCAGCTCGCGCATCGGGCGGGTGATGGTTCGGGAGAACACCAGGCCGATCACGATGGTCGCGAAAACAACCGCAAGTGCTGCCAGAATGAACTTGCCGCGTTCCTGATAGAGGTGGTCGAAGATGTTGCTCGGGGTCCTCGACGTATAGATCACGCCTGCGACACGATTATTGACGACAACAGGCATCGCCGAGAACACGTGGACGCCGACGCCGCGGCTGATCGAGTAGATCGGAGGAGGAGGTTTGTCGGGTTTGCGAATCCGCAGGGCCGCCCGGTATTGTCCCTTGAGCGCTGTGGCTATCTCCTCGATATGGGCGAGCGATTGGCCGACCTCGTCGCGGCCGGCAATCACGACGCCATGGGGATCGAGGATGCGGAAGCCGGCCAACGTGACTTTCTGGGTTTCCCGGATGATCGGCGTCAGCCGCGAGCCGATCTCGACATAGGGTTGCGATGCGGGAGCGCTTGCCGGAAGTGCGTCAGGCCGCCGCCGGAGCAGGTCGGCGCCGGCAGCGAGATCGAGCGCGGGGCGGATCGGCGTAAGCTGGTCTTCCCGGCCCAGGCGCGCCTCGGGCGGAATTTCGGCGCCGAGCGCAATGCCGGCGTTAAGGCGGGTTTCCACTTCCCGCGCATAGACCGCGGCAAGCACCCGGCTTTGCGCGATCAGCTCGGCCTGGGTTTGGTGAATGAGCTGGTTGTCATAGAGGCGGAAGAAGAATAGTCCGACCAGCGGCAGTGTCGCCGCAGCGGCGAGCGCGGCAAAAATGACCTGTCCTACCGACGGCCGCCATTTTTCAGCCTTGCGAGGCATCATGCCTGGAGCTCGCATCGCCCGAGCTTGAAGCCGACGCCATGAATGGTTTCGATGACATTGTCGCAGTTCACGGCGGACAGCTTGGCGCGGATATTGCGGATGTGGCTGTCGATGGTGCGGTCCGACACCTGGATGTTGAGCTGATAGGCGGCGCTCATGATCTGCTCGCGGCTGAAAACGAGCGTTGGCCGTGTCAGGAATGCCCGGAGGATTCCAAACTCGATGGCCGTCAGGCGCAGCGGCTTGCCCGCAAACTCGGCAATATGCTGGCCGGGATCGACGAACAACTTGCCTTGCGACAGCGTGGCAGTGGACGCCTTTGCGTCCTGCCCGCGCGAGCTGATGCGGCGCAGGATGACGTTTACCCTCGCTACGAGTTCGCGCGGGCTGAAGGGCTTGGTGACATAGTCGTCACCGCCGATCTCCAGGCCCAGTACGCGATCGATCTCGTCGTCGCGCGCGGAGAGAAACAGGATCGGAACGTCTGAGGTCTTTCTGATTTCGCGGCAGACGTCCAGGCCGTCGAATTCCGGCATGCCGATATCCAGAATGATCAGATCCGGCTTGTCGGCGGCAAAGCGGGTCAACGCCTCCTTGCCGTCGCGCGCTTCAAAGACGGTCATTCCGGCCTTCTTTAGTGCAACACGGATGACCTCGCGTATATGAAGGTCATCGTCAACGATGAGAATGCGGTGCGTCAAACGTCTCTCCCGGCGCAATCGGCTTGCAGTCGAACTAACCTGTGGTCGAACTCTTCGGTTGGGCTTCCAGGGCGCGCTGGAGGCGCCAACTCCGAAAACCCCAGGAGCGCCAGGAAGCGGTCTCTTTCGCTTGCTGTTCTACAAGGCAACTACGGCGGGAAACAAGGGCCGGATCGAACCCGCGAAGGGCGATGGCCCGATCGATGGCAGGCAATGCCTGTGGCCCGAGGGATAGCAGATAGTTCATATCGATCCACACTCCTTTGCCGCCCGCTTCGCGGCTATGACTGACATTGTAGTCAGCGATGATGGCGGCGAAATTCACCAGTGAACAGATGTAGAGGGTCGTCGTCAGGGTGATGAGGTTGGCGCGGATCAGCCAATCATTCGAGCGGTTCAGCACGATGCGGGCGACGATGAGCACGAGGCCCACCGCGACCAGTACCATCCAGATGAAGGCCGCGACGCGCCACCAGGTCAGCAGATAGATTTGGACATAAAGATCGAGGCGCAGGATCGACGACATCACCAGCAGAACATTCTGCGCCACCCATAGATAGACCAGCGGCCGAATCACTTTCGATTGCTCGGCCGGCCCACCTGGTCTCATCGCGGCCAGAACGAAGCCTGCCGCCAGAAGCGCCGTGACAATGAGGGGATAGGCGCCTCGATGGGCGTAGGAGGCGTAGCTGATATCGGCGGGCAACGCCACGTTGCCCCAGAGATAGATCGCATCGAGGATGGTTTGAAAGGCGAACAACAAGTTGAACAGGACCAGCGAACGCAGGATTGTCGCGAAACCGAAAAACTCCATCCGGTCCGATCGCGGCGTCTGGTCCAGAACCGCCGCTTCGATCAAGCCGGACGAAACCGCCATCCTGCTGCGCCACCAGACATGGATGAAGGGCCATATGGTCGACAGCGCCACGGCCCAGAACAATATCCGACCCAGGCTCAGATAAGAGGCGGCGTCGCCCGGGTCCATCAGGCGGATCCACTTCTCCAGCAATGGATTTGCCGACACCAGAAGAAGAACGAAGATGCCGCCGAAGGCCACAGGAATGAACCAGATCGTAAGACCGGTCTTGAGTGTCGGTAGATTGAACAAGCCGATGGCGTCCCGAAAAAACCTGAAGGGGCCGACCAGAAATAGATCGCATAGCGCCGCCGCCTGTTCACTGGGCTTGTATCTTTGCAGATTGGTGGTCAGCAACAGACCAACGCCGAGCGCCAGAATGATGAAGGCCAGAGAAGCCGTGTTGAATTCCTCGATAGCCGGTACAAGTCCGGCCAACACGAGCACGCCGGCCAGCAGCATCCGACTTCTGTCCAACGTTGCGAAACTAGCGGTGAGGGAGCCCAGAGCCAGCGCGAGCGCAAAGACGACCGCAGAAATTCCGATTTGTTGGCCGTAGAACAACCAGTCGGCCAGGGCCGCCAGCGCCACGGCAATCGCGGGTTTGACCGGGATCGGGCTCGCCTGAGCGGAGCCTACATCGGATGCCGGCGTGGTGAGGTCGGTCATTGTTGCGCTACCTGTCTGGAGAGGAAAATTGCAAATCAGCGCCGTCGCGGGTCGCTCGCATAGCCACCACCCGTCGTTAGCTAATCTTGTGGGAACAGGCATTTCGAAGACCGCCGCTGAGTTGCAAGACGGACTATCTGGCGCGGTTGTGCAATTGATTGGAGCGCCGTCTGCAAGAGTTCAGGATTTTTCTGCAGTTTCCGTGCAGGTGCGGTTATGCGCTCGCGCCGGCGAGGCAAGTTTGATACGGGCAATGGTCTCGTCTGATCCCCTTGCCCAAACTTCAATCATTTTCATGCAAAGTCTCAAACGTATCGGCCTGACCCTGGTCTGGCTCGCTGGAATAGCCTTCGTTTTCGCTGCTGCGAACAAGAACGATCCCTATCTGATTTCGCTGCGGGGAACGGGAAACATCGCTCTGGCTATTGCGAGCGTGGTTGTCGCCGTCTTGCTCATCCGCCGCGGCTATTGGAGAAGAGGCATTGCGGGAAGGGCGCTCATACTGCTGTGGTGCCTGCCATTGCTGTCGATGCTCGGTGCGCATGCTGCGTTTGAATGGCGCAAGCAACGGGTTCTGCGGACCGATGCTGCACAGGTTCGCAGCCTTGGAAAACATTTTATCGTTGGGTACTCGTCATTCCCGGAGGTTTCAGTTCTGGCCGAGAAGGGCCTGATATCCGGCGCCTACATCACCAAGCACAATGTCGCGGGATCGTCGGCGACGCGTTTGAAAGAGGAGATTTCGGCGCTGCAGGCAAAGCGGCGCGCTGCCGGCCTGCCGCCCCTGATCGTCGCGGCCGACCAGGAAGGCGGCATCGTATCGCATCTGGCGCCGCCTTTGACCAAGCTGCCGGCGCTATCGACGCTTGCGAGCCTGGCGCCGGATGTGCGCGCCGAGAAAGCAGAGGCGTTCGGGCGCACTCATGGGCAGGAGCTGGCAGCGCTCGGCGTCACCCTGAATCTTGCGCCGGTGCTGGATTTGCGACCTGAAGTGAAGCGTAACCGGTTCGACTTCAACACTCTGATCGGCCGCCGCGCGATTTCCGATGATCCGGTGGTCGTCGCCGAGATCGCACGAGCTTATGTGAGCGGCCTCGAAGCGTCCGGCGTTGGAGCGGCCGCCAAGCACTTTCCGGGGCTCGGCCGCGTGCGAGCCGATACTCATCATTTCAGCGCTGACTTGGATGCGCCGCTCGATGAACTCGAAGCGTCGGACTGGATTCCGTTCAGAAAGGTGCTGACCGGCACGAAAGCGCAACTGATGATCGGGCATGTGACGCTGACGTCCGTCGACCCGGACCGCGCCGCGTCGCATTCCAAACGCGTCGTCGACGGCATCATTCGCAAAAAATGGAACTATCGGGGTGTCATCATGACCGACGACCTCGTGATGGGAGCAATCTATCAACGCAATGTCTGCACGGCAGTGGTCGAGGCGCTCAATGCCGGCGTCGATCTGCTGCTGGTCGCTTTCGACGGAGCGCAGTTCTATCGCATCTTCACTTGCGCCATGGCGGCGTCGGCCGAAGACAGACTCGACGCCGCCATGTTGGGTGAGAGCGAGACGCGGCTGAAGGGGGCGTTCCCTGTGGATTGAGGGACCGCGGTGCGGGGAAGGAAGGCAAGATGCCGGCGCGAACTACTTCGCGAACCGGCCTTCCTTCGGCAGCTCCGTCATTCCCCGCATCCGGAATGCGGGCTTGTGATCCTGCTGTTTGGACCATGCCACATAGTAGGCGATGGCTATCATGATCAAAATCCCGGCGAAGCTGACCAGCACATGCAGGGCAAGCGAATCCGGGCCTGTGATCAGGACGAGATGCGCGGCAAACGAGAGAAACACCCCGGCGCAGAACACCGCCAGCCATTCCTGGCCGCACTTCATGATAGGCTGTAACGCCTGCCATCGGAATCCGCGCCAGTTCCGCGGCACCATGTAGGTAAAGAGAAAGGCGAGCGCCAGGAAATGAAGCACCCTGTAGGAGGCAAGGTTCTCCCCATCGTTCGAAGGAAAGGTATCGGGCAGGAAATCCGGCACAATGCCAGCTTGCGGAAACTTCCCTGCAACGGTGACGACCAGCGCAAAGAGCAGGTACAGCCATGCCGCGGCGCGCAGAATTGCGAGGCCCTGGAGGGTGCGTATGGCGTGCACCTGGCTGGCAGCACCTAGCGCTAACCAGGCGCCGAGCACAAACAGGAGCTGCCAGGAGAACGGGTTGAGATGCCAGCGTCCGTCCGGAAACGAAGACAGATTCCAGTCGAGCAGCCGGGATGCGAAGTAGAGACCAATCGATCCGGCGATCGTGAGATTCGGCCGCCGCATCATGCCGAACAGCACGATCGGAAAGAACGCCATCAGCACGATGAACAGTTGCAGCACGTCGAGATTGAGCGGCTTGGCCTGAAGCAGCAGGCCGTGAATCAGCGTCCGGATCGCATGGTCGACGATCCCCGTAACATTGAACTCGCCGATCAGTTCGGGGGCGCGGGATCTGCGCGCGACATATCCGATCAGTTCGATATAGATCACGAACAAAACGACGTAAGTGGCGTAAAGCTGCCACAGGCGCTTGAAAACGCGGGTCGCGGACACGACGAAACCGCGTTCCAGCATCATTTTTCCATAGAGGATCGCGGCCGTGTAGCCGCCGATGAATACAAACAGGTCGGTAGCGCCGCTGAAGCCGAAATTGCGCATGGTCAGCAGGCTCACCGCATTGTGCGGCACGTGATCCAGAAAGAGAAACCAGGCCGCGATGCCAAGCAGGAGACAGAGTCGGAGATCGCGGTCGCGCGCGGCGAGCTCGGCCTTCATTGACGGATGCATTGTTGGCTAAGACTTTACATGTCGGAGAAATCGAATCGCGAATCTAGTGCGATCGTCCGCGCTGTCCGAATAGACTTTGCGTGAAGAATAGTTAAGTAAGTTGTCGGCGATCAAAGCCCGCCCAGTAATCACAATGTTTTGAGGGAATAGCGTGACCGAACGTGATCACGCGCTCTCGTGCTTGCGCAGATCTCGGATGTGATCGAAATGGCTGGCCTGCAGATCGGCGCCCGTCGCGCCGATGTCGGGAAGGGCCGCCTCGCTCAGAATATCGGCCGTGATGTCCTCAACCGAGCAATCCGCGATTTCGTGGATGAAGCTGATATTGCGGTATTCACCCGACGCGACCCGGGAGACGACCTCGCGTCTCGTGATTTCCGGATCAACAATGGCCTCGCGACCGCGGCGGCCGTAGTCGATCATCACGACGAAATATTGCATGCTGGCGATCTGACCCTTATCCCGCGCGTCGGAATCGATGAGGAGAGTATTTCTGAAAATCGGAAATAAGTCAAGCGAAAATTCCGAAAAACAGAAATTACAGGCAGGGGTCAGTGAGACGGTCGCGCCTCAGCAGGACTTGTTGATTCGGAAGGCGAAAGCTGCCTTGATTACTTTTCCGACGCGCGTCCGCCGACCGCCCTTGCTGCCTTGCGCGAGCGGGCTGCGGCCTTGTTGCGCAATCGTTCGATCTGGCCCCTCGGCAGGGTGACGCAGATCTCGCCGATCCATTCCAGCTTTACGCCGGTGATCGGCTTGGCATTGAAGCTCGTCAGGTTGACCGACGCTGGGGACCTTCCGCGCGAGATCGTCTTCAAATAGCGCTCGCCGGTCTTCAGGCGGACCGCGGCCTCCTCGCCGTAGAAGCTCGACAGCGGGTGGCGCTGCTCTCGGTAAACGACGATAACATCGCCGTTTTCGTACTTTGGCAGCATGGAATCGCCGGCCACCTCGAAGGCGATGGTTTCTTCCGCGATCGGGAAGGGCAGTTCGACTTCGCCGAGGCCTTCCGGCGGCACCTGCTCGTATTCCGGCTCGATCGAGGCGCCGGCGCCCACCCGACCCATGATCGGCACCGAATTCAGTTCGAGATATTCGATGATAGGCGCTATTTCAGACGCCTTAATCAGCCGTATCCCGGACAGGATTTCCGAAACCGCGCCGGGACGAACGCCCATCGCGGCGGCCAATCCGCCCTTGGTCTTGCCCGGCTTCTCCAGGCCCCGCTCGATCAACCTGATGTCCAGCATGGTCACTCCTTTCCGAATTTCAGAAACAATAGCAGTTCCGATTATCAGAAATCAAGCTTGACTTTTATTTCGGAATATCAGAAATTGATTGCCGGCATCGGGCGGCGTTGACAAGAGCAAGGACAACAAGATGGAACTGTCGAACTGGGCGCCCGAGCACTCGGACGCGCTGCGGGAACTTCTTGCCAAAGGCATGAGCTATTCGGAGGCCGCGCGAGCGATCAATTCACGATTCAATACGTTCTACACTCGCAGTGCAGCGCTCGGGCGCGCACGGCGCCTCGGACTAGGAGCTGACGGTCGTCTGCAACCGTCTATGCCCACCAAGCCGGCGGACCTGCACGACATCGGAGAACCTCGTGCCAGTGATTCCATGACGTCTGCGCTTGTCTGGCCGGTGCCGTTGTTTAAGGAGATCAAGCCGCTCAAGCTGCGCTGCGCGGCGATCGAGCCACGGCACATCTCCCTGACCGAGCTGGAGAGTGGTGACTGCCGCTACCCCTATGGCGGCGATGAGGAGAGTGAGGTTATTACTTTCTGCGGTCATCCGCGCCGCCCGGGTTCGGCTTACTGCGCGCCGCATTTTCATTTGAGTCGCAATCCGGTCGTGCCGTCCGAACACGCGGAGCGCTCTGCTGCGGATGTTGGAGACGGTATGACGAACGTTGCTGTCACATGCGTGGCCGACAGGTTGAAACGGCTGCCGCGTCGCCACCGGATCGCTCACCTGCGTGCGCTGATCGGACTTCAGCCGGGAGGCTGCGGCCGGCGGGATGATTTGTCCGAATTGCTGCGCGACGAGATATCGAGCGCATCAACCGAATAGAACTCCGGGTCGATACCGAAATTCACCGTATCAAGGAGCATATCAGATGCCGAGAGCTAAACGCCGAAAGCCGTACAATCCCGCCAAGGCGCACGACCGAAGGTCGCGCGATTTGTTACGCAATGCCGAAGTCGCAACCGTCGAGGTCGACAACCCGGTGGCGTTGGAGCCGGGCGAGAAGATCGTTGCCTTGCGTTCGATTCGCAACGACCCCCTCGCTCGATTACATTCCCACCGCCAGATCGACGAGGCGCAGTATCAGGCGGGGAGGGCGTTCCAGAGCGACTGGGAGAAGGCGGAGCGCGGCCCGCGCGCGGTCGATCCGACCCGGGAATATGTCGATGGCGGGCAGCGACGCGAACCGATCACCGAGGGTCAACGCAAGGCCGTGCTGCGGTTGAACCGTGCCGAGCGCGAACTTGGGGCGGACGGCTCGGCGCTGGTGCATGACGTCCTGGTCCAGGGAATGACGATGGAACAGGTCGGCGAGCGGAGGGGACTGCGCACCAAGCGATGGCATGACTATTTTTCAAGGCGATTGCGCGAATGCCTCGACCGGTTGGCGCTGTTGTACGGATTCGCGACGGAGCATCCTGTTCCGGTCAAAACCCTCCCGCGCTGAAGCGAAGAGGCTGCACCACGTCATAGGCCGCCTTCGTCAACGGCACGGCATAGTCGACGGTCAGGGCGCCGAATGGCGAGGCCCAGGTCAGGCCGGCACCGACCGACGAGCGCACGACATTCTTGTTGGCGACCTGAAGCGATGCCGTCGATCCGCTGTAGCGGAATACACTGCCGGCGTCGACGAAGGCCGTGGCCCGGAGGCCGTATTCGTTGGGCACGCCGGGAATCGCGCTCTGCAGTTCGGCGGTCGTTGCCCAATAGGCGCTGCCGCCGACGTTATCCATTGTGGTGCCCGGCGTCAGGTCGCGTGGGCCGAATCCGTTCGGGGCAAATCCACGCACCATGGTCGGGCCGCCGAAGAAATTATTCATCAGCGGCACCTGCTGACCGCCCCAACCGGTGACGTAGCCGCCCTGGGCGCGCACCATGCCGACAAGATCGCTATTGAGCGATTTGTAATAGCGCACGTCTTCCGTGGTCTTCAGGAATTTTACGTCGCCACCCAGTCCGGCCAGATCCTGGCTGAGCTGCGATCTGATTCCGCTGGTTGGGCTCTTTGTGTTGTCGAGCGTACTGTAGGTCGTCGTACTGCCGGGGGCGGAGACCCACGTCGGGCCGGCGGCGGCCGCCTGCCGGACGGCCAACGAGGGCGTCAGGCCGGAGCTGTTCGGCGATAGCGTGATGTTCTGATTGTAAATCGAGTAGCGCCACTGCACGCCGAGCTCCTCGTTGATCGGCGTGCCCAGTTGCAGCCTCGCGCCGTAGGTGGTGCTGCCGTAGGATTGGTAGCTATTGGCGTCGTTCTGACGACCGAAAAGTTCGATTCCCGCGGCGACCTTGGTGCCGAGAAAATACGGTTCGGACGCGGCCAGGTTGATGCCGCGCGCATATTGGCCGTACGTGAAGGTGGCCTGCACATTCTTGCCCGTGCCGTAGAAATTTCGCTCGCCTACTTTGACCTCGACGAGCGCACCGTCGACAGTCGAGTAGCCGCCGGCGATGTTGAAATCACCGGTTGCCTGGTCAACCGCCTCGACATCGAGGATGACATGATCCGGCGCCGAGCCCGGCCGGTTCGATATTTTCACCGTCTTGAAGTAGTTCAAGTTTTTCAGGCGCCGTTCGGCCCGATCTATCAATGTCTTGTTGTAGGGATCGCCTTCGGCGATATCGAATTCGCGTCGGATCACGTAGTCGCGGGTCCGCGTGTTGCCGTGAATTTCGATCCGCTCGACATAGGCTCGAGGCCCCTGTTCGATCACGAAGGCAACATCGATGCGTTGCGCTGCGGCATCACGGGTGAGTCGCGGCGTCGCCTGGGCAAAGGGATAGCCGAGCTTTGCCATTTCGATCGCTAGCAGCTCAGTGGTCTTGTCCAGCGTGTTGCCGTCGAACACCGCGCCTGGATGGGCGGTGGGAAGGCCACGAAGCTTGTCGCAGTCCATTCCCGGAACGTTGCAGGCGACGCTGACTTCCCGGAAGTGATAAAGCGGGCCTTCGTCGATTGCGAAGTTCAGCGTGAACCCCTTCGCCGCCGGATCATACTCCGCCTTTGCCGTTGACACGCTGACGTCGGCATAGCCTTTGCTGCGGTAGTAGAGCCGTAGCTGTTCCTGGTCTTGCGCGACGCGGTCGGGATCGTAGACGTTACCGCCGGTCAGAAAACTCAGCATATGGGTGGCGGAGGTCTTGATTACGGCACTGAGCTGTCGCTTGCCGAAGGCCTTGTTGCCCGTGAAATCGATCCGCTGTACCGGAGTCTTTGCGCCCTCCGTTACGGCATAGATGAGGTCGACCCGGCCGTTGCCGCGGTCGATGATTTGCGGATCGACGCTGACCTCGGCGCGGCCGACACGCCGGTAGGCCTCGATAATGCGGCCGACATCGGACTGCACGGTGGCGCGTTGCAGCGAGCCGCGCGGCTTGGATTCAATGGCTGCGGCGAGGTCGGTGTCCTTGACCTTCTTGTTGCCTTCGAACGCGACGCGATCAAGCACGGGCGCTTCGGACAAATGCACCACAAGCCGATCGCCGGCGCGTTCGATGGAAACTTTCTCGAACAGACCGGTTGCGATCAGTGCTTTCAGCGCCGCATCACGCGCGGCATCATCGAAATGTCCGTCGGCGGTTGGATGAAAGTGTGAGCGTACAGCCTCGGCGTCGACGCGGCGGTTGCCTTCGACGATGATCGTATCTTGCGATGGCGGCGCGGCTTCGGTGACGACCGGCGTCGCGAAAATCAAGCCGAGGGCGCCGGTAAGCCGGCAAACGGCCACCCCCGATCGGAACGGTCGGTTGCGCTGCGTGATGCGTCTGATCTCCACGTCCCGCTGGACTCCCAGTTGATCGGCTGAGATCGAATTGCCCGCGCGGGGCGAAAAAATGTCTGGGATAAGGTGAGGTGCGGGCAACCTTTTCGCGACGCGCCACAATTTAGGCGTCTTTTGTTAATGTCGATTTTCTCAGAATTGTCGCAATGCACGCATCATGCTTCGCCATCGAGAGAGCCTCGGACGCTCGCGCAGGAACCGCGCAGGCGTCGGCGCTCGCAGGAGCATCACATGCGATATGCCGCCTTCATTGCCGCTGCGCTCATGCTGATTCAGCCCGCGCATGCAGAGAAGGCGCCGGAGGTCGATCCGCGCGCCTCGCTCGGGGTGGTCCAGCAATGGATCTATAACTATCGGGCCAAGCCGGATTATGCCCATGTCCCGGCAGCCGTGCGCGTACTGTTTCATTCGCAGACGTTCAAGGAGCCGGAGAATGCCGGGATCTATCTCGGCTTTATCGCCGGCGCGATCGGTTCCAACCCAGCCAAGGCTGAGCAACTGATTGCCAGTTTCTTCCCCGTTCGGCCGGAAGACGAATGGGTGATCGTCCGCGCCATCGCCTATTCGGGGCTGCCTGACTGGAGAAACGTTTTGCGCCGGGTCGCGCCACGAATGCCGGGCAGGCGGGTCATGATCGACAGCTATCTGGCGGGCAAGCTGCCGACTTTGGCCGAAATCCCGCTGGAAGAGGCAAAGCCCGGCATGATGGACAAGTTGCGCAGCGCCTTCACCAAGAATCCGTTTGCCAAGGACGAGCGGAAGCTGAACACGACGCTCACGCTGGCGAGCAACCAGGATTTGCTGGATACGCTGTGGGGCTACTATTTTGCGACCGGCTCGCACGCCCCGGTCCAGCGCATTATCCAGATGCTGCCATGGAGCAAGAGCCGAGACACGATCGACAAGCTGACGGTCGGAAGCATGGCGCGCTATACGTTGGCAAGCTACGCGATTCGTGATGCAAGTTTGCGCGAATATCTCCGCAGCGAACTCGCAAGGCAACCGGCGACAGTCAAGGCACCGCTTGCCGAAGTAGTTGAGGCGGCGGACACGGTGCAGATCGCTGCTCTCCGCAAGGATGCGCTGGCCGCCGTGGATGAACTCAAGACCAAGGGCTCCGATAGCCGCCGGGATCTCAGCTTCTGGGGTCAGGTTGGCGTCGGCGCGGTTGCGCTCGGTTGCGTCTCTGCGGCTGCGTTGGGGCAGGTCGCAGTTGGAATTCCCTGCGTGATCGGAGGCTCAGCCTCGCAGGGATTGCTGTCGTTCTGGGAAAAGCAGCAGTAATCGAGGCCGGTCGCGAAAGCTCATTCCAATCCGGCGCGGCGAAAGCCTTCGAGATAGTGCTCGCGATCGGCATCGAGCTTCCAGGGTAACTGCGTCGCGATCCAGGCGAGCGAGATATTCGGCTGGGCCCGGCGCAATTCCTGAAGCGCAGCCCGCGCGAGTTCGATCTGGCCGGTCATGCCGGCGGCGACCGTCAGCACCCGATAGGCCCCGGTGAGGTCGCCGCGCTGACGCGTCGCCTCGCGCGCCAGTGCGATGGCTTCCTGATAGTTCCGGCCGACGAACTGGGCATAGGCGGCAACGCCATAATAGATCGCCGAAGAGGGATCCCGGGGACTCTGGCGGATGGCGCGTTGCGTCGCCGCATAGGCGTCCATCCATCGCCCGGTATAGGATAGCCCCAGCGCGTAATATCCCTGCGCGAGGGAGAAGTTCGGGTTGAGCTGGAGCGCCAGTTCGAACTCGGCCAGCGAACGGTCGAGCCGGCGCGTGGAGAAATACACGCTGCCGTGGGCCGTATGGGCCCAGGCATCCTCGCTGTCGGCGGCAATCGCCGCCAATGCCGCTTGCTCGGCGATGGGGGCTGAAGTTGCAAGATCCGTCCAGCCGAGATGCACGCCGAACATATGGTTGGTCGCGAACAGCGCCAGCGCCTGGCCATAGTCCGGGTCGAGTGCAATGGCGCGTTCCAGTAGCGCTTGCGCGGCGAGGCTGTCGGATCGCGTTACACACCAGTGATGCGACAGCGCCCGCATCACCAGGTCCCATGCATCGATACTGTTGGGTGGCTTGCGCTGGCTGCGAAAACTCTCCGCGGCGTAAATCTGCGGCTCGATCGCGGCGACAATGGCGTCCGTGATCTCGTCCTGTATCGCGAATACGTCAGTCAGGTCGCGGTCGTAGTGCTCCGCCCAGATGTGGCTGCCGGTTGCCGTGTCGTTGAGCTGAGCGGTGATGCGTACGCGGTCGCCGCTTCTTCGCACACTGCCTTCGACTACATAGCGCACGCCAAGCTCGGCAGCGACCTGCCTCATATGCACCGGCTTGCCTTTATAGGTGAATGACGAGTTGCGCGCGATCACGAAGAACCAGCGCAATTTCGACAACGCAGTGATGATGTCCTCGCTAATTCCGTCGGAGAAATACTCCTGCTCCTGGTCGCCGCTCATATTGTCGAACGGCAGCACGGCTATTGCCGGCCGGTCGGGCAGTGCGAGTCCCGCACGAGGCCGTTCTGCCTCTATTGGCAATGCGACCTGTGCATCGCACGGCCCATTCACGTCGCCGACGAAGCGAATGCCTTTGCGGGGAATGGTGCGGATGAGTCTCTGTTCCTTTCCGTTGTCGCCAATCGCATTGCGGGCAGCGTTGATCCGGCTGTCCAGCGTGGAGTCCGAGACGATCCGCCCACCCCACACCAGCGCAATGAGATCATCCCGGCTGACCACGCGATCGCGGTGCTTCACTAGGTGAACCAGCAAGTCGAATACTTGCGGCTGCATCGCAACCAGATCGCCGCCACGGCGCAGCTCGCGACGATTAGTGTCCAGGATGTGATTATCGAAGTTGAATCTCACTTGTCCATCGCATCTGTTCTCAAGAAACAATCAAGTCCGTCTCATGAAGAGATCAAGCGTCAGGCAAAGACCTGTCGCCGTTCTCCGCGCATCGTGCCAAAACCGGGAATTCCAATCCCATTGCCCGGAGCGGAGCCAAGTTCATGACGGAAACTCAAACCCTCAGCCCGGCGATGCCGGGCAATCGAGTGCTAAGGTTCACTGCATTTCTATTCGGATGTGTGGCCTATCTCACATTTCTGTTCACGATTCTGTACGCCATCGGATTCGTCTCGGGCCTCGCGGTGCCGAAGACGATCGATACCGGCGCGAAATCGGGGATATTCGAGGCAATTGTCGTCAATCTCGGGCTGATGTCGCTATTTGCCATTCAACATAGCGTCATGGCACGTAAATCGTTCAAACACTGGTGGACGCAGTTTATTCCGAGATCTATCGAGCGCAGCACTTATGTGCTGTGTGCAAGCCTGACGCTTCTGTTGCTGTTTTGGCAATGGCGTCCGATGTCGGCCGTCATCTGGAATGTCCAAGGGCCTGAAATGGCCATGGTGATCGCGACGCTGTCATTCGTGGGTTGGGTGATCGTGTTCACGAGCACCTTCCTGATCAATCATTTTGAACTGTTCGGATTGCATCAGGTCGCCAACAACCTCGTCGGCCGCGAGATGCCGGCACCAGTCTTCCGGACGCCGTTGTTCTACCGGTTTGTCCGGCATCCGATCTATCTCGGCTTCATCATCGCTTTCTGGGCGGCCCCGACCATGAGCGCCGGCCATCTGCTATTCGCAGCGGTGACCACAGCCTACATCTTTATTGGTATAATGCTTGAGGAACGCGACCTCGTCGGCATGTTCGGCGACGAATATCGCCGTTATCGAGAGCGCGTTTCGATGCTGTTTCCATGGCACAAACTGACCTAGCCACTTTTCAAGTGGCTAGGATAGGAGACGGAGGATGATGAAGCATACTGGAAGCTGTTTTTGCGGTGTGGTTGAAATCCAGGTCACGGGAGCGCCGGAAGGAATGGGCTATTGTCATTGCCGTTCTTGTCGTTCGTGGTCCGGGGGACCCGTGAATGCGTTCACGCTGTGGAAGCCGGATGCAGTACGGATCACGGCAGGTGCGCAACATGTTTCGACGTTCGAGAAGACGCCGATGAGCCAGCGCAAGTACTGTGCGGAATGCGGTGGTCACCTGATGACAAACCACCCGACGCTCGGGCTGGTCGATGTCTTTGCCGCAATCCTCCCGACGCTACCTTTCACGCCCGGCGTGCATATCAACTACGCCGAGACGGTGCTGCCAATGCGGGATGGGCTGCCCAAACTGAAAGATTTCCCGGCTGAGTTTGGCGGGTCCGGTGAAATGATTGCAGAGTAGGCCAAGCGGAGTTTTCGTAACGACTCAGCGCACGCTGTTCGCTGCGCCTCTCATCGATAAGACGCCGCCCGTCTCCCGGACCCGACCCTGGGGGCGGGCGGCCTTTTTGGGTGCCCGTCACGGCCGGGCAACGCTGCACGTCTGTCTTTCGCTCTGAGAGCTATGTCAGCGGCAGGTCCCGCCCTGCAAAATCGGGGTTTGGCGTTGTCCGTCTGGTTCCGGTAAGAAAGTCTTGAAATTGCTGTCGCGGCGACGTTTTCGTTTCGCCAGGCAGAATAACAAGAGGAAATGCCGGAAATGACTGCCAGGCCGCAATTGCCGGAGCGAACGCCGCGCGCAAAGGGCGAACCGACTGCACTGGATGGTCTGCTGGTCGTCGACTTCACCAGGGTCGTTGCCGGTCCGGCCTGCACGCAAACGCTGGCCGATTTCGGCGCCGAAGTGATCAAGATCGAAAATCCGGACGGCGGCGACGATACTCGGCACTATGAACACGCGGAAATCGGCGGCGAGAGCGCAGCCTTCCTCAGCCTCAATCGCAACAAGCGTGGCATCACGCTCGATTTCAACAATCCTGCGGCACTCGAAGTTGCGCGCGAATTGATCGCGAAAGCCGATGTCGTGGTGGAGAACTTTTCCGGCGGCGTGATGAAGAAGTTCGGTCTCGACTATGCTTCCGTCGCGCCGACCAATCCGAGACTGATCTATTGCTCGATCTCGGCCTATGGCCGCAAGGGTGAGTTCGCATTGCGTCCGGGCTTCGATCCGATCACGCAGGCCGAGAGCGGCTTCATGTCGCTAAACGGTTTTCCAGATGGCGAGCCGGTGCGAACCGGTCCGCCAATCGTCGACATGGCGACGGGCATGTCAGCATGCAACGCAATCCTGCTGGCGTTGATCGCCCGCGACAGGCTCGGCCGCGGCCAGCAGGTCGAGATCGCGCTGATTGACACCGCCGTGTCCATGACCGGTTTCTATGGCATGGCCTATCTCATCAGTGGCGCGAACCCGGGCCGTTTCGGAAATTCGCCGAACGGCTCGCCCACCGTCGGCGTCTATCAGGCATCCGATGGACCGCTTTACATGGCCTGCGCCAATGACCGGCTCTACCGCCGGCTTGTGGTGGATGTGCTTGAACGGCCGGATCTCGTCACGGATCCCGAGTTCGCCCACAGGAGAAACCGAACTGCCAACAGAGAAAAGTTGCGTGCCATCATCGCCGGTGTCTTTGCGACCGACAGTCTTGAGAACTGGATGGCGAAGATGAAGAAGGCCAACATACCGGTTGGCTATCTGCGCACGGTAGAGCAAGGATTCAACGCGCCGGAAGTGCGCGACCGCCATCGCCTTAGCCGGATCCCGCATCCGACCGCGGGCGCCGTCCCCAATATTGAAACGCCGCTGCAGATGAGCTTGACGCCAGCCGTCGATCCCGTGGCGGCACCGCTGCTGGGTGAGCATACCAGGGAGGTGCTCCAAAAGACGCTCGGATACGATGAGCGGCGTATTGCGGCTCTGACCGAGGCCGGGGCCTTCGGGAAAACGGGTAACGCGGCTTGAGCGAAGCTGATCTTCGTATCCCGATGTATCTCGCAAACGAATGACATCCCTGCGTTTGCACCACGCCTAACCCATTCAAAGCGGTAGCTTTTTCCGTTCTTCTGCGGCTAAGGTGCCGCCAAAGCGGGAGAGAAATATCATGGACGACGGGGCCCCCATACGGTCGGCGAGAAATGTCGAGCTCGGCGCCAGCGGCGAAGAATTCCAGAATCTCCACGAATTCATTCGGAAGGCACGCGCCCGACTCAACCAGAACGCATGGGACTATATCGTCGGGGCCTCCGAAACGGAGACCACGATGCGTCGCAACCGCATGGCGCTCGACGAGATTGCATTCCGGCCTCGGGTATTGCGCAATGTCGTGGAAGTCGACCCCTCGACCGAAGTTTTCGGCCGCCGCCTGCGTTTGCCTGTCATGATTGCGCCGGTCGGTGCGTTGGAGATTTTCGATCCCAGTTCAGGCGCAGCGGTCGCGCGCGGAGCAGGGCAGTTCGGCGCTGCTCACATGTTGAGTTCGGTGTCCGAGCCGGGGCTGGAGGCGACGGCCAAAGCCGCACCCGGCGCATTGCGCATCTATCAGCTCTATGTCCGCGGCGACGACGCCTTTGTCGAAGACGTTGTCAGCCGCTCTATCGAGAACGGTTATGCCGCCTTTTGCCTGACGGTCGACACCGCGCATTATAGCCGGCGCGAGCGCGATATCGCCAAGCGGTATGTCCGCGAAAGCCATATCCGGGCAACCGGCGGCGACTTCCAGAAAGGGCTGGAATGGCGCACGGTGAAGCTGATCAAGGACAAGTACAAAATTCCACTGGTGATCAAGGGCATCGCCACCGCGGAAGACGCGGCCATCGCGCTCGATCACGGCGTGGACTGGATCTATGTGTCGAACCATGGCGGCCGCCAGCTAGACCACGGACGCGGCGCGATGCACGTCTTGCCGGAAATCGTTGACGCGGTTGCCGGGCGCGCCAGGATCATGGTTGACGGGTCGTTCTGCCGCGGCACCGACATCGTAAAGGCGATTGCCTCTGGCGCCGATCTGGTCGGCATCGGCCGTCTGCAATGCTGGGCACTTGCGGCCGCGGGCGAGGCTGGCATCGTGCGGATGCTTGAATTGCTGGAAGACGAAGTGATCCGCTGCCTCGGGCTGCTCGGCGTCACCCGGTTGGGCGAACTCGACAAATCCTATCTGCATGCAGCTACGGCGACCAATCCACCCAGTGTATTCAGCGCCTTTCCCTTGCTGGATATCGAACCCTATCGCTATTGAGGAGCCGAAAGCTGCGGCCGGTCCGGAACGAGGATACCTCTGGTCGGCGCTGTCTTCGCAGCGTCGGGAACCTGACGTCGATTGCCGCATTATCAGGCGCGTCAGGGGACGCCGCAGCCAAGACAGATCTGGTTTAATTGTCCAATAAGTGGAAGCGAATGGCAGAAAATCCTTTCGCTGAATTCAGCCTCGAGAAGGCTATCGATCTCCGCTGGACGTTGCGGGACATTCAGGCTCGCCGACTGAAACTGTCGCCGGTCAGCGACGAAGACTTGAGAACATTGACGGGTCTCGGCCTAGTCGAAGTGCGCGACGAGGGGATCGTGCTGACGCAGGCGGGAATCGCCGTTCTGAACGGCTCGTAATCAGCGCGCCTTCAGGAAGCTCTCGCCGGAGTCGCAAGGCGTGCAGCGGTAGGTCAGCACGTCGTAATTCTGGTCGCGTGGCTCGACCGTGGCGAGCCGCATCTGTGCGCCGCATTTCATGCATGGCATTGCTATGCTGGTTTGAAAGCGCGTGCAGGTTGGCGTCGGTCGCAATGTTTGCAGCATCTTATCTCCATGTCCCAACAGAGACCTAAAACCAGAGACGCAACGCCACCGACAGCCGATCCCTAAAGCCCGAATCACTATGCCACACTGTTGCCACCATTGGAATCGGGCACCGCACCCGTACGGCTACGGGCCGCGAGGAAAGGAAATCATTCCTTGGAGTTCTCTTTGAAATTGAACCGGCCGCATCCCTGCGGCCGAGGTCTATCTCGGAGCTCGGTCCAATACGGCGCAGACGCAGCCGGGAATTGTGCTAACCTGCCAATGTCGACATTGGAGAAGCGACCATGACTGAACCGAAACTCGAAGTCCCGGCCGAGCTGCGCGAGTTGGCCGAGAGAACCATCGATCAGGCAGAAAAGGCGTTCGGCATGTTCTTCGATGCCGCCGGAAAGTCCATGACGTCGATGCCGGGTGCGGGTACGGAAATTTCCAAGCAGGCGCTGTCGTTTACCGAACAGAATATGAAGGCTGCGTTCGAGCATGCCCGCAAGCTGGTCCATGCGACCGATCTCCAGGAAGCGATGCAGATCCAGTCTGAATTCTTGCGCAGCCAGTTCACCAACGCCGGTGAACATATGCGACAAATAACCGGCGGCGTCGTGTCCGCCGCAAAGGATTCGACGAAGGGCAAGTTCTGAGGGCCTGCTAGCGGCGACGTCCGATCGCGACACCGAACAAAAAGGCGACGAACAGACTGGCCAGCGGCGCTTCGCGAGCGATTGCGCTGATGGTCGAGAGCGGCATTCCTGGTTTCCGCGCTGCCGTAATTGCATCGCTGAGACGGCCCGCCGCCGCCTGCAGCGCGGCGGACACTTCTGTCAGCGTGCGTGACACATCGGTCGCGGTATCAATGGCGCGTTCCGCCATACCAGGCTGGGATGGTCCTGAGGTTTCATTCACGATTTGCAACTCACTGGATCGCCTTGGCATTCGCCTAGCGACGGCTCACGTTCCCACAATGCGTGGCCAATACATTCGTTCCAATAGGTCGATCTCCTGAGCAGATCGATGGGAACTTTCGCCATCGCCCGGATTTGATCTGGTCAGAGGAAAGCAACGCGGATTTTCCGATGGCGAATGAATGGACCGAAGATCAATTGATCAGAAGCGGTGGCGCGCCATTGAAGGTTGCGATTGGGGTCGCCATTCTCGGCGTGCTCGGCATATTGATCGTTGACCATGGGCCGTGGAACAAGCCGAAAGTACAGCACCCAGTGACCGCCAATTACAGTACGACCGGCGAAGCTGCACGGGCAGCCGGTGCGCAGGTCATGCCAACTGAACCGAAGCTTGACGTGGAGCCAGAACCGCCCGTACCAAAGCCGGTTCACCCGGCTAATCGGGCGGCGCAATAAAGCGTGAGTCGCGGGTGCACCATCCACGGCCAACGATTTCGTTTCTATATCGCTGCGTTCGATTTGACGCTGGTTCGGTACTTGACGTGTCGGGCAAATCAGGTGCACGATGACATCATCGCCGATATCGTAGAGCCCGCGCCGGAAACGGTAGCGGGCTTTTCGTTTCATCGAGTTTCAGCCAGGACGGTTTCAAACTGTCGAAGCCATTTTGTCGAATTTCCGCAGTTCGTTGACCGCTCGAAAACGATTTGACATGTCGGGCAAATCACCGGCATAACGCCATTATCGCGAAAATCGCAAAGCCCGCACGGAGAAATCCGCGGCGGGCTTTTTGTTTGGAATTTTTCGAATCGGACGGCGGCCGCACATCGACGCCGCAACTCCCAACGCCCCCCGCCTGGGCGATCGCGAGCGCGCCGCCGTCCGAACCTTTCTCATCACCACACAATTGGCCGGCATGCGCGAACATGCCGGCCCGCGGCGCGGGTTTCGTCACGCGCCGCACGCGGCCCCAACGGGATAAGGTTCGCGCCCCAAATGATCTGCGCCTGCACACCGCGATCATGCCGCAAATTTCTTCTTTTGGGAGAAGCCGATGACGGCTTATCTGTTCTCGCTTGCGCTTATCGGTTCGTTGTCATCGCCGTATCGGAGGAGTTCACTCCGTACGACGATTTGAACTCCCGATACGCACCATTTCTGGATTGCGAGGGCGATGCGTTACTGGAAGAAGTCGTGAAATCACGGTTCATTGAGCCAATTACCTATAACCCCCGATCAAAAGAATTTTTGATCGACTTCTCGAACGGCGACGTCAAAGTCCAGTTTGCCTACGATGTCAAAGAGCGAAGGTCCAGCTACCATTCTGCCAAATTTACAAGGAAGTAAGGGCGCCGATAATGCGCGTCGGTAGCTAGGCAATCTGCAGACCAATTTCTCCACATCTTTTCCCACGCGCTTGGACAGAACAGCCGGGTACTTCCAATTCAGCCGACCTCCCATAGGGTCGCTGCTCCGGCACCAATCGGCGCTTCATGCGAGATGGCGACCATTCTTCGGCTGTGACGGTAATTCTTCAATTTGTCGAAACCGTTTCGTTGAACTTTCCGCAACTTGTTGACCATTCGAAAACGGATTGACATGTCGGGCAAATCACCGGCATAACGCCATCATCGCGAAAATCGTCAAGCCCGCGCGGAGAAATCCGCCGCGGGCTTTTTGTTTGGAATTTTTTGAATCGGACGGCGGCCGCATATCGACGCCGCAACTCCCAACGCCCCCCGCCTGGGCGATCGCGAGCGCGCCGCCGTCCGAACCTTTCTCATCACCACACAATTGGCCGGCATGCGCGAACATGCCGGCCCGCGGCGCGGGTTCGTCACGCGCCTCACGCGGCCCTGACGGGATAAGGTTCGCGCCCCAAATGATCCGCGCCTGCGCACCGCGATCATGCCGCACATTTCTTCTTCTGGAGAGGAGCCGATGACCGCCTGCCTGATATCGCTCGCGCTTGTCGGCCTCATTGTCATCGCCGTATCGCAGGAGTTCTCATGGTTACCGACGTCATCCAGTCCATCCCGCGTCCCAAACGCGACGCGCAGACGGATTTTCCGACAATTGCTTTCCGCACCGCGCTTCGCGAGTCCCCCATCGGACGTTTCGATGCAACTCCAGACAAGCATGGCGGACCGGCCAGCCGAGAAGCCTAAATGGGCAAAGCAAAGGCCCTCGTTGAGATCCGATCCTTAGCGCGTAGCCATACCCGAACCGCAATCCGCGTTCTCGTCGGCATCATGCGAAGCAAGGATGCAACGCCAGCCGCCCGCGTGTCTGCCGCCAACGCCATCCTCGATCGCGGCTGGGGCAAGGCCACGCAACCGCTGGAAAACAGCGACGGTGCGCTCGAGTTGATCCACCGGATCGAGCGTGTCATTGTTCATCCAGAAAGCAGGGACAGGGAGAGTGCTTGAGGCGTCCTGTGCGTCAGCTAGCGATCTTTTGTTCCGGCAGTTCTCTGCGTTCTAGCGCCGATTCTTCGAACCACCCATCGGCGCGCAACGAAAGAGATGGACGATTCTGGCTTGCTTCGCTTCAGAACCTGAGGGCGTTTTCGGTAGTCGGCCCCTGACATCGAGATGAGGTGATGGTGAGCATGAAATCATCTAACAGGATAGGTCATTGTCATTGTCGATCCTGAAAATCCCGACAGCGAAGGTTTTTGAGCCGCTGCTAGCGCCCGCACGCTACAAGGGTGTTTACGGCGGCCGCGGCTCGGGTAAATCGCATTTCTTCGGCGAATTGCTGGTCGAGACATGCCAGGCCGAGCGTGGGACGCTTGCGGTCTGCATTCGCGAGGCCCAGCGGACGTTGGCGCAATCGAGCAAGCGGCTGATTGAGAGCAAAATTGCGTCCCTCGGCGTTGGTAGCGGCTTCAAGCTGTTCACCGACAAGATCGAAGCGCCGGGTGACGGTCTGATCATCTTCCGCGGGCTGCAAGATGACGCCGGCAAGTACCGTCTGATGATGAAGGCACGGGATGCCGCCGCCGCAAGACCGCTGCCCCAGGTCGTGCGGCCCGGCACATCGCGTACACCTTCTGAACGGCAGCAGGCGGATCTGCGCACGCTGAGCGCCAAACTCTTAAGCTCCGGCGATATCAAGGATGCGGTGGCGCTCTACCACGCGCGGAAATCCGGCAGACGCTGAGAAGTCGCGCAGGCAGAAATGGCGAGGGATCTGCACAAAAAATACTGGAGTTATGCGCGTAAAGTCAGGGCAATGTTCACGAATAATCCCACCGAGGGGCCGTAGGGTTGGTCCCTCCCGCGGATCTTTCGGACAAGAAACGTGTTGCTTGCTCTGGTGGCGTTGCTCGTCGTGCCAATGGCTGAATTTGCCTATCGTAAGAATAATCTTTGCGCGCCTGGAGATCGTCCTATTCAGTCAGAGGCTGACGCGATTAAGCAAGCAAGGATACGAATTAGTCGAGCCAACTACGTGCGCCACGAAATCTATGGATATGTTGATGTGATGCCAGAACTCGTTGCCTGGGATCAGGAGGATGGTTGTTGCGAAGTTATCAGAACCAGAAATATCTTCGGGGTCATCATCTGGAACGTTGTTGTTAGAGGAAACACAGAAGGAGAAGCGGTAGAACGGCGCGTTGACGCGGAAATGTCGCTTTCAAACTGCGGCGCTGTGTTCACCGAAGACTCGTTCATATATGCGCAACCAGTTGATGCGGATCGCTTAAGGCAACAACTGCGAATACCACCCTGGAGCCTTGGCAGAGAATAGAGCTCTGGGTAAGGCGCCAGCCTAGGCCCGCGCTTTCATTACGGACCGCATGATCGCAATTTTGGTAGGTCGTGACGAACGTCATCAGCCCGGTGAGGCGGAAAATCTCTCATTCATTTGTCGTGGTCCCGGACATTTCCAGGCGGGAAGTGCGCCGTGATCGACTGAGTCGCATATCTGATCATCTCCTGCTGCGAACAGCGAGGCTCGCAAAGTGCGATCATGCGCTTGCACCTAGCGAGTATATTGAGGCGAAACAACAAGTAGATGTGGGATGTCTGGAAACGAAGTCAAGCTGGCAAACGGTAGACGTCGGACGGCGCAGCAGTTTGTAGATCATTATCTGAGCGCGAAATTGGCGGAACGCCGACGCCTGTTGGTGATGCACCTGCACCGATTCCTGTCGACATGCCGTGGTATATGGCCGATGGGCCAGGCAGGTTTTACCACCCGGGAATGTTCCTGATTGTGAATCAAATTATCAATAACAGAACCCTCGCACCAGGCACGTACGACTTGTGGAAGCTGGCACCGAAGAACAAGGAGGACCCTGCTGTAAAGGCCACGATAATCAAACTACGCCACGGAACCATTTTCTGCAGATTACAAAACGCGGGCACTAGTGTTTGGAAATGAAAGCGCCAGAATTTCCGGCCAAGTGGTCGTCAACCAGGATGGCTCTAAGACATTCAAGGGTGTTGAGATCAAGCCGCTCGATAGCAATTTCGACTTCGAGCGCAATACTCGCAACTATCTTCTTGAAGCAGCACGTGAAGCGGCGAGGCGATACTATGATCCGAGAAATCAGGGGGATAATGTTTGAAATCCCGTATCGTGGACTGGGGCGGCTCGATGATGATCCGGTTCCTGATGCCGGAATCGGGCGGGTCTACCAACCCTTTACGGGGTCACAATTGAAGGCGGCTTTGCGCAATCCCGGTAGCACGCCGGGATTGTTGCCAAGCTTTACCGCTGCTCCGCCTCTGGCCATCAATGAACATCTTCAGTATCTCGACCGAGCGAGTGTCAACCAAGCGCAGGCAGCCCCTCCCGCTGCTGGATCCACTGCCAGGTTCGTTTCTTCTACCCATCGAAATTCGCTTCCCAGCGATGTTGGCAACTGGATAGCTTCGATGGCAGGCGTCGATCCCACGAACCCGACACAGCCGCGACAGAGTGCGGTTGGAGCCTCGGGCGGTAATCCGACGACGCCGCAAAGGCTACTGCCACCGTGGGTTTTCTTCGGTTCGCCGTAGGCGCGTCGGCCACTTCCATTCCCCGTTAAGTGCTTCACGACGTGCGTGAGCGCGGCCCGCTGTCCGCGCCGGTTCTGCGCGCGAATCCCTCAGGTCGAAGATGCTCTTTCAAATTCGCTCGCCATTTCCGGGAATGGCAGCTTTCTCTAAAGGAAAATTTGCCGTGCAGGACAACCGCGATTTCATCGACCGTGCCGAATCCGCAGCCGAAAAGCTCCATGGTGAGCCGATAACAACTGAAGAGATCTCGAAGAACTTCGCGCTCTACGGAGTGCAGAAGCGCGCGGAAGCTCTCGAAAGGTTTGACACCGAGCTGTGTGGCGAGATCGACTCCAGTCCGCACAGTCTGCGCCGGCGCGTCCAGTTGATGGCCTTGCGCAAGAAGATGGGTACCGTTCACGAAGCGCTGCGCAAGGCCAGGCGCTAGAACGTCTGATGCGTCCTACCATCAACCCGGTGCTCGCCGCTCTGGCGCGAGCCCGGATGCAGGCCGCGCCGATGTTCGCGAAATGGTGCGAACTGCACGGCCTGTCGCCTTATCCCGCAGCGCCGGCGCACGTTGCGCGTTTTGTCATGGACTGCGCTCCGCTCGGCATCGAGCGGCTTTGGCCTGCGGTCCAGGACATATCGCGGCTGCATGTCTCGGCCGGCCTGGCAGACCCGACGCTCGGGGGCGCGGCAGCGGCGGCTATCAGCGATCTCGCCCGAATCGATCCGCCGCGCTCGTGGCCGAACGACCGCAAGCTGCGCTTCAGATCGCTGCCATATGACTTGCAGGTCTATGTGGCAGCCCACGAAGCCCAACGCGAAAAGGCGTTACGGCGGGCGCAGAACGAGGCAGCCACCGCGAGGCACAAGCTGGCGGCATACCAGAAGAGCGAGACCCGCACGAATGAGGAAAGCAAAGCCGATGAAAACGACACGCACCCCAACGCTTGAAGAGCGCATCAAACAGATCAGGGCCGAAATTGAGGAAATCATAGACGCGCACGTAGACGCCGTAGCCAAGCAAAGCCCCGGCGTTCCGTCCGGCGTGATCCGCAATCTCGTGACGGCACGGGTGCCCGCGTGCCCCTGCGCGCAATATCTCGAGCTGGACAGCAAGGCTTGACCGGTCATTTGCTGGAAACGGAGGAATTAAGATGACTCTCTATAGATGGTCGCAGACGGCGGCAAACAACGCGACTGCCGATGCTTCGATTAACTGGCAGGAAGGGCAGTCGCCCTCCAGCGTCAACGACTCGGGGCGGGCGATGATGGCGTCGGTCGCCAAACAACGCGACGATATTGCAGGCGCGATTGCCACGGGCGGGACAGCGACGTCGTACACGGTTTCGAGCTATCAGGTTTTCGACACGCTGGCGCGACTCAACGGCCAGATGATCGCGTTCACGCCGCACACTACGAACGGCGACACGGTGACGCTGAACGTTGACGGGCTCGGAGCGAGGCCTCTGCGCAGCGCACCAAATGCCGAGCTAGTTGCCGGAACGCTGGTGCAGGGCACGCCTTACACGGCGCTCTATAGCAACGCGGATGGCGCGTTCTATCTGCGGGGCTACTTTACCAGCCCATTCAACGTCCCGTTCCTGGGCGGCATGGACTATTGGGATACGGTGGCGCCGAACAGCGCGTTCATCTTTCCGGCCGGTCAGGCGATTTCACGAACCGTCTATGCGCGGGCCTTCGCGCGGTGGGGAACGACTTACGGCGTCGGCGACGGCTCGACCACGTTCAATGTTCCGGACAAGACCGGCCGCGTCTCCGCAATGAAAGAGGCTGCGGCGTCGCGGCTGACGGCAACCTATTTCGGTGGCAACTCAACCCAAATGGGGGCAGTCGGCGGTTCGGAAAGCCACCCGCTCGTTGAAGGTGAAATTCCGTCGCATCAGCATGATGTGTTTCTCAGGGACCCGGGCCACACCCACCCTTATAGCGCACCACTCGGCGGGCAAAGTTCAGGCGCTAATCCGCCCGGCACCATCGCATCCACCAGTAGCACGGGGAGCAGCACAACCGGCATCACCATCGGTTCGGTCAACGGCGTAGCGAACGACAACAAGACCGCGGCAAAGGGCGGGGGCGGCGCTCACAAGAACGTTCAGCCGACGATTATCTGCAACTACATCATCCGGATTATTTGATCCACGGATGCGGTTCGCTTCGCTTCGTGACGGCAAAGGCGAATTCGTTGCATTGCTTGGGGGCGATCCGGGCAAAGACGCGCGACAGCGGCTCGATCGCCGTCGCGATTGCGCGCAGCACGGCTTGACCGGACCGCGAAAACCGCTGAATTGGCAGTCTCATGTCGTAGTAGAATTGGACGGTCGGCGGGCGCTTCGGATCGTAGCTCGCAACTGTCTTGATGACTTCGCGTTCTGTCCAGCGATAGACGAAATTCGGCGTTCCGGTGTCGGCAACACCGCCTTTCCCGTCGACAACCGAATTAACCTCGTAATCGAGTGTCAGGCCGAGGCGTACGGCCGATCGCATCAAGAGGCTGTCGCGGCTCTCGAACGCCAGCGCGCATTTCCGCGCGACGCGGTACATTTCCAGCAAGGCGCGGTGCGGCGAATAGCAGTGATGCAGCCCGGCGTGAACCACAACGACGTCAAAGGCGCCGTCGCCGTAGGTCAGGCTCTCGGCGTCCTGGCGAAGCTCTCCCTCTCTGTCAATGCCGGTCACGGTGACGTTGCGAAAGCCTGTCTCCCGAAAGACTGTTTCATCCAGCGGCCCGCCGCAGACCACAAGGACACGATCCGCGGTCGAGATCGTGTTTTCCGCCAATAGCCTGCGCAAAACCTCAACATAAAAGCCCGTGACCGCGTCTCGCATTAAGACCCCCGTTTCGGCAGTCCGGCCTACCTATCACAACCTCGCCGGGAACAGCAATCCGGGGGAAATCACTAACCGTCTAACCGCCGCCCTTCATTGTCGGCCCGTTTTCATGGGGCGGTCTATGCGGTTGGCGGACGGAATTGCACTGGGAGGCCGCAATCCGGGGGAAACAAACCAAAGCTCCCGCCCGCCAAACAAATTCACAACCGACGCATGGTCAACCTGAGCACATGACAAATCTGATCGCTCTTACCGAATCGAACGCCAAGCGCTGGGCCGCCGCCAGGCTGACCCGCAATTTCACGACTGTTGCCCGGCGGCTGGTGGCGCCGGGTGCCAAGGCGAGATACCAGGCCGTATCCGCCAGAACCGGCGTTCCTTGGCCGGCTATTGCCGTCATCCACGAGCGCGAGTGCTCACAGGATTGGACCGGATCGCTGGCGCAGGGGCGATCCCTGGAACAGGGTTTCGGTCCATGTGCCTGCCGGCCGCGGCCCCTTCAGGTCGTGGGAAGAGGCGGCGATCGACGCGCTCGTCAACTGCGCTCCTTATGCCGCGCGCAACAAGGACTGGAGTATTGGCCGGACGCTGGCCAAGCTCGAGCAATATAACGGGCTTGGTTACGCCGCGCGAGGGAGGCCGTCGCCCTACATCTGGGCCGGCACCGACCAGTATCGATCCGGCAAGTATGTCCGTGACGGCGTCTACGATCCGGACGTCGTGGATAGCCAGCCTGGTTGCGCCGGCCTCTTGATGGCGATGATGGCGCTCGATCCCACTATCACGTTCACGGGTGCGACGATTGCGCCCGCGGCTTCCGTCAAGCCGATCCCGGCTGAAAAGCCTGCCGCGCCCTCGATTATCAATCCATCGAAAGGTTCGATCGGGGCGTTCATCGCCAACATTTTCAACGTGGTTCTCAGGAGGAAAGCATGATCAGCACATGGAACGAGGTCAAGGCATGGTTCAAGGATTCCGTGACGATCCTCTGGGCGCGTATCCAATACGTCGTCGGCATCGTTGGCGCAGGCCTCATCGCGGCCTTCTCGGGATATGACTTCACGCAGCTATCGAGCCTGGACGCCAGGTCGGCGTTCAAGATGCTGGCCTTTGCAGCGCTGGCCGGCGTGATCACCGAAGCTTGCCGCCGCCGGACGCTCTGACATGAAAATCGTGCTCGCCCTGCTGGCTTGGACGGCCGTGCTGGCCGGCGGATGGGTGCTCTGGATGGCAAGCCAGCTCTATCAGGTCCGCCCTGGCGTGCTCGGCGCTGAAGCGTTGGCGGTCGTGTTCGCGGTATGGATGACGCTGGAGACGCGCAAATGTGGATGACCATCATCAGTTTCATCGGCGGCCCCGTCATCAAGGGTCTGATCGAAGGTTACAAAGCGAAGCTTGCTGCCGGTAACACCTCGGAGAAGATCGCGAGTGAGACGGCATCTGCCGAGATCGCTGCACAGATCTCCGAAACGAACGCCATCATGCGATATCGCATGGCCGAGATCGGGCACTGGTACGAGCCCGACAAGCTGATGGGATACTTCGTCGCGGTCTATTTCGGAAAACTTTTGATCTGGGACAAGGTTCTCGGCCTTGGCACGACCGATCCGCTCGCGGGCTTTGCGGCGATCACCTCGAATCTCGTGGTGTCGTTCTATTTCGCCAAGCGAGGTTTCGAGAACGTGGCGCGGATTATCAAGCGATGACCGGGATGCAGGCGGCGGATGTCAGAGCCATCGTCATCGAGACGCTGGCCGAACAGCAAAGGATTCGTCACGACGATATCGACGCAGTGGTTCTCAAAGCCGTCGCAACGACACTGACTTCGTTTGGGATCGACGAGGACGATCGAAGAGAGCTTCGCGCTGATTTTCAGCACCTGCGGCGCTGGCGAAGAAGCGTCGAGCAGGCACAGAGCTATACCTTCAAGGCGGTCGTCACGATGATCGTAACGGGGTTCGTCGGTGCCGTGTGGCTCGGCATCAAGGCGACGCTCGGCAAATGATCGGTTGACTTGCCGCACACATAGACGAACTCGGACGCAGGTGCGACATGTATCAAATTCGTGAGGTTGACGGGAGCGAGGACGATATTGCGGACACACTTGCAGAACTTCATCAGTTGACGTTTCTTGACACCGCACCCGTTCCGCAATTCGATCAGGGGCACTGGTGGCTTGCGCTTTGCGGAACCAGGCCTGTCGCTTTCGCCGGTGTCATTTCGTCGACGCACGTTTTCAAAGCTGGCTATTTTTGCCGCGTGGGCGTGCTAGGCAAGCATTGCGGACGTCGGCTTCAGTTGCGCCTGATGCGAGCCATGGAGGCGCGCGCGCGTCTGAATGGGTGGTGTGCGATCGTATCTGACACTACGGATAATATTTCGTCAGCCAACAACTTCATTCGCGCGGGTTACCGCCTGTTCAGCCCAACGCATCCCTGGGCCTGGCCGAACACGCTTTATTGGCGCAAAGACATGAAATAGCTGCTTGGCATTTCCCTGCCTCAAAATGCCTCTACTCGCCCGGTGGCCCATCGGCCGCCGGGCTTTTTTGCGTTTTTGAGCAACCTCTTGCGGCGGATAGCCATGTTCCGCCCGCCTTGATCATTGGCCATCAGCCGATAGACTGGCAAAGTGCGGGCGGCGTAAAGCAACGGAGCAGGCGAGGAAACACATGGCGGAGCACGGCCGCAAGCCGGATGCAGGTTCACCCGCGGGGCCGGGCTCGGACAGCTATGCCGCCATGGTTGCACGTGCCAAGGCCTTGATTCCGGAATTGCGCGGTCGCGCTTCAAAGACGGAGGAGCTCCGCCGCCTGCCGCCCGAGACCGAACGTGATTTGCATGACGCCGGCTTGTTCCGGGTCGTGCAGCCCAGGCGCGTCGGAGGTGCCGAGCTTGACTATGTGGCTCTGGTCGATTGCTCCGACGCATTGGCACAGGCGGATGCTTCCGTAGCATGGAACTTCGCCAACCTTGCCAGCCACCACTGGATGCTGGGCATGTTCGACAAGCATGCGCAGGACGCGGTTTGGAGCAGGAATGCCGATGCGTTGATTGCCTCGTCCTTCATCTTTCCAGCCGGGCGCGCGAGAAAGGCGGAAGGGGGATACGTCTTGCGCGGTCATTGGCCGTTCTCCTCGGGTGTGGAATCCTGCGACTGGAACATGCTTGCAGGCGTGGTGTCCTCGGACGATGAGGCCGAGGGTATCGAATACCGGATATTCCTGCTCAACCGGAGCGAGTACAGGATCAACGACACCTGGAATGCGACGGGCCTGTGCGGTACCGGGTCGAACGATGTATGGGTCGAGGATTGCTTCATTGCGGAGAACATGACCATCGCCGTCAGCGATCTGACCGGCGGACCGACGCCCGGAAGCGCCGTCAATCCTAACGCGCTCTATGCGCTACCGGTATTCTCGCTGTTTCCCTACGTCTTGTCGGGCGTGGGTTTGGGCAATGCGCAAGCCTGTCTCAATGATTACGTCGAGTTCGCCCGGCATCGGGCCTCGACCTACAATCGGGCCAAACTCAGCGATCTGCAGACTACCCAAATCAAGATCGCGGAGGCGTCCGCCAAGATCGATGCGGCTCGCCTCGTGATGCGTACGAACTGCATCGATGCGATGTCCGAGGCGAGGCGGGGCCATATTCCAGACCTTGCGGTCAAGACGAGGTTGCGGCGGGATGGCGCCTTCGCCGTGAACCTCTGCACCGAAGCGGTCTCGCTGTTGTTCGCGGCAAGTGGCGCACGCAGCCTGTTCACGTCAGGCGCGCTGCAGCGGCAGTTCCGCGACGCTCACGCCGTGAATTCGCACCTCGCATTCAATTTTGATGCGGCAGGAACCAATTATGGACGCGTGGCGCTTGGCCTGCCGTCCGAAAATCTGACGCTCTGAGGCCCGGCGGATGTCTGATGCACCGAAACATCCGGCCGATCCGGCCAATGAACTTGCCAGCGGCAACTCGGCGATTGACCCGCGGGATTTTCGCAATGCGCTCGGCACGTTCGCCACTGGCGTCACCATTGTCACGGCAATGACCGCGGACGGGAGGCCGTATGGCGTTACCTGCAACTCCTTTGCATCGGTATCGCTCAATCCGCCGCTGGTGTTGTGGAGTCTCGGGATGTTTTCGCAGGGGCTTACGATCTTCCAGAACGCCAGCCATTTTGCGGTCAACGTTCTCGGAGCTTCCCAGCAGGCGCTGGCGTCGCAGTTCGCAAAGTCGTCGGATGACAAGTTCGCCGGCGTGAACTGGACGCCGGGGCTTGGCAACGCGCCGGTGTTGACCGATTGCGTTGCCAATTTCCAATGCCGCGCGGCCAATCGGTATTACGGCGGCGACCACATCATCTTCCTCGGCGCCGTCGAGGCCTATGCCTATAATCGGCAGGAACCCCTGCTGTTTGCGCGCGGTAGTTTCGGAAGGTTCATTGCTGGAGATGACAGTAAGTTCTCGTGAGCAAGCGCCGAAGCCCGTTGGACCTTCGACGATCCTGCGGCAGACATCAAATCTAGATCTTTGCCATCTCTGCGCGATACCAGTCGCCAATCTCGCTGGCTGTCATCAGGGCCACGCCATCGTGACCCAGGACATAGTCAAGCAACGCCTCCAGATACTTGATACGATGCGGCACGCCCGTGATGTACGGGTGAACTGAGATCGCCATGATCCGCGCGTTCGATGCGCCTTCTAGATATAGCCGATCGAACTGATCGGTGCAGCGTTTCAGGAATTGCTCGGAAGAAAGATGCTGCAGTGCGTGGATGACGATGTCGTTGGTTCGACCGAGTAGGGGATCGTCGTGATGGTGCCGTGAGGCGTAGCGATGTCCTGCGGCAGATCGTCGATCACCCAATCCGCGACGTATTCGATGCCGTTGAGGCGTAGCAGATCGAGGGTTTCCTCGGTCTCGGTGAGGCCGGGGCTTTCCCATGATCGCGGCGGCTTGCCTGCAAATTTCGAAATCGTCTCGACCGATCGTTTGATGACATCCGCCTGATTCTCGATCTTGTGCATCGGCCCCTGCACGAAACCGTGGCCCATGAATTCAAAGCCGGCGTCGAGCGCAGCGGAGGCGACACGCGGGTAGGCGTTGCAGACATTGGCATTGAGCGCCAACGTAACCGGTATTTTGCGATCCGTCAGCGCCTTGAGCTGTCGCCAGAAGCCGGCGCGCATCCCGTATTCATGCCAGGACCAGTTCGGCACGTCGGGCAATAGCGGCTGGCCCATCGGCGGGCTCAGCACGGTGCGAGGCATCGCGTTCTCGATCCGCCACTCCTCGACATTGAGGATGACCCATACCGCGAGTTTCTTGCCGCCGGGAAGGGTGAGCTTCGGCCTGTCGACTTGTGCTTGATAGGGAATGCGATCGCTCAGCGCCACGGCAAGCTCCCCCCGCGGATCACTCGGCGGCCTTGGCATCGCCGGATGCGCCGGCATTGATCCTCGGCATGACCTGTTCGGCCATCAGGACCATCGACTGTCGCCCCAGTTCGCGGTCTTTCCAGTCCTTGCCAGCATACAGCAACGTGCCGAAGGGGCCGGTCTCTTCCTGAAAAGCCAGCAGTTGATCCGCCACGCTATCCGGCGTGCCATGAATGATCAGCTTGTCGCAGATCGAGTCCAGCGTCACCTCGTCGTCCGGCTGATCGCGGCGGGTCTTGAACAGCTCGATGCGACCGCTCCGCTTCAGCTTGGTAAGCAACGAGCGATAGTAGTAGACGTAAGATCCATTTGGATCCGTGGCATAAGCCTTTGCGGTAGCCGCGTCCTTGGCTACGAACACGCTTTTGGCAACGCGCCAATTCGCTGGATCCGCAGGACGGCCAACGCGTTCGCATCCCTCTACGTATTTCGGCCAATGGCTCTTCACCCAGGCCGGCATCAGGAAGTTGGCCGAGATTGGTTCCCAACCGCGCGCGGCGGCTTCGGTCACACCCTTTGAAAACGGCGCCACCGCAGTAACCACGATCGGCGGGTGCGGCCGCTGCAGTGGGCGCGGAATGAAGCCCTGGCCGATGTCTTCGATCAGAGTCTTCTGCACCGATATATTCCAGAATTGACCTTGCAGATTATAGGGCGGCTCGCTGGCCCAGATCTGAAGCACCTGATTGATCGCCTCCAGAAACATGGCATTCCTGTCCGCCTCGAGATTGCCGAACACTTCCGCGTCCGACGGCAGACCACCCGGGCTGATGCCGAAGATCAGTCGCCCGTCGAGCATGTGATCGAGCATCGCTATCGAGGCTGCGATCGCTGCAGGGTGAGCGTTCGGCATGTTGACGGTGCCGGTGCCAAGTTTGATCTTGCTGGTTGCCGCAGCGAGCCATGCAATGAATGCGATGCAGGACGTGATGTTCTCGGCTCTGTCGGTAGTGTGCTCGCCGACATAGCCTTCGGTGAACCCAAGCTCATCAGCAAGCAGGAAAGCCTCTCGATCTTCCTTGAGCGAAAGCCGCCAATCCTTGTCGACAGGATGGATCGGCATCGTAAAGAACCCAAGCTTCATGGTCCGCTCTTCCCCAAAGGTAGGCTTTTTGTTTGCACAGAACGTGCGTCGTTCGTCGCTCGAAAACAAGCTCAAACTCGAAATAATCATCTAACAAACTTGACCTTTGGCGGTCTCAGCCGTCTAATCGCGCGAAAATGTCGATAGTTGGCCGGGAGGTCACGCCGAAAATGAAAGCCTCGGCTTTCGCTTATGCCCGCGCAACCAGCGTCGCCAATGCGCTGGAATTGCTGACCGCGTATGGCGAACGGGCCAAGGTGTTGTCGGGCGGCCAGAGCCTGGTGCCGGCGATGAATCTGCGCCTGGTCGCGCCGGATCTCATTGTCGATATTGGTGAGCTGACCGAGTTGCGCGGGGCGGCGGTGAAGAGAGGGGTCCTCACCATAGGTGCGTTGACACGTCACGCCGATCTCTTGAAATCCCCTGAAATAGCAGCCCATGCTCCCCTGCTGAAGGATGCGGTCGCCCATATCGCCCATCCCGCGATCCGCAATCGCGGCACGATTGGGGGGAGCCTTGCGCACGCTGATCCGGCTTCGGAGCTGCCGGCCTGCATGCTCACGCTTGGCGCTACCATCATTGCCCGCGGACCGGGCGGCGAGCGGCGGATTGCGGCAAACGAGTTCTTCGCCGGAATCTACGAAACCGCGCTTACGCCGCAGGAGCTGCTGGTTGCCGTCGAGCTGCCGCTGACTCCGAAAAATTCGACGCATTTCTTTCATGAGTTCGCCCGTCGGCATGGCGACTATGCCATTGTTGGTCTCGCAGCGCAGGCCTCCATCAAGGATGAACGCTTCGCCGATCTTCGACTTGGCTTCTTTGCCGTCGGCGATCGCCCGTTGCTGGCCAAGTCTGCAAGCAAGCTGGTCGATGTCGCTGTCACATCTGCGGTGTTGTCTGAGGCCGCTTCTGCATTGGACGATGAACTCGATCCGCTGGAGGATCAACAGGCGACACCCGCCATGCGTCGGCATCTGGCGAAGGTTCTGTTGGCGCGCTGCGTGTCGTTACTGCTTGCCCGACCTGATCTTTGTGCGGGAGCGTCAGCGTGACTGATGCGGTTGCGGTTGCGCTGAGTGTCAATGGCGAGCTCGTCGAAGCGAATGTACTGCCGCGCCTGAACCTGGCAGATTTTCTTCGCGAGCATCTCAAGCTGACCGGCACGCATGTCGGATGTGAACATGGCGTGTGCGGCGCATGCACGGTCCGCGTCAATGGCGACATCGTCCGCTCCTGCCTGATGCTCGCGGTGCAGACACACAATGCAGCGATCGAGACGATCGAGGGGGTATCCGACAGCGGTGAGATTGCCGATTTGCAGTCTGCATTCCGGGAGCGTAATGCACTGCAGTGCGGTTTCTGCACGCCGGGAATGCTGATGGCGGCGCAGGATCTGCTGAAGCAATCGCCGTGTCCGGATCGAGAGCAGATACGCGAACATCTTTCCGGCAATTATTGTCGCTGTACGGGCTACCAGGCCATCGTCGACGCCATCGAAAGTACAGCGTGGACGCGTGCGGGACGCCGGCCATGACGTCGGAGCGGTCAAATCTTCAAACACTTTCTGCGCTGGACCGTCCGAATTCCTATATCGGCAAGACAGTGCCGCGGCCGAACCTCGATCGGCTGATGCAGGGACGCGGGCTGTATGTCAGCGACATCGAGCTGCCGCGGATGGCGCATGCCGTGTTCCTACGCTCGCCGCACGCGCACGCGAGGATCGTTGGCATAGAGACTTCAGCGGCCAAACAGATGCCCGGAGTCATCGCCGTCGTTTCAGGCAGCGAGCTATCGACCGTCATCACGCCGTGGGTCGGCGTGCTTTCGCATCTGAAGGGACTTAAATCCGCTCCGCAGAATGCTATCGCTATCGACCGAGTGTGCTGGCAGGGTGAAGCGGTCGCTGCCGTGGTGGCGGCCAGCCGCGCACAGGCCGAGGACGCCGCAGAGCATGTCTTGGTTAAATATGAGGAGCTGCACGCCGTAACGGATATGCGTGCCGCGCTCGATCCGGCAACGCCTGTGATCCACGCCTCCCTTGGAGACAATCTGGCGTTCGAGCGCATTCACGACGCGGGCGCCGTCGATCAGGCCTTTGCCGAGTCCGACGAGGTGGTCGAAGCAGAGTTCGTTTTCGGACGGCACACCGGCGTGACGCTGGAGCCGCGCGCGGTGGTGGCAGACTGGAACGCCGCGGAAGCCAGGCTGACCATCTATCAAGGCACGCAGGCGCCGCATATGGTGCAGAATATCGCGGCGCTCCATCTTGGCTTGAAGGAATCACAGGTCCGCGTCGTCTGCAAGGACGTCGGCGGATCCTTCGGTATCAAGGTCCATATCTATGCCGACGAGATGGCGACCTACGCATTATCCAAACTCCTGCGGCGTCCGGTCAAGTTCGTCGCCGACCGGGTCGAGAGCTTCAACACCGATATTCATGCCCGCGACCATCGCTGCAAGGGAAAGATCGGCGTCAAGCGCGATGGCACCATCATGGCATTCGAGATCGACGATCTTACGGGCATCGGGCCTTATTCCATGTACCCGCGCACGAGCGCAATCGAGGCCAATCAGGTCGTCAATCTCGTCGGCGGGCCCTATGTGACCGGGAATTACCGTGCCCGTGCCCGCGTCGTATTCCAGAACAAGAATGTGATGTGCCAGTACCGTGCCGTCGGCCATCCGATCGCCTGCTCGGTGACGGAGGGCCTGGTCGATCTGGCGGCGATGAAGATTGCCATGGATCCGGTTGAAATCCGTCGCCGCAATCTGATTGCCGACGACGCCTACCCCTGCGCCTCGCCATCAGGTCTGCGCTTCGAGCAGTTGTCGCACCATGCGGCGCTCGCCAAGCTCGTTCAAATGATGGACTATGACGCCTTGCGCGCTGAGCAGGCCGCCCTGCGAGTGAGCAACATCCATCGTGGCATCGGCATCGCGAGCTTCATCGAAGTTACCAATCCGAGTGCGGCGTTTTATGGCGTAGGCGGTGCGAAGATATCCTCGCAGGACGGTGTCGCGGTGCGGGTTGATGCGCAGGGTTCAGTGATCTGCCAAACAAGTATCACCGAGCAGGGGCAGGGATCGGAATCGCTTACCGCACAGATCGTTGGAAGCGTGCTTGGCGTCTCAATGGATCGCGTCCGCGTAATCCTGGGCGATACCGACAATACGCCGTATGGCGGGGGCACCTGGGCTTCGCGCGGCGCTGGTATCGGTGGAGAGGCCGCGCTTCAAGCCGCCAAGACACTGCGCAAGAACATCCTCGACGTAGCGGCTGCCGTTCTGCAATCGACGCCAAGCGAACTCGATATTGTCAACAACGTGGTAGTGAATGTCGGCGATGGCGAGCCGCGGATCGATCTGAGCGAGCTCGCGCGAATTGTCTATTTCCGTCCCGACACGCTGCCGCCAGGTATTCAGCCCGAATTGATGGCGACCAGGCACTTTGTCCCGCGTGAATATCCTTTCGCCTTCACCAACGGCATTCAAGCCTCATGGCTGGAGCTTGATCCCGATACGGGCTTTGTGAAGCTGCTGAAGCACTGGGTGGTCGAGGATTGCGGCACGATTATCAACCCGCAACTGGTTGATGAGCAGATCAGAGGCGGCGTGGTGCAGGGGCTTGGCGCCGCGCTATTCGAGAAATGTGTGTATGACGAACGTGGCCAACTCACCAACGCAAATATGGCCGACTATCTGGTTCCGATGTCCGGTGAAATGCCGGACATCGACGTCGGACATGTGGTCACACCGACCCTCGAATCGGAACTGGGCGCGAAGGGCGCAGGGGAAGCCGGCACGGCAGGTGCGGCGGCCGCCGTGACCAATGCGGTCAATGACGCGCTCAGGCCGTTTGGGGCAATCATCACAGAGATCCCGCTGACGCCTCAGGTTATTCTGACCGCCTTGGGACGCATCTAATGCGACCGCGATCAGTTCGATCAGGAGGGGCAGGCGGACGTTGATGGCGCGCCGGGCGGCGCTTCGGCCTTTCCCGCAAAACGCTGTGTCGCAAAACCTTCATACGCGGCCTATACGTCACACCGATTGGTGATGAGATCGTCAATTGCCGCCCTAACCCGGAGTGCCCCATGAAGACCGCCCGTTTTGTTGCTGCCTTGCTGGCGCTGTTGCTAGTCGCGCCCTGGCAATCCGCCAAAGCGGCCGACGTCATCTGCTACAATTGCCCGCCGGAATGGGCGGACTGGGCTTCCATGCTCAAGGCCCTCAAAGCCGACCTCAACTACGATATCCCGCACGACAACAAGAATTCCGGCCAAGCGCTTGCTCAGATACTTGCCGAGAAGAATAACCCGGTGGGCGATATCGGCTATTTCGGTGTCACCTTTGGTATGAAGGCCAAGGCGCAGGATGCGCTCGAGCCTTACAAACCGGCGAGATGGGACCAGGTCCCCGCCGGCCTGAAGGATGCCGACGGTTACTGGACCACGATTCATTCCGGCACGCTTGGCCTGTTCGTGAACAAGGACGCGCTTGGCGGCAAGCCGGTGCCGGCCTGCTGGAAGGATCTCCTGAAACCCGACTATCGGGGGATGGTCGGTTATCTCGATCCGTCGTCGGCCGCCGTAGGCTATGTCGGCGCGGTCGCGATCAATCTGGCGCTCGGTGGCTCCGAAGCGAACTTCGATCCCGCGATCAACTTCTTCAAGGATCTGCGGAAGAACGACCCGATTGTCCCCAAGCAGACTTCCTACGCCCGCGTCGTCTCCGGAGAGATGCCGATCCTGTTCGATTATGATTTCAACGCCTATCGCGCGAAATACTCAGAAAAGGGCAATTTTGAATTCGTGATCCCCTGCGAGGGGTCGGTGGTGTTTCCTTACGTCGCCGGCCTCGTCAAGAACGCGCCCAATAAGGACAAGGCCAAGAAGGTGCTGGACTATCTCTTGTCGGACAAGGGACAGGCGATCTGGACGAACGCCTACCTTCGGCCGGCGCGGCCGATCGATCTGCCCGAGGCGGTGAAGAAGAAATTCCTGCCTGACAGCGAATATGCGCGTGCGAAGAACGTCGACTGGGGCCAGATGGAAAACATGCAAAAAGGCTTTGTCGATCGCTATCTCGCCGAGGTTCGCTGAGGCAATATGGCGCCTCTCGCTGGGGCACCATTTTCTGATGTCGCATAGGTCTTTTGTCTGGTTATGCCTGCTGCCGCTTGCGGTAGTGACGGCGGCATTTTTCCTGTTGCCGATGGCGCGGCTTGTTGTAACGGGAGCAGCAGGACCGCAGGGGCTCGCGGGGTATCTCGCGATCCTGACCGAGCCGCGTTACCGCGCGACCCTCCTCAACACGGTCTTGCTAGCCACCGCGACCACCATTGTGACCCTGATCGTGGCGACGGTCGCCGGGATGTTCCTGCAGCGGCACCGTTTCCCCGGCCGCGCCATTCTGATTGCGATGCTGACCTTTCCTTTAGCGTTTCCTGGCGTGGTGGTCGGCTTCATGATCATTCTTCTCGCCGGTCGACAGGGCCTGATCGGCGATTTCTCGAACCGCGTGCTTGGCGAGAAGCTTGTCTTTGCCTATTCGATCTACGGGTTGTTTCTTGGATATCTGTATTTCTCCATCCCGCGCGTCATCCTCACCATCATGGCCGCGGTGCAGAAGCTTGATACAGGCCTGGAAGAAGCCGCGCGCTCGCTTGGCGCGAGCCCTTGGGCAGTGCAGCGTGATGTCGTCCTGCCGGCCCTGGCGCCGGCCTTTGTCGCCTCCGGCGCAATTGCGTTTGCGACCGCGATGGGGGCGTTTGGAACGGCGTTTACGTTGGCGACGAACATCGATGTACTGCCGATGCTGATCTATACCGAATTCACGCTGGCTGCGAATTTCTCGATCTCGGCCGCGCTGTCGGTCGGGCTTGGCGTTGTTACCTGGCTTATTCTTGCGCTTGCCCGCTCCTTCAGCGGAAGTGCCGTTGCGGCGGCTGGATGAGACCATGCGTGATCGCCTGATCTTTATCGGCCAGTTCATCTTCACTCTGCTGGTAGCCGGATTCCTGGTGGTGCCCGCGATTCTGTCGATCTCCGCCGGCGTCACCGTGAACTACTTCCGCGGCATCCAATCCGGCGTGACCTTGCAATGGGTTGCGCAGGTCTGGGAGCTTTATGCTGGCACCATCCTGCTTTCATTCGTGGTTGCATTTGCAACTCTTGCCGTGACGCTTGTCGCAGGCGTTCCAGCCGCCTATGCCTTGCATGTGCGGGGAGGGCGCCTGTCGCGGATCGTCGAGGAGATCATCACGCTGCCGCTGGCGATCCCTGGCCTGGCCATCGCACTGGCACTGCTCTTGACCTATGGAGGTTTCGGCGACTTTCGCCGCTCCTGGCTGTTCATTCTCGTAGGCCATGTCATCTTCACGATGCCCTTCATGGTGCGATCGGTGATGGCTGTGTTCGCGACCGCCGAGATCAAAACGCTGGATGAGGGCGCGGCATCGCTCGGCGCATCGCCGTGGCGGCGCTTCCGGGACGTGATCGTCCCCAATGCTCTGCCCGGTATATTGGCGGGCAGCCTGATGGTGGTGACGCTGTCGCTCGGTGAATTCAACCTGACCTGGATGCTGCACACGCCATTGACCAAGACACTGCCGATCGGGCTCGCCGACAGCTATGCCTCGATGCGGTTGGAAGTGGCCTCGGCCTATACGCTGATCTTCTTCGTGATGATCATTCCATTGCTGGTCGCTATGCAATTGTTTGCCGAGAAGGAACAGAAGAGATGAGTGCGCAGGCCGGACACGGCGCCTCGGTACGCATAGAGACCTGCGGCAAGACCTTCGCCGACGGAACGCGCGCGCTTGAACCTGCAACGCTCGAGATCGCCCGCGGTGAAACGCTGGTGCTGCTCGGCCCCTCCGGTTGCGGCAAGACCACCATGCTGCGCATTATCGCCGGCCTCGAACTGCCCGATGCTGGCGGCAGGGTACTGTTCGACGACAAAGACATGACGGCGGTGCCGATCGAGCGGCGCAACGTCGGCATGGTGTTTCAGTCCTATGCGCTTTTCCCCAATATGACCGTATCCGATAATATCGGTTATGGATTGAAGATCCGCGGGGTACCGGAAAAAGAGCGGGCGGCGCGCGTTGCCGAACTGGTGGCGCTGACCAATATCTCCGGGCTGGAGCACCGCCGGATCGACCAGCTTTCAGGCGGCCAGCGGCAGCGGGTGGCGCTGGCGCGCGCGGTAGCGATCCGGCCGGGTATCCTGTTGCTCGACGAACCGCTGACGGCGCTCGATGCCGCCCTGCGTGACCGGCTGCGCGGCGAGCTGAACCGCCTGCTGCGCGCGCTCGGCATCACAACGATTTACGTGACGCACGATCAGTCCGAGGCCATGGAGCTTGGCGACCGTGTCGTGGTCATGCAGAAGGGGAAGATTGCCCAGATCGGCACGCCGCGCGAGATCTACTTCACGCCGAACAGTCGCTTTGTCGCCGAATTCATCGGTGCGGCGAATATCGTCGAGGCCGCCATCGAGAATGGTCACTTGGTATTGCCGGGCGGACGTCAGCCGATTAACGGCGATGCAAACATACCGGCCGCAGTGGCGATGATTCGCCCCGAGACCATACGTGTGATGGCAGCCGAAAGCGCGCCGCTTTCAGGTATAATCGACAGCGTCAGCTTCATTGGTGACAGGCAACGGCTGGTGGTCAGCGGCGTGTCTAACAGATCGCTCGCCGTCGATGCGCCGAATACGGTCCGGGCCAAGTCCGGCGAACGGATCGGATTATCGATTTCGCCGGACGCCGTTCGTCTGTTGCCGCCCGAAAGCTGAGAAGGTCGATGTCGCCAATGCCGGTTCATATTGCCCAGATTTCTGATCTGCACATCAAGCCGCCGGGAGCACTTGCTTATGGCAAGGTGGATACTGCAAAAGCGCTCGAACGTTGCATTGCCGCCCTGAACGAATTCAGGCCTGTGCCGGATTTTGTAGTGATCTCCGGTGATCTGGCGGACACGCCGACGGCCGAGGAGTATCAATATCTCAATCGGCTGCTGGCGCCGCTCAAGCTTCCGTTCGCCGGCATTCCCGGCAATCACGACTCGCGCGAGCTGATGCGTGCCGCATTTCCTTCTGCCTCCTATGCGTTCGTATCAGGGCCGCTCAATCAGAGGATCGAGGTTGCCGGGCTCGATCTGCTGTTGTTGGATTCAAGCGTACACCGAAAGCCGCATGGCGAACTCGATGGGCCCACGTTGCAATGGCTTGACGGGATGCTGGCTTCGTCGCCCGACCGGCCGGCGCTGCTGTTTCTGCACCACCCGCCGTTCAAGGCCGGAATTTGGCACATGGACCGTCAGAATCTCCTGAATGCAAGCGAACTCGCGCCCATGGTGCGTCGTCATCCCCGCGTGCAATTGATCGCAACTGGACATGTGCACCGCGCGGCACTGACCATGTTTGCGGGCGTGCCGACCACGATCTGTCCCGCCCCCAACCACGCCGTCGATCTCGATCTGGCCGAACTGCGCGAACCTTCCTTCAAGGTGGAGCCGCCGGCCTTTCATCTCCATAGCTGGTTTCCGGGTGAAGGATTCGGCACTGTCGTTACCCATCAAGTCCCGATAGGCACGTTCGACGGCCCACATCCGTTTTTTGGGCTAGATGGGAAGCTGCTGTAGCGGTGTGGCATTCCCCGGCCGGACCGATTGCATAAGCCGAAGATCGGGCGCAATCTTTCCCAAATGGCGGCCGAAATCCTAAGATTTGTGCCGCTCATATTGGGCGGAATGACGCGGCGGCTTCATCTGGTGATTCCAGCGCTTGCCTTGCTCCTAAGCCATCATGCGATGGCGCAGGGAGCTATCCGGATCGGCCCATCAAGATGATCGTGCCGCTGGCCGCGGCAAGTGCGGTCGCTGCGCGGATCGTCACCAAGAAGATGGCCGACAATATGGGCCAGCAAATCGTGATCCTGAACCAGCCGGGCGCTTCAGGCCTGATCGGGGCGGAGGCCGTCGCCCGCGCCGAACCGGATGGCTACACGGTTGGCGGGTTCAACGACAGCATCATGACGATGGTGCCGAACCTGCAGTCCAAGATGCGCTGGGACATCCTGAAGGACTTCGAGCCGGTGTCGCTGGTCGCGACGGTGAAGTGGGGGCTGGTTGCCAACAATCAGGCCAGCTTCAAGAACGCAGCAGATCTGATTGCGGCCGCAAAGGCGACGCCCGGCAAGATCGACTATGGTTCGGGCGGACCGGGTAGTCCGCAGCATCTGGCGATGGCGATGTTCGCGTCGGCCGCCGGCATATCGCTCACGCATGTGCCTTACAAGGGCGCCACCCGGGCCGCAACCGACATCGCCGCCGGCCAGATTCCCGTAGGTTTCCAGGGCCTGGGCACGGTCGCAACGCTCGTGCGCGGCGGCCGACTCAAGCTGATCGGGGTAACCACCGAGAGGAGATTGTCGCAATTTCCCGATGTGCCGACCGTCTCGGAATCCGGTCTGCCCGGCTTCCTCTTCAATTCATGGTTCGCAATTCTTGCTCCCGCCCGTACCCCGAAGCATATTGTTGCCCGTCTGAACGCCGAGGTGGTGAAGGCGGTTGGCGATCCTGACGTGCGCCGCAAGCTTGAAGAACTGGGCTTCGCCGTGCGCGGCAGTTCAGTGGAAGAGTTGCGCGCCATGACGCACGATCAGCTCGCGAAGTATGAGCGCGTGATCAGGGAAACGGGAATCGCCAAGGAATAGTTGCCGGGCGGATGGTGCCACGAACGCCGGCGGCGTTGGTACGACGACAATGGTCGGGACCTGCGTTGGCGCTGGCCTGGAGACACGCGCACGTCGTGTGACGCTTGTTTCCTGTTTGCTGGCGGCGGTTATTCTTGCGGCAATCGGACTCGGCGTTGCGTTTTCGGGAAGATCGATCGCTGGTCTCTTCACAAATGTCGAAGAAGTTGTTTTTGCGGCATCCGGCTATTTTTGCGCGACCGGCCTGGTTTACGGGTTCATGGCCGCCTTTGTGATCTTGTTTTCCGCCTATCAGGGATGGGGACAGGCGACAGCTCCGCTGCTTGTTAGCCTGTTCAGGGTTACCATCGTATTGGCCGGGGGCTGGATGCTGCTGCAGCACGCGCCTCGGCTTGACTGGCTGTACTATATTGTCGCAGGTTCCACGGTTATTGGGGCGTTGACGCTGGGCATCGTTTTCGCCTTCCGGCCGCCAAATCGACGCGTTTTGGTGCTTTCCGGTTGAAAATCTGACCGGCGTTGATTACGGAAGGGCTGCACCCCCTGCAGTTTTCCCTGGAGTTTGACTGTCGTGCCTCAACGAAGGACGGGTGAAGCTCACGGATTTTCGAACGGCAAACTGTCGGTGCTGCGCAAGCACCCGATTTTTGCCGATCTCGAGCCCGAGGCGTTCGAGCAACTCTGCCGCTACGCCAAGCACTCCACGCTGAAGCGGGGCGCCACGCTATTTTCCAAAGGCGATCCTGGCCACAGCCTGTACGCAGTCATTTCGGGTACGGTGAAGATGAGCATTTCCTCGCCGGATGGCCGCAACGCGATCCTGAATATTGTCGGACCTGGGGAAATTTTCGGCGAGATCGCGCTGCTCGACGGAAAAGCCCGCTCCGCCGATGCCATCGCAAACAGCAATTGCGAGCTGTTCGTCATCGACCGGCGCGAATTCATCCCCTTTGTAAAAGATCAGCCGACGCTGGCGATGAAGTTCATCGAACTTCTTTGCGATCGGCTGCGGTCGACCAGCGATCAGGTCGAGCAGATCATCTTGCAAAATCTCCCTGGTCGGCTGGCCAGCGCGTTGCTGCGCCTTTCAGAAAAGCACAAATCTGAGGGGCAAGGCCGAACCATCACAATCACTCAGCAGGAGATCAGTGAAATGGTCGGCATGACCCGGGAGAGCATCAACAAGCAGTTGCGGGCCTGGGCAAACCGAGACTGGGTGCGCCTCGAACACGGCGCAATCGTCGTGCTGAACGCCGAGATGCTTCGTGAGATTGCGGAAGCAGGGTCCGGCCACGACGGCGAATGACCGGCGACGCGCGTCGCGAAGGCAGCCAGCGAAGTCCGGATTGTCAGGTTTAGGCAATCTTTCGCGGCGCATCTATACGCGGCACGGCCCTTTGGCGACGTTCACATGTCGAACACTGCGACCGCGCGGATCGGCGACGCCGTCCCGCCGCGCCACTTCATCGGCAGTCCAATAAACGTGAATTGGCCGCGCCCCAACAGGGCTTCGAGATTGCACAGGCTCTCGATGTGGGTGATGTCGAGGTCGAGGCAGGCCTTGTGGACGAGGGCATTCACCTTGCCCTCCGGCCCCGGCCGCATCGAATCGATGCCGAAATGCACGACGCCCTGCTGCGCCAGCCATTCGGTGGCGGCGACGTTCACGCCGGAATTGTCAGTCGAATATTCCTTGCGGGGGAATGTCCGTTCGTGGTGACCGGTGCAGAGCAGGACGGTGCCACCCCTCGGCACAGGCACGCCGGCCTTCGCCACCGCCCCCTCGAGATGGGCAGGCGTAATTTCGGCGCGTGGTGCAATGTGGCGCAGGTCGACGCAGATACCCGGCACGATACACTTTTCCAGCGGATATTCATCGATTGATACGCCGCTCTTGCCGAAATGTCGGGGCGCGTCGATGTGGGTGCCGGCGTGGTCCACCATGGAGATGAACATCGACGCCAGCCCGTGCACATTGCCCGATTCGGCGAAGGATTCTTCGTGGGTTTTCCAGACGCCATGCATGACGGGAGGATGGCCGGGATAGCTTGGCGTGCGGTGATAGAGTTCTCGACTTAGGTCGACGATCTTCACGCGGAGTCTCCGTGACGCGAACTGCGTCTGTTCTAGAACCCGAACGCCCTCGGCAGCGCCAGCGACAGCCAGGGCACATAGGTCACGATCATCAGCACCGCAAACATCACGTAGTAGAACGGCCAGATGCCGCGCATCACCTCGTCGACCGAAACCTTGCCGATGGCGCAACCGACAAACAGCGTCGTCCCTACCGGCGGCGTCAGCAGGCCGATGCCGAGATTGAGCAGCATGACGATTCCGAAATGTACGGGATCGATGCCGAAGCTTTTCACGACCGGCAGCAGAATCGGGGTGCAGATCAGCAGCAAGGGCGCGAGATCGAGCGCCGTCCCCAGCACCAGCAGCATGATGTTCAGCCACATCAGCAGCACGTATTTGTTGCTCGATATGGCGACGAAGAACTCGGTCATCTTGGCTGGCATCTGCATCAGCGCGGCGACATAGCCGAAGCATGAGGCGGTTGCCACCAGCGTCAATACCATGGCCACGGTTTGAAGCGTCTTGTAGACCAATAGCGGCAGCTCGGACCATTTGTAGTCGCGGTAGATGAACATCGTGACGAAGAACGCCCAGACGCAGGCAACCGCGCCTGCCTCGATCGGTGTGAAGACGCCGGTGAGGATGCCGCCCAGCACGATGGCCAACGTTATGATCCCCCACATGGCGTCGCCGAGCATCTTGGCGGCTTGGCGGATCGGTACGGGCTCACCCTTCGGGTGTTTGTCGCGATAAGCGTAGAACAGACAGAGCACCATCAGCGAGAAGCCGAGCAGTAGGCCAGGGAGCACGCCGGCGAGGAACAGGCTGGTGATCGACACCACGCCGCCGGTTGCCAGCGAATAAATCACCGAATTGTGGCTCGGCGGGACGATAATGGCTTGCAGCGAGGCGCTAATGGTCACGTTGGTTGCGAAGACCCGCGGATAGCCTTTGTCGGCCATCTGGGGAATCATCACCGAGCCGATCGCGGAGGTGTCGGCGACCGACGATCCGGAGATGCCGCTCATGATCGTGGTCGCAAGGATATTGACCTGCGAGAGGCCGCCCCGAATTCGGGTGAATCCGACGAGCACGGCTGCAAAGTCGACCAACCGCCTGGCCATGCCGCCCTCGGCCATGATGGCACCCGCCAGCACGAAGAAGGGGATGGTCAGCATCGAGACCTTTCCGACGCCGCTGGCAAATTGCTGCATGACCGCGCCGATCGGCAAATCGATCCAGAGCGCACCGACCAGCGAAGATAGTGCCAGCGCGTAGGCGATCGGCATGCCGATCGCGAAGAACAAGCACATGCTGAGAAGCAGAAGCGCGATATCCATGGCAATTACTCGACCGGTACGTGGGCGTCAGCGCCGTCGCGCGGCGGCGGGCCAATTGTCAGGCGTTCGATGACGAACAGGAGCATCATGGCGCCGCTGACCACGATCGGAAGATAGGTGATCCCGACCGAGAGCCATGGAAACTCATCCACCGAATTATCCCAGGTGGTCCGGACCAGCCGCAGTCCCCAAATGACCATGAAGATTGCAATCACGCCCATCAATATTTCGCTGAGGAAAAGTGAGGCGCGGCGCAGCAGTGGCGGCAGCAGGTCGGTACCAACCGTCATGTTCATGTGGATGCGCTGGCGGTAGCAGTTCGCCGAGCCGATGAAGGTGATGCCGACGGTGAGCAGCACGGCCATCGGCTCGGGCCATGACGAGGCGCTGTTGAGGACATATCGGGTGTAGACGGCCCACGGGATGACAGCCGAGACCAGCACGAGCGCCACGCACGCGATCACGGCGCCGGTCCAGTAAACCGTATCGTTCACACGTCGGAAAATTCCGGCCGCAGAATTGAACATTTTGACCTCAGAGAGTAGCGGCGCTTCAAATCGCCTCTGTAGCTCGGAGGAGTGGCCAGAACGGACGTCGTCCGGCCACTCGCCGCTCGCGAGCCGTACCTATTGGACCGCTTCGATACGCTTGACCATCGCGGCGTACTTCGCGCCGTACTTGTCCCAGACCGGCCTGACCGCATCCTGGAACGGTTTCTTGTCGATATCGGTGATGATCTCGGTGCCGGCCGCTTTCATTTTTTCGATCGCAGCATTCTCCGCTTCATACCAGAGCACGCGCTGCTCTTGCTGCGCTTCCTTCGCAAATTTCTTGATCAGCGCCTGATCGTCGGGTGAAAGCTTCTGCCAGGATATCCGCGAGAACACCAGAAGCTCTGGAATGATCAGGTGCTCGGTCATCGTGAAATACTTGGCTACCTGATAATGGTTCTGCGCTATGAACGATGGCGGATTGTTCTCCGCGCCGTCTACGACGCCTGTCTGCATCGAGCTGAAAACCTGATCGAAGCCCAGCGCGACACCGTTGCCGCCCAGCGCGTTCATGGTGTCGACGAAGAGCGGATTGCCCATCATGCGGACCTTGAGGCCCTTGAGGTCGGCCATGTTCCGGATCGGTCGCTTGTTATTATAGACGTTGCGCGAGCCGGCATTCATCCAGCACAGCGCGATCAGGCCGGTCTTTTCGTTGGCGGAAATCTTCGCGAGCAATTCGTCGCCGATCTCGCCGTCGATCACTTTCTCCATGTGCTTGGAGTTACGGAAGACGAACGGCATGTTGAAGACGTTGACGTCGTCCACGACAGGGCCGACGGCACCGACCGAAATACGGGCGAACTGCAGCGCGCCAAGTTGGGCCTGCTCGATCATTTCCTTTTCGCCACCGAGCTGCATCGACGGGAACATCTGGATTGTCAGCCGGCCATTGGTGGCAGCTTCCAGCTTCTTGCCCATCCGGACCACGGCTTCGACCGTCGGATAGCCCAGCGGATGAACGTCCGATGCTTTCAGCACCATTTTCGTTTGGGCAAATGCCGATGAAAGCGGCATTGCGGTCGCCATGGTAGCCCCGAGCCCTGCGCTCAACTTGATGAAGTCGCGTCGTTTCATGTTGTTCCTCCTGATGTTTGTTTATCGTTTTTGGACTTTTCGAACTCTACAGTCGCTCGTCGAAGTACTCCGGATTGATATGTTGAGTAGCCGAAATGTTCTCCAGAAGTTTTTCGAGATGGATTTCCATTGCCCGCCTTGCGCCCTCCGCGTCATGCGCCTCGATCGCGGTCAGGATGGCCTCGTGTTCGACGATGACCTTTGCGATCCTCCCGCGCTGGGGCAGGGTTAGCCGACGATAGCGATCGACGTGCACCTTCACCTGCTGGATATACTTCCAGATTCCGGGATAGCCGGCGACATCGGCGACTGTAGCATGAAACGCTTCATCGGCCTGATGAAACGTCTCGCTGTCTCCGGCCGCGCTGGCCTCGCGCTGTCGCTCCAGGATCGACCGCAGCGCCAGTTTCTGGCTCGACGTCGCACGTTCCGCCGCGAGCCTGGCGGTCGTCTCCTCCAGCGCCTTGCGGATGATGATGGCCTCGGGGAGTGCTGCGACCGGAATGCGCGAAACGAAGATGCCGGATTGGGGATAGATCTCAAGCAGCCCTTCGTCCGATAATTTGAGGATCGCCTCGCGAACGGGCGTGCGGCTCACCCCATAGGAGAGCGCGATCTGCGCCTCCGAGACCGCTTCGCCGGGCCGGCGCTGCAGCGACACCAGTTCGCCTCGAAGATCGGAATAGATCCTGGATGCTGCCGTCGCCGCGCGCGGTCTGCCGCTTCTGCGCATGCCCGCAGCAATTCGGCGAACCTTTGGATCGGTCTTTTTCGATGCGCGGGCGGACATGGCTGCTTTCTCAATTGATATATTAGTATATGAATTGCCTTTGACAAACCAAAAATCGCGCCGCGCACCTATTTCGCGTTGGGGTGATCTGCAGGGGCTCATCTGGAGGTCAGAGGAGTGGCGGCCTAATTGGGCCCGCTGATGAAGCCCGCACGTTTGCGCTGTTCATATTGTCCGTCGCCGATCAACAAGTCGATCAAGTGCTGGGCCTGTTGCGGGTGGGCGGCGGCAGTGGTGATGCCTGCTGTGTACATCGTTGCAAGTTCGCAACCTGCCGGCAGCGAACCGGATAAGGTTACGCCTTCGGTGCCGATGATCTCGGTTGATTGCGTGCATCCGATCGGGCGCCGTGCCTTGGACGCCGCCAGTTCGCGCATCGCCGTCGCGCCATTTGGAAAAATCCTGAGTCGGGCGGCGAGTTGATCGGCGATGCCGAGCTGCCGAAGGACATTTGCAACGTGAATTCCGGCCGTCGAGGCTTTGGTATCCGGCACGAAGATCGCATCGGAGGCGAGGAAAACCTCGTGCAAGCAGGCGGCATCCTTGGCTACGGCCGGGGAATCGCCGGCGCGAACGGCGAGGGCGGTTTCGACCAGGCCGACATCGGCTATCGAAGCGGCAACAATCAGCTTCTCCTGCGCCAGTTTGGCGAGGAGTGCCGCGGTCAGGATGACGATGTCAGCCGGTGTGCCCTTGCGCAATTTTTCGGCCATAACGCCGACCGCTCCGAACTCGCCCGCGATATCAAATCCGGTGTTAGCCTTGAAGCTTGGCGCCAGGCTTCCGACCAGGCCCTGTGCGGCGCCGCCGCTCAGGAGGTTCAGGCTGCTCATCAGCTTAAGTCCATCGCGGCGATGATCCTGTCACGGGTGATGGGCAAATCGCGCACCCGCACGCCAAGGGCGTCGAAGACGGCGTTGGCAATGGCCGCTGTAACCGGGCCGTGGGCGGCCTCGCCGGCACCGACCGGATCCATATCCGGCCGCTGGATGATCTCCACCTTGACATCGGGCACTTCGCTGAAGCGCAGGATCGGATATTCCGTCCAGCTCGTGCTGGTGATGCGTTCTCGGTCAAAGCGCACGCGCTCTTTCAACGCCCAGCTCGTGGCTTGAATGGCGCCGCCTTCGATTTGGTTGATGACGCCATCCGGATTAATCGCTTCGCCGACATCGACCGCCAGCGTCAACTTCCTGACACTGATCTCCTCGGCGCTCTCGATCTCGGCGATCGCAGCGCAATAGGCGCCGGTGTTCTTGTAGCGGCCAAAGCCTATGCCGTGCCCAATGCCGGGCAGCTTCTCGGGCTTCCACCCCGCACGCGCCGCCACGGCGCGGATGACGTCCTTGGCCCGCTCATCCCGCAAGTGGCGCAGCCGGAACGCGACCGGGTCCTCGCCGCGCTCGGCTGCGATTTCATCGAGGATGGATTCAATCGCAAACACATTGCCCTGCCCACCAAGCGTCCGGAGCGCGGAGGTGCGTATCGGCATGGTTGTCAGGCGGTGGCTTTCAATGTGCCAGGATGGAAAATCATAGAGCGGGACCGAGTTGCGATCGCCACCCCCGCCGTTGGCCTGCGGCGGATTGGTCGAGACCATGCGTGGAAACGGGTTCTCCAGTTCGAACGCTGCCAGCAACGCGGGCTGAGCTGCGCGCCCCGGCCGCGCCGCATGGCCGTTGCTCCAGATGGAATGTCGCCAGTCAATGATTTCACCCCGCGCATCAAGATCGACCTCGATCTCGATCGCCATCGCTGCGCCAAACGGCGCATCAGACATTTCGCCCTGGCGCGACCATTGGGCCCGGACCGGCCGGCCGCCGGCGGATTTGGCGAGCAGTACGGCATCGAGCGCGACGTCATCGGCGGCGTTATGGCCGTAGCAGCCGGCGCCTTCCAGATGCTCAACGGTGATGTTCTCGACCGGGAGATTGAGAACCAGCGCCAGATCGGCGCGCAGGAGATAGACGCCCTGGCTGTGCGTCCAGACATGAACGCGATCGCCGTCCCACTGCGCCATGGCACAGGAGGGTGCGATCGACGCGTGAGCAAGATAAGGGCGGGTATATTGCCGCCGGATGGTCCGCGCCACCGTGCCGGATGATGCGGCAGTTTTCTTCCCGATTACGGTGGATTCGGACGGTTGCGCCTTGAGGAAGCTTGCGAGATCGTTTTCGTCTGGCAGCAGCTCGCCATCGGACCAGGTCGCGCCCTTGCGCAACGCATTGAGGGCTACCTCCGCGCCATGCTCGGTCTCGCTGACGACGCCTGCAAAGCTGCCGTCGCGCACGATGGCAACGAGACCAGCCACCGCACGGGCGCCATCCTCGTTCAGCTCCCTGAGTTGCGCTCGGGCATGCTCCGGACGCAGCACGCGTCCGTGCAGCATTCCCGCCAACGCGCGGTCGTGGATGAACCGCGGCCGGCCAAGAACCTTGTCCGGAATGTCGATCCGTTGGACCGAATGCCCGGCCAGCGTCCGGCTCGTTGCGATCTTGGGCGTTACGCCGGGTGTGGCGTCGCGATCGAGCGAGACCTCGTCGGCAAGTTCCCAATAGCTGGTCCTGAGATTGCCGGGGCCCGAAATGATGCCATCCTCGATATGGAGGGTGTCGATGCCGACGCCCAACCGTTCGGCTGCCTGCCGAAGAAAGATTTGGCGAATCTCGGCGCAGGCGTGACGCAGCGCACGGCCCGATTGCTGGATGGAAAGGCTCCCCGATGTGACGCCCTCGTTGGGGCTGACGGCGGTCGACGCCCGGATCATCTGCACGCGAGCTAGATCGATGTCGAGTTCGTCGGCGGCGATCTGCGCCAGCGCCGTCACGATGCCTTGTCCGATCTCCACCTTGCCCGGCGAGACCGTCACCTCTCCACTGCTCGAGAACTTCAGCCACGACGATAATTTCGGGTTCGCCGCAAGGCTTACCGGCAAGGTGGGCGCGGAGGGAGCGGGCGCTGGCTGGTTCATTCTGCCGCCATTTCTTCGGCCGCGCGCAGCACCGCCCGTACCATGCGATTATGCGAGCCGCAGCGGCAGAGATTGCGGTCGAGCGCTTCCTTCACCTCCCTGCTTATCGGCGATGGATTTCGCCTCAGCAGCGCCGCCGCGCTCATCAGGATGCCGGAAACGCAATAGCCGCATTGCAGCGCCTGCTCAGCGATGAAGGCACGCTGCAGCGGATGCGGCTGCTCGCTCGTTCCCAGCCCTTCGATCGTCGTGACATCCTTGTCCGCCACCGACCAGAGCGGCGTATCGCAGGCCGATATCGCGCGATCACCCACGATGACATTGCAGGCGCCGCATTCGCCGGCGCCGCAGCCGAAATGCGGTCCTGTCATACCGAGATGCCCGCGCAGAATATCGAGCAATGAGCGGTCGGGATCGGCGTCAATTTCCAGCTCGACGCCATTGAGGCGAAATCGAACGCTTGGCATCGAGGGAAGGCCTTCTCTGGTGGCATCTTATTGCGGCGGCTTGTCGAATTTCTTGACCACCTCCGCCCATTTCACGATATCGCCGCGGAGGAATTTGTCGAATTCGGCTGCAGTCATTGACATAGGGACGACGCCCTGTTGCATCCATAGTTTTATGATGTCAGGTCGCTTCACAATGTCGTTCACGGCCGCATTGAGTTTGTCGATGATCGGCTTTGGCGTACCCATCGGCGCCATCAAGCCGAGCCAGATCGTGGCCTCGTAGCCGGGAATGCCGGCTTCGATCACCGTCGGCGCATTGGGAAGGACAGTCGATCGCGTCTTGCCGGTCGCCGCCAGCGCGCGCACCTGATTTTCGGCAACGTTAGGGGCCATCGCCGGGACCGCGTCGATCATCATCTGAACCTGGCCGCCGATCACGCCGCTGCGCGCCTCGCCGCTGTTACGGTAAGGCACGTGCACGAGGTCAATGCCGGCCATGGCTTTGAACAGCTCGCCTGCCATATGGTACGGCGTGCCCTGGCCGGAGGAAGCGTAGTTCAGTTTGCCGGGCTGCGATTTGGCGAGCGCGATGAATTCCTGCAGCGTCTTCGCCTGCACGGAAGGGTGAACCACGAGGACGAGGTCGGAATAGTTGACGGGCGCGATCGGTGCGAGATCGCGCATCAGTTCGTATTTGCGCTGCGGCACCAGCGATTCGTTTGCGGTCTGCGTGTTCGACATCATCAGCAGCGTGTAGCCGTCCGGCGGCGACTTGACGACGTCCTGCGTGCCGATCACGCCGCCGGCGCCGGTGCGGTTCTCGATCACGAAGGCCTGCCCGAAGCTTTCCTGCAGGATGCTGCCGATCTGCCGGGCGGTGACGTCGGCAGGCCCTCCGGCGCCGAAGGGCACGATCACCTTCACCGGCCGCGACGGATAATCCTGCGATTGCGCTGGCGCGCTTGGGGACGATATTGCGAGCAGAGTTGCAGCCAGCGCCAATGTAATCCTTGGGCTTGTCATCTCCATCCCTCGAACTTGTGTTCTGTTCGTTGCGCCAAGTCTAGCTGCAACGCAAATGAGCTGTCGACGAAAGAGTCGCTGCGCGCGTTCGGAATAAACGGTATTCTCCGGTGTACCGGACCCCAGCAACGCCACGCAGAACAGGCCTGACAAAATGTAGATGGAGCGCCAATGAATTCGATTTCGCGACGCAAGCTGCTCAAGGGCACGGGCGCCGTTCTCGCAGGCGCAGCATTTTCCACGCGCGTCATGGCGGCTGCGCCGCCGCCGGAAGCGGTCACGCCCGCGCTGATCGAGGCGGCGAAGGAAGCAAGGTCATCGATTACACCTCGACCGACTTACCGGTCGCGGAGAAGCTGGCCAAGGCGTTCGAGGCGAAATACCCGGGCATTGCGGTGCGTGTCGAGCGCACCGGGGCAGAGCGCTTGTTCCAGCTATCGGGCAGGAATATTCCAGCACGCCGTCGATATCGTGAATTCATCCGACGCCGCGCATTTCATCGGCTGGAAGCGTGACGGCGTTCTGGCGCCTTACGTGCCGGAAGACGTCGCAAAGTTCTATCCGGCCGAGCACAAGGATCCGGACGGCCAGTTTGCGAGCTTCCGCGTCTGGCTCAGCATCATTGCCTACAACGCAAATCTGGTGAAAGCGGAGGACGCGCCGAAGAGCTTTGCCGATCTGCTCGATCCCAAATGGAAAGGCAAGATCGTCAAGGCGCACCCGGGCTATAGCGGCACCATCATGACCGCGACCTACCAGATGCAGCGCGATCTCGGCTGGAGCTTTTTCGAGAAGCTCGCCCGGCAGAACATCATGCAGGTGCAGTCGTCGGCCGATCCGCCGAAGAAGCTCGATCTCGGCGAGCGCGCGGTGATGGCCGACGGCAATGAATACAACATTTTCCAGATGAGGGAGGCAGGTCGTCCGGTCGAGCCGATTTATGCCACGGAGGGCTCCCCGCTGATCATCGGGCCGAACGGCGTCTTCAAGGATGCACCCAATCCCAACGCGGCAAGACTGTTCCAGTCGTTCAGGCCCAGCAATTGATCATCGATGTCGGTGGCCTTCGCTCGATGCACTCTCAAACCGTAGAGAAGGCAGGGCGCAAGCCGCTCAAGGACGTCAAGACCATGAAGGACGACGCCGCGGCAGTAGAGAAGGAAAGCGAGGCCATCAAGGCGCGCTATACCAAGATATTTCGCATTTGACCGGGATGGCCTCCGGACTATCAAGGATTTCGCTCGCCGAAACGCTTGCCGAAAGGATCGCCGCACTCAGACCCGGCGCGTTACCGGCTGAAACCGTCCGCAAATGCGAGGATCTGCTGATCGACGTGGTCGGCCTGTGCGTCACCGCGCGCAACGAGGATTACGTCGGGAGTGCGCTGGCCAGTTGCGACGACGATGGTCCCTGCACGGCGATCGGGCACAAGCGCACGCTGAGCGCGGCCGGTGCCGCCTTCGTCAACGGCACTGCCGCGCATGGCGAGGACTTCGACGCGGCGTTGAAGCTGATGGCGGGGCTGTATGATGGCCGCATCGATCTTTCCTCATTGCGGGGTAGCGGCTCATGACCAAAGAGCTCACCGGCAAAGTCGCCATCGTCACCGGCGCCGGCCGCAATATCGGCCGCGCGATCGCGCTGACGCTGGCGGAAGGTGGCGCGTTCGTCGCGGTGAACGCGCGTAGCAACCGCGCCGAAGCGGAGGCAGTCGCCCAGCAGATCGAGGCCGCCGGCAGCAAGGCGGTGGTTCATATCGGCGACATCGCTGATGCTAACGCAGTGCAGGTCATGGCCGATGCCGCCGTGCAGCAATTCGGCCGCATCGATATCCTCGTCAACAACGCCGCGCTGCGGCGCGAAAAGCCATTCGCCGAGATGGACTATGCGGCGCGAAATCCTCGACGTGACACTGATGGCGCGTTCCACTGCGTGAAAGCCTGCCTGCCGGCGTTGCGAGAGTCCGGCGCGGGGACCATCGTCAATATCGGTGGCCTCAGCACGCACACGGGGGCAAAAAATCGCGCGCATGTGGTGACGGCGAAGGCTGGCATCATCGGCTTGACCCGCGCGCTGGCGCACGACCTCGCTGATGACGGCATCACCGTGAACTGCGTGGTTCCCGGCCTGATCGGTACGCCCCGGCCGAAGGATAAGCCCGAGCCGGCGCATCATTTGACGCATCAGACCATCACCGGCAATCGGGGACTGCCGAAAGACGTCGCCTCAACCGTGCGTTTTCTGTGCGGGCCCGGCGCGCGCTACGTCACCGGGCAGGCGATCCACACCAATGGCGGCGCCTATTTGGGCGCCTGATGCATGGCTAAAGGCTGTTTTTGCAGACGTAGTGCCGGGCAAAGCCTCTCGGCGATCGCGGCGTTTAATGTTACTTAGAATCGCATGAACCAGCATGCCAAGGTCGATATCCGCCACTCCACCTGTCCGCACGATTGTCCGTCGGCCTGCGCACTCGACATCGAGGTGATCGACGGGCGTTCGATCGGGCGGGTACGCGGTTCCAAGCAGCAGACGTATACGGCCGGCGTGGTCTGCGCCAAGGTGGCGCGCTACGCCGAGCGCATTCATCATCCCGAGCGGCTGCTGTACCCGATGCGCCGCACCGGACCGAAGGGCTCCGGTCAGTTTGCGCGGATTTCCTGGGATGAGGCGCTGGACGAAATCGCGGCGCGGTTCGATCGGGCCGAGCGTGAATTCGGTGCTGAGTCGGTCTGGCCCTATTACTATGCCGGTACCATGGGGCTCGTCATGCGCGACGGCATCAATCGCCTGGCGCATGTAAAGAAATATTCGCGCTTTTACTCGACGATCTGCGCCAACATCGCGCGTGTCGGCTTCGCCATCGGCACCGGCAAGATCGCCGGCGTCGATCCGCGCGAGATGGGCGTCTCCGATCTTGTCGTGATCTGGGGCACCAATCCGGTGAATACGCAGGTCAACGTGATGACGCATGCCTCGCGCGCCCGCAAGGAGCGCGGCGCGAAAATCGCGGCGATCGACGTCTACAACAACGACACCATGAAGCAGGCCGACATCAAGATATTGCTCCGGCCCGGCACCGACGGCGCTTTCGCCTGCGGCGTCATGCACGTGCTGTTCCGCGAAGGTTACGCGGATCGCGCCTATATGGATCGTTATACTGACTGCCCCGACGAACTCGAGGCGCATCTGGCGACGCGCACGCCGGAATGGGCTTCGAACATCTCGGGCGTACCGGTCGAGGAGATCGAGGCGTTTGCGCGCCGGGTCGGCCAGACCAAGCGTGCGTTCTTCCGCCTTGGCTATGGCTTCACCCGCAGCCGCAACGGCGCGGCTCAGATGCATGCGGCGCTGTGCATCCCGGCGGTGACGGGTGCCTGGCAATACGAAGGCGGCGGCGCATTCTTCAACAATGCGGGGATCTGGAATTTCGATGAGTCGATCATCGAGGGCCACGACGCGATCGATCAGACGACCCGTTGGCTCGATCAATCAAAAATCGGACGCATCCTGACCGGCGATGCCGACGCCTTGAAAGGCGGCAGTCCCGTCAAGGCAATGCTGATTCAGAACACCAATCCCGTGACGGTCGCCCCCGAACAGGCGCTGGTGCGCCGGGGCTTTGCGCGCGATGACCTGTTTGTCGCGGTGCATGAGCAGTTCATGACCGAGACGGCGGTCATGGCCGACATCGTGCTTCCAGCCACCATGTTCATGGAACATGATGACCTCTATTACGGCGGCGGCCACCAGCATATTTCGGTGGGCGCGAAGCTGATCGATCCGCCCGGCGAGTGCCGTTCCAACCATGAGGTGCTGCAAGGCCTCGGCCGCCGCCTCAATGCCGTGCATCCCGGATTTGAGATGACGCCGCGCGAACTGATCGATGCGACGCTGAAGAAGAGCGGTCACGGCGACATCGAGGCGTTGGAAGCGGATCTGTGGCGCGATATCCAGCCGGATTTTCGAACCTCGCATTATCTCGACGGTTTTGCGCACCAGGACAAGAAGTTCCACTTCAAGGCCGATTGGGCGAATCCTCCGTCCGGTAAGCCTGGCCTCGGTCCGTGGGAGCAGATGCCGTCGCTGCCGGACCACTGGACGGTCATCGAGGAAGCGGATGAGGCGCATCCGTTCCGGCTCGCCACCAGTCCGTCGCGCAGTTTCCTCAATACCAGCTTCAACGAAACCCCGTCGTCGATCGCGCGCGAGGGCAGTCCGACCGTCATGATCCATCCCGAAGATGCGGCGTCACTCGGGATTGCTGACGGCGATGCCGTCATGCTTGGCAACACGCGCGGCGAAACGACGTTGACCGCGCGGCTATTCGACGGCCTGCGCCGTGGCGTGCTGGTCGCGGAATCCATTCATCCCAACAAGGCCCATATCGGCGGCCGCGGCATCAACATGCTGACCGGAGCCGAAGCCGTCGCGCCAGTCGGCGGCGCGGCGTTCCATGACAACAAGGTCTGGGTGAAAAAGGCGACCTCAGCCAGTGGGCGCAAGAGTTAGATCGCTCTTGCAGTCCACCGTCATCCTGCCGCAAATGCGTTGCCAGCATTTGACGAAAAGGCGAGCGGGACAATGACCGACCACAAAAGCGTAATCTACGAAAAGCGCGGGCAGGCGTTCTGGATCACCATCAACCGCCCGGACAAGCGCAACGCCATCAATGCCGATGTGGTCGCCGGCATCGCCCGCGGCTATCGCGACGCGCATGACGACAAGGACGTCCGCGTAATCGTGCTGACGGGGGCAGGCGACAAGGCGTTTTGCGCCGGCGCCGATCTGCAGAACAGCGGTGCTGCCTTCGCGATGGACTATTCGCGACCGAATGTCGACTACGCCGATCTGCTGCGGCTGTCGCAAAACGCCATCAAGCCCGCAATCGCCCGTGTCGGGGGCGTCTGCATGGCCGGCGGCATGGGGCTGTTGTGCATGACCGACATGGCGGTCGCCGCCGATCACGTCATCTTCGGTTTGCCCGAGGTGAAGGTGGGCGTGTTCCCGATGCAGGTGCTGAGCCTGCTGCAGTCGATCGCGCCGAAGCGGCTGGTCAGCGAGTGGTCACTGACCGGTGAGCCGTTCGACGCGCACGCAGCACAGGCTGCCGGGCTCCTGAACTACGTGGTGCCAGCGGCCGAGCTCGACGCCAAGATCGACTGGTTAGTCAGCCGCATCGTCGACAAGTCGCCTACGGCGATCCGCCGCGGCAAATATGCGATGCGCGCCATCGCCTCGATGTCGTTCGACGAAAGCATCGCCTATACCGAAAGCCAGATCGCGCTACTGGCGATGACGGAAGACGCCAAGGAAGGGCTGAGGGCTTTCAGCGAGAAGCGAAAGCCTGCGTGGCCCGGCAAATAGCTCGGTTGTAAGTCCGCGAAGGCAAGCTGACGCCTTCGACCGCTCCAGGAATGGAGGCTGAGACCGTCAGGGGACATGGGAAATTATACCTCGCCGTTCCAACGACATCGTGCTTTGAAATTTCATTCCCGAGCGGGTTCCTCGAACATCAACAAATGCACCAGCGATCGTCATCAAAATCCTTTCCTGCTTTCTTAGGCGATGAAATGAAAAGACCAGCGATTTTCTTTGATCGAGATGGAGTGCTCAATGAGGACCACGGCTATGTTTTCGAGATTAGTCAACTGAAATGGATTGAGGGCGCGCGCGAAGCGGTCAAAGTTGCTAATGGTGCTGGATATTTTGTGTTCGTGATTACTAACCAGTCAGGAGTAGCTAGAGGTCTTTACGAGGAAACTCACGTAGAAGCGTTGCACAAGTGGATGGAAAATGACCTGGCCAAGATCGGTGCGCACATAGATGCATTCGAATACTGCCCTTATCATCCCGAGGCAGCGATAGAGCGATATCGTCGAGTAAGTCCGCGACGCAAGCCTGCACCAGGAATGATCCAGGATCTCGTGGAGCGCTTTCCGGTGGACGTCAGTCGCAGCATTCTGATAGGCGACAAGCCCACCGATCTCGAAGCAGCGCAGGCTGCTGGCATAAAAGGCTATTTGTTTCCGGGGCACAACTTAGCGCAGTTCTTGAAATCGATATTGGCGCTAAACAGGGATCTGCATTCGTTGTAACATCAGATGTGTCGGTCGACTTTCGCCGGCGCGGAGGACACTCCGCGCTCGCTCGCTAAGCCGAGTTCCCATGACCGGTGCGGATCGTCTTTTGCGATCGAAATCCGCAACGGTGCGGCGGAAGCAGATGCCGATTCGATTGCGGTGATCTAGCGTTCTCGCAACGCGTGAGGCGTCAGCTAAATGAGATCAATTGACGACGCCGACGGTTATCCCGCATTTGCCTTAAGTCCGACGGCCTCGATGCCGGCGATCGCGCAAGTCTCGTCATTGTCGGAGGTGTCGCCGCTGACGCCGACCGCGCCGAGCAACGTCGTGCCGTCCATGATCAGCACGCCGCCCGGCACTGGCACCAGGCGCCCTTGTGCCAGCGCATTCACGGCTCCGACGAAGTAAGCCTGCTCTTGGGCGCGCTGGAACAACGCCCGCGATCCCATGCCCATTGCGAGCGCGCCATAGGCCTTGCCGTGCGCAATCTCGGCCCGCATCAGGCTGGTGCCGTCCTGGGCGGCAGTGACCTTCACGCAGCCGCGGGCGTCCAGAATGGTGATGACCAGCGGCTTCAGCTTCTTCTCGACGCCCTTGGCAAGCGCGGCATCGAGAATCTTGCGGGCGACGTCGAGAGTGAGTTCAGCCATAAATGAATTCCTTTGCGATTAGGCAGGATTAACGGTTGGATTGCGCGCTGTCGAGGCTCATCGCCAGTACGCGGGCGACGTGAAGCGGTGCACGGTTCGTGCCATCCTTGATCTGATGGCGGCATGACGTGCCGTCGGCAACGATCAGCGTGGCGGTATCGGCGCGGCGCACCGCCGGTAGTAGGGACAGCTCAGCCATATCCATCGAGGCCTGATAGGTATCGGCGCCGTAGCCGAAGGCGCCAGCCATGCCGCAGCAGCTCGACTCGATGGTTTCGACACCGAGCTCGGGAATGAGACGCAGCACCTTCTCGACAGGCTTGAAGGCGCCGAATGATTTTTGATGGCAGTGCCCATGTACCAACGCTTTCGTCGGCATGGCGCGAAGCGGCAGCTTGAGGCGGCCGGCTTCGGCCTCGCGAACCAGAAATTCCTCGAACAGCAATGCGTGCGCGCTGACGCTCTTGGCGGCATCGTCCGAGCGTAGCGACAGCAGCTCGTCGCGCAGCGTTAGCAGGCAGCTCGGCTCCAGTCCGACGATTGGCAAGCCGCGTGCAGCGAATGGCGCATAGGTGGCCACCAGCCGGTTCAATTCGCCGCGCGCCTGATCGACCAGACCCGCCGAAAGGAAGGTCCGCCCGCAGCACAGCGGCCGGACGCGATCTGTCGGGCTCGGCAGGTGAACCCGGTATCCGGCTTCGACCAGAACGCGTAGCGCGGCGTCGAGATTCTCCCGCTCGTAAACACGATTAAACGTGTCGGCGAACAGCACGACCTCGCGGCCATCTGCCGGGCCGAAGAACTCGGCTTCCGGCTTGAATCCGTCGCGGCGGAATGCGGGCAGGGCGCGCTTCGCGCTGATGCCGGCAAACTTCTCGAACAGGGCACGCAACAGTGGACTGCTGTTGCGCCAGTTGGCCAGCGGGGCAAAGCGGGAGGCGAGATCCGCATAGCGCGGCAGATAGCCGACCAGCCGGTCGCGCAGGGAAAGGCCATGTTTCTCCGCGCGCGCGGCCAGCACCTCGATCTTCATCTTGGCCATGTCGACGCCGGTCGGGCATTCATGACGGCAGGCCTTGCAGGACACGCAGAGTTTCAGCGTCTCCATCATTTCATCTGAAGCCAGCGCGTCAGGACCCAACTGTCCCGAGATCGCCAGTCGCAGCGTATTGGCGCGGCCACGCGTGACGTCCCTCTCGTTGCGGGTCGCGCGATAGGACGGGCACATCACGCCGCCTTCGAGCTTCCGGCAGGCGCCGTTGTTGTTGCACATCTCGACTGCGCCCTGAAAGCCGCCGCCGGCGCCGGGATAAGCCGACCAGTCGAGCGCGGTCTTCAGTTCGGCAACGCGATAGTCCGGCCGATAACGGAACAGCGAACGGTCGTCCATCTTCGGCGGATCGACGATCTTGCCGGGATTAAGCAAATTGTCCGGGTCGAAGCGCTGCTTGACCTCCCTGAAATCAGCAACAATGCGCGAGCCGAACATCGCTTCATGAAATTCGGAGCGAACCAGTCCGTCGCCATGCTCGCCGGAGTGCGAGCCCTTGTACTCGCGCACCATCTCGAACGTCTCTTCGGCAATGGCGCGCATCGCCTTGACGTCCTTCTCAAGCTTCAGATTAAGGACGGGCCGTACATGCAGGCAGCCTTCGGAGGCGTGCGCATACATGGTGCCGCGCGTGCTGTGCTTGGCGAAGATGGCATTGAGCCGCTCGGTGTAGTCGGCGAGGTGGGGCAGTGGCACGGCGCAATCCTCGACGAAAGAGACCGGCTTGCCCTCCTGCTTCATCGACATCATCACGTTGAGGCCGGCGGCGCGGAAATCGGCGATGCCGGTCTGCAAGCCTGGCTCCGTGATCTCGACCACGCCGCCCCATTTGCGTTGTGGCCTGTCCCAGCCGAAGCCGAGATCGGCCATCAGTTCGCCGAGTTGCTTCAGCCGATGTAAATTCTCGGCCTGATCTTCCTCGGCGAATTCGACGACCAGCACCGCATCGGGATCGCCGCGCACGGCCGTGGCGATGATCGGCTGGAACATCGCGATCTCGCGGCCGAGCGCAATCATGGTGCGATCAACCAGTTCCACCGCAATCGGCCGCAGCTTCACCAGATGCTGGGCGGCATCCATCGCCTCGTAGAAGCTGCCGAAATGGCAGACGCCCAGCACCTTGTTGCGAATGACAGGCCACAGCTTGAGCTCGACCTGCGTCGTGAAGGCAAGCGTGCCCTCGGAGCCGACCAACAGGTGCGCCATATTGTTGGGCGCGTTGCGCGGCACCAGCGCATCGAGATTGTAGCCGCCGACGCGGCGCTGCACCTTTGGAAACCGCTCGGATATCTCGGCGGCCTCGCGCTCGCCGAGATCGAGCATGTCGCGGAACAGCGCAAGCCCGCTCTGGGGCGAATTCACCCGCGCGAGATCCCGCGGCACCTCGCCGAAATGCAAAAGGGTGCCGTCGGCCAGCGCCGCATCTATCGACAGCGTATTGTCGCGCATGGTGCCGTAACGCAGCGAACGGCCGCCGCAAGAATTGTTGCCGGCCATCCCGCCGATGGTGGCGCGGGAGGCGGTCGAGACGTCGACCGGAAACCACAGCCCGTGCTTCTTGAGCTGGCGGTTGAGATCATCGAGCACGATGCCGGGCTCGACCACACAAATGCGGTTTTCGACATCGAGGGAGAGCAGGCGGTTCAGGTGCTTCGAAAAGTCGACTACGATTCCCTCGTTAACGGTCTGGCCGCACTGCGACGTCCCGCCGCCGCGCGGGGTGACGATCCGGCCCTCATCCCTCGCGATGGCGACCGCCCGCAACGCCTCGTCCATGGTCCGGGGCACCACCACGCCGAGCGGCAGGATTTGATAGAAGGAGGCGTCAGTCGCGTAGCGGCCGCGGTTGAACGCGTCGAACAGAACGTCGCCCGCCATGTTTGACCGCAAGCGTCGCTCGAGTGTTGAGGCGTTCTTCATCCCAAATCCAAAGTGATCCAAAAGGGGGTCACCCCTTCGACACGGTCATGCACTTTTTCGTCGGATGAACTAGCTTATGAATTCATAATCGGCAAGGCTAGCCCCCGGCGGCCATGGCTGCGGTGGCCTCCCGTGCTTCAGCCAAGTGCTCGATAGCGGCGGTCCGTTTGTTGCGCAAATGCTCGAACAGGATGTCGCTCAGCTCGCTCCCGGCCCGGCGACGCAACGCATCCAGGATCGCTTCGTGCTCGCGCATGGCCTCAGCCCAGCGCTGCCGCTTGCGGGCGAAGTTGGCGGAGTATCGGATACGGCGAATCCGGCCGGCGAAGTTGGCGTAGGCCGCGCGCAGGGTCTCGTTGCGCGCAGCGGCGACGATGCTCTCGTGGATGCGCTGGTTGATCTGAAAATAGCCGTGCATGTCGCGGTGCAAGTAATGGCCGTACATTTTGTAGTGCAACCGCTCGATTTCCGCGATTTCCTCGTCGGTGATGGCTTCGCAGGCAAGGCGCCCGGCCAGGCTTTCCAGACCGGCCATCACGTCGAAAAGCTCCTCCAGGTCGCGCTGGCTAAGCTGGCGTATCCGCGCGCCCCGGTTGGGCAGGAGTTCGATCAGGCCCTCTGCGGCCAGAACTTTCAGCGCCTCGCGCAGCGGCGTTCTTGAAATGCCGAGCATTTCGCAAAGCTTCCGTTCCGGAACCCGCGCACCTTCCGGAATGTTGCCCTCAACGACATAGTCGCGAAGGCGCAGCAAAATTTCCCCGTGCAGCGACGCTTCCTGCCGGTCTGTGCCGTTGCCGGGTGCGGTTTGGGCGATCGGCGCCCCAGCTTCGGGAATCGTGGATTTCATTTGCATGAGCGTAGTTTGCCAAGTCTGCGGCGTCGACGTTTCAGATCGAATGCCAAATTAGCATTGAAAAGATAAAAAATGAATGCAAAATTGGTCGCGGTGTTATCAAGATGCGGCCTGGTGGGAGGTTTTCATGCAGCAAGGACGGCATTTTCTTCAGATTCCAGGGCCTAGTCCGATTCCGGACCGCGTTCTTCGCGCGATGGACATGCCCGTGATCGACCACCGCAGCGCCCAGTTCGCCGAACTCGGGCGGGCCGTGCTCGGCGGCAGCCAGAAGATTTTCCAGACCTCGGGACCGGTGGTGATCTTCCCGTCGTCGGGGACAGGGGCCTGGGAGGCCGCCATCGTCAACACGCTGTCGCCTGGCGACAAGGTTCTGATGGTGGAGACCGGCCATTTCGCGACCCTGTGGCGCCAGATGGCGGGACGCTGGGGAATTGACGTCGACTTCTTGCCCGGCGACTGGCGCCGTGGCGCCGACCCGGCAGTCATCGAGGAAAGGCTGGCGCGCGACACATCGCATGCGCTCAAGGCCGTGATGGTCGTCCACAACGAAACGTCGACCGGTGCGACCAGCCGGATCGGCGAAATCCGCGCCGCGATGGACCGGGTCGGTCATCCGGCCTTGCTGATGGTCGACACCATCTCTTCGCTGGGATCGGTCGAGTACCGGCACGATGAATGGAAGGTCGACGTCAGCGTGAGCTGCTCGCAGAAAGGATTCATGTTGCCGCCCGGTTTGGGCTTCAACGCAATCTCGGACAAAGCCCGCGCTGCAGCCAAGACCAACAAAATGCCGCGGTCGTATTGGGATTGGGAGGAAATGCTGAAGCCGAATGCGAATGGCTTCTTTCCCTATACCCCGGCGACCAACCTGCTCTACGGCCTGCGCGAGGCCATTGCGATGTTGCTTGAGGAGGGGCTCGACAAGGTCTTCGCTCGCCATCAGCGGCTCGCCGCTGCTACGCGTGCCGCCGTCAATCATTGGGGACTGGAGGTGCTTTGCCAGGAGCCAAAGGACTTTTCGCCGGTGCTTACCGCCGTGCTGATGCCGCCGGGGCATGACGCGGACCAGTTCCGCAAGGTGGTGCTCGACAACTTCAACATGTCGCTCGGCTCCGGTCTGTCGAAGGTGGCCGGCAAGGTATTCCGCATTGGTCATCTCGGCGAATGCAACGAGCTGACCTTGCTCGCTGCGCTGACGGGCGTGGAGATGGGATTATCAGTCGCCGGCATTCCGTACCGGGCCGGCGGTGTCGATGCCGCGATGAAGTATCTGGAAGAGCGCCCGCAAGGCAATTTCCCGGCGCATCTCAAGGTGGTCGGCAGCTAGCCAGCAGCTCGCGCCTGCCGGCGATGCCGCTCCAGCCCTGCTCCTTGCGCATTGACGTGCTGCGTCCGGCGGGCGACAAGCCCGCCAAAGGGTGATATTCGAGCGGCTCGAAACGCCAAGGCAATACCGGGAAGGACGCCCATGACTGTGCATACTGGAAGGCATTTTCTGCAGATCCCGGGGCCGACCAACGTGCCGGACCGGGTGCTGCGCGCCATGGACATGCCGACCATGGACCACCGGGGGCCCGAGTTCGCCGAGGTTGGTTATGCCGTGCTGGCGGCCATGCAGCGGGTGTTTCGCACCAAGCAGCCGGTAATCATCTATCCGTCGTCCGGCACCGGCGCATGGGAGGCGGCACTCGTCAATACGCTGCAGCCGGGCGACAAGGTGCTGATGGCGGAGACCGGGCAGTTTGCCGTGCTGTGGCACGGTATCGCCGACAAATTCAAACTCGAAGTGGATTTCATTCCCGGTGACTGGCGCCATGGCGCCGACCTTGAGCAGATCGAGGCGCGGCTGTCGGCCGACAAGGCGCACAAGATCAAGGCCGTGTGCGTGGTCCACAACGAGACTTCGACCGGCTGCGTCACCCATCCGCAGGACGTCCGCAAGATTCTCAACCGCGTCAACCATCCCGCGCTCTTGATGGTCGACACCATCTCTGGTCTGGGATCGCTGGAATATGAGCACGACGCCTGGGGCATCGATGTCTCGGTCGCCGGATCGCAAAAGGGCCTGATGCTGCCGCCGGGTCTCGGCTTCAACGCCATCTCGGAAAAGGCGCTCGCAGTGGCGAAGGCCAATCCCGCGATGCGGTCTTATTGGGACTGGCAGGAAGTCATCGCGATCAACAAGGCGGGCACTTGGCCCTACACGCCGGCAACGAACCTGCTGTTCGGGTTGCGCGAAGCGGTCAAGATGCTCGAGGAGGAAGGGCTTGAGAACGTCTTCGCCCGCCACAAACGCCACAGCGCTGCGACGCGCGCGGCCATCAAGGTGTGGGGGCTGGAAACGCAATGTCAGGAGCAGGGCGCGCATTCGCCCGCGTTGACCGGCGTCGTCATGCCGGAAGGCCATGACGCCGACAACTTCCGCAAGGTCGTGCTGGAAAACTTCGACATGTCGCTCGGCACCGGCCTGAACAAGATCAAGGGCAAGGCGTTCCGGATCGGCCATATCGGACATTTCAACGATCTGATGCTGATGGGCACGCTGTCGGGTGTCGAGATGGGTCTCGATCTCGCCAAGGTGCCGCATCGCGGCGGTGGCGTGCTGGCGGCGATGGAAGTGCTCAAGGGACGCGACGTCGTGGCGATGCCGAAGGCCGCTGTCGCCTGAGCCTGTTTGACCGAAACAAAATAGAGAGAGCTGCGATGAACGCTCCGGTAGCTTCGACCGAAGACCTGATCTATTCCGTCGAGGACGGCATCGCCCGGCTGACGTTCAACCGTCCGCAGGCGCGCAACGCGCTGACCTTTGCCATGTACGAGCAGATGGCGGCGATCTGCGAGACCATCAACAATGATCGCTCGATCAAGGCGATGATCTTGACCGGCGCCGGCGACAAGGCGTTCGCATCGGGCACCGACATTTCGCAGTTCCGCGCCTTCAAGACTGCACAGGACGCGCTCGACTATGAGGCGCGGATCGACCGCGTGCTCGGTGCGCTGGAGGCCTGCCGGGTGCCGACGATCGCGGCGATTGCCGGCGCCTGCACTGGCGGCGGGGCCGGGATTGCGGCGTGCTGTGACATCCGCATCGGTACCGAGACAACGCGGATGGGTTTTCCGATCGCGCGTACGCTCGGCAATTGCCTGTCGATGTCCAATATCTCCAGGCTCGTTTCGCTGGTCGGTCCGGCGCGCACCAAGGACCTGATCTTCAAGGCGCGGCTGGTCGAGGCGCCGGAAGCGCTGGCGCTCGGGCTGCTCAATGAGGTGGTGCCCGATGTCGCAACGTTGCAGCGCCGCGCCGACGAGACTGCGAAACTCGTTGCGAGCCATGCGCCAATCACGCTCGAAGTCACCAAGGAAGCGGTGCGCCGCATCCGGCGGACATTGACGCGTGACGAGGGCGAGGACCTGATCCTGCGCGCCTATATGAGCGAGGACTTCCGCGAGGGAATGGACGCGTTCCTCAACAAGCGCTCGCCGAACTGGAAGGGAAAATAAGGTACCCAAGCGTTCAGAACCGCGCACTATGGTTTGGCGGCCTTTTTGGCCAATTCCATACCGAGGTCGAGCGCCGCGATACCTATCCTGTCCGAAGGCGTGGTGAGGCAACGTTGGTCCATCCATGCGATGATGGCGTCGAAGTCGCCGCCACCCACCATGTCGCGCTCGCCGCTGATGTTCAGGCCGCTGATAAATCCAACCAGCCAGGATTCAAAGCTTCCTTTAACGACCGCATTCTTCTTGCGGTTGGTCCAAGCCGTGCAGGTTTGAGAGCCCGCACCAATTATTGAGGAGCCGGCGTCCGCGGCGGTGGCAAGACAAGCCAGGAGAAAACCAATCGCGAACGCTTTCATGTTTTTTCGCCGACCATCATTCGTCGGATCGTAGCGCAGCAGAACGGCTACTTCTTGAGGCAAAGACCAACGGCCGGACCGGTGCCGCATTTGGCGCCATCGGGGGCACCACCGGACGGACAGAACACCGACACCAGGTTTTCATTGGCATCGCAGCCGACCTCGCCGCTGGCCTGAACCGACCTGATGGAAGTGCCAGCCGGTCCGGGATCGCCTTTCGGACCGGGCACACCCTGCGGTCCCTGTGGCCCTTGGGGACCCTGTTGCCCTTGAGGGCCGGGCACGCCTTGCAAGCCCTGTACGCCCTGTGGCCCGGCCGGTCCCTGTGGGCCGGTATCCCCTTTCGGTCCTGGATCCCGTCCGCACCCCGCGAGGGTCAGCGCCGCACCCATGAGGGCAGTCACCAAAATCCTTCTCATTCAGTCTCTCCTCCTCCTGTTTCTTGTAGCGTGCATTAAACGGGCCCGCTCGCCGCCGCACAATGGAAAAGCGGCGAGATTGGATTCGGCTGTTGGTAGCTGAGGCACAGGAAGGATTTGCAACCTGATGCCAAGGTCATGGGCGGCACATTGCGGTGCAGCTTGAACTCTGATCGGTTCGCTCGCAAGATGGGGCAACCAGACAGATCTGATTTTCCAGGTCTTGCAAATACATGGGGAAGAAACTCGTGGGACAGATCCTCAAAGCTGCGGCCGCCTTAACGGCCCTGATCGCAACCACCCCCGCGTTTGCCGCTTGGGAGCCGACCAAGCCGGTAGAGATCGTGGTCGCGGCCGGCGCCGGCGGCGCCTCCGACCAGATGGCGCGGATGATGCAGGCGGCGATCCAAAAGAACAATTTGATGAAGCAGCCGATGGTTGTGTCGCTCAAGGGCGGGGCGTCCGGCGCCGAGGCGCTGATGTACATGAAATCCAGCGAAGGCGATCCCAACAAGGTGCTGGTCGCCTATTCCCTGATCTACATGCTGCCGCTGTCGGCCAAGATCCCGTTCAACTGGCGTGACCTGACGCCGGTGTCGGTGGTCGCGCTCGACCAGTTCGTGCTGTGGGACAATGCCGACGGCCCCAAGACGGTGAAGGACTTTATCGCGGCCGCCAAGGCCGCGAGCTCGCCGTTCAAGATGGGCGGCACCGGCTCCAAGCGCGAGGACCATGTGTTGACGGTTTTCATGGAGCAGAAGACCGGCGCGAAGTTCTCCTATCTGCCGTACAAGTCCGGCGGCGAGGCGGCGACGCAGCTTGTCGGCAAGCACACCGAAGCCAATGTCAACAACCCGTCTGAAAACCTCGAAGTCTGGCGCGCCGGACAGGTCCGCGCGCTGTGCGTGTTCGACAAGGAGCGCATTTCCTACAAAACCAAGGTCACGGAGACGCAATCCTGGAACGACGTCCCGACCTGCAAGGAGGAAGGGCTCGACGTGCAGTACCTGATGCTGCGCGCGATGTTCCTGCCCGGCAAGGTGACGCCGGAGCAGCAGGCGTTCTATGTCGATCTGTTCCAGAAGGTGACGCAGACGCCGGAATACAAGGACTACATGGAGAAGCAGGCGCTCAAGCCGATCTTCCTCACCGGCAAGGACATGCTGAAATTCCTCGAAGAGGACGACAAGCTGAATGCCTCGCTGATGAAAGAAGCGGGCTTCGTCGCGAAGTAACGCGCTTACTCCTCCGCGTGGCCGTATCCGGCCATGCGGAGGCGGACCTTTTCGATTTCCGCACTTGACAGCAATGGCGGCGTGCCGATCTGCAGGCAGCCGTGATATTGCCGCGCCAGCGTTTCGACCTCGACTGCAAGCCACATCGCCTTTGCCAGTGAAGGCCCGATCGCGATCATGCCGTGATGTTCGAGCAGGCAGGCCAGCCGTCCCTCCAGCGCGCGGACCGCGTGTTCGGAGAGCTCCTGGGTGCCGAAGGTCGCATATGGCGCGCAGCGGATGGTATCGCCACCGGCGACGGCCACCATGTAGTGCACCGGCGGAATCTCCATGCCCATGATCGCCAGCATGGTCGAGTAGGGCGGATGGGCATGCACGATCGCCTGCACCTCCGGGCGGGCCTTGAGGATGTCGCGGTGAAACCGCCACTCGCTCGATGGCCGCTGGGCGGGATCGTGGTTGCCGTCGAGGTGCATGTAGACGATCTGCTCGGGCTTCATCGCCTCGTAGGGCGTGCTGGTCGGGGTGATCAGCATGCCATCGCCATGGCGCAGGCTGATATTGCCCGACGTCCCCTGGTTGATGCCGAGTGCAGTCATGCGCAGGCAGGCGTCGATGATGGATTGGCGTTTTTCTCGGTCGTTCCTCGTCGGCATTTTGAGGCCCCTTGCAACCGTGCGACAATGCTTGATTATTGCGGCGCAGTATAGTCGAACATCTTCCGTGTAATCGTAAGTGGGAGAAGTCATGACGCGTGCCGTGCTTGGCATTATCGGCGGATCCGGCGTCTACGACCTGCCGGGGCTGGAGGATGTCCGCGAGGAAACCATCAACAGCCCGTGGGGCGAGCCGTCCGCGCCGCTGATGCGCGGCATCATCGCCGGGCTGCCGGTCGCGTTCCTGCCGCGCCATGGCAAGGGGCATGTGCTCTCGCCCTCCGACATCAACTACCGCGCCAATATCGACGTGCTGAAACGGGCAGGGGTTACCGACCTGATTTCGCTGTCGGCCTGCGGCTCCTTCAAGGAGGAACTGCCGCCCGGCACGTTTGTGCTGGTCGATCAGTTCGTCGACCGCACCTACCGCCGTGAAAGCTCGTTCTTCGGCAAGGGTTGCGTCGCCCATGTCTCGATGGCCCATCCGGTGTCGCCGCGGCTGCACGTGCATCTGGCGGCAGCGGCCGAGGCTGAGGGGATCGCGGCGGTGCGGGGCGGTACCTATGTCTGCATGGAAGGGCCGCAGTTCTCCAGCCTCGCGGAGAGCCAGTCCTACAAGGCGCAGGGTCATTCGGTGATTGGCATGACCAACATGCCCGAGGCAAAACTCGCCCGCGAGGCCGAGATCTGTTACGCCAGCGTGGCGATGGTCACCGATTACGATTGCTGGCATCCTCATCATGAGGCGGTCACCGTGCAGGACATTATTCGCGTGCTGAACTCGAATGCCGGCAAAGCCAAGGCGCTGGTTGCGCGTCTCGCCCGGGATTTCCCGCGCGAGCATGAGCCGTGCCCGATCGGCTCGGACAAGGCGCTTGACACCGCCCTAATCACGGCGCCGGAAGCGCGCGATGAAGAATTGCTCGCCAAGCTCGATGCCGTGGCGGGGAGGGTGCTACGGTCGTGAGGATGTCTTCCAGCGGGCGCACGACGCGAAGGGCGTAAGACATGAAGGTCGATGGCCGGCATTTTCGCAGCATCTGGCTTGAGGACGACGGCTGGACGGTCGGTGCGATCGACCAGCGGCGATTGCCGCATGAATTCGTGGTGGCGCATATCGCGAGCGCCGCGGATGCGACCGAGGCCATCCGCTCCATGCTGGTGCGTGGCGCGCCGCTGATCGGCGCGACTGCGGCTTACGGCATGGCGCTCGCCATGCGCGCTGACGCTTCCGATGCGGCGCTCGATCGCGCCTATGCCATGCTGCTGGCGGCACGGCCGACGGCGATCAACCTGAAATGGGCGCTCGACGAGATGGCGCGCTTGCTTCGGCCGGTGCCGGCGTCGGAGCGCGTCGCGGCAGCCTACCGGCGCGCCGGCGAAATCGCCGATGAGGACGTCGCGATCAACCAGGGGATCGGCCGGCATGGTCTGGCGCTGATCGAACAGATCGCGGCAACGAAGCAGCCGGGCGAGCCGATCAATATCCTGACCCATTGCAATGCCGGCTGGCTCGCGACGGTGGACTGGGGCACGGCCACGGCGCCGATCTACCTCGCCCATGATAGCGGCCTGAAGGTCCATGTCTGGGTCGACGAGACCCGGCCGCGCAATCAGGGCGCTTCGCTGACTGCCTGGGAACTCGGGCACCACGGCGTGCCGCACACGGTGATCCCTGACAATACCGGCGGCCATCTGATGCAGCACCACATGGTCGATCTCGCGATCGTCGGCACCGACCGGGTGACGGCCAGTGGCGATGTCTGCAACAAGATCGGCACTTATCTGAAGGCGCTCGCCGCCCACGACAACGGCGTGCCGTTCTATGTTGCACTGCCGTCGCCCACCATCGATTTCAGCATCGACGACGGTATCAGGCAGATTCCGATCGAGCAGCGCAACACCGAGGAGGTGGCGACCATGACCGGCCGCACCACCGACGGGCGCGTCGAGACCGTGCGCGTGGTTCCCGACGGCTCGCCCGTTGCCAATTACGCCTTCGACGTCACGCCGGCGCGGCTGGTGACGGGTTTGATCACCGAACGCGGTCTGCTGCGGCCCGATCGTGCTGCACTTGCGAGCGCATTCCCGGAGCGCAGCGCTGGACATTGACGCCGGCGGCGCCGGCACGTATCCCCGTTTAGGACTGTCGTACCGGGGGGCACCGTCTCCATGTCCAATACCGACATCGAAATCGTCGTCGAGGATCCGACCGCGCCGGAGGCGGACTCGCCTCAGATGGCGAGCGTTCGGGTGGTCGACGTGGTCGTCTGCCTTCTGCTTCTCGCGCTTGCGCTGACACTCGGGTACGATAACTGGCGAACGGGCGCCGGCTGGGAATCCACCGGTCCGCAGCCCGGCTATTTTCCGTTCTATCTGTCGATTATCCTCGGTGGCGCCAGTCTCTACGGCCTGGTTGCGGCGTTCTTGTCGCGCCGGGAAGCCTCCGAATCCTTCGTGACGCAAGCGCAGCTTCGCCGTGTGATGGCCGTGTTCGTGCCGACGGTTCTGTTCTGCCTCGCCACGCAATTCCTCGGGCTCTATGTCGCAAGCTTCCTTTTGATCTCCTGCTTCATGCGTTTGGTCGGCAAGATCGCGTGGTGGAAGTCGCTGCTCACCGCCTTCGTGTTCACCGCTGCGATGTTCGTGACCTTCGACATCACCTTCGACGTCATCATGCCAAAGGGCCCGCTCGAAGCGGCGCTTGGCCGCTAACCGGTCGGTGGAACACGCGCCATGGAAGCCCCGTAAATGGAAGCTTTGGGCCTCTTGATGCACGGCTTCGCCGTGCTGCTGACCTGGAAGACGCTGCTCCTGATGATGACCGGGCTGGTGCTCGGCATTTTCGTCGGCGTGCTGCCCGGCCTCGGCGGTCCGAACGGGGTTGCAATCCTGCTGCCGCTGACGTTTACGATGGACCCGACCTCGGCGATCGTGATGCTGTCCTGCATCTACTGGGGTGCGCTGTTCGGCGGTGCCATCACCTCGATCCTGTTCAATATCCCCGGTGAGGCCTGGTCGGTCGCGACCACTTTCGATGGTTACCCGATGGCGCAGCAGGGCAGGGCGGCGGAAGCGCTGACCGCGGCCTTCACTTCGTCGTTCATCGGCTCGCTGGTCGCGGTTATGCTGATCACGTTCCTGGCGCCGATGATCTCGTCGTTCGCGCTGAGATTCGGGCCACCCGAATTCTTCGCGGTGTATCTGCTCACCTTCTGCTCCTTTGTCGGGCTCGGCCGGGAGGCCAAGCACAAGACCGTCATTTCGATGTCGCTCGGTCTCTTGCTCGCGGGCATCGGCATGGACACCGTGTCCGGCCAGTTGCGCATGACCTTCGATTCGGCGGAACTGTTGCGCGGCGTCAACTTCCTGGTCGCGGTGATCGGCCTGTTCGGCATCAGCGAGATCCTGCTCACGATGGAGGAGCGCCTGGCGCTGCGCGGCCACGCCGCCGGCATCTCCTTGCGCGTGGTGCTGTCGGTGTGGAAGGACCTGCCGAAATACTGGGTGACGCTGTTCCGCTCGTCCTTCATCGGCTGCTGGCTCGGCATTACGCCGGGGGGCGCGATTGCCGCGTCCTTCATGGGCTACAACCTCGCCAAGCGCTTCTCCAAGGACCAGGACAGCTTTGGCAAGGGACGCATCGAGGGCGTGTTCGCGCCGGAGACCGCGGCGCACGCCTCCGGCACCGCGGCGCTGCTGCCGATGCTCGCGCTCGGCATCCCGGGCTCGGGCACCGCAGCGATCCTGCTCGGCGGCTTGATGGTGTGGGGGCTCAATCCCGGGCCGCTGCTGTTCGTCGAGCACAAGGATTTCGTCTGGGGGCTGATTGCGTCGATGTATCTCGGCAACGTCGTCGGCCTCGTGCTGGTGCTGACGACGGTGCCGATCTTCGCGTCCGTCCTGCGCGTGCCGTTCGCCGCCGTTGCACCGATGATCGTGGTGTCCTGCGCGATCGGCGCCTATGCAATCCAGAACGCGATCTTCGACATCTGGTTGATGCTGGGCTTTGGCGTCGTCGGCTACGTCTTCAAGAAGATCGGCATTCCGCTCGCGCCGTTCACGCTGGCGCTGGTGCTCGGCAACCGCGCCGAGGATGCGTTCCGCCTGTCGATGATCGGCGCCGGCGGCGATTTGAAGGTGTTCTGGTCGAACGGCCTGGTCGGCTCGATCACGACACTGGCGATCGTGTTGCTGTTCTGGCCCGTCATTGACAAGGCGTTCGGCAGCGTCACGCGCATGTTGCGGCTGGCGAAGGCGTAGTGGAGGCCGATCGATGCGCAGCAGTTGGTCATCCCCGCGCATGCGGGGATCCAGTACGCCGCGGCTTATCGGTTCAATCACTGCTGTCTCTGGAATACTGGGTCGCCCGGTCAAGCCGGGCGATGACGACTGAGTATGAGGAGACGTTCTCGCGGCTCAATTCGCCCGAGTCTTGCTTCTCGAATTCCCGCCCTCTCAATCAGAGGGCGCAGGGAAGACCGGGTGCTGGCTGCACCCGCGGTCTCGTGTGCCGTTGCGCATAGCAAAAGCGCACACGAGCATACAGGTACAGCGGGAGCATCCCGGCCTTCTGCGCAATGGCTTTACGGCTTACTTCGTGCTCTTCCCGGAGAACGGCTTTCTTGCCTCCGTCGCCGACGGGATACCGCGCTCGATCCATTTGGATCGATGCGCAACCGCCGACTTAACGCCAGCACCGCGGCGCCCGAACCACACGACTTCGCCGTACGCTTCAGCGCGCCTACGTCTTGCGCGCCTCTCGCGTCCATCGCATCTCACCGCACGTTCGTGACGATCGCGACCCGCCCCTCAATTGGGTGAGACGGGCGGAGTTATGCGACTGATTTGGGTAAGAACGAAAGCGGAATATTTTTGATTCCCGGGCTTGACACGATTTCTGAAAATCAGAATTGATTTGCCTGTCAGGTTATCTTGTCGCAAGCCGCTGCATGAATCGCGCTTGCGCGAGCGGCAAATCAGCCCGCAGTTCGTCAACTCGTTTAGTCACTTTTCTTCAACCCGGCAGGAGCCACTTCGGCAGGCTGAACGCCAGCCGGTAGAGCGGCAGGCTGTCGATTGCACCGTGATCCTCGGCCGGAAGCATCTTGCGGAGGTGATGAAGGGCGTCGCGGACGGCAGCCTCGTCCAGTCCCTCGATCAGCAGCAGGGCGGCGAAAGAGCCGTCGTTGCTTCGCATGCCTTTCTCACGGGTCTTGATCGAGGTCTGTGCGACATCGGTGAGCAGTAGCCGCGCGGCGATGATGCGGTCGAGATGCGCGAGCTCGGCGACAAGCACGGCGGCATCCCAGGATGGCGCGGTGTCGAGGCGCAGCGGCGCGACGATGCCGCCCTGGCCAGTGCCGGCAGACGCCGCGACACGGCCGCCGCCGCGCGCGAAATTGTCGAGCCGGGGCATGATGCGTTGCGACCATGGCGTTGGCGCATTTAGCCGCGCCAGATAGTCCGGCCCGCCGACGACGCGCTCGTCTTCAAGTTCGTAGAGGATGAAATAGCGGTTCACCGACGCGCCCAGCGCGCGGAAGATGCGGCAGGCCAGGAAGCCGTTGATGCCGACGCGCTCGGCGGCGTGTTCGCGCGTGATCCAGTGCGCCCAGTCGGTTTCGTCCTGCGGCGTCAGATCGCTCCAGATCGCGAGGTAGCCGGACCCCTGCATCTTAAGCTCCATCCGTCATTTCGGGCCAATGCGGACGGCATCCGGTAGCGACTCCGGCAGTTGGCCGGCGCCCTGCAACGCGGCCTGCATGGCGACGATGTAGCCGTAGGGGCCGAGGCCCGCGATCACACCTTTCACCGCGGCCGATAGCTTCGAATGCCGATGTAACTCGTCGCGGGCGTGGATGTTGGAGATGTGCACCTCGTAGATCGGTCCCTCGAAGATCTTCATGGCGTCGAACATCGCAATCGAGGTGAAGGAGTAGGCGGCGGGATTGATGATGAGGGCGTCCGCCGAGGTGCGGGCGGACTGGATCAGGTCGACCAACTCGCCCTCGTGGTTGGACTGGTGAAACGCCAGTTGCGTGCCGGTGAAGGCGGCGAACTCCTCGCACGAGGCCTTGATGGCGTCGAGCGTGGTCGAGCCGTAGATATGCGGCTCGCGGATGCCGAGCATGTTCAGGTTCGGGCCATTGAGGATCATGATGCGCATGGAATGCCTTTCACGGGATAATGAAAGGGCAGTGTAGCCGATCGCGGCAACATGTCAGCCGGTGAACGCTGACGCGTGATGCCGAAGCCGTAGGGCGGATTAGCGTCAGCGTAATCCGCCATTCACGGCAAGTTCGGAGGATTACGCTTCGCCATCCGCCCTGCGAATCCAGGAATCAAACAACCTTGCGCTGGCGCAATTCGGCGATCTCGTCCTTGGCAAAACCGAACTCGGCCAGCACCTCTTCGGTCTGCTCGCCGAATTCCGGCGGGCGTGCGGCCATCCTGCTTGGCGTGCGCGACAGCGTCACCGGCTGGCCGACGAGCTGGATGTGGCGGTTCTCGTCGTTCGGCACGTGTTGCGCGATGCCGAGGTGCTTGACCTGGGCGTCCTCGAACATCTGGTCGATGGAATAGATAGGGCCGCAGGGCACGCCGGCTTCGTTCAATTCCTTGACCCAAGCTTCCGTCGACTTCTTTTCGGTGAGCTTGCCGATCGCTTCGTTCAGCGCATCACGGTTCTTCGAGCGCGCAGGCGCCGTGGCGTAATCGGGATTGGTGATCAGTTCGGGGGCGCCGATCGCCTGCGCGCAGCGTTCCCAGATCCGCCCGCCCGTCGTCGCGATGTTGATATAGCCGTCGGAGGTCTTGAAGACGCCGGTCGGGATCGAGGTCGGATGGTTGTTGCCGGCCTGCTTGGCGACTTCCTTCTCCATCAGCCAGCGCGAGGCCTGGAAATCCAGCATGAAGATCTGCGCCTGCAACAGTGAGGTCTGCACCCACTGACCCTCGCCGGAAACATCGCGCTCCAGCAGCGCCGTGAGGATACCGAGAGCACAGAACAGCCCGGCCGTGAGATCGGCGACGGGGATGCCGACCCGCATCGGGCCCTGGCCCGGCGCGCCGGTGACCGACATCAGCCCGCCCATGCCTTGCGCGATCTGATCGAAGCCCGGCCGCTTGTGGTAGGGACCATCCTGGCCGAAGCCGGAGATGCTGCCATAGACCAGGCGCGGGTTGACCTGGCGCAGGCTCTCATAATCGATGCCGAGTTTTGCCTTCACGTCGGGACGGAAATTTTCGACCACCACGTCGGTCTTGGCGGCGAGGCGCTTGAATACTTCGAGGCCCTTCGGGTCCTTCAGGTTCAGCGTCATGGCCCGCTTGTTGCGATGCAGATTCTGAAAATCCGAGCCATGGCGCGGGCCGCCCGGCTGCTCGCCGCCACCATCTTCCAAGAGCGCGTCGATCTTGATGACGTTGGCGCCCCAGTCCGCCAACTGCCGCACGCAGGTCGGCCCGGACCGGACGCGGGTCAGATCGAGCACGGTGAAGCGGGAAAGGGCCTGCGAAGCGCGTGGGAAAGGCATGAGAAGCTTCGTTTTCTGGATTTTGCGTCGGAAAGGCAGCCTCGGTCTGACTTAGACAATCTGGCGCAGGTTTCCAACTCCTGGTTCGATGCCCGCAGGGCAGGCGGGCCTACGAACGCAAATCGGTGCCGACAAAGCCACGCAAACCTGCGCGCCGATTCATCCGTTAATCCCATTATTTCAACAACTTACGTCGATTGCATTGCGGCGTTCCGGCTGATCCTGTAGTTGAGTTGTTAGGGACAAATCAAGCTTCTGGTACCTCGATCCGTTTCGCGGCCGTGCTAATTGCCCTCAGGCCGTGTGACATATTCCCCGGGACTTTATTGGCTGTCGGACGGTTGCGCCAACTGGCCGATCCGTGTCGCGCTGCCCCGGGGGGCGCGGGCAGGCTTGGTCTAACGGGATGCGCGATTTGAGCAAGGGTGCGATGGCCTGATGGCTGATACGGCGTCAAGAAAAAGTCCGGTCGATGTGCTGGGTAATTCTGCCTGGAACGCGATTGCCTTTGCGGTAGCCGTGGCGCTCAACCTCCTGGTCCTGCCGTTTGTGGTCTTTCGCCTCGGCGTCGCTGCGTTCGGCGTCGCTGGGCTCGTTACGGCATGCGTTGCGCCCGCGCTGGCATTCAGCAACGCCCTTGCATTGTCGACGACCCGGGAACTGGCCCTGCGGCTGGAGCCGTCGGAGCGCCACGATGCGCGACGAATGTTCGCCACGGCGGCAATGCTGGCACTGGCAGCCGGCGGCGCGATCGCGATGCTGTTTGCTTTGGCCGGGGCACCGCTTGCGCGGCTTGGATTTCATTTGAGCGGGTTGTCCGCGGATGACCTGGGACTCGCGTTTGTGCTGGCCAGTGCCGGGTGGCTGTGCCAGTGCCTGTCCGCTGTCTTCCTGGCCTTGTTCACGGCGCGCCAGGACTATCGAAGGGTTGCTTCGATCAGCATCATCAGTACCGTGGTCGCAACAAGCTCCATGCTGTTGTTGATTCCGCGCTGGCCTCTGGCCTCGACGCTTCTCGGCTGTCAAGCGTTGGGTTTTGCAACGAGCTTTGTTCTGGCCTTCGGATGGTCCCGACGTGTCATAGGCGATTGGCTCGCGCGCCCGACGATCGATCGCGGGTCGCTCGGCAGCCTCGTCAAGCTGGGTGGCTGGCAACTGGCCGCACAGAGTGGCGCGCTCATTGCCGCACAGGCGGATCGTTACTTGCTCGGAGCTTTGCTGCAGCCGCAATTCGTCGGCTTTTATACGATTGCGCAGCGGCTGGAGGAGGCGGTGTATATCGGCGTCCTGAAGGTCGGCGAAATCCTCTTCCCGTTCTTCAGTGCTCTGCAGAAGGAGACTGACGATCGCAAGGCCGATCTCCTGTTCCGCTCGTCCTGGATACTCAATGTGCTCGCCGCGAGTGCGCTTGGCGGCCTTATCCCCGTCGCCGGCCCGTTGCTTCATCTGTGGACCGGCGCCGAAGTGGCTGCCGAGGCCCAGCGTGTGCTGGTGACACTGTCGATCGCCGGCATCCTTGGATCGAGCTCGAATGTCTTTGCTTTCTATCTTCTGGCGCAAGGGCGATCGAGTTCGAATGCCGTGATCTCATTGCTCACGGGCGTGTTCACGGTGGCGACCAGTGCGACCGCTTTGCCGTCTTTCGGATGGCAGGCGGCGGGCTGGAGTGCCTGCATTGGCATGATCGCTCAAATGGTGACCGTCGTGATCTTGCTGTGCCGGCATTTCGGGCTCGCCGGTATGCGGTTGCGTCTGACCCACTTCGTGTTGATGCCGATTGGCGTCGGCATCGCAACCGCGCTGGCGTTGCGATATGGCTTCCGCAACGCGCAACTCGACCAGGCCATTGGCTGGTGGTACGTGGGGGGCTGTTATGTGCTGGCGGCTGGTATCATCTTCGTCGTCGCGGTCGCGGTTTCACGGGCCGGTCCCTACGGCGCGGCCTGCTGGCGGGATCTCCGCGTCATCGCCAGCCGTTTCCTGTCTCTCAAGGCGATCTGACGAATGTGCGGAATTGCTGGCATCATAAACCTCCGCGGTAACGCGGTCGAACCGGCGGAAATCTCGCGACTGACGAATCTCCTCGCGCATCGCGGACCCTTTGGCGAGGGAAGCTGGTTCAGCGCGAACCGCAATCTGGCGTTCGGCCATCGCAGGCTGGCCATCATCGATCCTGGCGAGGGCGGCTTTCAGCCGATGGTGTCGGCCGACGGCCGCCATGTGATCGTGTTCAACGGTGAGATCTATAATTTCCTCGAACTTCGACGCGAGCTCGAGGCGCAGGGAGCAATCTTCCGCAGCCAGTCCGATACCGAGGTCATTCTGGCCGCATGGCAAGCGTGGCGGGAAGGCATGCTGACGCGCTTCAACGGAATGTGGGCGCTGGCGATCTTCGACACCAAAACTGAAGAGCTGTTTCTGGCGCGCGACCGCTTCGGCATCAAGCCGCTGTTGTATGCGCTGACATCGGAGCGCTTTGTCTTTGCATCCGAGCAGCGCGCATTCGTCCGAAGCGGCCTGATCAACGTGTCGTTGGATATCGACGTGGCGCGGCGACTTATGCTTGATGCCTTCGGAGTCGAAGGAAGCGAACGGACCCTTTGCCGGGAGGTGCGCCGCCTTCAGGGTGGGCATTGCATGTGGCTGCGCCAGGGCAAACTGGATGTCCGGCGCTGGTGGCGGACCGTGGATCACCTGCCGGTGGTCCCGAACACCGAAGCCGAACGGGTGGAGCGCTTTCGCGAACTGTTCCAGGACGCGGTCGCGCTTCGGATGCGCAGCGACGTGCCGATCGGGACCTGTCTGTCGGGAGGGTTCGATTCGTCGGCTGTGATCAGCACCATGGCCGCGCACGAAAAGGCCGGCATGGGTCCGCGGGACAGCACCTCGTGGCGCCATGCTTTTGTGGCGACGTTTCCCGGCGCCTCGAATGACGAGCGACCGATGGCGGAGGAGGCGGCGGCGTGGGCGGATGTCGCGCCGACCTTCCTCGAGATTGGGCGGGCCGACGCGCTGATCGAACTCGACCAGATCCTCGACGACAACGATGACGTCTATATCGGACTTCCAAGCGCGGCCTGGTTGATCTATCGAGAACTCAGGCGTCACAACGTGACAGTGTCGCTGGACGGCCATGGCGCGGACGAGTTGATGGGGGCCTATCTTCAGGAGGGGCAATCGGGGGCGTTCTGGATGCGAAACCTGCTCGCCGGATTTGCTTCCAGTTCGGCACCGGCGCGGCGAGGCACCGATCTGCTGCGGGCGCTGATGATCCGGCGCCAGGGAAACTATTTCCTGCGTGGCGGTCTGCGTGATGTCCCGGCGGAGCTCCCGCTGGTCGGAGAAGACGACGTGCTGCCGCACGACTGGGGTGCATTGAACCGACGGCTCTACCGGATGTCTCACAGCACCGTGCTGCCGACCATCCTGCGAAACTTCGACCGCCTGTCGATGGCTCACGGCATTGAGGTCCGTATGCCGTTCATGGACTGGCGTCTGGTTACCTATGCGATGGCGTTGCCGGAATCCAGCAAGTCGTCGAATGGCTATACCAAGGTCATTGCACGAAAGGCGATGGCTAACCTGATGCCGGAATCCATCCGGATGGGACGCCGAAAGGTCGGATTCAATTCGCCGATGCCCGAATGGTTGAACGGACCTCTCGTCGAATGGACCACCGATCTGCTCGATCGAAAAGTGTCGGCGTTTGCCGAGTTGGTCGACGAGGACCGCCTGCGTAGCGCAGTCATCAACCTGACTTCTGCGAAGAAATGGGACTGGGAGTCGGCCGGAAGAATCTGGCCTTATCTAAACATGAAATGGATGATGGCAAGAGTATCGTAGAGATGCGACTGTTTCAAAATTGCGGGCTCACGCCATCCTATATCGCGCATCTGGACAAGCGGGTGCCTTCAGGAGTGACATTCGACGAGCGGCATCGGTCCTTTCTGGACGACCGATTTGGGGCGCTGCACTTTCTCAAGCCGGTGATGGAAAAAGATGCGACATCTTTCCTTGCCTGCGGCAACGATGAGATGATGCAACGGTCGTGGGCGCGAGAGAATGGACTTCCCGCAAAATCATCTCTCGAGGAAATTCTACTTGCCCAGATCGAACACCATCGAACCGAGATCCTCTACAATCTCGATCCGGTCCGCTTTCCAAGTTCGTTTGTTCGAACACTACCTGGATGCGTGCGAAAGACCCTATGCTGGAGAGCGGCACCATCCGGACAAGCGGACTTCACGGCTTATGGGGCAGTGCTCGGCAATTTCCCGTCGATCCTGGATTTATGGCGCAAGAAGGGCTGTCGGGCGGAATGGTTCGCGCCGGCGATTGATCCCGAAATGAATGCGTATGGGCACGGTGAGCGGCCAATTGATGTGCTGTTTGTGGGCGGATATTCCCGGCATCATTCCGCTCGTGCGAAGATCCTTGAGCGTGTTGCCAGTCTCGCTAAGGAGTGGCATGTGGTGTACTGTTTGGATGCGTCGCGGCTGACCAGGATTGCAGAAAGTTTTGCCGGTTGTTTGTTGCCGCTGCAGAAGTATCGACGGCCACAGGCGGTTTCCAAAATAGCCAGATCGCCGGTGTTTGGAAGGCAGCTATATGAGTTAATTGGAAAGTCGAAGATAGTGCTGAACGGCGCTATCGATATGGCGGGGCCAGATCGCGGCAATATGCGTTGTTTCGAGGCGATCGGATGCGGTGCGCTGCTGGTTTCAGATGAAGGAAATTATCCGGAAGGCCTGAGAAACGAAGAGACGATGCTCACCTATTCGAATAGTGAGAGCTGTGTCAGGCAGATCGAGCGGTGCGTGAACGATTGGACCAACGTGCAAGGAATTGCCGGAGATGGACGACGACTTATCGATGAAATCTACAGTAAGGAACGTCAATGGTTGGCGTTCCAGGCAATTGTGGCGCGCCTTTAGCCAGTAGAATTAATGCGCGTCGAGCTCGGACTAAACTATCCTGCGCTATCGGGACATCGGCATTGCCACGGTATATAAGGGGAAGGGAGGCCAGAGTGCGTCCGATCGATTTAACGTCGGAGAACTATCGGCATTCGACGAAATGGTTTTCAGCGCTCAATCGCCATTTCGCTCACGCTATTGACGGCGTGAATTTTCATTTCTTCGTTCAACGATTGATCGGAAGGGCGACGTGCCGACTTGAGCCGGGCGCCTTCCTTAGCCATAACGCCAGAATTAGAAATGCATTAGGAGACAGCAGCCAGATCGTAATCGGCGCGAATTCGCATGTCAGGGGCGAGTTGATGATCTTCGCTCATGGCGGACGGATCTCAGTCGGCGAGTGGTGCTATGTCGGTATGGGAACGCGCATTTGGTCCGGAGCATCGATCGATATAGGTGATCGGGTCTTGATCTCCCATTCTGTCAATATATTCGACAATCTGACGCATCCGATTCGAGCATCGGAGCGTCACGCACAAGCGAGACAGATCTTTACAATGGGCCATCCAAGAGACATTTGTCTGGACGATAAGCCGATCAAGATTGGCGATGACGCCTGGATTGGGGCTTGCGCGATCATCATGCGAGGCGTCACCGTCGGGCAGGGAGGCATCGTGGCCGCCGGATCCGTCGTGACCAAGGACGTTCCGGCCTTTTCCATTGTGGCGGGCAATCCGGCGGTTGTCGTGAGGGAGCTGTCGCCAAGTGAGCGCTAGAACCATGATAGTAAATAAGGTGCTATCGCGCGGATCTACCCCTCAGGTATGACTAGCTTGGTAGATATCAACGTGTGGGTTACCGGCGCCAATGGCTTCATTGGCCGGCATCTCGTCAGGGTGCTCGCCGATCGGGGCTATCGCGTTCACGGCATCGGTCACGGCGCGATCGGCGAAGCCGAACGGCATCGCATCGGTATCGAGCATTGGCTGAACGGCGAGATCGATGCGGCCAATCTCAACACGCTTGCGAAGCGCGCAGGATTGCCGTCGACGATTTTCCATCTGGCCGGCGGGTCGTCGGTTGGGTTGTCGATCGCGCAGCCGTTTGAGGATTTTTCGCGCACCGTTACGAGCACGGCCAGGCTGCTGGAGTGGCTGCGCGGGACCGCCAGGGATTGTCGCTTGATCGTCGCGTCGAGCGCGGCAGTCTATGGAGACGGTCATGGGGGTGCAATTGCGACGGATGCCGCAACGCTTCCGATGTCGCCCTATGGGCAGCACAAGCTGATGATGGAGCAGCTTTGCCGAAGTTATGCCGTCACCTTTGGCATACGCAGCACGGTGGCGCGGCTGTTCTCGGTCTACGGCCCAAACTTGCGCAAGCAATTGCCATGGGACATCTGCTCCCGCTTGCAAGCTGGTGAGCGAAACCTCGTGTTGGGAGGAACAGGTGCGGAGGTGCGGGACTGGACCGATGTTCGCGACATCGCCCGGCTGTTGGCGGTGATCGGCGGAACGCCGCATGCGGAGACCTTTCAAGTGATCAACGCCGGCTCCGGTCTCGGAACGACGGTGGCACGGGTTGCCGCCATGCTTGCAGAATGCTGGGGCGGAACCGTATCGGTACAATTTTCGGGCATTGTGCGCGCTGGCGATCCGTCAAGTCTGCTGGCGGACGACGCAACGCTCCGCGCTCTGCCCTTCGAGTGGACGATCCCGGCTGAACAGGGCTTTCCGGACTATGTCTCGTGGTTCAAAGGTCAGAGCCGGTGAACGAGGGGGCGCCGCTGCGTCTCGCCTTTACGCATATTCCGCGCAGGCTCTGGGCCGGCGGCTATAACTATCAAAGCAATCTATTTCAGGCGCTGAGCAAGTTCCGCACCGGCGACTTTGCGCCCATCCTGTTTGCCGGGGCCGGTGACGATGATGCCGATCTTGCACCGCTTGCCGCGATACCTGATGTGGAGGTGGTGCGATCGGCGGCGTTCGACGGCCGTGTCGGTTTGGCTGCCGCGCTGGCATGGGGATTGGACCGGGAGGCGGTGGCCGCATTCCGGACGCACCGCATCGATGCCGTCTTCGAGGCAGCCCGCTTCTTCGGCTGGCGACTGCCTTATCCTGCGATTGCCTGGTTTCCCGATTTTCAGCATCGACGATTGCCGCAGCTTTTTCCGGCGGCGGCGCGGTGGCGTCGCGAAGCCGGCTTCCGAATGCAGATCGCATCGGGGCGCACCGTCATGCTGAGCAGCGAAAGCTCGCATCGCGACTTCCGGAAGTTCTATCCCGGAGCGAAGAACGAGGTCTGTGTGGTTCGTTTCGCGACCGGGCCGTCGCCGGCGTTCCTGACCGCAAATCCGGCTGAGATCGTTGCGCAGTATCAGTTGCCTGAAAAGTATTTCTACCTGCCAAATCAGTTCTACACGCACAAGAATCACCAGGTGGTCGTCGATGCGCTGGCCATCCTGGCGGAGCGGAGGTTCGATGCGGTCGTGTGCGCTTCGGGCAGCACCGAAGATCGGCGCGAGCGAGGCTATTTCGATGAGGTCATGGCGCGGGTGCGAAGTCGCGGGCTCGAAAAACGCTTCCGTCATCTGGGAATGATTCCGCTTTCGCACGTTTACGCATTGCTGCGGGCGTGCACCGGGCTGATCAATCCGTCGCGTTCGGAGGGATGGAGCACGGCCGTCGAGGAGGCGAAGTCGTTTGGCGTACCGATGATATTGTCTGATCTTGACGTCCACCGCGAACAGACCAACGATACGGCGAGCTATTTCGGGACGGATGATCCCGCGACTCTGGCCGATCACATTGTGCGGGTCTCTCAGGACTCCGGCGCACCGTCAGTTCGAAGTTTTGTTCCCGGCCACGACGACCGCGTCGCTGCCTTTGCCACGGGCTTTGCGACGGTTATTGAGAAAACGCTGAAGTCGTCGCAACATCGGGGATAGATTTCGGCTAAGTCGTACTTGCTGCGGTTTGAGAGACCGCTTGGTTTTTGCCGTCGAAGATGGTGCGTGGCGTAACGAACCAAAGCAAGAACAGGATAGCGGCGCCGTTGCTGAGTAGGTTAGTCGAAAGTGGCACGTTAAGAAGAACCTGCGGAAGCATCCCACCTGATAACAAGACAAATCTCCACGGCAACCCAGAAGACAAGCGGTTGGCAATTGCGAACACGAGGCCGCAACCTAATGCAGAAAGCGGTGCCAGCTTAAGGCCAACGGAAGCGATGCCTTCTGTCGCAAACAGCGATGCGTTGAATGCGCCTTGGTTATATACCTTCATGAGAATCGATAGCTGTTCATTGTACGGACAGTCGATGACAAGCTTCACGACGTTGATCTGGCAAAAGTGCGTCAACGGATGCGTCGAGAAGAAGTTGTTGTACACTTCGAGCGCGATCGATGGGATGGCGACCATCCTGGTATTGACTATGTCGAAGTACTGCGCTGACCATTCAAAGGGAATTAGCCCCGCCTTCGAGACCAATAGCATTGCTATGCCGATGGATATCGGCAACAACAGCGACAAAATGACTGCGCTCCTCGCTTCCACAAAACTGCACAAGAAGGCGAGAAACAGGAGCCAGAACGGCGCAAAGAGCGTTAGTTTGGTCAATGTCACGGGATAGAGCAGCAGCAGCAGGGCAAGTACGATTCCTGCCCGCAAAAGACTTCCACGCAGAATGAGGCCGGCAAATGCAAACGGCAACAGCGCGTTCGATGTGATGCCGAGGGCATACCTCACCGCCGCGGGAAACGCGAGTTCTTCGCGAAATCGATAGATTTCCGAAAGACCGGCAAGCTTGAAATTGTAAGAGGCGGCGGCCGCGATGGAAATCGCAGCGAAGATCAAGATAGCCGATAACAGGAGATCGAAGCCTCTCTCCGACAAACCCAATCGCGTCCTGACCGGCGAAGTGACAAACAGCGCAGGCGCCAGGAATGCCAGCGCGGACGTGAAAATGGAGACTATCGCCAACGAGTGATTGTAAGGAAGGAGCGAAAACTCGATCAGCCAAAGATAGCCGAGGATCATCGTGTAGAAGTAAAATCCGACGAAATAGCCAAAGCTGAATCGGCTGACTATGAAAACGGCGGATACCGCGACGAAGGGGAGCGTCCGCAGTATCGCTATCAGGACGTTTGCTTTGTCAAACTCCACGATGCCAGGAAAGGAGGCTGCGGCGGCGTAGGAAAGGGAGACGCAACATGCCGCGACATGCCAGCAAAGGAGCCAAGCTAATCTGCGCCCGCACTGCAGGCGTGCGGATATCGTCGTGGGATGGGCGTCCGGCTCGATCATGATGCCTTACTGATGCTTAGGTGACGACGACAGGTGCTTTTGGCGGAATTGTTGGCGCCCGCAGGGCTGGATACGCTGAAATACATATGATAATACCGGTAAAGCTCATTTGCCCGTGGTGGTTGTTAGAGGCCAAACTGAGATTACACTACGATTCGCCGGTAGTTCGACGGAAGTAACGATTAGGCTGAACAATAGCACGGGGCGATTTCGGCAAGATTACTTGCGGGGGGCGCTCATAAGGTCAGAGGTGGAATCGCTCAGGGTCGGCTGCCAGCCGAGCGCGAGCAGCTTCGTGGGGCGCGCAATGAGAGGTTCGCCGATCCGCTGCCAAAGCCCGGTCCAACCAGCTGCCGCGAAGAACACTCTCATCCAGTTCTCGGGAATTGGCACCAGCCAGGGTGCGCGAACCAGCGTGGCGCGCCGCCGCGAAATTAGATCCGGAACGGTGAGCGGCGTCGGATCGGATACGATGAACATCTCCCCGCGGGCTCGCGGCTCGGTCAGCACCAGCTCGACGGCCGAGCTGAAATTTTCAACCGACAGCACCGATCGCTGCGCCTTCAATGCTCCGAACGGCAGCGGTATCGGCAGACCTGATATCCTGTGTATGACGGAAAAATTTCCCTTCTCACCTTGTCCGTAAATTACAACGGGACGAAGAATCGTAAAGGAACCCAGGGCCGCACGAACGGATTCTTCAGCCGCCAGTTTGGAGCGCCCATAGGGGTTGGTAGGCTTGGGCGGGTCATCTTCGGTTAGTTCCGCCTCCGAGAATGATCCGCTCTGCGCGGCAATCGACGAAACGAAAACCAGATGCTTTCCCTGACGAGAAGCTGCATTCGCCAGCGCTTCGGTGGCACGGTGATTGACCAGGGTGTACTGCTCCTCGTCAGCAAAGCGGTGCGCAATTCCGGCCAGGTGGACGACGGCGTCGCACTTTTCCAGCAGGGGCTGCCAATCGAACGGCATAGCCAGGTCGGGAAGAGGCGCCGAGACAACGCTCGGATGCTTGAACTCGGAAACCGTCCTGGACGCAGCGATGACCTTGAAATTTCGTGATGCGAGATAGTGAATGAGGTTGCGTCCAATGAAACCATCGGCGCCGGTCACGAGGACGGTAATAGCCATGAAAACTCACCGAAGCGAGATTACTGAACGATGCTTGAGTATATGCCAATTCTCGCCGCAAGGAAAATGGCTTGCATCCAGATCGATCGTTGATGCCGCTTCGCAGCCGAGGTCAAGGTAGCGGCAGCTTCGGTAGGAGCAGAATGAGGCGCTCTTTCCCTGGCCAATGAAACCGTCGACGCGCATGAGTTGCTTGGCGCTTCAGTTGTCGATGCTCTCCTCTGGGTTCGGGTACAGGACCGATCTCAGCAGTCGTGCGAGGTTGCCACCGGAGAACAGAATACCCTGGACGCCAGCGGCCCGTGCTGCCTCCAAATCAGTAGGCTTGTCTCCTACGAGAATGCTCCGATTGATATCTACTGGGAAGCGCTCCAGAAGATCGGTGATCATTCCGGGAGCAGGCTTTCGTCGATGACTTACCTTGCGATAACGCTCTATCACCGCATCGGGATGATAGGGGCAATATTCGAATGCGTCTATGTGAGCTCCGATTTTAGCCAGATCACCTGCCATCCATTCATGCAGAGCTTGCACGTGATGCTCATCGTAAAGACCTCTGGCCACGCCTGACTGGTTCGTAATGACGAAGACAAGATATCCAGCGTCGTTGGCGGCCTTTACAGCTTCACGTGCGCCATCTATCCACTTCAGTTTGCTGATCTCGTAAACATAGCCGTGGTCTTCATTGAGTACGCCATCTCGATCAAAGAAAACTGCTGGTCTCTTCATTCGTCGCCTTCACATGGCAGTTTCGATCGAGCTTGCTTTTTATGAGGCAAGCGTAGACCACAGCGTAAATGTGCGGCTCGGTCGATATTCGCCGTTTGGTGCGTTGTCGTATGGAGCAGTTGGGAGATCGTCAACGCTTCGGAGAGAGGCGAAATCTATCAGGCCCATCCGGGATTTGGAAGGCAGCCCTTTTTGAAGGGTTGGCTGCGGTCGACGGGGCGGCTAATGTGAATCCAGACGGTTAATCGGAATAAGGCTCCCCATGATCAGATTCGGCCTGCTCGGATGCGGGCGTATCGCAAAGCGCCACGCCGACCTTTTGGGTGGCAATCATGTCGACGGAGCCAGGCTTGTCGCAGTATGCGACACTGTTCGCGCCCGCGCCGACGCGATTGCGTCGAGATCCGGCGTCCCCGCGGAATATGACATGGATACCTTCCTGGCCCGGAAGGATATCGACGCGGTGGCGGTGCTGACGCCGAGCGGGATGCATCCCGCCCATGTCATCGCCTGCGCCAAGGCCGGAAAGCACGCCATCGTCGAGAAGCCGATGGCATTGCGGCTTCAGGACGCCGACGACATGATCCGCGCCTGCGACGAGGCCGGCGTCAAGCTGTTCGTCGTCAAACAGAATCGCTTCAACGTTCCGGTGGTGAAGGCGCGCGAGGCGCTGGAGGCCGGCCGCTTCGGCCGCCTGATACTCGGCACCGTGCGCGTCCGCTGGTGCCGCGACCAGGCCTATTACGACCAGGATGCCTGGCGTGGCACCTGGGCCTATGATGGCGGCGTGCTCTCGAATCAGGCCAGCCATCACGTCGACATGCTGGAATGGTTTTTCGGCGACGTCGTCAGCGTTCACGCCCGCGCGGTTACGGCGCTGGCAAAGATCGAGGCCGAGGACACGGCGGTCGCCACGCTGAAGTTCCGCAACGGTGCGCTCGGAATCATCGAGGCGACCACGGCTGCGCGTCCGACCGACCTCGAAGGCTCGCTTTCGATTCTCGGAGAGAAGGGAACGGTCGAAATTGCCGGCTTTGCCGTCAACCAGATCCGGCACTGGCGCTTTGTCGAGGAACTTGCCTCGGACAAGGACGTGATCGAGAAATTTTCCGTCAATCCGCCGAACGTCTACGGCTTCGGTCACCAGGCCTATTACCAGCACGTGATCGACTGTTTGGTGAACCAGCGTTCGGCGCTGGTCGATGGTCTCGAAGGGCGCAAGAGCCTGGAACTGATTTCGGCGCTCTACGAATCGATCGAGACGGGCGCCGAGGTGCCGCTTCGCTTCGCGCCTCGGCTGGGCCGGCTCGGTGTCGTATCGTGAACCGGCCGGTGATACATCAGGCGGGCGTGCGCGATGTCGCGTTCGGCGCGCGCGTCAAAATCGTCGAGCCGTGCAATCTGTACGGCTGCAAAATCGGCGACGATTGCTTTGTTGGGCCGTTTACCGAGATCCAGAAAGACGTCGTGATCGGCGCCCGCACGCGGGTGCAGTCTCACGCCTTCATCTGCGAACTGGTCACGGTCGGCGAAGACTGCTTTGTCGGGCACGGGGTGATGTTCGTGAACGACACGTTTTCGACCGGCGGCCCGGCGCGGGGCAACAAGGATCTATGGCGCGAGACCGTGATCGGAAACCGCGTCTCGATCGGCTCCAACGCCACCATCTTGCCGGTGAGGATCGCCGATGACGTCGTCATCGGCGCAGGCTCTGTTGTGACCAGAGATATCACGTCGCCAGGGACCTATGCCGGCAACCCGGCGCGCCGGCTGCTGGCGGACAAGTAGGAAGCCGACCGATGCCGGTGCCTTTTGCGGATCTGCAACTGCAGTATCAGACCATCAAGAGCGAGATCGATGGCGCGATTGCCTCCGTCATCCGCGACAATGCGTTCATTCGCGGGTCCTATGTCGACGCGTTCGAACGGGAGTTCGCCGCTGCCGTCGACGTCAAACATTGCGTCTCCTGTGCTAACGGTACCGACGCGCTGTATCTCGCCATGGCGGCGCTGAAGGTCAAGCCAGGCGACGAGGTGATCACCACGGCGCATTCCTGGATCAGCACGTCCGCAATGATCACGCATGCCGGCGCCACCGTGGTGTTCTGCGACACCGATGGCTCGACCTTCACAATCAATCCGGCGGCGATCGAGGCCGCGATCACACCGCGCACCGTCGGCATCATCCCCGTGCATCTGTACGGGCAGCCGGCCGACATGGATGCGATCATGACTATCTCGAGCAAGTATAAGCTCTGGGTGATCGAGGACTGTGCGCAGGCGCATCTCGCGCGTTACAAGGGCCAGCAGGTAGGTACGTTCGGCGCGGCCGCGACTTATTCGTTCTACCCGGGCAAGAATCTCGGCGCGATGGGCGATGCCGGCGCCGTCGTCACGAATGACGCCGCGCTCGCCGAGCACATGACGATGCTGGCGCGGCACGGCGGTCTGGTAAAGCATCAGCATCACATCGAGGGCATCAACAGCCGGCTCGACGGCATGCAGGCGGCGATCCTCTCGGCGAAACTGCCGCATCTCGCGCAGTGGACCAAGGCGCGTCAGGACGCCGCAAAAGCCTACGATGCCGGCCTAAACCAGGTCGAGGATGTGATCGTGCCTCAGGTCGCGCCTGACCGCGCCCATGTCTATCATCTCTACACGATCAAGCATCCACGCCGCGACGCGCTGGCCGCACACCTGAACGCCAACGGCGTGCAGACCGCGATCAACTATCCGACCGCGCTGCCGTTCCTTGCCGCCTATGCGCGCCTTGGGCACTGCCCCGAACAGTTTCCGAATGCGTTTGGCGATCAGGGTCAAATTCTGTCACTGCCGATGTTCGCGGAGATCACTCCAGACCAGCAACGTATGGTAATCGACCTTGTTTGCCAGTTCGACTGAGCGGCAAGTTACGTAGCCCGAGAGCCGGCTGACGAGCTTGGTCTCGACATCGGGACGGAAGTCCTTGACCACGACATTCGGCCTTCTCGACAAGGCGCTTGAAGACGTCGAGGCCTTCGGCTCCTTCAGGTTCAGCGTCATCGCCCGCTTGGTCCGGTGCGGATTCTGGAAATCGGAACCTTTGCTCGCCGCATCTTCCATTAGCGCGTCAATCACATTGGCGTCCCAATCCGCCAGTGCCGCACGCAGGTGGGCTCGGAGCGAACGCGGGTGAGAGATCGAGCACGGTGAAACGGGAAAGGGCCTCAGAAGCGCGGAAGGCATTGAGAAACCATCTCTTTTCGGATTTTCACGGGGGTAAGCGCTGCCGTCATCTGACTTTGATCATTTGGTCCGGACTTCCAACTGCCGGTTCGATACGGCAGGACTGTGCCTCCGCCGAGGCTGGCGCCCCGTCGAGGGTGAAGCTATCTCGAGTTGTTCCGCCCGGGCCGGTTCCGAATGCGAGGGTCCGCAAAACTACGGGCTTGGCGCTGCTTCTGTCCGCGATTCCGTTTCCCGCCGTAATCGTTTCTTAAAGGAAGTTCAGAGCAAATACGGCTGGTAATTGTGCCCTTACGAGCCGATTCTGCCGTCGCCCCGGATCTTCCGATTTCGTAGCGAGGATGTACCTGCGGACAGGGTCTAGTCCATGAAGCGCAGCCATTTGCTTGCCGATGATGTTTGGGCGACCCGGTGGTTCGGCCTTGGAGACCGTGCGGCTGTGCCCGCGCCTGGTACTGGGGCCGACACACTCTATGTCGACGAAGGGGACCCTTACGCGCTGGCGGTCGAGGCTGCGAGCCCGGTCAGCGCCAGCGCTGGTTCTCCAAAACCGGTCGCATCGATCGCGCAGCTTGCCGACTACCTCATCAACGGCTTCTGGCAATACAACAATACGATCGCCCATCACTGGGCTTCCAACACCATCACCTTCAATATCAACGGCCTGAATTCGGCGGAGCAGTTCCTCGCGCTATCAGCGCTGCAGGCATGGTCTGATGTTGCCAACATCAGCTTCGTCCAGACCTCCGGCACGGCGAATATCACGTTCAGCAATTCCGGTTCGATGCAGGCCTATGCGAGCGGGAGCTGGTACGGCTCGGGCGCAATCGCGTCGATGAACATCGTCATCAGCACCGACTGGGTCACCACCGACGGCGGCGCCAACGACGGCAAGACCGGCATCGATAGCTACGCCTACCAGACCTACGTCCACGAGATCGGGCATGCGCTCGGGCTCGGCCACCAGGGGCCGTACAACGGCAGCGCGTCGTATTCGACCAATGCGATCTACGCCAACGACACCTGGCAATACTCGATCATGTCGTATTTCGGCGAGCACAATTATTCCGGGAGCTCGTACCGCTACGTGGTCACGCCGCAGATGGCTGATATCTACGCCATGGCTTCGATCTACGGAGCGGCGACCTCGACCAGGATCGGCGATACTGTCTATGGCTTCAGCAGCAATGCGGGCGCGGTCTTCAATTTCGGCAACTACACTTCGGCGCCGGCGCTGACGATCTATGACAGCGGCGGCAACGACACGCTCGATTGCTCCGGCTATTCGTCGGCCCAGACCATCGACCTGCACTCCGGCGCCTTCTCCTCGATAGGCGGCCTCGCCAACAATATCGGGATCGCGCTCAGCGCAACCATCGAGAAAGCGATTGGCGGCAGCGGCAACGACAGGCTGACGGCAAGCGACACGGGCTGTACGCTGTCGGGCAGCGGCGGCAGCGATACGCTGATGGGCGGGGCCGGTATCGACAAGCTGATCGGCGGCTCCGGCGTCGACAATCTGACCGGCGGCAGCAGCGGTGATACGTTCGTATTTCTGCTGGGCGACACATCAGCCGCCAGCGGCCAGCATGACCGCATCACCGATTTCGTTTCGGGAGCGGACCGCATCGACCTCAGCGGGTTCGACGCGATTAGCAGCACCGGCAGCTACGATCAGTTCAAGTTCCTCGCGACCGCCGCCTTCGACGGCGCGGCCGGCGAACTCAACTATTTTTATAACAGCTCCACCGGCGTCACGACTCTGCAGGGCGATACCAACGGTGACATGGTTGCTGATTTTGCGATTGATATTGCGGGCAACGTCACGATCAATACGGCCGATCTGCTCGGCATTGTTGTTGGCCCGGTCGTGATCGAAGCAGCCGGCTCGACCAGCCTGACCCAGGTCGGAAGCAACTATTATCTCTACAATGGCGGCGTAGGTCCGGAGTTGAAATATGCCGGCGGGGTCGTCTCGGCGGGTCAGTTTGCCCCGTGGGCGCCGATCGGAGCGGAGCAGACGGCAACCGGATATGAGGTGGCCTGGAAGGTCACCGGCGCCGATCGATACATAGTCTGGTATATCGACAGCAATGGCAACTACCTGTCAGATGGCGGCGCTGTGTCGGGTACGAGCCTGACGTTGGAGTCGGCCGAGAGCAGTTTCCATCAGGACTTGAACGGCGACGGGGTGATCGGCGTTCCCACCGCGATGATCGAAGCAGCCGGCTCGACCAGCCTGACCCAGGTCGGAAGCAACTATTATCTCTACAATGGCGGCGTAGGTCCGGAGTTGAAATATGCCGGCGGGGCCGTCGTGGCAGGTCAGTTTGCCCCGTGGGCGCCGATCGGAGCGGAGCAGACGGCAACCGGATATCAGGTGGCCTGGAAGGTCACCGGCGCCGATCGATACATAGTCTGGTATACCGACAGCAATGGCAACTACCTGTCAGATGGCGGCGCTGTGTCGGGTACGAGCCTGACGTTGGAGTCAGCCGAAAGCAGTTTCCATCAGGACTTGAACGGCGACGGGACCGTTGGCGTGTCCAACGTCCGGGGTGCAGCCACCCTTTCAAGTCCGGCTTTTGGTCAAGTGTGCAACGAGCCATTCTTCTTCGATCCAGCTCTCGGAATTCACTCACCTTTATCAAGCGGAAACATGGGCCAGGTTGGATTTCATGAATTTTCACAAGTGGCCTTCAACAACGAGGTAGCGACGCTTGCGAACGATCCTCACTCCGATCAAATGCGGCTGTTCGGCTCCGGTTACGATCCAGTCGTCGATCTCGGCCATGAGGGTTCGAAAGCTGTTCTTGCTGACCCCGTGGTGCATGGGTTCATCGTTCATTGACGGTGCGCGTTAGCCCGGCTGCGGTTTGAGCGGGTTACACCCACGGGCTCGTCCGCTGCGCAATTTAAAGCGAGCTTGTCGCCGTCCGCGTGTTCATGATTCTGACGTCGATCAATGGCTCTGGTAATTTTTCCGTTTGGCACCAGCTGTACTAATCAACGAGCAATTAGCGAGTACCAGGCTCAGCGAGACGCAGCAGACAACGATACGAACACCAATTAGGATTCCCCATCGGAGGCGTTCCCGCGTACGCGGATCATCGTTGATCATGTCTTTCGTCATCCAGTGCCGGATCATGCAAGCGAGATAGCTTAACCCAGAAAAGCGCACAACACTTGTGGGCCAACCACCGGTTCTCGTCCGGAGCGGGAATCGCCTATGTCTCTTCTTTTAGCTGCCGCCTCAGCCACTTTCTGGTCTTTTCACACGAAACGGTGACGTGTCGCTATAGTGCTGCGAAAGCGGCTTTGCGTCACGGGCAGAGCGATAGTAGTAAAGCTTTCGTCCAGAACCTCTCGACCGGAAAAAACAACACACCCTAGACCAAAAGGCTTGGATCTTGTTCCCTGCACAACCCAAAATCATCATACTGCTTGCGACCAAAGATGGTGGTGAATATTTGCAGGAGCAGCTCGATTCCTTACGCGCTCAGACCTATTCCAATTGGGAGTTGCAGGTCTCGGATGATGGCTCGACGGATGACACGATCCGGATTGTCAGATCATTTTCTGAGAGCGTCTCTCAACGCGTGGCCGTGCGCGATGGCCCGCGGCAGGGATTTTGGCAGAACTTTATGTCGCTGGTTCGAAATGACGAGATCGATGGTGACCTATTCGCCTATTGCGATCAGGATGACATCTGGTTTCCGGAGAAGCTTGCTAGCGCTGTGACCTGGTTCGGAACGCACGATGCGAGGCGGCCTGCCTTGTATTTCACGCGTACCGAACTCATCGGGCCAGACGGTACCTCCAGTGGACATTCACCGCTCTTCACTCGGCCGCCGGTATTCAGGAATGCGTTGGTGCAGAATATCGGCGGCGGCAACACGATGGTTTTCAATCGCGAGGCGCGGCTGAAGCTCCGCGCAACGCCGGTGGACGCAGTGTTGATTGCTCACGATTGGTGGACTTATCAGCTCGTGACCGGAGTAGGCGGAGTCGCGCATTATGATCCTTGGCCGAGCCTTAAGTACAGACAGCACGATCAGAATATCATCGGCTCGAATATCGGTGTTCGCGCTCGGACTAAGCGTTTGCTTGCGTTCCTCAACGGCCGCGTCGTGACATGGAATGACATAAATCTCGAGCGTCTCGGCCGGATGCGGGACCTGCTGACACTGGACAACGCAGCCGTTCTCCATAATTTTGCCGCAGCCCGGCGGTCGCGGCGCGTAAAGCGTCTGATCCTACTCTGGAAATCGGGCGTGTATCGACAAAACCTCATCGACAATATCGGACTTTTCCTCGCGGCTTTGCTGGGCCGACTTTAGGACGTCAGCACCTGCACGTTCTTGCGAATTGGGGAAAGGGGTTGTTGTCCGACTTCTAATTCGATGGCAGGTGACGCAACCTTTTTTGACGTTTACGAGCGAGGGGTTCGGTGGTCCGTTTAGAGGCTGTGAAATTCTAAGCCGATCATGAGCTGCGCTAAGGTTTACCCGTCCGACCACCCAAATCAGCGGTTACCTTGCTCGAAAATGCACTGATCGCCATTCCAGGGATAGCTAAAGCGCGTTCGCTTCAACATTCTGAATTCATGTTTCTGAATGCGAGTCACAACTTCATCGACGTAATCCCACCAAACGCTTTCGTACGCGCCTGGCTCGCGCCCGTCCGCGTCTTTAGAACCGCGAACGATCTCAGCAACAAACAGACCAGTTGGTTTTAGAACGCGCCGAATCTCGCTCATGACTTCCTTGAAATCGAACGCATGATCAAGGGCATTACTGAAAACTACGTCGACCGTCCCGTCTGCGAATTGCAGATGGTGAAAGTCGCCCGTAAGCACAGTTTGATTGTTGGGTCCTGGATTCAGGTCGACCCCAACGGCAAAGAAGCCGTTTTCAATGAAAACCTCGCATTCAGCGCCGTTGCGAGCTCCAAGGCAAAGAACCGTCGACCCTCGCGGGAGAGCAGACAATGCATCGATGCGCTTTGCTAAAGCACTTCGAAACTGGGTACTATACCTGCTGAGGTCCAGGGTTGCGAGCTTCGAAACCTGATGCTCGCAATACTCTTGATAATTTCGGTATTGACGCTGTCTAATACCGTCGGTCTGGTCCCAAGTCTCACTCATAAAACGCTTTTAGCCAACCAGCGGTTCAGTTTCAATACCGACCAGCTCTATTGCCGACTTGGCTGCCTCATCGCGTGTCTCCCCAATGGCGATGCGTATCGATTGGCGGCAGGATCCTTATCCGAGCGCCTGAGGAACTCGCCTGGCCCGAAAATTGGTTGGTAAGATAAAGGCGGAGGCGGCGGCCCGGAACTGATGCCGTCTTGACAATCTTGACACGTGCAGCTTTACAGCCCAAACCATTGATGATGGAGGACATTCGGTCGCGGCGGTGCTTGAACTCGCGCTCCGAATTTTTGGGTTTCTGGAGTTAGTTGGTGGTCTTACGTTTCAGGAATAGCGTTCAGGGGCTAACACGAGCGCAAACATTTCATGGCGGGCGCCACCTCTGAGGAAAGGTTCAACAGTAAGTAACCCAAGGATTTACTGTTTGTTCTGCCTCACTTCTTGCTCGGACCTATCCCGCGGTTGTACGACATCTATACCTGAGCGTTCATCGAGCAGTTGGAGCATTCGTCTTGATTCCTGGGAAGAGTAAAACAGTAACAAGCACGGCTGAGGAGCAGCCCTCCGGGTCTTCGACCAATCCCACGACTTACAATACCGCGCTCGCGCTGCCCCACCCGTTGCCGCGCACACGGTTTTACCAGGAAAAGATTCCGTTGCTGGTCGCGTTTGAGCAGTGCCTATACAAACATCTTGCCGAACAGGCAGGGTCTGGGGCTCACCACCCCCGCCCTTTCGTAGCGGCCGAGTGCGGTGTTTATAAGGGACATTCGTTGATTGCGTGCGCCCGCGTTGCGCAGGATCTCGCGGTGCCGATCAGGTTTTTTGGCCTCGACACTTTCACGGGCTTGCCGACGTTATCTGCGATCGATGCCGACCTTTCACCCCCCAAGGCAGCCTACAAGTCGCGAACGCTGTTCGCAGACGCGTCCCTCGAAGAAGTCAGGGAACGATGTGAAGCGGCCGGACTCCTCGCCTCGATTGAACTAGTCAAAGGGCTCTTCAGTGACACGTTGGTCACGTTGCCAGAGCTTCAATATGATTTCGTCAATATCGATTGTGATCTCTATGAAGGGCATATTCAGTGCCTTGAATACTTTTACGGTCGAATGAAGGAGGGCGGTACGATCTTTTTTGACGACTATCATTCCAAGGTGTTCCCGATGGCGCGTCAGGCGATCGATGCCTTTCTGAAGGATCGGCCCGAAACCCTCTTTCATGTCCGTTGGGGCGACGATGGAGAAAACCAGACAAAGGCGTTCATCTTGAAAGAGTAATTGGATTTCCTGTAATAGGGGCTCATTACAAGAATCGCTGGGGCAGATAGGCGCAATCTGCGTTGGCGCGGCTGGGGCAGAGTCCTCCCAAACGGTTGCTGCTAGGGGAACCGACGTGTTCATTCAAACCGGCCTTATTCGTAATGCCCGGGAAGCCATTGTGCTTTCCCTTCAGATTTTCTCGCGGACTATCGGTGCCAAATACCGGAAATCGTTCCTCGGCTATTTCTGGATGATCGTTCCGGTGGTCGTGATCGCCGGGGGTGTCTCCGTGGCCAAGCTGGCCGGTACGATCAACCCTGGCGCTACTGGCCTTCCTTACACCCTGTTCGTCTTCATCGGTGTCGTCATCTGGATGATTTTCGTCGAGCTTCTCGATGTTCCCTATCAGGCATTCGACAACGCCCGGTCATATCTAACCCGAGTCAATTTCCCTCGGGAAGCCATCGTGCTGGTGCAAGTCTACGAAGCGCTTGTCGGTGCTGCCGCCCGATATCTCTTTCTGTGCGCAGTCATCGCGGCGTATGGGATATTATCGTTTGGCGGTGCGCTGATTTTGCTGGCTTCGATTGTGACGTCGGTGTTGATGGGACTGGGCGTTGGAATGTTGTTGGCCCCTTTCATGATCCTGTTCGAGGATCTCCGGAATACGGTCAGGCTATTCGTTGCCTATGGTATCTTCGTCTCTGCGGCCTTCTATGCACCGCATAGCGGTGTATTTGGCCGAGTGATCCAGATCAATCCGATCTCGATTGTAATGGCGGCAGCGCGTGAAGGCGTCGAGACCGGCGACATGACGTCGGTGGCCCCGGCATTCCTCGCCGTCGTACTTGTCTCCATTCTTTTGGTTGTTGTGGGCACGATCCTGATCCGCATCGCATTGCCAATTGTGGTCGAGCGAATGCTGATTGGAGGACGGTGATGGCCTCGGAAAGCGACATCTGCATTTCTGTTCGTGGCATCTCGAAAAAATTCGCGCGATCGCTCAAGCGATCGTTTGTGTATGGCGCGGAGGATATCGCGCGGGCTGTGACCGGGCGCTCGCCCAATCCCGTGTTGCGGCCCAGCGAATTCTGGGCCTTGCAGGACATTTCTTTCGATCTTGAGCGTGGTTCTGCAATTGGAATAATTGGTCTGAACGGTAGCGGAAAAACAACACTCTTGCGGATCATCGCGGGAATTCTGCGGCCGACAAAAGGGGAGGTCTGTTTGCAGGGCCGGGTCGCACCGATGTTGGCGCTCGGAGCCGGCTTTAAGCCGTCACTGTCGGGGCGCGAGAATATCTATCTGAACATGTCAATTCTCGGCATAACTGCTGGTGAGATCAACCGGCGTTACGACTCAGTTGTCGACTTCGCTGAATTGCATAACGCGATCGAGGCGCCGTTGGGTACTTACAGCACGGGCATGCAGATGCGGCTCGGCTTTGCATGTGCAGTACACACGTCGCCCGAAATTCTGATCGTCGATGAGGTGTTGGCCGTAGGCGATGCTCCGTTCCGGATGAAATGCCGCAACCGAATCAATGAGCTTCGCAGGGCCGGGACGTCGATGCTGCTGGTATCTCACAGCGCTGTCACGATCGAGATGCTGACCGATCGATGCCTGTATCTCAAGGAAGGCAAGGAAGCGGCGCTCGGACCATCCGACGAGGTCGTTAAAGCATATGAGGCGGACTCCATCAGCGTTGCCAGGGCCGCCAATTCGAAGATTGCGGCTAAGCCCGACTCAGGAAATATCTCCACAGCGAGGGTTACCAAGAAGACAGCCATCACGGGCGCCAAATTGGAAATGCCGGGGATGAGCGATGCAGGCCATTGGCGAAGTGGAGAGCCTGGTTCACTCTCCATCTCCGTCAGGACGACCGCTTCTGAGGATGAACTCAGTATTCTTCTGGTGATTGCCGACCTAAGCCACGGCACGCCCCAAAACATTCAAGTCATAACCTCGTCAGCCGATGTTGGCACGATGCGGGCGGATGGAACCGAGGCGACGATCGAGGTTGCATTTGCTCCGGTAACCCTTCCCCCTGGGACATATAATCTCAAGATCGCGATCACGCGGGGGAACCTTCAAGATCTCGTCGATATGGTCGAAAAGCTGCGCTTGGTCGTTGTCGACAGCGGCAAGACCAAGCATTGCGCGTTCTACCAGCCGAGAGAATGGACGTTTTCAGGCGTTTCAATTGAAAACAACAGAAAAATCGATGATTTCGACGAAGCGGAAGGTCTTGAGGCCTTTTAAACCGGGCCACGCTGTACTATGAATGGCACGGACAACGAAAGATTGAAGATTCAACATGGTAATCGGTTGGATTGTACAGAGTGCCAACGTCCGGATCGCAAGCACGCGGTACCGCGTCCTTTATCCGGCACTCGCAATCGGCGAACTGGGGCACAAGAGCAGAATATATTCGAACTCGCTCGACGCTCTGCGTGACGTGCAGGAGCTCGATGCCATTGTCTTGGTAAAACGGCTTGATGCGCATTCCCTACGTCTCATCGACACCGCTGCGCTGCTTAACAAGCGTATTTTCATTGACCTGTGTGACAATACGATCGTCATCGAATATGAAAGGCAGGCATCGCACCTTCAGCGCATGTGGCTTAGTGCAGCTAGTGCGCTCGTCGACGCGGTGGTGGTCACGACCGAGGCCATGGCGAGTGCCATCCGCCCAACCATGCTTCCAGGAACGCGCTTCGAGATCATTCCGGACCAAATCGAAACAGCGGAGTCGTATGGGGCCGCCACTGCTTATCTTGATGCTAATATGATCAGGCCGTCGAAGTCTTCCATGGTGAAGCGCAGCTTGGTGTTTGCGAATCATTTTCGGAAATCTCCGGAGCAAGCGTCCAGAATCGCTTGGGACCGACTGAGGCTAGCCGCTTCGCGCAAGGAGCGGACTTTGCCTCGCACCAACGATGGCACTGCTCCCGGTCCAGCGCCTTCGGATTGTCCGGTGTTTCTTTGGTTCGGCAATCACGGCTCGCCCCACAGCAATTTCGGGATGCTTTCACTGTACCAGGTTGCTCCGGTCCTGGAGCGGCTTGCGCAAGAATATGACTTCGAAGTGTGGGTGATCAGTAACCATCAGAAGAAATACGAATCAGCGATCGCGCCGCTGAGGTTTCGGTCGCGTTATTTCGCGTGGTCGCCCTCTGTGATCTTTTCAAGTCTGAAGAGGGCTTCGGCTTGTCTGTTTCCCTCAACGGGAGATGACTTCTCTGAAACCAAATCGGCGAATCGCGTAGTCATGGCCCTTCAACATGGGGTGCCGGCGATCGCTTCACCGCTGAAAGCGCTCGAACCACTGGGCGAGGCTGTTCTTTTCGAAAATTGGGAGCACAATCTTCGACAACTTTTGACAGATCCCCAAACAGCAAAGCGATATCTCGACAAGGCTGCCCCTATTCTCGATGCGCTGTATTCGCCCAAAGCGATCGGCCAGCAATGGGACCATCTCTTGCGGTGCGTTCCCCATTCGAAGGTTACGCGCGGCAGAGCGGACGGACGCATCAAGGCAGGCATTCTGCTCGATTTGACGCAAGACCTCGACATCCTGCGCCCGCTCATCGACGCCTGGCGGAAAGATCCGCGTTTCGAGCTTAGGGTTCTCTTATCCGATACCTCGCTATCGAGGTCGCCACGAATTGTGAGGGCACTGATAGAACTTGCCGTGGTTCCGTCCGTCGTCGCACGCGAGCAGGTTCTGCTGGGCAATGACCAAAGTGTCCGCGGTCTGGACGTCTTGGTTTCCGCGTCGGAATCGACCGCGCGCGCACACCTGTTCAACCATAAGTTGACGATTGCAGCGAACGCCGATGGCGTTCGAACCTACACGTTCCAGCACGGACTGGAGAATATAGGTCTCACCTACTTCGACGAAACGCACGGCCCCGAAATCAGGTTTGCTTCCGATCGCGTGCTGACTTGGTCGGCGCCGGAGAACCTGCCGGAAGCCACCGCGGAGGAGACGCGCCGCAAGGCATTCGCTGTTGGCCGGTCGGCTGAGGTCGCACGAGTTAATGTCGACTTTCCTGAATTGTCCGGCCGTAACGTGATCGGCGTGTTCGAGAATTTGCACTGGGAGCGGTATCCGCAGTCCTACCGCGACAACTTTGTCCGGGATCTTCTGGCGGCGGCTGCCACGCGGCCGGAGTTCATATTTCTTCTCAAGCCTCATCACGCTGGGAAATACCTTGCGAGGCCTGGCAGGCTTGAGGGATATGGGCGTAACATGATCATTGCTGATCCTGACGATCCGAAGTGGGAGCCGTACACTGCAGCAGCGGTCATTCCGCACTGCAAATGTGTAATAACGACACCATCGACAGTAGCGCTGGATGCGACTGAGCTCGGCGTGCCAGTCGCAGTCGCGGCGTACGGCCTAAACCTTGATGTCTACCGCCCATTGCCCCAAATTCGGAATGGGGCGGATTGGCTCGCGTTTGCCGATTTAGCGCTGACAGAACCAGCCACTCTGATTGACCAAAATTCCATTTTCCGGGAGCGTACCCGCCTCGATGGCGACTGTATTTCGCGCGTAACGGATTTGGTTGTTGCGGATATGGCGGACGCTGGGGTAACGAAATGTCCGGACGTCGAGTTCGACAAAGTGCGCCGACTCTCTTCCGGGAGGAGTTTTGCATGATTAGAGGTCTGTTGAAAAGCGTGCGTGACGCAGTCAAACCTACCGCTAGTCTGGGCAATCCGGCCCGTGCAGTGGTCGCAGGTCCAAAGGCGGCTGGTGGCGTTGTTGATGCGGCAGCCGCGGCCAAGCAGATGATCGGCCATCCTATGCCGATACAGAAGTTTAAGCCTGTCTTGAGCAGTGCCGAGATTCGTGCGGGCCTTGCACAGCTTTCGCCGGAGCAGCCTTGGGCGCATTATTATGATCTCGGCGAAGCCGGAGAAACAATAACAGCCAGCAACGAGCGTTATTTCGGCAAAGCAAAAGGCTTGAAGATTATAGGAACGCAGGTTGTCGATTCGGTTCCCTTTGTTACGCGCCGCGGCCGGGTCGAGGGCCTTTCAGTACTCGATTTGACCAGCGCGGAAGGGCAGCACTCGATTGAGTTGGCCATGGCTGGCGCCGGCAGGGTCCTCGGCATCGAAGGTAGAAAGCTCTATGTCGATCGCTCGCGGTTTATCGCCAGATGTTTCGGTGCAAGCAACGCGAATTTTCAGCAGGGCGATGTCAGAAAGATCTCTCCAGCGGAGTTGGGCAAATTCGAACTCGTGTTGTTTTTCGGTATCCTGCATCATCTGGGGGCCGATGACTTTCTGCCGATGCTCAACCTTCTGCGCGAGGTCACCTCGGACACGTTGATGCTCTACACACACACGGCCGAAAACGGCGCCGACGTGCGGTTCGGAAAGCGCCTTTCCGAGCCGATGACGAACAAAGACGGCTATGTCGGGCGATTGTATCGCGAGCATCCGGATGGGCTCACTCCAGAGGAACTCGAGCGCAGGGTCCGTAGCTCGCTCGACAACACTTTCTCATTTTGGGCCCAGGAAGCGGAGCTTCTTCGCGCGTTGAAGGCGGTCGGCTTTCCCTATATTGCTCGGCAATTACATCCTAATCCGTTTGGCGATGCGGCCGGAGATTTCCGCGTCATGTATGTTTGCCGCGTTGATCGCGACCTTGATCTCACCGTATCAGTCTAACGCGATGAGGAGGCTTCTTGGCGTGCCCAATCCGCCAGTGCCTCAAGCCCTTTCTCCAGGGAAAAGCGCGGCTGCCAATTGAGACGCTCGCGCGCGCGCCCGATATCGGCCACGGAGTGACGGATATCGCCGATGCGGAAGTCGCCAGAGATCAAAAATCTATCCTCCGGCGCTCGGAGTGTTTTTAGCAAGAATTGCGCGGTGCCAAGGATACTTGCTGGCGTGCCGCTGCCAATATTTATCGGTGTGCTGCCTGGGGCTGCGGCGGTGCCGGCCTTCACTAACGCCTCAACTACATCGTCAACAAAGACAAAATCGCGCACGATTTCGCCGTCTTCAAAAATGTTGAGCGTTCTTCCTGCGAGGATCTGCGAGCAGAAGATCGACAGCACGCCCGTGTAGGGGTTACGCAGGCTCTGGCCTGGCCCGTACACGTTCTGAAATCTCAACAGCACCAGCTCAGTGGCCATCCCGGCAAGACCTTGCTCCAGCAGGTATTCCTGCATCAGTTTCGTGGAGCCATAGATCGAAGCCGGCGCTGGGGGCAGGCTTTCCGGCGTTGGAACCGGCCTCAAGGCTCTACCGGCGAGATCGCGTGGCACGAAATCGCCGGCCCTTAACCGTTCCTCGCGACGTGAAGCGGGGATGACCAGCGACCCGTCGTCGGTCTGGAAAGCACCCTCGCCATATACTGCACGGGAACTAGCGAGCACGACCCGGCGTGGCGGGGAGCTGCTTTGCCGCAACGCCTCGATAAGGCGGGCCGTGCCGCCGACATTGACATCGCAGTAGCGCGAAATGAGATCGTAGGATTGTCCCGTGCCGGTTTCCGCGGCGAGATGATATATAAGTGTCGGAGCGTGATCGCTGATGGCGCTTCTCAGGGCATCGCCATCGCGAATATCCGCTTTCATGCAGATCACGTTTGCCCCTTCGTCCGGAAAGGTCGCCCCTTCGCCATGGACTTGCGAGTGCAGACTGTCGAACACCACAGTCTTTTCGGCAGTCGCGCAAAGTTGGCGCACGAGCCGCGAACCGATGAAGCCGGCGCCGCCGGTCACAAGAATACGATCACGAGTCAGGGGACACTCCTCAGCGGGCAAGCCGCGCACGCAAGCGGTCTAAGAGACCCGGGCGAGGGAACGTCGGTCCGGACGAAACTTGTCCACTCCTGACCTGCTTCTCGTACTCCTTTATCTCTTGCTTTCGTCGCTCGCGCGCCTCGGTCAACGCTGCATGCTTGACGAAATGGGCAACTTTGTCTTCTGCGACCAGAGCCCTTGTCTGCTCCTTGGTCAGCTTGGCAGAGTCATCGACCATCTTGAGCTCGGTCAGAAACGACGGGCGCAAAAAGCCAAGCGCTTTCTCCTGTTCGAGCTCGGCCAATGTGAGAGCGCCATCGCCAAGCATGCGGCGGACCTCGTTCGACCAAAGGTATCCGTTTGGATTGTCCGCGGAAACCCACGGCTGTGTAGGCATGTCCGTGTAGTGGATCAGGCATGTGGTGTCGTCGTAATATTCAAGGCTATTCCATCGGAAGGGCACCCGGTAGGAAACTTCGTCTTCACGCAGGATGCACAGGTTCTGCATCAAATCTTCATAGCTGTAGGAGTCGTCGAGCCCGCGCACGATCGCCTCTGGATCCCATTTTGCGGCTTCGCAATCTATCAGCATTACCGAGCATTGCTTGACCCGCTTGCCCGGCGCAAATGCCTTCCGGTGTTTGGCGTGTTGGCCTGGAAGCTCTTCCTGAACGACGACTTTCGCTCCTTCGAAATCGACCGACCATAATTCGCGAATGTCCTTGAACACCAGCATGTCGGCATCGGTGTACAGTGCCCTGCCGCGGTAATTGGCGAGCCTCGGGATGGCGAATCGGGCAAAGCTGAACCCGGTTCGCTGGCGCTGCCGCGGGTCGCGAGGTTCTGGCAGCTTGACGTCGATGAGGGGTGTGACTTCGACTGGAAGATCGGTATGGCGTTTTACCGAGTATTCCAGCACCTTGACGCCGACCATTTGCGAGCGGTCAGTGCCAACGAATATTCGAACCGGCGTTTCAAGCGTCACACGTCGTCTCCATCAGATTGGGTAGGTACGCTAGGCGTTTGGGCGTGGTCGCGCGCATTGACCTAGCGCAAGACGAGCAGGTATTTTAACTGAGCGTGGCACTCAATACAAGGATGCCTGCCCAGGGGTCTTGGCGGCTTGGAATTGCTCTACGCGGCTGGTCCAAAGCCCGCGCTCCGGAACTGAAGTCTTTGTTTGGATAGTTTCGGTCCGCTGTTAATGGCAACCAGTCGCTTCCCTCCGAAGCTCCCCAACTCATAGCCGTTTGGAATTCATTATGACGCTTTGGTCGAGTATCTGGAAAAGAATTTCTTCGGCTGCGGCCGTCGGCGTTGCCGGCAACAAGATCGAATTTGGCGGCTTTGATCGGCATCGCGTGCCGACGCGCCACGTCGATGCAATGTCCGACGACGATCTCAGGCATTTGAACGCATTGCTTCCATGGAGATGCTTCACGGTTGATAGTCATGGCCGCCGTTTCGGCAACATTGCGTGGAAGGGAAAGCGCGACGCGCCGCAGGTCATTCCTGATAGGCGCATCCAAACGATGAATCAGATATTCAAATTGAGCGGCAAAACGGTCCTCGAGGCGGGTTGTTTCGAGGGTGTACATACTGTGGGCCTGCTTGGCTTCGGAGCGAAAGTGGTCGCCGTGGATTCTCGCATCGAAAATGTGGTGAAGACCATCGTCCGCTGCGCGATGTTCGGCTACTGCCCGAATGTCTTTGTGTGCAACTTGGATCTATCTTCTGATCTCGCCACACTACCTGAAACAGACCTGATACATCATGTCGGGGTACTCTACCATCTCAAGGATCCCGTTCGACACTTGCTTGCTCTGGGTAAGGTCGCGAAGGAGGGGATCATGCTTGACACACACGTCGCGCTTCCCGATATGGCACGCAGCGTGTACGAGGTCGACGGAAAGCAGTACCGCTACCAACATTACAAGGAAGGTGGCACTACCGAAGTGTTTTCAGGCATGTATGATCACGCCAAATGGTTGCTTCAGTCGGATATCGAGGCCTTGCTCCGACAAGCGGGCTTTGCCTCGGTCAGGATTGTCGAGGAGCGGCAAGAGCGCAATGGTTGTCGTATCCTGCTTTTTGCCAGTCATTGAAGGCAAATGGCCGTGTATGTTCTGACATGCTGTGCGGCTGATTGATGGCATGCAAGGCTCTAACTTCTGTTTACAAGCAGTTGCCGAGTACTCGCTGAGCGCGGGTTGGTGCAGACCACGCAAGACGCGTTCCGTTACTAACTGTTTCTTTAGGGACTGGCTATGGCACATACCGAACTCCGAACATCCAAATCCCCAAAAGGCAATGAAGCGGCGATTACATCCGCATTGAAGACGCTTGAGGCAGAAGCTGAGGGCGTTCGCGCGCTGGCGGCAGCACTAGCCGCGGATCTTGGTAGTGCCTTTGGGGAAGCGGTTGAACTTATTCTCAATACAAGTGGACGTCTGATCGTCACGGGTCTCGGCAAGTCGGGCCATATCGGACGCAAGATTTCCGCTACTTTTGCGTCCACCGGGACGCCTGCCTTCTTTGTGCACGCTGCGGAAGCGAGCCATGGCGATCTCGGTATGATCACCGACCGTGACGTCATTCTGGCGCTGTCGTGGTCCGGCGAACAACAGGAAATGAAGAACCTTATCAACTACGCCAGTCGCTTTAAGATTCCGCTGATTGTGATGACCGCGAATGAACGTTCGACCTTGGGGAGGGCGGCCGATATAGTCTTGGCTTTGCCTAGAGCGCGCGAGGCTTGCCCGCATGATCTGGCGCCTACCACTTCGTCGTTGATGTTATTGTCGCTAGGCGACGCGTTAGCGATCGCGCTCTTGCAAAGTCGCGGCTTCACCCCAGTCGATTTTAGCGTGCTGCATCCAGGCGGCAAGCTCGGCGCCATGCTAAAACATGCGCGAGATCTGATGCATATCGGTCATGCTATGCCACTGAAGCCGCTCGGTACGAACATGGCTGAGGCATTGATCGAGATGTCGTCAAAGGGATTCGGTTGCATTGGTATCGTCGACAGTTGCGGCGACATCGTCGGCATTATAACTGATGGCGATCTGCGCCGGCACATGCGTCCAGATCTGACGAATGCGAGGGTAGAGGACGTGATGACGAAGAATCCGAAAACGGTCACCGCCGATTGTCTTGCCGGCGAGATGCTCCAAATGCTCAATGCCTCAAAGATCACCGCGGTTTATGTGACTGATGCGGCAAAACCAGTTGGCATCGTGCACATACACGACTTGTTACGAATAGGTGTTGCCTAGGATAGCGCACTGCAATTGCAGCATGCTCTAGGCATTGATAACAAACAAGTCGTCGTCCAGTGCTATTCCGATTTCACCGGAATCGCCGAAGCTTGACCCTTGGCAAGCGTGTCGAATGCCATCAGAGTCCGTACCAGATCTTCGAACTCGCGCAACGGCACCATGTTGGGACCGTCGGACGGGGCATGGTCGGGATCGGGATGGGTTTCGATGAACACGCCGGCGACTCCGACCGCGACCGCTGCCCGCGCAAGCACCGGCACGAATTCGCGCTCGCCGCCGGATGACGTGCCCTTGCCGCCGGGCTGCTGCACCGAATGCGTGGCATCGAAAACGACGGGGGCACCGGTGGTCCGCGCAAGGATCGGCAGTGCCCGCATGTCCGACACTAGCGTGTTGTAGCCGAAGGACGCGCCGCGCTCGGTGATCAGCACGTTGCGATTGCCTGCGCTCGTGATTTTAGCGACGACGTTGGCCATATCCCACGGTGCGAGGAACTGCCCTTTCTTGACGTTAACGACCTTGCCGGTTGCCGCCGCTGCCAACAGGAGATCGGTCTGCCGGCACAGGAAGGCCGGGATCTGCAACACATCCACGGCCTGCGCGACCTCGGCGCATTGTGAAACCTCGTGGACGTCGGTGAGTACGGACAGTCCAAGCGAGGCGCGGATTTCGGCGAAGATTGGCAGCGCCTGTTTCAGTCCGATGCCGCGCGCCGCCGCTGTGCTGGTGCGGTTGGCCTTGTCGAAGGAGGTCTTGTACACGAGGCCGATTTTCAGCCGTGTCGCGATCTCCTTCAGGGCGCCGGCAACCTCGAGCGCATGCGCGCGGCTCTCGAGCTGGCAAGGGCCGGCGATGACCGACATCGGTAGGTCATTGCCGAATTTGACCATGCCAGCGGCGACTACCGGCGCGGCTGTAGGAGTGATGTTCAAAATGTTTTCCATTGTTTGTACCCGAACCATGCCTGACCAGGCTACAGGCATCAATCCCTGAAAAGTCCCGCAGTGACTCAAAGCAAGTCAGCGGCTCTCGCTGGACCTAGACCGCTCCACGAACTGTTTCAGCGTCTCCGGCGAAGGCTCAAACAAATTCATTTCGAGGAACTGACGGACCACGATATCCGGATGAACTTTGTCGATATAGGCGGTATCGAAGTCACGCCACAAGATAACCGTTTCACGAAAATGCTCCGAGAAAAATGGCATGAGCGACGTGAAGAAGCTATTGCGAAATACCAGCACCCTGGGCAGCCTGTCATCGTCGATCTTGTACACAAAGGTCGGATGAAACGAATCCAGGGTAGGAAACTGCATATAGGGACTTGTCGGATCCCTTCGGCTGCGGAAGCCGCCGCTTTTCGTCACCGCGTAAATTGTTTCCTTCATGTGTGCTCTCAAATTGATCAGCGCGCTGAGGTCACCGCCGACGTCCTGTTGCGGGGTGATCGCATATTCAGACCAGGGAGATGGATCAGGGATGTTGACGTTTGCTTTTTGCAGCGCCGGAATGATTTCTGCGTTGGCGAAATAGCCCGCCTGCATGGTCCAATGGATATCGGTCGGAACAAACAAGGGGGCGAGGTGCTTCGCGTTGCGAACGCCATCGCGGGTATCGATGACGATGATTTCGGGGTATTGCTGCTTAACATATGCCAGGATCTGATCGGTCGCACTCGACCCCAGGGACCGCTGCGCCCAGTCTGGCAGATTTTCCGGATAGATCGTTTGCTTGTTTGGAGCAATTACAGCGGCATAAGTCATTCCCCGCGACGTGACGGCGTCGTATTGGCGCTTGAGACCATCGGCAACTTCCTTAAGGTGGCTCTCAGGCACGACGTAGCGCCCGCGGTACGCGTCTATCTGTTCAAATTGCGTGTAGTACATCCAGCGGTGCTTGCCGAATAATGTGTGGCCAGATCCGGTGTCATAGTTGCCGAACACGCGATACTTAACCACGTTGTAGGAAGTGAGCAGCCAGTTTCGCAGCCCGTAGTTATCTTTGAGGTATGCATCCAACTCGCGCGCGAAGGTTCGAACGGGACGGTCCTTCCCCGGCAGAGACGGAAATGCCGCAGCGTTTCGCTTTTCGTCGCGCAAGACGGCCGCGGAGCCTTGCCAGCAATGGATCACAAGCGGCGTTGCGATCATGATCACGAACGCGGTGGCAAACAATCCGCTAAAATCAAGTGCGCGCCCCTTCGGTCGGTCATGAAGCATCATGTTCAGAACCGGAAGTAAAGAAACGGATTATGGGTTTGGGCAGTTACCGCCATGCTCGACAGCACGAAGCAGGATATCGACAAAGCCACCTGCGCCGCACGAGCGACACCCCAGGATAGCCGCGAAACTTGCCGGAAGCGCTCGATCGCCGCGGACATACAGGGCACGAGGGGCGCGCTGAACAAGATGGCCAGCAGCGTCAAGACCAGGACCTCGGTGGTGAAGTAGACCTCCAGCGGATACAGGTTTCCTCGGAACTCTGCGAAGTTGAACATGTGGGAGATCAGACTGAAGGCCTGCGGTAGATCGTCCGCCCGGAAGAACACCCATCCGATCAAGACGACCAGCATCGCATAGCCGTGACGCAGTACGCGCCAGGTACGCTGCAACACGGCCGACAAGAATGATCGCTCCAGAATGAGAAAAAGTCCGTGCCAAAGGCCCCAGACGACGAAATTCCAGGAGGCTCCGTGCCAAAGTCCGCACAAGAAGAAAACGATCAGCAGGTTCAGGTAAGTACGCCCGGGCGACACCCTGTTGCCTCCCAAGGGAACATAGAGATAGTCCCGAAACCAGTTTGAAAGAGAGATGTGCCAGCGCCTCCAGAATTCCTGGATCGACTGCGCGACGTAAGGATAGTTGAAGTTCTCCGGGAAACGAAATCCGAACATGCGCGCGAGGCCGATCGCCATGTCGCTGTATCCGGAAAAGTCGAAGTAAAGCTGAAGCGCATATAGTATAGCACCCAGCCACGCTAATTCGAAACTGAGCTGCGACTGCTGCAATCCAAAAATCTGATCGACCGCGACCGCGAGTGGGTTTGCGATCAGCGTCTTCTTGCCCAGCCCGATCACAAACCGTGAAGCGCCGATGCTGAAATCCTGCCAGCTCATCCGCCGGGTCAGAAATTGTTCCGCGATCTCATGGTAACGAACGATCGGACCCGCAATGAGCTGAGGGAAGAAAACAATATACAGCGTAAAGACGTGGAAGCGACGTTGTGCGGGTGCCATCTTCCGGTGGATGTCGACGATGTAGGAAATCGCATGAAAGACAAAGAACGAAATGCCTAACGGCAGTTGGACGTGACTCACGACGAATGGAAGCGAAACAACTTCCGACAGGTTAGTCAGCACGAATCCGGAGTATTTATAATAGGCCAGGATTGTAAGATTGATCGCTATGCCCGCCACCAGTGCCGCACGTCTGCGAGACAGGCTTGCTTCCTGCATCGCGAGGCCCGACAGGAAGCTGACGACTACGACAAGGAAGACGATGTATGCCTTGTCGGATTCGCCGTAGGCATAAAAAGCGACGCTGAAAACAAGAAGTACCATATTGCTCGCGGACACCGAGCGTGTGAATGCCACGGCGAGCAGCAGGAGCGGCAGGAAGTAAAACAGAAACGTGACGGAGCTGAAGACCACGGGTTAAGTCCGGCCGCCGATTGTGCGAGCCAAGCGGCCCAATTGTCGTGTCTTGTGAACGAGTGTCATCCAGGCATTCGCCCTGGCACTCTCAAACTGCGGGAGGGCCCCATACTTGATCAGATCGGGATCCGTACCGGCGTATTGGGCGGCATCCGGATGACGTTCCATCAGTTGCCTCAGGAGATTCTGTATAAGCTGCTTGGTGCGCGCTTCCGAGCGGCCGGGCTCATGATGGCAGGTAACCGAGCCGACATAGACGTGCTTCAGTCCCAACCGCAGCGCGCGAATGAAAACATCAGCATCGTTGTATTGCGAGCGGAACGTTTCGGTGTCGAGAGGGCCGACATTGGCCCAAGCCGCCTTGGAAACAGCAGCGCATCCGAAACTGCTTCCGGCGGAGTAATGAACGGTAGATGCAAACGTGACGAGTTCATTTTCTCGAATGATGGTGTGGCTGCTCTTCTGCGCCGGCCGTATAAATACGCCCGACGAAACCAGGCGTCCGCCTTCGCCGGTGAACAATGGACCGGCTGAAGCCACGCCGGGAGTGGCGGCCCAATCGGAGATAGTTTGCAGCGCATCGAGATGAGTGAAGGCGGCATCGTTGTTCATCATCACCGTCACGTCGCCCGAAGCGGTCTCTATGCCCAGATTATCCTGCGCTGATTTATTGAACGGCTTGTCGTAGCGGATATGACAAACCTCTGCTTTGGCCGACAGCAGACGTGCCGCTGAAGATGCAATGCGCGCAAGACTGTCGGGGGACGATTGATTGTCAATCAACAGCACTTCGAGCCGGCTGCGCAACTTCTGACTCGCAAGACTCTCCAGGCATGCTTCCATCAGCTCCGGCTGATCGCGATAATTGATGATAACCGATATCTTATCGGCCCGTGCGGACGGTGCGGGGGGCGGCGCGATTGGATTGTAGACTGACGATTTGACGGAGCGGGTGAAGCGAAGAATGTCGGAGCTGAATGCGATAGGCCGCTCCTCATCGATGATTCTCAATAGTGCCCGCGACGTGGCTCCCGGTGCTTCATCTCCGACAAAGTCTGCGCGAACCGCACAACGCCCAGCGTGATCGACCTGCTGATAGAAAAGCTTGTCTGGCCTTGGCCACACGAGCCGAAACGCCTCGGGACGAAACCCCCGCCGTTTCTTGACGATAAGGTCGTCCCAAACCAGTGCGGCGGGATGGGCGCGACAGGCCTCTTGTAGACTGACTTGCCATCCCGCCGTCAGCGGATATGCGGGATCGATTTCAACAGCGTACGTGACGTTGCCGACTATGACCCGGCGGAGTTGGCTTTTCATTGGACTCTGTTGATTCGGACAGCGGAATGGGTTAGTTCGTCGGTCGGAAGCCTGGGCCCGGCATGCCGCAGCCGCCCCGGTCTTCGAGTATCTGTGAGCCCGGCGGCGGAGTTGATCCCGTTCAAGGGTTTGGTGATAAACGAAAGTTGTGCTTTCCGTCAATCGGAGTATTGCAACCGCTGAGGCTGTCTTCGTGATGGAAATTGCGACGTTTGAAGTTCCTGACGTGAAACTCCTTGGTCTTCGTCGGCATGCCGATAAGCGAGGATTTTTTTCCGAGACTTATAACAGCGCGGCGTTGCGCGAAGCCGGTGTCATGACGAATTTCGTTCAGGACAACTATTCTTTCTCTCTCGCCAGGGGCACTGTTCGCGGGTTGCATTTCCAGCTTCCGCCGGCCGCACAGGCCAAGCTCGTGATGGTTTTCGCAGGACGAATTCTGGATGTGGTTGTGGATTGCCGAAGCGGTTCGCCAACTTATGGCCGCCATGTCGCGGTCGAGTTAAGCCGCGATTCGTGGAGCCAACTCTATGTCCCCGAAGGATTCGCTCATGGCTTTTGCACGCTCGAGCCCGATACGTCAGTGCTTTACAAAGTCTCCGCGCCATATGTCCCGAAGCTCGATAGTGGTGTGTTATGGAACGATCCAGACCTTGGCATAAAATGGCCGGTTGAAGCTGACGCCGCTGTGATTACCGATAAAGACCTGGCGTTACCGCGCTTTCGCGACCTAGCTGATCCATTCGTTTATCGCAATTGAATCTCATGAAAATACTGGTCACAGGGGGCGCAGGATTCATAGGCTCTGCCGTATGCAGGCTTCTGATCGAGGACACTGACGCAGAGGTTGTTAATGTCGACAGGCTGACATACGCCGCATCGCCCGAAGCAGTTGCCTCGCTTACGACGAGTAATCGTTATCGCTTCGAGCATACCGACATTTGCGACTCAGAGACCATCGACCGTATCTTTCGTGAGCAGCAGCCGGATGCCGTGATGCACCTCGCCGCAGAATCGCACGTCGATCGATCGATCGACGGTCCCGAGGCGTTCGTCGAGACCAATATCGTCGGGACGTTTAAGCTCCTTCAGGCAACGCGTCGATATTTCGAGCGGTTGCCGCCGGCGCGCCGGCAGCATTTCCGTTTCCATCACGTCTCAACCGATGAGGTCTTCGGAACGCTCGGTGCGGAAGGTGCATTTGGCGAGGACTCACCTTACGCTCCGAACTCGCCTTACTCGGCGAGCAAAGCCTCGGCGGATCACCTGGCTCGCGCCTGGCATCATACGTTCGGTCTGCCGGTGGTGATGTCAAATTGCTCCAACAATTATGGACCTTATCAGCATCCCGAAAAGCTGATTCCACTGATGGTCACCAACGCCATGCGTGGTCGGCCGTTGCCGGTTTACGGCACCGGAATGAATGTGCGGGATTGGCTGTTTGTCGACGATCATGCACGGGCGCTTTGGCTTGTCCTTAACCGCGCACGCCCCGGAGAAAAATACAACATAGGCGGCAACGCCGAGAGCACGAACATCGACTTGGTTCGGTCGTTGTGCTCGATCCTCGACGATCTGATCCCCAATCGGCCGCACCGGAACCACGCCGATCTGATCTCTTTCGTTACCGATCGTCCGGGGCACGATCTTCGCTACGCTATCGATTGCAACAAAATCCGCCGCGAACTGGGATGGAAGCCCCTCGAAACCCTCGCGTCGGGATTGCGTCGCACGGTAAAATGGTATCTAGCTAACCATGACTGGTGTGAGCGGGTTCGCGCGCGGGGATACGACAACGCGCGGCTAGGCGTGCTTGAGCCTGCCGCAACACCATGAGCCGTCTTGTCGGACCGGTAGTCGTTTTTGGCGCGGCGGGGCAGGTTGGCCGCGAACTGCTGAGGCAACCGTCGATCGGCTTGCCTGTGGTTGGCTTCACGCACGAGGATGTCGATATCAGCGATGCTGCCGCTGTTCGCGTTGCAATCGACAGGCTTCGACCTTCGGTCATTATCAACGCCGCGGCCTATACGGCTGTCGACAAGGCGGAATCCGAAGCGGAGCGCGCGTTTGCCGTTAACGGGCAGGGCGCGGGTAACCTTGCGCAAGCTGCTCAGTCGCAGGGATCGACTTTGATTCATATCTCCACGGATTACGTGTTCGACGGCCGCAAACGCGAGCCCTACGTCGAGGACGATCCTGTCAATCCACTCAGCGTGTACGGACGCAGCAAGCAGGCCGGCGAACGGCTGGTGACCATAGGGTGCGAACGCCACATTATTCTCCGGACCGCATGGGTCTGCGGCACACATGGATCGAACTTTGTCAAGACGATGCTGCGGCTCGCAGGCGAACGGGAAGTTGTTCGTGTGGTGGCCGACCAGTGGGGAACGCCCACCTCCGCCGGTGATTTGGCAGCAGCCATCTTCGCGATCATCACCGGGCTGTCCGAAGGTCGCGACGCGTTCGGGACGTTTCATTTGACGAACTCAGGAGCCACCACTTGGCACAGTGTCGCTGCCCACGTCTTTGCCTGGCTTACCGCGAGCGGCCGCACCGCGCCGCGGCTCGATGCTATAACGACAGCGGAATATCCGACGCCCGCAGCGCGGCCGATCTATTCGATACTTAACTGCGGCCGGATTTTTCAAGTTTACGGCGTCGCCTTACGGCCCTGGGAGCGCGCGCTGGATGATATCCTGAGCGGTCTTCATAATGACCTAGCAGAACAGCAACGGAGCGGGACATGAAGGGTGTTATTCTTGCGGGCGGTGCCGGCACAAGGCTTTATCCGGTAACGCTCGGAGTCTCAAAGCAGTTGCTTCCGGTTTACAACAAGCCGATGATTTACTACCCGCTGACGGTGCTCATGATGGCCGGCATCCGTGACATTTTGCTGATCAGTACGCCCCATGATCTGCCGCGCTTCAAGGAGTTGTTTCGGGGCAGCCAGAAATGGGGCATTCGTTTGTCATTCGCCGAGCAGGATCGTCCGCGCGGCCTCGCGGACGCTTTCATTGTCGGCCGCGATTTCATCGGTGAAGATGGCGTTGCGCTAGTGCTTGGTGACAATCTGTTCTTTGGCCACGGCTTGCCCGATGCCGTTGCACGAGCCGCGGCTCGCAAGAATGGGGCGACGGTTTTTGTGCATCCCGTTGCTACCCCGGAGCGATATGGAATTGCTACATTAGATGCCAATGGGCGCATCGCGGCGTTGATTGAGAAGCCGAAAGTCTCTCCCAGCAACATGGCCGTCACTGGGCTCTATTTTTATGACAACCGCGTGGTCGATATCGCAGCGAAGCTGAGGCCCTCGGCGCGGGGTGAAATTGAAATCACGGATGTCAATATCGCATATCTGGAAGCGGGCGATCTTCACGCCGAGGTTCTTGGGCGTGGCTTCGCTTGGTTCGACACTGGAACGCATGATTCATTGCTTGAAGCCTCTGAGTTCATCCGCACGATCGAACATCGACAGGGATTGAAGATTGGCAGTCCTGAAGAGACCGCGTGGCGATTTGGGTTGATCGATGACGCGCAACTAGAGACGCTTGTGCAACCGATTTTGGCAAGCGAATACGGCGCCTATCTCAATAGCCTGCTGAAACGAAATTGAAGGCAAGCCCTGCTCGACCAGGATTGCATCCCGTTCGTCAGCCAGTTTGGACTGGTTCTCGTGATCGTAAGGGGAGGGCGACGGAGAGCAAGGCCAGAGGAAGAAACGTTAGCGAACCGCCGCTACATCAGAACAGGCGGATTGAGATTTCGCCAGTGTCTGGCGGGCAATTTCAAGATCGGTCGGGGTGTCTACGCCGCGGGGCACTGTGTCGACGATGGTGACGTCGATCCGCATGCCGGCCTCGAGCGCCCGCAGTTGCTCCAGTTTTTCCTGCCTCTCCAGCGGAGAGGGCGACAGCCGCACGAAGCGATCCAGGGCTGCGCGGCGATAAGCATAAAGCCCGATGTGATGGTAACGCGGCCCGTCGCCCCAGGGCACCGTGGCGCGGGTGAAATAGAGCGCGCGCAAGCGCCGATCGCCGATCGGCGAGCCAACCGCCTTCACCACGTTGGGATTAGTGCTCTCTTCCTCGGTGTGGATCTGGGCCGCCAGGGTCGCGATATCGACGGCGGGGTCGGCCAGCGGCGGCAGCACGTCCCTGATATTGACAGGCGAAATGGTCGGGAAATCGCCCTGCAGATTGACCACGATTTCGGTCTGGCCCGCGGGATCGATGGCCCTGAGCGCCTCATAGATCCGGTCCGAGCCGGAGGGGTGGTCAGGCCGCGTCATCACCACCTCGCCGCCATGGGATCTCACGGCGGCCGCGATCTCGGGCGTGTCGGTGGCGACCGCCACCCGGCCGATCCGGGCTTCTTCCGCTCGCCGCAATACATGGACGATCATCGGCAGGCCGCCGATGTCCAGGAGTGGTTTTCCGGGCAGGCGGGTCGCCGCCATGCGGCTGGGAATCAGCACCAAAGTGCGGGGGTTGGTCATTGGAACGGCGTCAGGTCGGCTGGCGAAAACAGGCCGGAAATCGTGGGGATTGGCGGAAAGTTGCGGCGTTTTATACGGGTTGCCGGAGCCCCTGGCAAACCGATATCTCGATCCACTGGCTCTCGCACGGATCGTACCAGTCTCGTCACCATCGCATGTCAACGTTCTTTCGAGTGTAGGAGCGGCCTCAAAAACCGTTCAAGGTTTGCACTCGAGAATAGATAGCCTCTCCCGCGGGCGGCACGAGCCGCCTCAAAATCTGTAAGCTTGTCTCCGACGAGCATGCTTCGACGAACGTCCACTGGAAAGCGCTAAGATCATTTATCATGCTGGCCGCAGGGTTTGCGTCGGTCACTAGCGCGGCGGTAGCGCTCAACAATTGCCTCAGGATGGAATGGGCAGTACTCGAATGCGTCTATATCACTGTGCGGACGAGTTTGAGAACGACGGCAGCCCAGCTTCGATCATCCGTAGTCGCCGCTCTTTTTTTGAGAGGGATCAGATAAATGAGTGGGCCCCGACTAAGCAGGCTTCCAGGCTTTGTGTCGATCGATATCACTCTGCACGATGGTAGTGTTTCGGTCTATCTCTTGCAGGACGACGATTATTGATCTCGCGGAGTAGGGACATGCGTCGGTTTTGAGCGCTATTTAGCAGAGCTTCAAAGCCAAGATGCGTGGCGCATCAACTCGTATTTTTCGAGTGATTCACCAGGCAGCAGCAAAGGAGGGGCGATAGTGAGTCCAACTCCGCGGGTAGTGCAAAGGTCGAAGCGGTATTGAGGGAGCATTCATGTTGTGAGCCCCTCGGGCGTTGATGTGTGCGAGGGGTTAGGTAGTATCGGGGTCCCTTCTTGGCCCCCGGTCTGGCTGGCGTCCCACAGTTTTTTGGCAATAGGCATTGGCGCGATCTGCATATTCGCCCACCAGGCTTTTTCGTTGCCGTGCCGATGCAAATCTTGGTGGTGCGTGCGGCAGAGTGGCACCGTAAACTCATCGCTGACCTTGCGTCCTAAGGCGCTCTGTTGGGCGAACTTCAGGTGGTGTGGGTCCGATGGGATTTGTTGGCAGATCACGCAAGGCTGTCCTCGTACGAAGGACAGGTGCGCCTTGCTGCGCTTGCGCATAGGCTCCTTCGGCAGGGCGAGCGTAGCCGCCGGACCTTGTGGAACGGCGGGGACAGACGGTTCTGTCGGTGAGGTCGTCAGATTCTCCGAAGGAAGTGCGGCTTCGCCCAGCTTCTGCTGATAGGCGACCTCGATCAACCGGGCATCCGCCTCCAGCAGAGCGTTCTTCCGGGGGAGTCCGTCTTTGGCCCAGGCGAGTAGCTCATTCTCCATGGTTAAGCTGCCGATCTCACCCAGCATCTGGTGCCGCAGCTGGGCGGACTGATCTACGCCAAGCGTTGGCGGACGGTGCAGAACGGGCTTATTGCGTTTGCCGTCGGCTGCGCGCGTCTCATTCGGCCGGGGCGGTGGTAGGCCGGGCAAGGCGTCAGGTGCGTCCAAGTCGTCCTCGCCCGCGATACCCACCAGTGCGAACAGGGCGTAGCGCCTGGCATAGGTCAAGGCCGCCCCCATCCGGTGCGGCGCATCGGTGTCCTTCGCGGCACATACCGGCCAGTCGGCCGAAATCCATTCGCCTGATGAATGGGCAAGCAGAGTGGTCAGACGAACTTGCCCCGAACTCGGCTCGATCCGGGTGGTTTGGATAGTTGCAATCTCCTGCTGGCTCAAGGCCTTGCGCACAATGTCCAGGCCGCTTGCAAGAGAGGCGTAGCGGAACGTGCGGTCCTCCTCGCGCGGAAACGGCGAGCGGATCGTGGCAACTAAGGTTTTTTCCGGGTTGGTCAGCTCGGCCTGCGCTCTGGCAAGCGCCGCCGCGATCGCGCCGATGCGCTCACTAGACTGATCCATTGAAGCCCTCCATGTGAATCGGGTCAAAGCTGATCGCGCCGGACTTCGAGCGCTTCGCGCGGATACCGTGTCCGTACGCCTCCTTTGCGTCTTCAGGGACGAGCTTTTTGAGGTCCGCTTTTGCGCTCTCGTGATTCTGGTGCGCGCTGCGAGTCCGCAAGTAAGTCGCGGCAAGGTCTGCCCAGGAGTTCGACGGGTTCATGTCGACGACCTTTACGGCTCGAGCCGTGGCCGCGGAACTTCGATCCCAAAAAGCGAAGGCGGATCGCCTGTCTGCACACACCGCCAGAACTTTTTCTCTGCCGTCAAAAGGAGATGTTGGTAGAGCGGGTCGGCATGCACCTGGATCTCCACCCATTTGCCGCCCCCGGTAATGATCGAAAGCACTGCTGACTTTGCTGCCGCCACCCACATATTGTGCTGGAGCTGGGCCATGTGCTTCTCGGCCGCAGCTTCCTCGGAAAAATTCCAAGGCAGCATGAACTTGGATTCGAACACGGCCCCGGTCTGTTGCACCAGGCCATCCAGCGTCGCTGCCATCCATTTGTGGATAGGGTGGCAGATCCTCCTTTGGACGTCCGCGACCGCGTGGCCGGTGTTGCGCTGGTACCACGTGCGGTTGAGGTCCTCAGTGATGGTACCGAGCTGCACGATGAGATGGTACCGAGCTGCACGATGAGATTCTGGCTTAGGTCCTCCGGTTCGAGTTCGCCCCTTTTCTCGCGCCACAACCGCGTGAGCGCTGTCTGGTCATCGCCCATGATGATCCGAGCGTCTGATCCGCCAATAAAGGATCTACGATCCCACATCTGCTTTGCCGAATTGACCGACTCCATTCTATGCTCCTAGAGTTCAAAATAATGCTCACATGGTGTAAAATTGCCCATATGGTAGAAAATGTCAAGCGGCGAAACGAAACTCTTTTTGGCGCGCAGATTCGCGCCGCTCGTGCTCTCCTAAGGTGGAGTGCAGCGGAGTTGGCGGAGGAGTCGGCCGTCGGCGCAAATACGATTCGGCGGGCGGAATCAGAGGACGGCGTGACGTCAATGACGGCCGCAAATCAGCGCGCCATTCGGCAGGCGCTAGAAAACGCCGGAGTTCAATTCATAGACGAAAACGGCGGAGGTCCTGGTGTTCGGCTAAGCAAACCGACACCACGGTAGCGCTGGGCGTCTTTGCCGGACTCAACACAGGACAGTTTGAAACAAGCGCCAGCTGTCTGCGAGCAACTGACCAGCACTTGCAAGAATAACGACTAATCTAAGTGTCAACTAGCGCAGAGTCGTAAACACCGCGTTTTCCGTCAGCGATTAGATGTCGACGAACCGGACGTTGATGCCAGGACCGGTTATCTTCCGCACCACATCGGTCAGCGCGAGTTCGAGGTTGGCGCGGGCCTCGGGCGTCATCCTGCGGGGAGCTTGTCCAGCACCGGCTGCGCGGTTATATTCGTCGATGCGGCCCTGACCGGACAAGTGATCCTTGGAAGTTAACTCCAAGACCGTCGCCCCGGCATGGGCCGCGCCGCTTTTCATGCGCTCCAATTGCCCCGGCTCGAGGACGTAAGCGGTCGAGATCTGGTACCGGCCGTTCTTGAGATGAGCGCGGAAGCCGATCATCCGGTCCACGTCAGCGCGTTTCACGATGTCGATATCGCCGCTTCGCTGGGGGATCGCGACGTCTGGGGCGGACAGCACGCTCTCGACATGGTCGCGCACTTGCTCGGGTGAGGAGAACGCCTCGGGGTGCTTCTTCGAAAGCGCCGTGTAGTCGGCCCAGAACCGACCATGCGGAAGCTGTAACTGCTGGAGCAACTCGGGCGCGTCGACCTCTGCCCCTGTGAGGGATGACGAGCGGCGGACGATTGAAAACCGCGCGATCGACGCCTGCTCGCCCGTCAGCCGCCGCTCTCGGCTTCCTTGGTCCGCTGGTCAAGGATCTTGATGACCTCTTCGAGGCGATCGCGGAACGATTTCAGGTCGTCGGCCTTGGCGAACGGCTTGCTCCGCTCTTCCCGCAGGCTCGGCAGCCGCCGCTCGGCTTCCTCGATCTTCGAGCGCATGTAGCGGCCGGTGAACTCGGATTCGTTCTCGGCCTCCGTTTCCAGCTTGTCGAACAGTGCCCGGGTGGTCTGAGGTACAAAGCCCTTGGTGTCGCGCCCGAACCTCTGCTCGATTCCTGATCGGTAAGAATCCGGTCCTCGAGCGCGTGGAACGCCTCGTGGAAGGTGGTATCGAGTACCTGTTGGAGCGGATAGGAGGGGTCGGCGAGCGCCACCGTGATGAGGGCTTCTGCCGGCAGATAGGTGCCGGCCGCCGTTTGCGCGTCCGGTTTGAAAGCGCCCCAACCCTGCGGCGGGGCTTTCAGCGGATAGCCTCAGCCCAGCACCAAATCGGTTCGCCCTTAGCGAGGTGAAGTCGTGCAACCGGAGCTACCAATTCTGTGGAGCGACAGAGCGGCCCGTTCGGGCTGCGTAGTATGTGCGCATGTCCGACCACCAGAAATACTCGACGCAGAACCAAGCTGAGCTGATTGCGGCTTATGCCGCAAGCCGAGGGCTTACAATCGTCCGCACCCATGCCGATGAAGGCTTTAACCGTTTTGGAATAGGTTGGCGCAAGGAGCTTATCGCTGACGTTCATCGGAACGCGCAGGTTTTGATTGCGTCCTAGTCTATGACGTTAATGTTCCAAGCCGCGGTGGGCCAACTCACGACACTTCGAGGCATTCGTGGCGACCGGTGCTCTGGATTCCCGCATCTCCGGCACCGGGCCGAGCAGTCTTTTCACCCGGGCTTCGAAATTCTGGGGATGGCGGGCGACGAGCTCCGCTGTGAGCGGAAGAGCCACGCTCGGCCTATTTGTTGCCCTGCAGGTGATGACGGGCTTCATCTATCAGATTTATAGCAAGCAGGCACGTCTCCAAAAGACGCGAGTTGGCTTTCACGAGGCCAGGTAATTCGCCGAGATAATCGCCTACAAGCAGCTCAGCTTCTTCTGCGATGGTCTGGTTGGCTTCAATATTGGCTATTAGCGAGCTCTTATATATCCGCCGGAGAGCGGAACTTAGTTCAGTTAATTGTTCGGCTTTGTTGCTGCCGCCGGGACCGCGGAGGACCGCGCGCAAGGCCATGCATCCTGTTCTCAGGATCTTGCGCTGCGCATTGAGCAGCTTGACCTCTTGTTTCAAGTTCAACACTTTCTCAGGCGCTGGTGGCAGCAGAGGCCTTGCAATTCTCCTGCGAGTTGCGGGCTCAAGGCCGGCGCATTCGAGCGAAGGCTTGGGAGAGCGGTGAAGGCATCCTGATTCGCTCGAAATGGCAAGCTGTGGTGCTGCCCGCCGATCGTTTGTCCTCAAGCTTTCCACATAGCATCAGATTAGGTGCATAGAGGCTCTTGGCTAGCATTCTTTAGTTTGTGTACGGTTCTCGGCTGTTAGGGTTGCGGCTCCAGCACGCGCCGCCGTGCGCTTCTACAAAGAGAGCATTCAAAGTGTAGCTATGCCAGTGCATGTCGAAATATGAACGACCGCTTGATATTTGGTCGGCAGAAAAAGGCTGAGCGAGATTAACAGGATCAACGCTTGTTACGTGAATAGGTCAAGCAGCCATGTCTGTTAAGTATGAACCCGAACTCGACCACGTCAGTTTCGATTGGAGTAGTGACGCTGCGACCATTGAAGCTGACTTATTTGGACGCCGCGTGCAGATACTCTCGAAGGTCGGTTTTTATCTCGAGTACGGCACTCCTGATGAACCCGGATATATCGGAGATCTCGCGTCGATCCATTTGATACGGGAGATTGCTGGCATTCTCGCCAGGGCTGCTGCCATCGCCGTGGATGGAGGCTTCAAGGCGTCGCACCGTCTGATTGCAACGCTGAGGGCTGTTGAGCAGGACCCGTCCCTCGTAGGCTCCAGGCGCGTGGAGCCCGAGGCGTTGGGCAGCTTCGCACAGTCTTACCAGCGCGCAGACGAACCGCCAGGCACATTTTGGTTCGATGTGACTGAGCCATGGACGCCGGTGAGGCCAACCGCCGCCCAAATTCGAATTGCCGCCAAGGAGGCGATGCGTCGCTTGAAGGGCGAGGCCAGGCGTGGTCGTCGAAAAAAGCTGATGGTTGAGCATCTGGCGTTCGAACTTCGGGGGATATTCTTGCGCTTCAATCCACGGATAAAGAGACACTCTGTCCAAAGTGCAGACAGAAACGGGCGACCAAAGCAGGTGGAAGCGGGGCCATTCATCGAATTTTTGGAAGAAGTTATCGCCCCGCTCAATGACTATTTGAGGTCGCTTCCGAACCATTACGGAGAGCGAGGACCGTTATCGGCCGCATACATTGCGAGGATCGCGATCTCCTCGGACCTGAAGGAGTACCGGCGCAGATTTCGGGGATCGAGCGCATCGAGTTCCCCTCCTTCAACGGCATAGGCGCCTTTCATCTGATCCTTTTCGTGCTGACGCGGTAGCCAACTTAGGTTGATCAGGTCCGCTCTGGCCTGGGGCCTCTGCATGAGAGGGAATTGTCGCCATAACTTCAGCAGAGACGTCTGCGCTGTCGAGCCTCCATACGTTCGTGGATTTAAGTCCGCTAACCAGGAAGGAGGCTACCTCATGGAACGCTACGGCGCAGAGTATTGGATCGATCAGCGCGATGTGCCCGAGGAATTGGTATCATTGGTAATGACGCTGCCGCGCTTGTTGCCGGGGGAAAAGCCCGAACAGTACTATCAGCTGCTTGAAGGAATGGTGATCGATCTTTGTCCCGAAGAGACCGTGGAGTGGATGTGGATTGTCGAGCTCGCTGCGCTCTGGTTTGAAATCAGCCGGCTTCGGCTGTTGAAGCATGCTCTCATTCCGACTGCCCGTGCAGACGTGCTGGATAAAGCTCTCGCCAAGACCCATCCCGACGCGGGGACACCCGGCACCAATCATTTGACGCGCGTCAAAGCGCGTGCCGAGCGCCAGACGCTGATGAAGAATCCGACCGATGTCGAACTGAACACGCGTCTGAGAGCGTACGGCTATGACGGGGACGCGCTTCATGCGCTTGCTTTCACTGAAAGTGCGGAAGCAATCGGATTCATCGATAAGATGCTTGCGTCGGCTCGTAAGGAGGTCCGGGCGATCACGAGAGAGATGAAGAATTATCGGAATTTTTATGTCCGTCTCAACGACGCAAAGTTTCGTTTCTATGACGAGCAGCGCGAGCTCGAGGCCGAGCGCTCGGCAAAAATCGCGCAACAGGAGAAGACGAGCCACGCATGTAAGGACCAAGAATGATCTCCGGTCGTCGCGTCTCAGCTAACCAACGCAACGCGAAGCTGAGCACCGGACCGCGGACTCAAGCAGGAAAGGCGCGTTCAGCCAAGAACGCGTTGGGCCACGGTCTTTCCATCCCAATCACCCGAGATCCAATTGGGCGGTTACACGTCGAGCATCTTGCGAGGATTTTATCCGGTCCTTCGAATAATCTCCGGTCGTACGAACACGCGTATATGCTTGCGGAATCGTGCTTAGAATTGAGGCGCATTCGAGCGGCGCAAAGCGAGGTGCTTGCCGCGCTTGCAGGGGCTCAAACAGCGATCCAAAGCATTGAGCTAGCTCGAGCGGCTGCAAAGATCGGCCGATATGAGCGGCGTATTCGTTCGAAGCGCAAAAAGGCTCTTGCCGAGTACAGGCAAGACGATGAAGTTCTGAAGGAGGTGTTCTCATAACTTTTTGGCAGAACGAACCCAAGCGACAAAACGAGGAAGAAAGCGCATTTAGAATTTGGCAGAACGAACCCAATCTAACACGACAGCGAACGGATTAAGCATGAGCGCATCCGGGTACATGAGTAGGGGCCGAAGAGAGCACCGGGAGCGGGCGCTAAGATTAGCGCTCGTCCGCGATCACCTTGCCGTCATTCGGCAGCGAGCCTGCGCCAACCAACTCGACATTGCCGCCGAGCTTCGTCACCGCGCGCAGCGTTGCTGCGAGCTCGCTCTGAAGCGCTTCGCCTGGCGTGGCTGTCTCCGCCTTCAGCGTCATCACATCGCTCTCGCCTAATCGCGTGACGATGAGGCGCAGCCGTCCGAGTTGCGGATGGCGCTTGCCGATCTCGGCGATCTGCTCGGGGCGGACGAACATGCCTTTGACCTTGGTGGTCTGATCAGCGCGGCCCATCCAGCCTTTGATGCGCATGTTCGTGCGTCCGCATGGGCTTGTCCCGGGCAGCGCGGCGGTGAGATCGCCGAGCGCGAGCCGGATCCAGGGATGCAGCGGATCGAGCGAGGTGACGACGATCTCGCCGACGTCGCCGGGCGCCACCGGATCGCCGGTGCCGGGACGCACGATCTCCATGATCAGGTCCTCGTTGAGGACCATGCCTTCGCGCGCCGGCGTCTCGAACGCGACCATGCCGAGGTCGGCGGTGCCGAACGCCTGATAGGCGTCGATGCCGCGCGCCTTGACTTCGTCCTGCAGTGATTTCGGAAACGCCGCGCCGGAGACCAGCGCGCGCTTGATCGAGGAGACATCACGCCCGGCATTCGCGGCGGCATCGAGCAGGATCTTGAGGAAATCAGGCGTGCCGCTATAGCCGACTGGTCGGTAGGCTTCGATCAGTTCAAACTGCTGCTCGGTATTGCCGGGGCCGGCCGGGATCACCGCGCAGCCCAGCGCCCGCGCCGAGGCGTCGAAGATGAAGCCGCCGGGCGTCAGATGGTAGCTGAAGGTATTGAGCACGACGTCGCCGGGCCGAAAGCCGGCCGCGAACAGCGCCCGTGCGCCACGCCATGGGTCGACGTGAACGGGCTCGGGCTCGAAGATCGGTCCCGGCGAGGTAAACAGCCGTCCGAACGACCCAAGCGGCCCCGCCACAAACCCGCCGAAGGGCGGCGCGGCCTTGTGCAGGGCAGGGAGTTCCGATTTGCGCAGCACCGGCAACTCAGCAAGCGCGGCGCGGCTGGTCACGGCGGCGGGATCGATGCCTTTCAAGCGCTCGGCATAGGCCGGCGCGGCGAGCGCCTTGCGCAGGACGTCCGGAAGCTTTGAAAACAGCTCCGTCTCGCGTAGGTCCGGCTCGCGCGTTTCAAGGGCGTCGTAGTGGTCGGTCATGGCTGATGCCTCAGGTGAGGGCCGATTGCGTGCCGGCTCTGACGTGCTATCAGATGGCTTCTACCGGTGTTGATGTTCCAGGGAACGCAATGGCTGAAAGAGATACTGCTGCGGCGGCAGACACGCTGGATTCGGCCGATATCGTAGCCAAGCTGAGGCTTCGCATGGTCGAGCATTGCCTGCCGTTGTGGTCGACCGAGGGGTGGGACGACAGAGCGGGCGGCTTTATCGATCGGCTCGATCCGGACGGCCGTGCAGACTGCCTGGCGCCGCGTCGGGTTTTCGTGCAGGCGCGCCAGATCTATTGCTTCGCCAAGGCGGCGCAGATGGGCTGGTATCCGCAGGGGCGCGCGATCGCGCTGAAGGGGCTGGAGCACCTGCTGGCGAAGGCGAAAGCCCCCGACGGCAAGCCGGGCTTCGTGCACACGCTGCAGCCCGATGGCGCCGTATTGGATCCGCTGCGGGATTCCTACGACCACGCCTTCGTGCTGTTGGCACTGGCAACCGTCTACGCGCTCGATCGCGATGCGCAGGTCCGCGCCGAGATCGACGCACTGTGCCACTTCGTCGAAACGCAACTGCGTTCGCCGCACGGCGGGGTTCACGAAGGATTGCCGGTATCGCTGCCGCGGCGGCAAAACCCGCAGATGCACCTGTTCGAGGCGATGATTGCCGCGTTCGACGCGACACATGACCTCGTGTTCCAGAACCGGGCCGGCAATTTCTTCAGCCTGTTTCTGGCCAACCTCTACGATAAGCAGCGGCAGATCCTTGGCGAATATTTCGAGGAGGACTGGTCGAAGATCGAGCCGGTCAGTGTCGAGCCCGGGCATCAGGCGGAATGGGCGTGGCTGCTGAAAGGTTTTGAGCGCATCACCGGCTGTCCGACCGGGCGCTATCGCGGCGAATTGCTGGCAACAGCGCTGCGCTATCGCGACGAGGCGACCGGCTGCCTGATCGACGAAGGCGACGCCCGCGGCAACATCAGGCGGCATACGCGCCGGCTGTGGCCGCAGACGGAAATCGCCAAGGCGTGGATCGCGCAGGCCGAAGCGGGCGAGGCAGGCGCGGCCGATGAAGCGCGCGCGGCGCTGGCGCGGCTCGAACGGCACTATCTCAACCATCCCGTCACGGGCGGCTGGTACGATCAACTCGACCGCGACGGCAACTCCCTGGTCGCCACCATTCCCGCGTCTTCGTTCTATCATGTTCTCTGCGCGGTCGCGGAAGCGGAGCAGGTGCTCGGTTGAGCATCTGAGTCTTTTGTTTTGACGCGTTTTCTTCACGCGAACCGGTCTCCACTTCGCTCGAAAACGCTATGGCTCACAGCCACCGCTTTCGCCGCTTGAAGCTCTTCAGGTTCTTGAAACTCTTGCGCTGGTCACCGGCGCCGCCCAGGTAGAACTCCTTGACGTCCTCGTTGTCGCGCAATTCGTCAGCGGTGCCGTCGAGCACCACCTTGCCCTGTTCCATGATGTAGCCGTGGCTCGCGACCGACAGCGCCGCACGCGCGTTCTGCTCCACCAGCAGGATGGTGACGCCGAGGTCGCGGTTGATCGCTTTGATGATCCCAAATACTTCCTTGACCAGGAGCGGCGACAGGCCCATCGACGGCTCGTCCATCAGGATCATCTTGGGGCGCGCCATCAGCGCGCGGCCGATTGCCAGCATCTGCTGTTCGCCGCCGGAGAGATAGCCGGCGAGCCCGGTGCGCTCCTTGAGCCGCGGGAAATATCTGAACACCATGTCGATGTCGGCGGCGATCTCATTGTCGGTGCGCGTGAACGCGCCGAGCTTCAGGTTTTCGATCGACGTCATGTCCGCGATGATGCGGCGGCCTTCCATCACCTGGAAGATGCCGCGGCGCACGATCTTGTCAGGGTCGATGCCGTTGATGCGCTCGCCGTCGAAGATGATTTCGCCGCGGATCACTTCGCCGTCCTCGGTCTTGAGCAGACCCGAGATCGCCTTCAACGTCGTCGACTTGCCGGCGCCGTTGGCGCCGAGTAGCGCCACGATCGCGCCCTTCGGCACCTCAAGGCTCAAGCCGCGCAGCACCAGGATGACCTTGTCGTAGACCACCTCGATGTTGTGGACGCTGAGCAGCGGGGCGGCGGCTTGCGCGGCAGTCTTCGCAGGACGATTGAGTTCGGTTGCTTCAGTCATATCCAATCACCTCTTGCCGTCATCACCCGCGCAGGCGGGTGATCCAGTATTCCAGAGACGCCTGCGATTAATCGAGGAGCCGCGGCGTACTGGATCCCCGCTTTCGCGGGGGGACGACGGAGTGTTGGGCCGCCAGCAGGCGACCCGTGAAATCACCAGCCGAGCCACTCGGGCTTGCGCGGCAGGTCGATCGTCTTCACCTTTTCCATTTTGATGCCGCCGTTCTTGACGAGCTCGTTGAGCGGGGCGTCGGTCGCGCCTGCGACCTTCATGCGATACAGATCGACCTTGAGCGTGCCGCGGTGATCCTTCTCGGTGAAGGTCGAGGGGTTGCAGATGCCTTCGCCGCCGGCGGGCACCCAATCCTTCTTCTGGTAGAAGCCCTTCTTCACGTTCTCGCCGGTGGCGCCGCCGTTCTTGGCAGCCCATTCGACGGCTTCCTTCATGTAGAGCGCGGTGCAGACGCCGGCGAGGTAATGCACGGGACGGTAGGCGGTACCGGCCGCGTCCGACATCTTGGAGATTTCCATGAACGTCTTCATGCCGGGCGCGTTGCCGCCCCAGGCGATCGCGGTGCGCAGCGGAAACACCACGCCGTCGGCGGCAGCACCGGCAGCCTTGGCGGCGTTCTCATCCATGCCCCAGACGTTGCCGAGGAACTGCACGTCGACGCCGGCCGCCTTGCAGGCGTTGAGCACGGAGATGTTGGAGCCCGCGGTATTGCCGAGATAGGCATAGTTGGCGCCTGAGCTCTTCAGCGTAAGGCACTGCGCGCTGTAGTCGCCGGGCGTCAATGCGAACACGATCGGCGGCAGCACTTCGAACCCGAGGTCGGTGGCAATCGCTTCACCTGCCGCCTTCGGCGCGTTCGGATAGGGGTGGTTGGCGCCCATATGGACGTATTTCGGCTTGCCGGACTTGCCCTTGGCTTTCCAGTCCTCGGCGGCCCAGGTCAGCATGCCGCGAAGTGCGTCCGAATAGCTCGGTCCATAGAAGAAGTTGTAGGGCGCGGGCTTGGCCTTTCCGCCGGCGCCGGTCGGATCGGAGAGTGCTGCGGCATAAGATGCCGAGATATCGGGGATCTTGTCCTGGGCCAGGAAACCCGTCAGCGCTTCGGTGTCGGCGGTGCCCCAGCCGAGAATGGCGGCGACTTTGTCGGCGCCCGACCATTTCTTGTATTGGGCGATCGCGCGCGGCACCTGATAGCCGTAGTCGACGGTATCGAGGTTGACCTTGGCGCCGTTGATGCCGCCGCTCTTGTTGATCCATGCATAGGTGTCGGCGACACCCTGTCCGAACGGCGTTCCGACGTCCGAAGTTGGTCCTGAATAGTCGGTGAGATGCCCCAGCGCGATCGGCGCCTGGGCCGATGCAGCGGTAGAACCCAACAGCAAAGCAAGCGAGGCTGTGCTCAACAGAGTCTTCATCGTCATGGACATAGTCCTCCCGGTTACTTCTCGAGGTCTTCTCGTTGTTCATCCCGTTCCGACCTCAATGCGAGAACGGGTAGAGTTTCCAGTATGCCTTGATCTGCCGCCATCGATGCGCAAGTCCATCCGGCTCGAACACCAGAAAGATGATGATGATCAGGCCGATGGCCATCTCGCGCAAGAAAGCGATATTGTTCTTTAGTCCCAGAAATTGATCGATCGGGCTGTCGCGGAGCGCGACGCTGAGCCATTCCATCGATTCCGGCAGCAGCACCATAAAGGCGGTGCCCATCAGCGTGCCCATGATCGAACCGAGCCCGCCGATGATGATCATGGCGAGGAAGATGATCGAGCGATCGATGCCAAAGCCTTCGATGGAGACAACCTGATTGTAATGCGCATAGAGCGCGCCGCCGACGCCGGCAAAGAAGGCGGCGAGGCCGAACGACAGCGTCCGGTACTTGGTCAGGTTGATGCCCATGATCTCGGCGGACAGATAATGGTCGCGCACGGCGACCAGCGCGCGTCCGTCGCGCGAACGGATCAGGTTGGTGACCAGAAGATAGCAGACGACGATATAGGCCAGCACGACGTAGAAATATTGCTTATCGCCGCGCAGCATGTATCCGAAGATCGAGAACGGTTCGGCGCTGGCGGGGACACTGCCGCCGGTGAACCATTCGGCGCGGGCAAAGAAGTCGAGCAGGATGTATTGCGCCGCCAGCGTCGCGATCGCGAGATAAAGCCCCTTCAGTCGCGCCGCGGGCAGGCCGAAGACCAGACCGACCGCGGCCGTCACGACACCGGCGAGCGGAATGCAGAAGAAGACGGGAATGCCGAACCGGTTCGAGAGATAGGCCGAGGTAAAGGCGCCGAAACCGAAGAAGGCGGCATGACCGATCGAGATCTGGCCGGTGAAGCCGACGACGATGTTCAGCCCGAGGGCCGCGATGCCGAAGATGCCGATCTGGATCAGCAGGCTGAGGATGTATTCGTTAACGACGTGTGGCGCAAAGCAAATCAGCACTATGCCGGCGATCATGGCGTTGCGACTGGTCGTGGTCGGAAACACGGTGGTATCCGCCGCATAGCTGGTGCGGAAATCGCCGGCGGGAATGAGGGTCTGGCCTGCCATAATGATTTACACCCGCTCGATGTCTTTGGTGCCGAACAGGCCGTACGGCTTGATCATGAGGATGATGATGAGCGCATAGAACGGCGCGATCTCGTAGAGATTGCCCCAGTGCAGATATTCGCTGTCGAGAAAGTGCGCGACGTTTTCCAACAGGCCGATGATGATGCCGCCAAGCACGGCGCCGCCAACGCTGTCGAGACCACCGAGGATCGCGGCCGGAAACACCTTGACGCCATAGGCGGAGAGGCCTGCCGAGACGCCGTTGACGACGGCCACCACCACGCCTGCGACGGCGGAGACGGTCGCCGAGATCGCCCAGGCCATCGCGAATACGCTTTTGACTGAAATGCCGAGCGACTGCGCCACCTGCTGGTTGAACGCGGTGGCGCGCATCGCCAGACCATATTTGGAGAGGCGGAAGAACCACGCCATGCCCACCATCATCGCCACCGAGACCGCGAGGCTCATCAGATAGACGGTTTGCACCTGCAGGCCGAGGATGTTGACGTTCTGGGTCTGAAAGATGCGCGGGAACGGCTGCAGATTGACCCCGAACATCCATTTCATCAGCGCCGAAAACACCGTCGACAGCGCGATCGTCACCATGATTACGGAAATGATCGGCTCGCCGATCATGGGGCGCAGGATGACGATCTGGATCGCGATGCCGAACAGGAACATGAACACCAGCGTGATCGGCATGCCCAGGTAGAACGGCACCTGATATTTGGTCAGCAGCCACCAGCATACCCAGGCGCCGACCAGCAGCAGTTCGCCCTGCGCGAAGTTCACCACCTGCGTCGCCTTGTAGATCAGCACAAACGACATCGCGACCACGCCGTAGAGCGTGCCGACCACGAGGCCGTTGACGAGGAGCTGGATCAGGAGCTGGGTGTTCATGCGGCCCTCTTTCCCTCTCCCCTTGTGGGAGAGGGTGGCTTCGCCGACGGGTCGGCGCGAAGCGCCGCCCGATGACAGGCTTCGCGAAGACGGGTGAAGGTTTCTCTCCACATACGCGTGTGTGGAGAGGAACCCCTCACCGAAGTGAGTTCGTGGTGAATGGCGGTGTAGCCCTCTCCCACAAGGGGAGAGGGCGCATTAACTGGCACCGCGCGAAGCCGCTGCAACATTCTCATTCCGCGGCCTCCGCCATCGGCGCAGGTCCGCCGAGATCGACGACCCGCAGCGTGGTGCGGATGCGCTGGGTGGTACCGTCCTGGAAGCGGATCACGGTATCGACCGGAATGTCACTCTTGCCGGCGTAGATCGCGTCTATGATATCGGCGTATTTCTCGTTGATGACGCTGCGGCGGACCTTTCGGGTACGGGTCAGCTCGCCATCATCGGCGTCGAGCTCCTTGTAGAGCAACAGGAAGCGCGAGATGCGCTGCGCCGGCGGCAGCGTGGCGTTGACGCCCTCCACTTCCTTGCGCAACAGCGCGTAGACCTCGGGACGCGAGGAGAGGTCGGTATAGGTCGTGAACGAGATGCGGTTCTTCTCCGCCCATTTGGAGATGATCGAATAACGAATACAGATCATCGCCGCCAGCGTATCGCGGCCGGCGCCGAGCACCACCGTCTCGGCGATGTAGGGCGAGAATTTTAGCTTGTTTTCCAGATATTGCGGCGAGAAGCGCTCGCCGCGCGCTGTCTCGGCGAGATCCTTGATGCGGTCGATGACGACGAGTTGGCCCTGATCGTTGAAGTAGCCGGCGTCACCGGAATGCATCCAGCCGTCCTTGATGTCGGCGGCGGAGGCTTCCGGATTCTTGTAATAGCCGAGGAACATATTGGGGTGGCGCACGACGATTTCGCCGACGCCGTTGACGTCAGGGTTGTCGACGCGGATCTCGATATCGTCGGCCATCGGCACGCCGGTCGTATCCGGATCGACCTTGCCGGCCGGATGGAGCGTGTAGGCGCCCAGTAGCTCGGTCTGGCCATAGAGCGTGCGCAGCGGCACGCCCATCGCTTGGAAGAATTTGAAGGTATCGGGCCCGAGCGCGGCGCCGCCGGTCGCCGCTGAGCGCAGCCGCGTGAAGCCCAGGCGGTCGCGCAGCGCGCGGAACAAGAGCTGATCGGCAAATATCGAACGCTTGCCCTGAGCCAGCGCGGAAAAGCCCGTCTTCATTCCGATATCGAACAGCTTTTGCTTCAACGGCGAGGAATCCATCACGCCGGCGCGGACATCGGCGGCAATCGATTCCCAGAGCCGCGGCGCGAACAGCACGAAGGTCGGCGCGATCTCGCGGAAATCGTGCATCATGGTCTCGGGCTCTTCGACGAAGTTGACCTTCATCCGGCACAGCAGCCCTTTGCCGAGCGCGTAGACCTGTTCCATGATCCAGGGCAGCGGCAGCACCGAGACGTATTCGTCGTTCGGTCCTTTCGGATCGAAGGCGAGATAAGTCGCGCAATGTTTGAGGACGCGGCCAGCCGCCAGCATCGCCAGCTTGGGATTGGCCGTGGTACCTGATGTCGTGCAGAGGATCGCGACGTCCTCGCCGCGCGTCGCATCGACCAACCGATCGTAGAGCCCGGGTTCGCGCGCGGCGCGGTCGCGTCCCATTGTGGCGAGCTTCCCGGCTTCCATCAGGCGGGGATCGTCGTATTTCCGCATGCCGCGCGGATCGGAATAGACGATGTGCTTGAGGTTGGGGGCGCGATCGGCCAGCGCCAGCAGCTTGTCGACCTGCTCCTCGTCCTCGGCGAACACCAGCTTGGCTTCACCATAGCTGAGCAGATAGGCCGCTTCCTCGTCCAGCACATCGCGATAAAGGCCCAGGCTCATGGCGCCGATGGCATGGGTTGCGATTTCGGCGGCCACCCAGTCCGGGCGATTGTCGCCGATGATGCCGATGACGTCGCCGCGGCCAAGACCAAGTTCGACCAAGCCGAGCGCGAAATCGTGGACGCGGGTCTGGTAATCGCTCCAGGTGAAGACGCGCCACAGCCCGAGATCCTTTTCGCGCAGCGCAATCTCGCCGCCATGCTCCTTCGCGTTGAGGCGCAGCAGCTTTGGAAAGGTATCGGCTAGGGCGGCGCGCCCGACGTAGTCCATCATGCCACGCTCTCCCGAGGAGCCGGCGTGTCGTCGGGGTCGACGAGGACCTCATCCTCTTCGCCGAGATAGGCGCGTTTCACATGTGGATCGGCGAGCACGGAGGCGGGATCGCCTTCGGCGATCTTGCGGCCGAAATCCAACACCATGACTCGGTGGGAGATATCCATCACCACGCCCATGTCATGCTCGATCATCATCACGGTCATGCCGAACTCTTCGTTGAGGTCGACGATGTACCGCGCCATGTCCTCCTTTTCCTCGAAGTTCATGCCGGCCATCGGCTCGTCGAGCAGAATCAGTTGTGGCTCCAGCGCCATCGCGCGTGCCAGCTCGACGCGCTTGCGCAGGCCGTAGGGCAGGGTGCCGGCGGTCGCCTTGCGCACCGACTGCAGGTCAAGGAAATCGATGATCTCCTCCACCTTGCGGCGGTGCTCGAGTTCCTCGCGCCGCGCGCCGGTCAGCCAGTAAAGCGAGCCGGTGATAAAATTGTTCTTCAAGAGGTGGTGCCGCCCGACCATGATGTTGTCGAGCACGCTCATGTGGTGGAACAGCGCCAGGTTCTGGAAAGTGCGGCCGATGCCGAGCTGTGGCCGCGCGTTCGGATTGAGGCCGGTGATATCCTTGCCGCGGTAGAATAGCCGACCTTCGGTCGGCTTGTAGCGGCCGGAAATGCAATTGACGATGGAGGTCTTGCCGGCGCCGTTGGGGCCGATGATCGAGAACAATTCGCCCTCGTTCACGCCGAACGAGACCTCGGTCAGCGCACGGACGCCACCGAAGCGCAGCGACACGCCGCGCACTTCCAACGTATGAGCCACTCATTCCCTCCAGATAAGGCGCTTGCCGCGCTCTTTATCTATCGTTCGCAACTGAACCCGCAATCTTACATCCGGAGTGACCTTCCGGCCATCCGACTAACGATGCCGATCACGGCCGGCATCACGCGTAGTAACGCCGGACCCCAAACCGGTAGCGCCATGGGCACATCGGCCGAGGTGGCCCTCCTTAGGGCAATGCGATAGTTTGAAATGTCTTTTGCCTGACAATTCGTCGGGAAATTTTGCCAGGCTGCACTTTTATTGCGGTGCAGCAAGTTTAGGGCGTGACGGTCGATGCGATCATGATTGCTGCGGATTACCTCAAGCGCATCGCGGCCTGGTCGCGCGAACTGAACGAGCGGGAAATCGAGGTCGCCCGTGCCGGCATCGTCGAGAAATCCTATCGCGCCAACGAGCATATCTTCATGCGCGGCGATCCCTTCGACTACTGGACCGGCATCGTCACCGGTCTTGCCCGGATGAGTACCGTGTCGAGCGGCGGCAAGGCCGCGACCTTCGCCGGCCTCACGGCCGGTGCCTGGTTTGGCGAAGGCTCGGTGCTCAAGGGCGAGCCGCGCCGTTACGACGTAGTCGCATTGCGCGACACCAGGCTGGCGCTGATGGACCGCAGCACCTTCTTCTGGCTGTTCGAGAACAGCGTGGCGTTCAACCGCTTTCTGGTCCGGCAGCTCAACGAGCGGCTCGGCCAGTTCATCGGAGCGGTGGAACATGGCCGCACGCTCGATGCTACCAGCCGCGTTGCGCGTTCCATCGCGTCGCTGTTCAACCCGATTCTCTATCCGGACATGACGCGCCACCTGGAGATCACGCAGGAGGAAATCGGAGCGCTCTCCGGTATTTCGCGGCAAAACGCCAACCAGTGTCTGAAGCGGCTCGAGAAGGAGGGCTTGCTGCGGCTCGAATATGGCGGCGTCACCATCATCGAACTCGAACGCTTGCGCCACCATGGCGATTAGGCACCTAAGAGCCTGATTTCAAACGGCTTTGGCGATAGACTTGGCGCAGGTCGAATGCTATGGCCTGCGCGACGAGCGGGTTTGGAGAAGATATGGCGGCTCAGGATTTAAAGCGGCGCGTGGCGCTGATCACCGGCGTCACCGGCCAGGACGGTGCCTACTTGGCCGAATATCTGCTCGGCCTCGGCTATGAGGTCCACGGCATCAAGCGGCGGTCGTCCTCGTTCAACACCGCGCGGATCGACCACCTCTACCAGGACCCGCATTCCCGCAACGTGCCGTTCCTGCTGCATTATGGCGACATGACCGACTCGACCAACCTGATCCGGCTGATGCAGCAGATCAGGCCGACCGAGATCTATAACCTCGCCGCCCAGAGCCATGTCGGCGTCAGTTTCGAAAGTCCGGAATACACCGCCAACGCCGACGCCATCGGCGTGCTGCGGCTGCTGGAGGCGATCCGCATCCTCGGCATGGAGAAGGAGACGCGGTTCTATCAGGCCTCGACTTCGGAGCTCTACGGCCTGGTCCAGGAGGTGCCGCAGAAGGAGACCACGCCGTTCTACCCGCGCTCGCCTTACGGCGTCGCCAAGCTGTACGGCTACTGGATCACGGTCAATTACCGCGAGGCCTACGGCATGTTTGCCAGTAACGGCATCCTGTTCAACCACGAGAGCCCGATCCGCGGCGAGACGTTTGTCACCCGCAAGATCACCCGCAGCGTCGCCCGCATCGAGGTCGGCCTGGAAGAGGCGCTCTATCTCGGCAACCTCGAGGCCAAGCGCGACTGGGGCCACGCGCGGGATTATATCGAGGGCATGCACCTGATCCTGCAGGCCGATGCGGCGGACGATTTCGTGCTGGCGACCGGCGAGACCCGCTCGGTGCGCGAATTCGTCGAACTGGCGTTCGCCGAAGTTGGCCGCCGCATCGAGTGGCGCGGCCAGGGCGCCGACGAGGCCGGCGTCGATGCCAAATCCGGCAAGACCGTGGTCCGCATTGATCCGGTCTATTTCCGGCCCACCGAAGTCGAGCTTCTGGTCGGCGACGCCAGCAAGGCGCGCGAGAAACTGGGCTGGAAGCCCAAGACGTCGTTCGCACAGATGGTCAAGGAAATGGTGGCGAACGATCTCGACGAAGCGCGGCGGGAGGTCGCCAATGGCAAGCCTGCCGTTTGAGCTGAAGGGCAAGACGGTCTACGTCGCCGGCCACCGCGGCATGGTCGGCGCCGCGCTGGTGCGCCGGCTGGCGCGGGAAGACGTCGAACTGCTGACGACGCCCCGCAATGAGGTCGATTTGCGCAATCAGGCCGCGGTCAATGCGTGGTTTGCCGCCAACCGGCCCCAGGTGGTGTTTCTGGCCGCCGCCAAGGTCGGCGGCATCGTCGCCAACAACACGCTGCGCGCCGAATTCCTCTACGACAATCTGGCGATTGCTTCGAACGTGATCCATGCGGCGCATGTCCACGGCGCCGAGAAGCTGATGTTCCTGGGCTCCTCTTGCATCTATCCCAAGCTGGCGCCGCAGCCGCTGCGCGAGGATTCCATGCTCACGGGTCTGCTGGAGCCGACCAACGAACCCTATGCGATTGCCAAGATCGCCGGGATCAAGATGGTGGAGGCCTATCGCAGCCAGTACGGCGCCGACTTCATTAATGTGATGCCGACCAACCTGTACGGCCGCGGCGACAATTATCATCCCGAATACAGCCACGTCGTCGCCGCCCTGATCCGCCGCTTTCACGAGGCCAAGGTTGCCGGCGCCAAGCAAGTCGTGGTCTGGGGCACCGGCACGCCGCGGCGCGAATTCCTCTATGTCGACGACCTTGCCGACGCCTGCATCCACTTGATGAAGACCTATTCGGGTAGCGAGCTGGTCAATATCGGCACCGGCGAGGACATCACGATCGCCGAATTCGCCCGCGTGGTCGCGGCGACCGTCGGCTACAACGGCGAGATCGGTTTTGATGCCTCGCGCCCGGACGGCACGCCGCGCAAGCTGCTCGACGTCAGCCGGCTGGCCAAGCTCGGCTGGCGGGCCAGCACGAAACTTGAGGACGGCATCCGGCTCGCCTACCAGGCCTATCTCAGCGAGCACGAAATAACGCAGTAGAAATAGGCGTTCCTGCAATAAAAAAGCCCCGGATGTAATCCGGGGCTTCTTGCTGTCGAAAGTACCGTCGGCCTATTCCGGCTTGCCGATATTTACCTTCAGCGTGCCGACACCGTCGACACCGCACTCGATCTTGTCGCCGGGATTGAGCTGCGAGACTCCAGCCGGCGTGCCGGTCATGATGATGTCGCCGGCGGCGAGTTTCACCTGCTGCGAGAGCTGCCAGATGATTTCGGGCACGCTCCAGATCAGTTCGGTGAGGTCGCCCTTCTGCGTTTCCTTGCCGTTGACCGTCAGCCAGATCTTGCCCTTGGCAGGATGGCCGATCTTGGATGCGGGCTGGATAGCGGAGCAGGGTGCGGAATAATCGAAGGACTTTCCGACTTCCCACGGCCGCTCCTTCTTGCGCGAGGCGATCTGCAGGTCGCGTCGGGTGAGGTCGATACCGACGGCGTAGCCGTAGACATGATCGAGCGCCTTGTCGGCCGGGATGTTGAGGCCGCCGCTCTTCATCGCGACGATCAGTTCGACTTCGTGATGCAGGTCCTTGGTCAGCGGCGGATAGGGGATGGTGGCGCCGTCGGGCACCAGCATGTCGGCGTGCTTGGCGAAGAAGAACGGCGGCGCGCGCTCATCATTGCCCATCTCGCGGATGTGCTCGAGATAGTTGCGCCCGACGCACCAGATGCGGCGAACCGGATAGGAGCCGGTCTCGCCGACGACGGGAAGCGTGGGCTGCGGGGCTGCTGATATGACGTAGGAGGCTGCGGTCATGAAAGGGTCTCGGGTTACGGTGAAATTCCGGGTTCTTCTAGTTGAGCATGATCTTTTCGGAAAACCGGTGCCCACTTTTCCGGATCATGCTCTAGCTTTACGCGGTTGCGCTGATCGGCGCCAGACTGGGCGGACCGGCTTCGCGCTGCTGCAGGCGGAAGAAGGAAGCATAGCGCCCGCCGCGGCGCAGCAAATCGTCATGCTGGCCGCGCTCGACGATCTCGCCGGCCTCGACCACCAGGATGGCATCGGCATGCATGATGGTGTGCAGGCGGTGGGCGATCACGATGGTGGTGCGGTTCTGGCAAAGATGCTCGATCGCCTCCTGCACGGCTTTCTCGGATTCGGAATCGAGCGCCGCGGTGGCCTCATCGAGCAGGATGATCGGCGCGTTCTTGATCAGCGCCCGGGCCACTGCGATGCGCTGGCGCTGGCCGCCGGATAGCTGCGTGCCGTGCTCGCCGACCGGCGTATCGTAGCCGAGTGGAAAGCCCATAATGAAATCGTGCGCGCAGGCCGCCTTCGCTGCCGCCACGATCTCGTCCTGGCGGGCGCCTTCCTTGCCGAAGGCGATGTTGGCGCCGATCGTGTCGCGGAACAAATAGACGTCCTGGCCGACATAGGCGGTCTGCCGCCGCAGTGAGCGCCGCGACACGCTGGAAATGTTCTGGCCGTCGACCAGGATTTCGCCTTGGTTCACCTCGTAGAGCCGCAGCAGCAGCGCGAGCACGGTGGACTTGCCGCCGCCGGACGGGCCGACCAGCGCGGTGGTCTTGCCGGGCTCGGCGACGAAGCTCATCCGATTGAGGACCGGCTCGCCTGGCCGGTAGCCGAAGGTCACGTCGCGGAACTCGACCCGCGCGTCAGTGAGTTTCAGCGTCGGCTTGTCACTATCGTCAGGCTCGCTCGGTGGGCCGTCGACGATTTCGAGCAGCTTGCGCGCGCCGATCAGGTTGCTGTTGAGCTCGATGTTGAGCCGCGCCAGCCGCTTGGCCGGCTCATAGGCCAATAGGAACGCGGTCAGGAATGAAAAGAACTGGCCGGGCGAAGCGCCCATCGCGACCACGCGATAGCCGCCATACATCAGGCCGCCCGCGATCGCGAAGCCGCCGAGGGTTTCCATCAATGGGCTGGAGCGGTTGGAAACGCGCGCCATCTTGTTGGCGTTGCGCTCGACCGCGGCGATGCTGGCGTCGATACGTTCGCGCATCGCCTGTTCGAGCGTAAAGGCCTTCACGGTGCGGATGCCCTGCAGCGATTCCTGCATCGTCTCCATGATATCGGCGGTGCCCGAGAACTGGTTGTGTGCAAGGCCCTTGATGCGCTTCACCAGCTTGCGCAGCACGATCATCGCCGGCGGCGCCACCGCAAAACCGAGCAGCGCCATCAGGGGATCGGTCATCACCATGACGACGACGAGCGCGATCAGCGACAGCAGATCGCGGCCGATGGCGTTGATCAGGAGATTGAGCACCTGCGTCACCGCGGTGGCGCCAGCAGTGAGCCGCGCCAGGAATTCCGATGAATGCCGCTCGGAGAAGAACGCGATGTTTTCGTTCATCAGCTTGGCAAACAGCCGGCGCTGGTTGTTTGCGAGGATCGCATTGCCGATCTGCGACAGGATCACGGTGTGCCCGTAGGTCGCCGCACCCTTGATCGTAAAGATGACGACGGTGACCAGCGACAAGAACGCAATCCCGCGCACATCCTTGTCGACATAGGCCTTGTTGATGACCTCGCCGAGCAGGTAGGCAGAACCCGCGGTTGTCACCGCCGCTAATCCCATCAGCGAAAAGGCGAGCAGATAGCGCCGCCAGTAGGCGAGCCCCTGTTCAGCGACGAGGCGCCGAATCAGGATCGCCGCACCATAGGGGTCGTCGGTAATTTTCTTCGGAGTTTCAGTAGGAAGTTCGGTCATCCGCGTTCCATTGACGGCGCCTGGATAGCCCGGCGCGTCAGGGCTGCTGCGATGCCTCCTTGCCTGCTTAGAGGGGCTTTTTCAAGCCAAATAAGCGCTTGATTTCAGGCTGATTCCGCACGCTGCGGAATGCCGCCGCGCTCGCTGAACAGCCGCTTTTCCCAGATCAGCGCGTGGCCGGCAATGGTTTCGAGATTGTCGTATTGCGGCGTCCACTCCAGCATTGAACGAATGCGGCTGGTATCGGCAACCATGGTCACGATGTCGCCGGGGCGGCGCGGCGCAAAGGAGACCGCGAAATTGCGCATCGAGACGCGGCGGACGGCCTCGATGGTTTCCAGCACAGAATAGCCGCGGCCGTAGCCGCAGTTCAGCGTGATCGAGCTTCCGCCGCCTCGCAGGTATGACAGCGCGGCGCGATGGGCCTCCGCGAGATCGCTGACATGGATGAAATCGCGGATGCAGCTTCCGTCCGGCGTCGGGTAGTCGGTTCCGTACACGTCGACCTTGGCGCGCTGCCCGATGGCGGCTTCGACCGCAATCTTGAGCAGATGTGTCGCGCCGACGGTCGAGAGGCCGCAGCGGCCGTGCGGATCGGCGCCGGCGACGTTGAAATAGCGCAACACGACGTACTTCATATCGTGTGCACTAGTGACGTCATGCAGCATGATTTCGGTCATCAGCTTGGATGAACCGTAAGGCGACATCGGTCGCGTCGGCGCATGTTCCGGCACCGGCACCTGGTCCGGATTGCCGTAGACCGCAGCCGTCGACGAAAAGATGAAGCGGCTGACGCCGGCCTTCACCGCTGAATTCAATAGGCTGCGGGTCGTCATGGTGTTGTTGCGGTAATAGCCGAGCGGGTCGCGCATCGAATCCGGCACCACGACGGAGCCTGCGAAATGAATGATGCTCTCGACGCGGTGCTGGGCGATCACGCCCTCGACGAGGTTTTCGTCGCCGGCGTCGCCGATGAACAGCGGCACGGGGCGGGGCAACAGTGAGGAAAATCCGGTGGACAGATTGTCGATCACGACGACGCTTTCCCCGGCGTCCACCAGCGCATGAACCGTATGACTTCCGATATAACCGGCGCCACCGGTGACGAGCACGGTCATGGGTCACCTCTCCCGATTTATTTGGAGGGCAATGCTAGGGGCTCGCGGTGAAGAGGGGGTTTCGGCGTCGGCGAACTGGCCACTATGCTTAATGTTGCGTATAGGAACTGGCCGAAACGGAGCCGGACGTGCCGATCGAGAACAATTTGGCCAGTGATCTGCAACTGATCGTGCCGAATCTACACAGGCGCTATTCGGGCGTGACGGCGACCAACCGGATGGTGGCGCCGAAGCTCGCGCAGATGTACCGCGCAGCATGGCTCGGGCCGCACGCGCCCGACGGCATCGCGCGGATGGGTTTTGCGGATCTGTTGAAACTCTGGCGGCATCGCCACTTCCTGATCTGGCACGCGCGACGCAATGACGAGATGATTGTTGGCGTTTTGGTGCGTGCGCTCGGCTGGCCGCTGAAACTGGTCTTCACCTCGGCGGCGCAGCGGCATCACACCTGGCTGACCCGATGGCTGATCCGGCAGATGGATGCCGTGATCGCGACCTCCGAACTGTCGGCGTCGTTTCTCAAACGCGAGGCGACGGTCGTGATGCACGGCGTCGACACCAACGCCTACGCGCCGCCGGCCGACCGCGCCGCGGCGTTTGCCGAGGCGAAACTGCCGGGACATTACGCGATCGGCTGCTTTGGCCGCGTGCGCGCGCAAAAGGGCACGGATGTGTTCGTCGAGGCGATGTGCCGGTTGCTGCCGCGCTACCCGGATTTCACCGCCGTCATCGTCGGCGCGGTCGTGCCGGAGCAGCAGGGTTTTGCCGATGGCTTGAAACGGCAGATCGAGGCGGCCGGGCTGCAATCGCGCATCGTCATCACCGGCGAGCTCGAAATCGAGGAAGTACAGCGCTGGTATCAGCGGCTGACGATCTACGCGTTCACCTCGCGCAACGAAGGCTTTGGCTTGACGCTGATCGAGGCGATGGCGGCAGGTGCGGCGCTGGTGGCGGCGCGGGCAGGCGCAGCGGAGTTCGTGGTCGAGGACGGTGTGACTGGCGTGCTGACGCCGCCGGGCGATACTGAGGCGCTGGTCGCGGCGCTCGAGCCTTTGATGCGCGATCCGGCCTTGGCACATGCGATGGGCGAGCGGGCGCGTGCGCGCGTGCTGGACAAGTTCAGTCTTGAGGCGGAGGCCAATGCGATCGCCGCAGTCTATCGCACGCTCGATTGAGCCATCACGCGCTGCGCGATGTCGGCCACCTCGGCCGCCGCAATGTCGCGCATGCAGCGGTGGTCGTTCATAGTGCAGACCGTGCGCTGGCAGGGCTGGCAGGACAGTTTCGATTTGGTCTGCAGCACCGTGGCGGCAAGACCGTTCAGCGGCGCCCAGAGATAGGGGCTGGTGGGGCCGAAAATGCCCATGGTCGGCGTGCCGATCGCAGCCGCGATGTGCATCAGGCCGGAGTCGTTCGAGATCGCGACGCTCGCCGCCGCCATTGCCAGGATACCGTTGCGCAAGTCAGTCCCCGTGAGGTCGCGGGCCTTGCCGCCGGTGGCGGAGACGATTTCCTGCGCCAGTGTCTTTTCGCCGGGACCGCCGACAACCCAGACGTCGAGGCCGCGCTCGACCAGGAGCCGCGCGGCTTCCGGATAATAGGTCCATCGCTTTGAGGCGCCGACGGAGCCCGGGCCGAACGCTACGGCGGGACCCGTACCGAGCCCGCTCGCCTGCCGCCAACGGGCGGTTTCCTCCGGCGGAACCACGAGCTGCGGCACGGGCCATTCCGGCGGCAGGGGCGTGCTGTCGGGCAGCGCCAACGCGGCATTCTTGTCGATAAAGCGGGGCAGGGCCTTTTCGCCCCAGCGCATCCGGTTGATCAGGCCGAATCGCGCCTCGCCGAAAAAGCCGACGCGCTCGGGGATGCCGGCCAGCGCGGGCGCGATCGCCGCCTTCCAGGTGCGGGGCAGGACGAGGGCGGTTCCATAACCCCGGGCGCGCAGTTCGGTGGCGAGGCCCCGCTGCTTGGCCAGCGCAAGCCGGCTGCGCGGCAGGTTCCAGACGATGCCCGCCCGGACACCGGGCATATAGTCGACCAGCGGTGCGCAAAGGGGGGTCACCAGGAGGTCGACCGGGCGGTTCGGCCAGCGCTGCTTCAATACCCGCACCACGGTATGGCCGCGGACGAAATCGCCAATCCACATATAGGGAATGATCAGGATAGGCCTGGTGTCGGCGCTATCTTCCATTTCGATCCCATATGGTGAACTAAAATTCATATCTTGGCTTATTTCGCCGCTAACCGATTGCCGGCCCGTCGGTAACCGCTCCGAGGCGACACGTAAAGCCGGTCGATTCGGTCTTGGATTCGCCGAGAAGCAAAGTTGCCTGCCGCGCGGGAGTGAGGCAAAGCTTTCGCCCGAACAAATCATGGCAGGGGATGGCATGTTGCTGGTGACCGGGGGTGCCGGTTTTATCGGGTCGAACGTCGTGGCTGCGTTGAATGACGCCGGCCGGGACGTCGTCGTGTGCGACGTGCTCGGCCATGACGGCAAATGGCGCAATCTGGCTAAACGCCGGTTGGCCGATTTTGTACCGCCTTCGGAACTGATGGACTGGCTGAAGGGCCGCCGGCTGGAAGCGATCATCCATCTCGGCGCCATTTCCGAAACCACGGCGACCGACGGCGACCTGGTGATCGAGACCAATTTCCGCCTGTCGATGCGGTTACTCGACTGGTGCACGGCCAACGCCACGCCGCTGATCTACGCGTCCTCGGCCGCGACCTATGGCGACGGCGAGCAGGGGTTTGGCGACGACCAGTCAATGGACGCGCTGAAGCGGCTACGGCCGATGAACCTCTATGGCTGGAGCAAGCATCTGTTCGACATGGCGGTCGCCGAACGCTCAGCGCGCGGCGAACGGCTGCCGCCGCAATGGGCGGGATTGAAGTTCTTCAACGTGTTCGGCCCCAATGAATATCACAAGGGCACGATGATGAGCGTGCTGGCGCGGCGCTTCGACGACATCAAGGCCGGCCGTCCGGTGCAATTGTTCAGGTCGCATCGGGAAGGGATCGCCGACGGGGACCAGCGGCGCGACTTCATCTATGTCGATGACGTCGTGCGGGTGGTGATGTGGCTGCTCTCGACGCCATCGGTCAGCGGCATCTTCAACGTCGGAACCGGCACGGCGCGCAGCTTTCGCGATCTGATGCTATCGGCCTATGCCGCACTCGGCGTCACACCGAACATCCAGTATATCGACATGCCCGAGCAGATCCGCGGCAGCTATCAATACTTCACTCAGAGCGAAGTCGATCGGTTGCTGAACGCCGGCTATAATGGCGGCTTTACGGCGCTGGAAGACGCGGTCGAAACCTATGTGAAAGTTTTTCTCGATCGTCCTGATCGCTTTCGCTGATGGGCACCAGGTAGACAGATGTTCGATTTTGAAGCCCTGAGCCAGGCGATCCCAAATCAGACCGTGCTCTGCGTCGGCGATCTCATGCTCGACGAGTTCGTCTATGGCGACGTATCCCGTGTTTCGCCGGAAGCGCCGGCGCCCGTTATCGCGGTCCAACGTAGCGAGACCAATGTCGGCGGTGCCGGCAACGTCGCGCGCAACATCACCTCGCTCGGCGCCCGCTGCATCTTTGCCGGCCTGATCGGCGAAGACGAGGCGGGTGCGAAGCTGAAAGCCGATCTGGCGCGGGAAAGCCGGATCGAGACCGTGCTGGTATCAGATCCTTCCCGTCCGACCACGCGCAAGGTGCGCTTCGTCTCCGAGCATTTTTCCACGCACATGCTGCGCGCGGATTGGGAGCAGGCCGTGCCGGCCTCGGCCGTTGTCGAGCAGCGGCTGATCGATGCAATTCTGCCGCTGGTGCCCCGCGCCGATATCGTACTGCTGTCCGACTATGCCAAGGGCGTGCTGACGGCGCGCGTCATCCGCAACATCATCGACGTCGCGAAAAGGCTCGGCAAGCGCGTGATCGTCGATCCCAAGAGCGCCAATTTCGCGATCTATCGCGGCGCCACGCTGCTGACTCCCAACCGCAAGGAGTTTGCCGAAGCCACCCGCAGCCGCGCCGACACCGACCAGAACATTGCCGAGGCGGCGCAGGACGCGATGTACCTCGCCGACTGCGAGGCCATGCTGGTGACGCAAAGCGAGCACGGCATGACGCTGGTGGTTCGCGGAGGCGAAGCGATCCATGTGCCGGCGCTTCCGGTAAAGGTACGCGACGTCTCGGGCGCGGGTGACACGGTCGCCGCGGTGCTGGCGCTGACGCTTGCGGCCCAAGCCGACTGGGAGACGGCGCTCAGGATGGCGAACGCAGCGGCCGCGGTCGCGGTCGGGAAGAAAGGCACCGCTACCGTGACGCCCGCGGAGCTGCGGCGGAAAATCCTGCCGCATGCGTCGCTGGCGGCCGAAGAGAAGATCGTGCCGGCAGGCGGCGATCTCGCCGTGCATCTGGCGGAGTGGCGCCGGCAGGGGCTGCGCATCGGCTTCACCAATGGCTGCTTCGATATTCTGCATCCCGGCCACGTCAAGGTGCTGACGGCGGCGCGCGGCGCCTGCGACCGCCTGATCGTTGGCCTCAACAGCGATGCCTCGGTGAAACGATTGAAGGGCGAGGGACGCCCGGTGCAGGATGAGCGGGCGCGCGCCGAAGTGCTGGCAGCGCTGGAAGCGGTCGATCTCGTCGCGATCTTCGCGGAGGACACGCCGATCGACCTGATCACGCGCGTGAGGCCGAGCGTGCTGGTCAAGGGCGGCGATTATATGCGCGAGCAAATCGTCGGCCACGAGATCGTCGAGGCTACCGGCGGCGAGGTCATGCTCGTCGATATCCTGCCGGGCCATAGCACGACGTCGCTGCTCGGCCGCGCGAGGGGAGGCAAGGCGTGAGCGTAAGTGCGGTGCCAGTACCCGAGACAGGGGTACGGCGGAATTGGCGCGACCAAGCGAGGTGGATGACGGTCGCGGATGTTTTCGCAATTCTAACGGTATTGACGCTGCCATGGTCGACGACCCTGCCGGGAATTTTCGTTTCCTGTTGGCTTGGCGCGTTGGCGTGGGTGACTGACTGGCGGGCCTTCACGCGATTGCTGACGCAACCGATCTGCTATCTACCGCTTGCTTTCGCGGGTCTCGCTGCTGTCGGCACGCTCTGGTCAGACGCGGCTTGGGGCGCGCGTCTCTATGCCCTTGGTCCCACGCTCAAGCTTCTCGTGTTGCCGGGCTTGTTCTACCATTTCGAGCGCTCGGCACGCGGAATGTGGGTCTTTATCGCGTTCCTGGGTTCGTGCACCCTGCTGATGCTGGTGTCCTGGATCGTTCTGATCGATCCAAGTTTATCGCTGAAGCCCGCCGAAGCGGCGGAGCGCGGCATCTTCGTCAAAAATTATATCGCCCAGAGCCAGGAATTCGCGCTGTGCGCGGTGGCGCTGGCCTACCCGATCGTCCGTCTGCTGCAAGCAAACAGGCTGTGGCTGGCGCTGATGCTGGCCGTGATCTCGTTCGGCTTCATCTTCAACATGTCTTTTGTGATCGTTTCGCGCACGGCCATGGTCACCATCCCGGTCATGATTGCAGTATTCGCGCTGCTTCACCTGAAATGGCGAACCAGCCTGATGATCTTCAGCGGATTGGTCGTCCTGGCGGCACTGGCGTTTGCCGCGTCGCCGCTCCTGCAGCGGAAGGCGGAAACGATCGTCAGCGACTACCAATTATACAAGCGGCAAAACGTGCCTACATCGGTCGGGCTGAGGCTGGAATATTGGCGGAAGTCGGTGCAGTTTTTTGCCGCCTCCCCGGTCGTCGGCAACGGGACGGGGGCCACGCTCGGGCTGTTCCAGAGGGCCGCCAGCGGGGAGCCGGATCGCGCCACGGCCCATGTCATTGGCAATCCTCATAACCAGACGCTTGCCGTTGCAGTTCAATGGGGCGCCGCCGGGATCATCACGTTGTATGCCATGTGGTTTGCACATCTTCGATTGTTCCGCGGTGAGGGTCTCGTGGCCTGGATCGGAATGCTGGTCGTGGTGCAAAACATCTTCACCTCAATATTCAATTCGCACATCTTCGATTTCCACGAGGGTTGGATGTATGTGCTCGGCGTTGGAGTGGCCGGTGGCATGGTGCTGCGCGCTAGATCGGTCGGTAAGGACCCTTCCGGAACAGCCAGGTCATGATCGCTGGCATGCACGCCAGAGATGAGATATCAGCGGGCGAAGGACGCCCTGCGAATCCCATCGCTTCCCCAGCCGACCATTGAAATGACGCCTCTTTCGCAACTCACCCGTCGCAATTTCCTGATCGCAACGCATGATGCGCTGGCGACCGCCATTGCGCTGCTCGCAAGCTTCTACCTGCGCTTCGACGGTGGCGAGGCCTTCTATGCCCGCCTGCCGCTGCTGCTGAAGATCTTGCCGCTCTTCGTCGCCTTCAGCATCGTTATCTGCTACGTCTTCAATCTGACGACGACGAAATGGCGTTTCATTTCGCTCCCCGATGCACTGAACATCCTGCGCGTGGCAACCCTTCTGGCGGTAACGCTCGTCGTGTTGGACTATGCCTTCATTTTCGCCGCATCGAATGGCAAGACGCCGGTGCTGTTCGGCCGTGTCACCATCGTTCTCTACTGGTTTCTGCAGGTGTTCGCGCTGAGCGCGCTCCGCTTCGGATATCGCTATTTCCGTTACACCCGGGTTCGCCGCCATGCTCAGACCGAAGGCGCGTCGGCGACGCTGTTGATCGGCCGCGCCGCCGATGCCGAGGTGCTGTTGCGCGCGATCGAGAGCGGCGCAGTCAAGCAGCTTTGGCCGGTTGGCGTGCTGTCGCCGTCGGCCGCGGACCGCGGGCAGTCGATCCGTAACGTGCCGGTGCTGGGCGGGATCGACGACGTCGAGGACGTGGTCCGCGATTATGCCGGACGGGGAAAGCCGATTTCGCGGGTCGTCATGACGCCGTCGGCGTTCGAACCCGAGGCGCACCCCGAGGCGGTTCTGATGCGAGCCAAACGGCTCGGGCTGTTCGTCAGCCGCCTGCCGTCGCTCGAAAGCGGCGACGTGCCGAGGCTGACCAATGTCGCCGTCGAAGACCTTTTGCTGCGGCCAAGCGAGAAGATCGACTACGCGCGGCTTGAAAGGCTGGTGAAGGGCAAATCGGTGATCGTCACCGGCGGCGGCGGCTCGATCGGTTCGGAGATATGCGACCGCGTCGCGACCTTTGGCGCTGCGCGGCTATTGGTGATCGAGCACTCGGAACCGGCGCTTTACGCGGTTACGGAAGCGCTGACGGCACGCGCGGCCAATGCCGCCATCGAAGGCCGGATCGCTGACATCCGCGATCGCGATCGGATCATGGGCCTGATGCGGGAGTTCAAGCCCGATATCGTGTTCCATGCCGCAGCGCTGAAGCACGTGCCGATCCTCGAGCGCGATTGGAGCGAGGGCGTCAAGACCAACATCTTCGGTTCGGTCAACGTCGCCGACGCCGCGCAGGCAGCGGGCGCCGAAGCCATGGTGATGATCTCGACCGACAAGGCGATCGAGCCGGTCTCGATGCTGGGACTGACCAAGCGCTTCGCCGAAATGTATTGCCAGGCGCTCGACCACGACCTGATGATCCAGTCGGAGGGCAAGCCGCATATGAGGCTGATCTCGGTGCGGTTCGGCAACGTGCTGGCCTCGAACGGATCGGTGGTGCCGAAATTCAAGGCGCAGATCGAGGCCGGTGGTCCGGTCACGGTGACGCATCCGAACATGGTCCGGTACTTCATGACGATCCGCGAAGCCTGCGATCTCGTGCTGACCGCAGCCACGCACGCGCTGACGCCCGCGCGGCCCGACGTCTCCGTCTATGTTCTCAACATGGGACAGCCGGTCAAGATCGTGGAGCTTGCAGAGCGGATGATCCGCCTGTCCGGCCTCGAACCCGGCGTCGACATCGAGGTAGTGTTCACCGGTATGCGGCCGGGCGAGCGGCTGAACGAGATCCTGTTCGCCACCGAGGAGCCGCCGGTCGAGATCGGGGTCGCCGGCATCATGGCGGCGAAGCCGAATGAGCCGCCGATGCAGACCTTGCGAAAATGGCTTGCGGCGCTGGAGGATGCAATCGCGCGGGATGACCGCTCCACCATCCGCGCGGTGCTCAAGGATGCCGTGCCGGAATTCGGATCGAACGCCGCCTGATTTTTTGCTGCCTCGCCCGGTCGGTCGCCGCGGCCATTCGTGCCCTTCGGAAGCCATGATGCAGAAGTCCGGAAAAGTCGTCGTCGTCAGCCAGCATTATCCGCCCGATCCGAGCACGACGGCGGCGATCATGGCCGCGATTTCCGACCACGTGGCGCAGCAGGCCAAGGTGCTGGTGCTGTCGGGAACGGCGGGCTCCGCGGTATCGGCGCAAGCGGGCAAGCCTGAGGTCGTCGAGGTCAGGAACTGGATGCCGGGCAAGGGCGCGCTGGGAAGGCGCGCCATGGCCGAATTGCTGTTCACGGTCCGGATGTTTTTCGTGCTGCTGGCGAGGTTGCGGCGCGGCGACGTCACACTGACGGTGCCGGCCCCCTTCATGCTGCCTTACGCTTTTGCCGCCGCGGCCAAATTGAAAGGCGCGAGATCGGCGCTGATCATGCACGATCTCTATCCCGATGTCCTTGTCATGGCCGGCCTGCTGAAGCCGCAGTCGATCGTGGCGAAGGCGATGCGCGCCCTGAACGCGCCGATGTTTCGCGCGCTCGACGCCGTCGTCATCATCGGCCGCGACACCGAGAAGCTGCTGCTGCGCTATGGCGGAATGACAAGTGACAAGATCCGCTTCATTCCGAACTGGGCGACACTTGCGCGTGGCGTTCGCGCGATCGACTCGGACAATCCGTACCGCCGGCCGCTTTCCGCCCGCTTCGTCGTCGGACTGTCAGGCAATCTCGGCTTTACCCACGATCCCGTCATCGTGTTCGAAGCGGCGCGCCTGTTGCGCGACGACAAGGATATACACTTCCTGCTGTCGGGCTGGGGGATCGGGTTCGACCAGTTGAAGGCCATGCAGGCCGAGGCAAAGCTCCCGAACGTTACCCTGGTCGATCGCGTCGAGGAGGAGCAGCTAGAGGCGTTTCTTTCGGCGGCGGACGCCTGGATCATTCCCTACCGCAGGAACGTCGCCGGCGTGTCGGTGCCCAGCCGGTTCTACAATCTGCTGGCGATCGGCCGTCCGGTGATCCTGGTTTCCGAAGCGGATGCCGAGGCGGCGCTGACGGTCGTCGAGCACGATGTCGGCTGGGTGGTGGAGCCTGGCAACGCCGACGAACTGGCGAAAACGGTCAGTCACGCCGCCCAGACCGACGACACCCAGCGGGCCGAACGCGCGGCTGAAATCTCCAGGCGCTTTGATTTTGAAATCGCCATGGCCGACTATTGCGGCCTCATCCGCGAGCTCGCGCAGAAGTAGCTGGATCAGACGCGAGACGGTTGCCGGCATGAGAAACGGTGCATCAAGAGCGCCGTCGCGGCGCCTCCAGCACCGAGTAGCAGGCCAGTTATCGTAGACGACGAGGTCATGGCCGACCCGATTGCCAATGCGGCCAGCACGAGGTTGAGCGCGAACACTTCGCTCACCACGCGTGATACCGAAAAGCCGTTGTCGGTGGCGCGCTGATAGAAGTGGGTGCGATGCGCGGCCCAGAACGGCTCGCGCCGCGCGACGCGCCGCAGCAGCGTGACGGTCGCATCGGCGAGATAATAGAGCGGCAACAGCAGCGCCGCTGCCACTTGCTGGTGCCAGGCGAGCTGCAAGAGACACCAGCCGGCCAACAGGCCGATCGGCAGGCTGCCGACGTCCCCGAGAAAGATTTTTGCTACCGGCCGGTTGAAGGGCGCGAAGCCGAGCATCGCGCCGAACAGCGCTGCGGCGGCGACCGTCGTTGATGCCGGAAGTCCGCCGAGCCAGCCGAGCAGAACGAGTGCGCCGGTGATGGGCACGATCTCGGCGACCGTCATCAGGTCCAATCCGTCCATGAAATTGACGAGGTTCACGAACCATAGGCCTGCGAGGATCAGGAGGCCGCGCTCGAGCCAAAGCGGGCAGGCGGGAACGATCCTCAGATTTTCGGGCGCGGCCAGGATCACTGCGGCGACAGCAAGCCCCTGCAGCAACAGTCGCGGCAGAACGGGAATCGATTTGACGTCATCGGCGATGCCCACGGCCCCAATGAACAACGTCGCGGCAAATACAGCGACGGGAATCTTCATCTCCGCAGCCCCGGCAAACACGATGACCGCAACAGTCGTGATCAGCGTGGCCATGATCACCGCGATGCCCGCGCCCTGCGGCGTCGGAATCCGGTGGGAAGAACGCGCGTTCGGTTTTGCCAGCGCTATCCGCAAAAGCAGAGGCCGGAGCGCCCATGTCAGGACGGCTGACAAGAGCGCCGCCAGCACCGCGGCGGCAAACGACAACAGTAGTTGCGAATTGGCCATTCTGTTTGCGCCGGGAGCCGCTCGAAGATTATTTGGGAACTTCAATGGGCGCCGTGCCCTGCGCGGCCTTCTCGGCGCTCAAGATCCAGACGAGTCCGCCGATCAAACCGACTACGAAGGACACCGCGCCATAGAGCAGAGAAATGTTGACGCCCTCGTTGGCCATCAGGCCGGCATACCCGAACGCCAGCCCCATAGTGGCTTCGCGGACGCCCCAGCCGGCAATCGAAATCGGCAGCATCGTGATCAGCATGACGGGCGGAACAAGCTGGAAAATCTGGCCGAACACTACAGGGGCTGCGATCGACTGCACCACGCACCAGGCGATCACGACGGCGAGCACGTGTACGAGCAACGACAGCACCGCGACTTTCGGGCCGTGGGTGCGGCTGAACAGCACGCGATTGGCGATCACCGAGCAGGCGTGGATGTGATGGGTGCCCCACCAGTGCTTCAGCCACGGCCACGGCAGCCTGCCGAGCAGGAGAAATCCGAGGCCACCGGCAAGCGCTGCGAAATCGACGAACAGCAGCGCCGACCTGCCATGGGGATCGGTGATCAGCCGATAGCTCCACGGCAGGCTCGCAACAATGACGACCGCGAGCGCGATCAGGCCGATGGCACGATCGACGAAGATGGAATAGGTCGCCGCCCGCCAGCCGGCGCCGTTGCGCGCGACGAGCCATAGTCTGACCGCATCGCCGCCGATCGAGGACGGTAGCGTCTGGTTGAAGAACATCCCGATCACGTTGAAGCGCATCGCCTGCCGGGTCGGCAGCGGAGCGCCGCATTCCGCACCGATCTCGCGCCATCGCAACACGCCGACGAATATCTGCAGGAACGTCACGGCAATCGCCACGCCGAGCCAGCCGAGGCTGGAAACGTCGATGCGGGCCGCGAGGTCGGCGAGGTCCACCTTGCGCAACGAGAAATACAAGAGCGCCGCCGAAACCAGTATCTTCAATGTCGAAAGCAGGATTCGGCGCATCTCGCCCGTGCCGGGTTTGAGGAGAGGGTGCAAAAAGCGGTGCAATTCGGCGCCTTGGTATGGTTTTCGGGCCGATCTGGCAATAGCGGGGCTGGTAGGTGTTGCGGTGGCCTCGGCAACGCAGGTAAAGAGGCCTAGCGACAGAAATTTCCGCCATTGAGCGGCGCCTTCCAAGGATACGATGCCGGATCAACCCATATTGGTCACCGGAGCTGCGGGTTTCATCGGCTTCCACGTTGCGCGCCGGCTGGTGGCCGAAGGCCGCGCCGTGGTCGGCCTCGACAATCTCAACGACTATTACGATCCGGCGCTGAAACGGGCGCGGCTCGATATCCTGCGTGGGGAGCAGGGTTTTGCATTCCAGCAGATCGATCTCGCCGATCGCGCGTCAATGGAACGCCTGTTCGCCAAACACCGCTTTCCAAGCGTGGTGCATCTCGCAGCACAGCCTGGCGTGCGTTATTCGATCGATCATCCGCACGCCTATGTCGATGCCAATCTCGCAGGCTTCGTCAACGTGCTGGAAGGCTGCCGGCATTATGGATGCGGCCATCTGGTCTATGCCTCGTCCTCATCGGTCTACGGCGCCAATGCCAAAATGCCATTTTCGGTGGAGGACAAAACCGATCATCCGATCAGCCTCTATGCCGCCACCAAGAAGGCCAATGAGCTGATCGCGCATTCCTACAGCCATCTCTACCGTCTTCCGGTAACAGGCCTGCGGTTCTTCACCATCTATGGGCCATGGGGACGGCCCGACATGGCGGTTTACCTGTTTACCAAGGCGATCGTGGAGGGTACCCCGATCAGGCTCTTCAACCATGGCAGGATGCGACGCGACTTTACCTATATCGAGGACGTGACGCGCGCCGTACTGCGACTGATCGACCAGGCCCCGCGCGACGGCGGGCAGGGCGCCGGGGCGCCGGCAAAAATTTACAACGTCGGCAATAATCATCCGGAAGAGCTGACCCATGTGGTGGCGGTTCTCGAGCGGGAATTGGGCCGCGCGGCGGTCAAGGAGATGCTGCCGATGCAGCCCGGAGATGTGACCGAGACTTTTGCCGACGTAACCGAACTGATGCGCGACACCGGCTTCAGGCCGCAGACTTCGATCGAGGAAGGGCTTCGCGCCTTCGTTGCCTGGTATCGCGACTACCATAAGGTTTGAGGCGCCGATGAACCGACGAATTATTCCTCTCATCATGTGCGGCGGCGCGGGAACGCGGCTGTGGCCGGCCTCGCGCGCGGTTCATCCCAAGCAGTTCCTCTCCCTGTTCGGCGCGCGTTCGACGTTCCAGGATACGCTGTTGCGGGTTTCGGATGCTGGCCTGTTCGAACGGCCCGTCATCATCACCAACAACGCCTATCGCTTCATGGTGCTCGAGCAACTGGCGGAGATCGGACTGGAAGCTGACGTGCTTCTCGAACCGATGCGGCGCGATTCCGGGCCTGCGATCGCGGCCGGCGCCGCCTTTGCGCAGGCGCGCGACAAGGATGCCATCGTGCTGGCGCTCGCCGCCGACCACGTGGTGCGCGACACGCCCGCTTTCCTCGCCGCCTGCCGCGAGGGGCTGGCTGCCGCGGAAGCCGGGCACATCGTGACGTTCGGCGTGCAGCCCGAACGCGCCGCCACCGAATATGGCTACATCAATCCCGGCGAGGTCATTTCCGGCAAGGTTCGCGCAGTCGCGAAGTTCGTCGAGAAGCCCGATCCGGCAACCGCGGCCGATTACGTCAAGTCAGGCTATCTGTGGAACAGCGGCAACTTCATGTTCCGCGCCGCCGTGCTGTCGGATGAGTACGGCAAGGTTGATGCGGACAGCGTCCAAGCCGTCACCGATGCAGTGACGAAGGCGGGCACCGATCTCGGCTTCGTCAAGCTCGACGAGGCCGCGTTCGGATCGGCGAAATCGATCTCGATCGACTATGCGGTGATGGAGAAGACCTCGCGTGCCGCGGTCGTGCCGGTCGCGTGCGGCTGGTCCGATGTCGGCTCCTGGCATGCGGTGTGGGAATTGTCCGGCAAGGACGGCGAGGGCAACGCGGCGCGCGGCGTAGCCGTGTTTGAGGATTCGCGCAATTGCAACGTATCGACCGATCGCGCGCTGGTCGCGCTCGAAGGCGTCGACGACCTCGTGGTGGTCGCCACCCAGGACGCCGTGCTGGTGAGCCGGCAGAAGGACGCCAACGGGCTGAAGCGGCTGGTCGCAAAACTGAAGACAGTGGCGCCGCAGGTGACGGAAGACCACATCAGGGTGCATCGGCCCTGGGGATCCTATCAGTCGGTCGACAATGGCGATCGGCATCAGGTCAAGCGCATCATCGTGAAGCCGGGCGGGCGGCTGTCGCTGCAGAAACACCATCATCGATCCGAGCACTGGATCGTGGTGCGCGGAACGGCGCAGGTGACCGTCAACGAACTGGTCAAGACCGTGCACGAGAACGAATCGATCTACATCCCGATCGGCGCGGTGCACCGGCTGGAAAATCCGGGCAAGATCCAGCTCGAACTGATCGAGGTCCAGACCGGGAGTTATCTAGGTGAGGACGACATCATCCGCATCGAGGACGACTACCAGCGCAGTTGAGCCGACCGTAGTTTTACCGGGCCCGCGGTTGTAATTCTTTGAATCAAAACGTGTCTGAAAACCGTCGATCGCGTTCGCCACATCTGTGATGGCGTGCTAGAGAACCGCCGGGGACACTTACCGGCGCAATTCTGCCTGGAATCTGCTTGGGGTCGACAAATCATGAGTTCCAAAGGGGCCGCATTCGAAGCGAAGGCCGACACAAAACGCGGCTTGCGCGTCGGCGTGGTCGGGGCGGGTGTGATGGGGAGTAACCATGCCCGCGTGCTGGCCGGTCTGCCCGGCGTGACGCTGGTCGGCATTGTCGATCCGTTGCCCGAACACCGCGCGCGCGCCACCGCGCTCTCCGGCTGCCGTGCGTTCGCCGAACTCGACGAGCTGTTTGACGAGGGCGTCGATGCCATTACGATCGCGGCGCCGACCCATCTCCATCACGAGATTGCGCTCGCCTGCATCACCCGCAACATCCACCTCCTGGTCGAGAAGCCGGTGGCCTCGACCGTCGAGGAAGGGCAGGACATCGTCAATGCGGCGCGTAGTGCCGGCGTGACGCTGATGGTCGGCCATGTCGAGCGCTTCAATCCGGCGGTCGCCGCGATCAAGCAGGCGATCTCGGGTGAGGACATTCTTTCGATCGGCATCACCCGCGTCGGACCGTTTCCGCCGCGGATGTCCAATGTCGGCGTCGTGATCGATCTCGCTGTCCACGATATCGACCTGATCCGCTGGTTCACCGAGTCCGATATCGTCGAGGTGCAGCCGCAGCTTTCCAGCGCGGTTGCCGAGCGCGAGGACATAGCGCTCCTGCAATTCCGCACCGCCTCCGGCGTGCTTGCCCATATCAACACCAACTGGCTGACCCCGTTCAAGGCGCGCAGCGTTACGGTCGCAACCCGCGGCAAATATGTGATGGGCGATCTTTTGACACGGCAGGTGACCGAGTGCTTCGGCTTCAAGCCCGACGGCAGCTACTCGATGCGGCATCTGCCGGTTGGCCATGATGAACCGCTGCGCGCCGAGCTGATCGCATTCTTCGATGCCGTCCGCACCGGCAATATGCCGGCGGTTTCCGGCGACGAGGGCGTCGCCAGTCTTGAAATCGCTATTCGCTGCCTCGAGCAGCCCGCCAAGCCCGCGGCTTCCGCCGCGCGCAAGGGACCGCGCCGTATCGCCGGCTGAATTCCTTCCAGAACCGAGCAAGGCTCCATGAACCAGCACATGCGTTCAGAACCCGTTCCCTTCGCTGATATCGCTGCGCAGCGCCGCCGGCTCGGCAAATCGATCGATGAGGCCGTTGCCCGCGTGCTCGATCACTGCCAGTTCATCAATGGACCGGAGGTCACTGAGCTGGAAGCCGCGCTCGCGAAATTTTGCGGCGCCAAGCATGTGGTGAGCTGCGCCAGCGGCACCGACGCGCTGCTGATGGTGCTGATGGCGAAAAATATCGGCCCAGGCGATGCCGTGCTGTGTCCGTCCTTCACTTTTTGCGCGACCGGCGAGGTGGTGGTGCTGACCGGTGCCACGCCCGTCTTCGTCGATGTCGATGAGGTAACCTTCAACATCGACCCCGGCTCACTCAAGCGCGGCATCGTGACGGCGCGGCAGCGTGGCCTGAATCCGCGCGCCATCATTCCGGTCGACCTGTTCGGACAGCCGGCCGACCAGGACGCGATCAGCGCCGTCGCGGAAGCCGAGGGCCTGTTCGTGCTCAACGACGCCGCCCAGAGCTTTGGCGCCAGCTACAAGCGCCGCCGGCTCGGCACCTTCGGTCTGGCGACCACCACCAGCTTCTTTCCCGCAAAGCCGCTCGGCTGCTTCGGCGACGGCGGCGCGATCTTCACCGACGACGATGCGCTGGCCGAAACGCTGCGCAGTATCCGCATCCACGGCCAGGGCTCGGACAAATACGACAATGTCCGTATCGGGCTTACCGCGCGGCTCGACACCATGCAGGCTGCGATTCTGATCGAGAAGCTGAAAATCTTCGAGGACGAGATCGCGGCGCGCAATGTGGTCGCGGAGCGCTATGCAAGGGGCCTCGGCAATGTCGTGACGGTGCCGCGTCTTGCCAGCGGCTGCAGTTCGATCTGGGCGTGCTATACGATCCGCCTGCCCAAAGGCACGGACCGTGATCGCTTCGCTGCCGACTTGAGGGCGCAGGGGATTCCGACCGCGATCTACTACACGAAATCGATGCATCAGCAGACCGCCTATCGCGATTTCCCGGTCGCGGATGGCGGACTGCCGGTATGCGAGAGCCTGTCCGCCGACGTCATCAGCCTGCCGATACATGCCTATCTCGACGAGCCGACGCAGGAGCGGGTCATCAAGGCGGTACGCGGCGCGCTTCAGGCGTGATCCCGACCCGAAGGGCCGCGTCGGCAAAGTGGTGGCCGGTTTCGGTCAACATCATGGCTAAACTGCTAGCGAACTGATTTCCCCGCTTTGCGAATATGCGCTAGAAGCAGCGCATGCTCGGACGCATCTTCACCGTCGGCGGTTATACGCTGCTTTCGCGGCTGACCGGATTCGCGCGCGATATCATGCTTGCCGCGATTCTCGGCGCAGGCCCCGTCGCGGACGCGTTTTTCGTGGCGCTGCGGCTGCCCAATCATTTTCGCGCTATCTTCGCCGAAGGTGCCTTCAACGCTGCCTTCGTGCCGGCTTACGCGCATCTGCACGGCAAGGGTGAAGCCTCGGCGCGGCTATTCGCCGACCGCATCTTCACGCTGCTGTTTGCCGTGCAGGTGATCCTGCTCGTCCTGGCGTGGTGGTTCATGCCGGAGGTGATCGCCATTCTCGCGCCGGGGTTCAAGGACGATCCGGCGCGTGGCGAGCTGGCGATTTCGCTGACGCGGATCACGTTTCCGTATTTGCTGCTGATCACGCTGGTGACGCTGTACGGCGGCATGCTCAACGTGATGCATCGCTTCGCCAGCGCTGCCGCCGCGCCGATCTTCCTCAATCTGTCGATGATGGCGACGCTGGCGCTGGCGGCGTTCTTTCCGGGCACGGGCTACGCCGCGGCATGGGGCGTTTTGCTCGCCGGCATCCTCGAGTTCCTGCTGCTGGCGGGTGACGCGGCAAAGACCGGCATCCTGCCGAAATTCGCTTCGATCAAATTCGACGAAGACGTGCGCGCGTTCTTCCGGGCGCTGGGGCCTGCGACCATCGGCTCGATGGGAACGCAGATCGCGTTATTCGCCGATACGATCATCGCGACCTTTCTGCCGGCGGGTGCGCTTTCGGCGTTGTACTACGCCGACCGTCTCAACCAGTTGCCGATCGGCGTGATCGGAATCGCGATCGGCACCGTGCTGCTGCCGGAAATGTCGCGGCGCCTCGCGGCGAACGATATCACCGGTGCATCCGCCGCGCAGCGGCGGGCGTTCGAATTCTCGCTGCTGTTTTCGGTGCCCTTCGTCGCCGCCTTCCTCACCGTGCCTGACGTGATCATGCGCGCGATGTTTGCGCGCGGCGCGTTCTCGAACGCGGACGCGGTGGCTGCCGGCGCCACGCTGGCCGCTTACGCAATCGGACTCATCCCGTTCGTGACCATCCGTAGTGCGGTAGCAACCTTCTATGCCCGTCATGACACCGCGACGCCGGTCAAGGCGGCGCTAACCGGCGTTGCCGTCAACGTCGCGCTGAAGGTCGGGCTGATGGGCGCGCTGGCGCAAATCGGCCTGGCGCTCGCCACCGCCATTGGGGCTTGGGTCAATCTTTTGCTGGTGCTCGCCTTCGCGGTGCGGGCGGGCTACCTCGAGCTCGACCGCGCCTGGATGACGTCGCTCGCCAAGTTCGCCGCGGCCGGTATTGTGCTCAGCGCCGCGCTGTGGGCCACCGCGCGATTCGCTAGTTTCTACTTCGCGCAAATGCACATCTTCCGCGACGAGACCTCGCTACTGCTGCTGATCGTGGCTGGTGCATTCGTGTACGGGGTCTTGATCCTGCTGCTGTTTGGCAGAGGGTGGCTATTTGTGCTGCTCCGCGACCGCCAATCCCGGGGCTAAACTTCTGTGAATAAAAGAAATTTTCTAGAAATCGCGCGGTGGCTGCATTGGCGCAGGTTCGCGTCTGCCGCCGGAAAAACGCCGGCATTGTGAGTCGGACGTCATCAAGTTTTCTTGTTGTGCAGGTGCGGAAAATCCGGCCGCTGGAATAGTAGTCGCCGCTAAAAGCGGGTTTGCGCTGGCTCGCGAACCGCTGCAATATAGAACGCTTCCAGGTGCGTGATCCGGAAACGCGGGTACCGGGTTCTCCGAAAGGATCATGCTCAAAACAAAAGTGAGTGCGGTGACGTTTCCAGGAAAACTCATCACGCGCTAGCGGCAATTGGAGATACGATGGCAGCTCCCATCAAGTTCGGCGTCGGTCAAAGCGTTCTTCGCAAGGAAGACGACGCGCTCATTCGCGGCAAGGGCCGCTATACCGACGACCATTCGCCACAGCCGGCGTTGCACGCGCTGATGCTGCGCTCGCCGCATGCGCACGCGAAATTCACCCTCAACGTCACCAAGGCCCGCGGGATGCCGGGCGTAGCGGCGATCTTGACCGCCGACGACGTCAGGGATCTCGGCGACCTGCCGTGCCTGTTCAACCTGGAAGTCGATCCGTTCACCGGCCCGCCCTATCCGATTCTTCCCAAGGACGAGGTGCGCCATGTCGGCGACGCTGTCGCCTTCGTGGTCGCCGACACCATCGACCAGGCGCGTGACGCGATTGAGGCGATTGACGTCAACTGGACGCCGCTTCCGTCCGTGGTCGGCGTCGTCAACGCCGTGAAGAAAGACGCGCCGCTGGTCTGGCCTGACAAGCCCGGGAACGTGCTGTTCGACGTGTCGATCGGCGACAAGAAGGCGGCTGAGGCCGCCTTTGCCAAGGCGCATGCGATCGCCGAGATATCGATCGTCAACCCGCGCGTCATCACCAACTTCATGGAGACGCGCGCCGCGGTCGCCGAATACGACGCCAAGCGCGATCATCTGACGCTGACCATCGGCAGCCAGGGCAGCCATCGCCTGCGCGAAATCCTGTGCGGGATGGTGCTGAAGATTCCGATGGAAAAGATGCGGGTGATCTGTCCCGACGTCGGCGGCGGCTTCGGCACAAAGCTGTTTCCCTACCGCGAATATGCGCTGATTTCGGTAGCGGCGCGCAAGCTGCGCAAGACCATCAAATGGACCGCGGATCGCTCCGATCACTTCATGGGCGACGCGCAGGGCCGCGATAACGTCACGACCGCGAAGATGGCGTTGGCCGAGGACGGCAAATTCCTCGGCATGGACGTCGATCTGATGGGCGACATGGGCGCCTATCTCTCGACCTTTGGGCCCTACATCCCGCATGGCGGCGCCGGCATGCTGCCCGGGCTCTACGACATCCAGGCCTTCCACTGCCGCGTCCGCACCGTGTTCACCAATACCGTGCCGGTCGACGCCTATCGCGGCGCCGGGCGCCCCGAAGCGGCCTATGTGGTCGAACGTCTGGTCGATGCGGCCGCGCGAAAGCTCGGGATGACGCCGGATGCGATCCGGCGCAAGAACTTCATTCCGCCGAAGGCGATGCCCTACAAGACCGCGACCGGAAAGGTCTACGATTCCGGCGACTTCACCGCGCATATGAAGCGCGCGATGGAAGTCGCCAACTGGAAGGAATTTCCGAAGCGCGCCAAGGCGGCGAAGAAGCAAGGTCTCGTGCGCGGCATCGGCATGTCCTGCTATGTCGAGATCTGCGGCACGATGGGCGAGGAGACCGCCAACGTCGCGCTCGATCCCAACGGCGACATCAACGTCCTGATCGGCACACAGTCGAGCGGGCAGGGCCACCAGACTGCCTATGCGCAGCTCGTTGCCGAGCAGTTCGGCGTGCCGCCCGAGCGTGTTCATGTCTTGCAGGGCGACACCGACAAGATCGCCACCGGGCTCGGCACCGGCGGCTCTTCTTCGATTCCGACGGGCGGCGTCAGCGTCGAGCGCGCCACGCGCGAACTCGGCAACAAGCTGAAGGAGATCGCGGCCGAAGCGCTGGAGACCAGCGCCGGCGACCTCGAGATCAGCAATGGTGTCGTGCGCATCGCCGGCACCGATCGCTCGATCAGTTTTGCAGACCTCGCGAAACGGCCAGGCGTCGATCCGTCGAAACTGAATGCGAGCGCGACGTTTGCGCAGGCCGACGGCACCTACCCGAACGGCACGCATCTCGCCGAAGTCGAGATCGATCCCGCCACCGGCATCATTAGAATCGTCAACTATGTCATCGTCGACGATTTCGGGGTCACGCTCAACCCGTTGCTGCTCGCCGGTCAGGTGCATGGCGGGGCGATGCAGGGCATTGGTCAAGCCTTGATGGAGCACGCCGTCTATAGCGCAACCGACGGCCAACTCGTCACCGGCACTTTCATGGATTATGCTGTGCCGCGGGCCTCCGACGGCCCATCATTCCATTTCGAAACGCACAATGTGCCGTGCACGACCAATCCGCTCGGCGTCAAGGGCGCAGGCGAGGCGGGCGCGATCGGCTCTTGCCCCGCGGTGGTCAACGCGATCATCGAGGGTCTGTGGCGCGAGTACAAGATCGATCACATCGACATGCCGGCCACGGCCGAACGGGTCTGGATCGCAATTCGCGAGGCACAGAAACGGCATAATCTCTGATATTTTGTCGCATGCGGAATGATGCGCCGCCTGCGGTGTTTGCAAAGAGCCGGTCCGCACCATCTTGGGGCCGGTACAAACCCGAATCGGAGGGGATTTAGCCAATGAAGCGGATCGTCGTCGTCGCAGCTGTGCTTGCATTCAGTGCCGGTGCGGTCGTTGCACAGCAGGATCAGGTCAAGCGGACCCAGGCCATGATGAAGGACAATGGCAAGAACGCAGGCGCATTGTCGGCGATGGTCAAGGGCGAAAAGCCCTACGACCAGTCGACTGTCAATGCCGCGCTGGCTCAGTTCGAAGACACCGCCAAGAGCCTTCCGACGCTGTTCCCCGAGAGCATGAAAGGTCTCAAGATGGAGGGTGATTACGATGCCTCGCCGAAAGTCTGGGAAGACAAGGCTGGCTTCGAGTCCCAAATTAAGAGCTTCGCCAAGGTCGTCGCCGATGCCAAAGGCAAGATCAAGAATCTCGACACGTTAAAGGCGGAACTGCCTGTCATCGGCAAGCAGTGCGGTGGTTGCCACGAAACATATCGGATCAAGAAGGGCTGATCGCATTCTAACTTTGTGCATGATCTCCGCGCAAACGCGTTCCGCGTTTGTCGCGATGGAAAACCGCTACACATTTTTCCGGATCATGCTCTGGCCTCGAAAAAGGGCGGACGCCGCGAAGTGTCCGCCCTTTGGCGTCAGCCCGTTCGTCTACTCGCGTTCGAACTTACCTGCTTCGTCACCGAATCTACTTGGTGACTTGATTTATTTGGTCACCTGGCCGCGGATTTCGCCGCCCGGATTGGCTGCGGTGTGAATGTTGATGTAGTACCTGCCGGCCACGAGGTCGGCGGCCTGCGCATCGGTCAACGTCGCGCTGCCCTCGACCGGGCTCGACGTCGCATTGGGGACGGCGACAGCGACACCGGCATTCTTGCCGGCTTCCGCGGGCCCGTGGAAATGTGCGGCGGTGGCAGGGCCGGACAGGCCGGAATAGCTCAGTTTCCAGCTCAGCTTCTTGCTCGCGGGATCGTAGTCGATGTCGGCGGTACCGGTGGCCGCGCTGGTGCTGGGCGGCACCTGGGACTTGCCGTCGAGGGTCGCCTTCATCTTGTCGGCAAGAGCGGGCCCTGCAAAAGCAATCCCCAGCGCAAGGGTGACAAGCATGGTCTTGTTCGACATGGTGTTTCTCCCTGTGGACGTCAAAACGGCGATGTCAGCCTCAAAACAACGCCTTTCCGAATTTATTCCCGAGATGCAGACAAAGGTTCGAAATTTCGCAGAAGCCTATGGCGCAAAGTGCGTCCATACTGGTTGTTGAGTTTAGGACTCCCTGACTACGGATCAGTGAATGCTGCGACGAATTCTCCTTGGCTTGATTTTGGCTGGTGTCGCCGGGGCCGGTGTCTTCTGGTGGCTGACGATCCCGGCGGTCGTTGCTCCAGCCTCGCTTCCTCCTCGCACGCCGAACCTTGCCAACGGCGTTGCAACGTTCAACGCCGGAGGCTGTTCCTCCTGCCATGCCGTTCCCAACCAGCCCGATCGGCTGAAGCTCGGTGGCGGGTTAGCAATGCCGTCTCCGTTCGGGACGTTCTACGTTCCCAACATCTCGCCTGATCCGACCTACGGTATTGGCCGGTGGAGCGAGGCGGATTTTGTGACCGCAGTGCTCAAAGGGACGTCGCCGGACGGCGTGCATTATTTTCCGGCCTTTCCGTATACGTCCTACCAGAACGCTACCGTCGATGACGTTCGTGATCTCTTTGCCTATCTGAAGACGCTTGCGCCGGTAAGCGGCAAGACGCGCGATCACGACGTGCCGTTTCCATTCAATATCCGTCGCAATATCGGAGTCTGGAAATGGTTGTTCATGGATGGAAAGCCTCACGTAGCCGATGCCTCACATTCGGCGTCGTGGAATCGCGGGGCTTACCTCGTCAACGGTATGGGCCATTGCGCCGAGTGTCACAGCCCGCGCAATTTCCTCGGCGGTATCGTCGCAGCGCAACGCTTCGCAGGCGGGCCCAATCCGGAAGGAGAGGGCTGGGTACCCAACATCACCCAGAAAAGATTGGCCGAGTGGAGTGCGAAGGATATCGCCTACTTCCTCGAAACCGGGCAAACGCTCGATGGCGACACTGCAGGCGGATCTATGGCGCGCGTGATCAAGAACACGTCGCAATTGCCGCCGGAAGATCGCGATGCCATCGCAGAGTATATCAAGTCGCTGCCGCCGGTCGAGGGACCGCCGCGTCCGAAGAAGGAGAACGCAGAAAAGTCGTGACAGAAAATAGGTTCGTGCGTCGTCAGGGCGTAATGGCCGCGGGGATCGCCTCGCGCCGTTCCGGCAGGGTGGGCACGATCATCAATGGCTTGCGCGGCACGGGCGTGGCAGTTTTGGTCCGTTTCAAATCCGCGGGACGTTTGGCCGACGCAACGTCGGCGAACGATTGATCGAAATCGCCCATCCGGTACAGCACGACGCCGCGATCGAAATAGGCGGTGGCGAAGCGCGGATAATATTGAACGCCCAGATTGTACGTGGCGAACGCCGGGACGGGCTCGAAGCGGCTGATGGGGGCGGCGCCCGATTCCTTGGCTGCTGTGGAGGCGAGCGCGACCGCTCCGCTGGCTAAAGCCTCTCCACCGCGCTGGATGCGCAGTTCGTCCTGCGCTGGAGTGTCGGGCTGCACGGCCGCAACTTCCTGCACGCCGCCGGCGGTTCTGTCGGCCAGTATTTCGGCGGCGCCCGGCGTTTTTGAAAATAATCCGAACACGGTGTAGCCGCCGACCAGCACCGCGGAAATGACCGTTGCCGCCATCGTATTGGAGGCGACCTTTCGTACGGTCTCATATGTCTGGATTGCCTTCGTGGCAGGCGGCTGCAGCGCAATGGCGAGCAACTTATCGTAGGTCGCGCGCTGCTCGGTGTCGGTCAGGATGTCATAGGCGCGCACGAGTTCTCTGAACCTCAGCGCGGCGTCGGGATTGTCGGGATTGATATCGGGATGGGTCGCCTTCGCGGCCTTGCGGAATGCCTTCCGCAATTCCTCGGCGTCATCACTCGGAAGCGCTCCGAGCAAATCGTACAGCGTCCCCATGGTGGTACTCGCGACCGTTTCCCCTCGGACCGTCCCCGCCGCGGAACTTCCGATTGACGACGCCCTAGATAATCAAAAATATCAAGGCGGTAGGATGATCCCCTTATGGCAAAAGCATGCCATGGTTAACGTCGTTAACCATGCACTGCGGTGAGAAGCCCCGCGATCGGGGGAGGCTGAAGCGGTGCGGCCTGCGCCCAAAACCATCCAGCCATCCGCCGGGCGAGGATTTCGGCGATGGAGGCGGGAAGACGAGCCGATACCTAACCCGTGCCGAACGCCTTGAAGGTGATGATGGTGTGGGTGTCCTGGATCCCCGGGATCACCTGCACCTTCTCGTTGACGAAATGGCCGATGTCGGTGTCCTTATCGACGTAGAACTTGACCAGCAGATCGTAGTCGCCGGCAGTGGAATAGATCTCCGAGGCGATCTCGGCCTCCGCGAGCGCATTGGCGACGGCATAGGATTGGCCGAGTTTGCATTTGAACTGGACAAAGAAGGGAACCATCGCTGTCTTCTCCGAATTGGTTGGTCCCAATAGGCCAAAACCGCTGATAATGGCAAGCCAGCTTGCTGGCCATGCCATGGCGCGGTAGGACATTCCATGGCCTTCAACCTACGACTTGCATGAGGTTTGCGATGACGGCGCCGATCGCGCTGACCATCGCCGGCTCCGATTCCTCTGGCGGCGCCGGTATCCAGGCCGACCTGAAGACGTTTGCCGCGCTCGGCGTCTACGGCGCCTCCGTCATCACGGCGCTGACCGCACAGAATACCGAAGGCGTCAGCGGCATCCATCAGGTGCCGGCGGAGTTCGTGACCGCGCAGATCGATGCGGTGTTTTCCGATCTCGACGTCGGAGCAGTCAAGATCGGCATGGTGGCGCAGCCATCGGTTATCGACGCCATCGTCGCCGGTCTCAAGCGCTGGTCGCCGCATCATGTCGTGCTCGATCCCGTGATGGTCGCAACCTCCGGCGATCGGCTGCTGGCTGCAGAAGCGGTCGAGTCGCTCAGGACAAAACTCATTCCGCTTGCTTCGGTCATTACGCCCAATTTGCCTGAGGCCGCCGCGCTGCTCGACGAACCGGTGGCTGCGGGTGAGGCCGCCGTCGAAAGCCAGGGCAGGCGATTGCTGGCCATGGGCTGCAAGGCGGTGCTGATCAAGGGCGGCCACGGGGAGGGCGCCGAATGCGTCGACTATCTGATCGGCACGAGCGGCACCATCGCGCTGGCCGCGCCGCGCATTGCGACGAAAAATACCCATGGCACCGGCTGCTCATTGTCCTCGGCGATTGCAGCGGAGCTCGCGAAAGGCGGGGACATGGAAACCGCCGTGCGTAACGCCAAGGCGTGGGTCAGCGCTGCGATTGCGGCGGCAGATCGCTTCAGCGTCGGCCGCGGTCACGGCCCGATCCACCATTTTCATAAGTTTTACTAGCTGAACTGTCATCCCTGCGAACGCAGGGACCATACGCCGCGGCTTGTCAATTGAAGCAAGCGGCTCGTTATCTTCTCCAACAATAAGCATCGGTGGTTATGCGTCCCTTCCGCTCGCAGGGACGACGAGAAGATGTTGCGGAGGCCGTGTCGCTTGCCTGTCGCATCGCGCTGCTATCCGCGAGAGCCAAGGGCGCGGCATTGATTCTCGTGGGGCTATAGGTCGCGTGAACAGTCATCGCCCTGTCACAGAAATCTGGTAGGTGCACAGATATGGGCAGTGACTCCCTGAGCGAAGAGAGCCCCGAGCGGCGCTTTCGTACCTTGTTCATCTCCGACGTCCATCTCGGAGCCCGCGGCTCGCAAGCCGACCGTTTGCTGGACTTCCTCAAAAGCCACGACGCCGACACCATCTATCTCGTCGGTGATATCGTCGATGGCTGGGCGCTGAAGTCGAGCTGGTACTGGCCGCAATCGCATAACGACTTCGTGCAGAAGATGCTGCGCAAGGCGCGCAAGGGCGCCAAAGTCATCTACGTGCCGGGCAATCACGACGAGTTCCTGCGCAACTACTACGGTACGCATTTCGGCGGCATCGACGTGGTGGAAAACACCATCCACACCGGCGTCGACGGCAAGCGCTATCTCATCATCCACGGCGACATCTTCGATCTCGTGGTGCAGAACGCGCGCTGGCTCGCCCATCTCGGCGACAAGGCCTACGACTTCGCCATTCAGATGAATCGCCTCGTCAACTTCTTCCGCCGCATGTTCGGCGTGCCCTATTGGTCGCTATCGCAATGGGCGAAGCTGAAGGTCAAGAACGCCGTCAACTACATCGGCGCGTTTGAACAGACGCTGGCCGGCGAGGCGCGGCGGCACGGCGCCGACGGCGTGATCTGCGGCCACATCCACTACGCCACCATCCGCGACGAGCACGGCATCCGCTACATGAATTGCGGCGACTGGGTGGAAAGCTGCACCGCGCTCGCCGAGCACGAGGACGGCCGGTTCGAGATCATCACCTGGACCGATCCGCAGCGAAGGGCGGTGCCCGTTCCCCGCGTCGCGGCGCGCGCCGCATGACGCATATCCTCGTCGCGACCGATGCGTGGCATCCCCAGGTCAACGGGGTGGTGCGGACGCTGACCGCGATGGCGGAGGCGGCGACGGGGCTTGGCGTCGAGGTGAGTTTTCTGACGCCGCAATCGTTTCGCACCTTTGCGATGCCGAGCTATCCCGACCTGCGGCTGGCTCTGCCGCTTCCCGGCAAGATCGCACAACTGATCGAAGCGGCAAGGCCCGACAGCATACATATCGCGACCGAGGGGCCGATTGGGCTGTTGGTGCGGCGCTATTGCCGCAAGCGCGGCTTGCCGTTCACCACGAGCTTTCACACCCGGTTTCCGGAATATGTCTCGGCGCGCTCGCCGATTCCGGAATCCTGGGTTTGGTGGGCGCTACGTGCCTTCCACCGGCCGAGCCGGGCAGTGATGGCGGCGACGCCGGCGCTGGCGGCTGAGCTGCGCCTGCGTGGCTTTCGCAACGTGGTGCTGTGGTCGCGCGGCGTCGATACCTCGCTATTCCATCCGCGCAGCGTCGATCTCTGCCTGCCGATGCCGGTATATCTCAGCGTCGGCCGTGTCGCGGTAGAGAAGAATCTCGAAGCCTTCCTCGATCTCGATCTGCCCGGCACCAAGCTCGTCGTCGGCGATGGGCCGGCCCGGATGTCGCTGGAGCGCAAATATCCTGACGCCGTGTTCCTTGGCGCGCGGCATGGCGAGGAACTGGCCGAAATCTATGCGGCGGCCGATGTTTTCGTGTTTCCTAGCAAGACCGACACGTTTGGCTTGGTGCTGCTGGAAGCGCTGGCCAGTGGCCTGCCGGTTGCGGCTTTTCCGGTCAACGGTCCCCGCGACGTGATCGGCTCGGCGCCGGTTGGCGTGCTGAACGAGGATTTGCGCGCGGCCTGCCTGGGGGCGCTGCAGATTTCGCGGAACGAATGCGTGGAATTTGCCGCCGCCCATACCTGGCAGGCCTCGGCGCGGGTATTTGTCGACCATGCCCTCAATCTCGGTCCCCTGCAGCCGGAAGGCGAGCTGGCCGAATTTGTGGCGGAGGACCCGCATTTCGCCGCCTGATATCACCTGAATCTGTATTGCCCGCCGGTCCGCTTGCGCGATACAAAGTGCGCATGACGGAAAAAGCCTCAACGGCACCGGTCGGTGCTGCAGATATCGATGCGGCGGCGCGCGTAGTTGGCCCGTTCGCGGTGCGGACGCCGCTGTTGTCGTTCCCCGTTCTCAACGAGCGCGTCGGGACCAAGGTCTTTCTGAAGCCCGAAATGCTGCAGCGGACCGGATCGTTCAAGTTCCGCGGCGCCTTCAACAAGCTGGCCTCGATCCCGCAGGACAAGCGCGGCGGCGGGGTGGTCGCCTTCTCTTCCGGCAACCACGCGCAGGGCGTGGCGGCGGCGGCGCAGATCCTCAACATGCAGGCCACCATCGTGATGCCGGCGGACTCGCCTATCACCAAGCGCGAGCGCACCAAGGGCTATGGCGCGGAGGTGGTGCTCTACGACCGCGACAAGGAGGACCGCGAAGCGATCGCCAACGGCATCGCCGGCAAACGCGGTGCGACACTGGTCCGGCCGTATGACGATCCCTTCGTCATTGCAGGGCAGGGCACTGCGGGCCGCGAAATCGCCGAGGACATGACAGCGCTCGGGCTCGTACCCGATATCGTGGTAGCGCCGGCCTCCGGCGGCGGACTGATCGCCGGCGTCGCGACGGCCGTGAAGGCAAAATTTCCGCAAGCGCAGGTGATTGTCGCCGAACCCAAGGACTATGACGATCACGGCCTGTCGCTCCGCGCCGGCCATCGCGAGGCCCATCACGCCGCCGGCCGCACCATCTGCGATGCGCTGATGGCGGCGATGCCGGGCGAACTCACCTTCTCGATCAACAGCAAGCTGCTCGCAAACGGCGTGACCGCATCCGACGAGGAAGTCGGCGCGGCGGTGGCATATGCCTACCGGGAATTGAAGCTGGTGGTCGAGCCCGGCGGGGCTGTCGGCCTCGCCGCACTGTTGGCCGGCCGCATCGATGCCAGGGGAAAGAACGTCGTCATCGTGCTTTCCGGTGGCAACGTCGACGCGGACCTGTTCGCCAAACTGGTCGCCTGATCATTACATCTTAAACGAAAGCGGGCAGAGCATGTGCGCTGCCCGCTTTTTTTGTTGCCCGGATATCCTTATTCAGCGCCTGAAGCCGCCGCCGAATGACCCGCCGAACGAGCTGCGGGACGGGCTTGAGGCGAAGTGCTGGCTGAAACCTCCGCCGCCCATGCCGCCGCTGACCCGACGCGGCGCGGTGGTCATCATGGGCCTAGTCATCATGGGCCTGGTCGTGATGGGTTTGGTGACCCGTATCGGGTTGTTATGAATCCTGGGCGGCAAGGTCGTGACCTTGCCGACCTTGCTGCTGTTGTTGCTGGCATTGACAGGGATCGGGTTGATCTTGCCGGGCAGGGTCGTGGCCTTTCCGCCAATGCCATTACTGTTGCCAGTGAGCTTGCCAGGCAGGGTCGTGATCTTGCCCATCTTGCCGTTGTTGATGCCGCCATTGATCGGGTTATTCGTTGCCGTGCCCTTGGCAGGCAGCGTGATGATCTTGGAAGGCACCGGCATGTGGGCCTGGGCACCGAGATTGTGCTTGGAGATGCCGAGCATGGGTGAATTGCCGATGTTCGCCGGTTTGAAATTCGGCGACTGCTTCGCCAGATGCGTGAACTGCATCAGAGGCACGGCCTTCGGCGCGACCTGCAGCTTCAACGCGGACTTGGCGTAGGGGCTGTTGGAATAATTGTCATGGAACGTCTTGTAGGCGAACGGCGAGTTGGCGACCACCGCTTTGTGCCACGCCGTCGCCATTCGCAAATTGCCGAGCAGCATGCGGATGTGGTCGCACAGCGGGTCATGCGGGTAAAGGCGGATGAATTCCTCATAGTACTCGGGCGAACCTTCCGACAGCACGTAGTCGTAAGCCTGGCGCACCGAACGCGACGGCAGACTCGACGCGGCCTGGATGATCGGGCGGCGATCCGGCGCGCGGCCTGCGGCGACCGCGGTATCGCCGAAGAAATAGAAGTCGGAGGTCAGAGACGAGCTCTCCCACGGTGTCTGCTTTCCGGACGTGGTGTTGTTCACTTCGAGCCGGACACGCTTGAACAATTGCTCGATCGGCAGGTTCGGCTCGCGTGCGACATTCAGGAAAGCTGACGTATACGGGCTGTGGTTGCCGTCGCCGTCCTGCGCTTCCATGCCCGGCGCGGTCGAGTAGCCGACGATCGAGCCTCGGGGCGCATCGACGATTGCCAAGCCCCGCCCGGCATCGTTGATCTCGGGGAACGGATTGTTGCGGCAGGCATCGAGCACCACGATGCGCATCCGGCTCGGGATCGATTCCAGCGTGCCCATCACATCGACCAGCCGGACCGAATTGCCGTCAAGATCGGACGGCGAAGCGATCTTCGCATCGACTGGAAGCAGATAGTTCTCGCCCGCCACCTGCACGCCGTGACCGGCATAATAGATCATGGCGACGGTGCCGGGGCCGCGCTCGGCGACCCTGGTGGAGAAGTCCTGCACGACCTTGACCATGTCGCTGCGCGTCAGGTCGGTGGCCTGGGTGACCTCGAAGCCGGCAGAGTTCAAAAGCTGCGCCATCGATTGCGCGTCGTTGCCGGGATTGGCGAGCTTTGGCGCGATCTGGTAATTCGAATTGCCGATCACCAGCGCGACGCGCTGGTCGGCCGGCGGCGTTTGCATGCCGTTGCGGATGTCGACGTTCGGGGCTTCGGCCAACGCCGCACCAGCGAAGCCGAACAGGCCTGCCAGCAGGCCGGCACCCAATAGCAATGACTTAAAGCGGGACATGGCTGCCTCCTCAGGCGAGACCTCGTTGCGAGATTTGCTGCTGGGATGCTAAGCCGGGTGCGGGCTGTCGTACGTGACCGCGGTCACGGTTGCAGCGCGCGGCACTTCCATGCTTGCCGCCGCACGATGCCGCTGACAATCTCGGGTTGCTCCACGGTCGGAGGAACCCGAAATGGGCTTCGGACTAAAGACCACCACAGGAATTATCGCGGCCGTGTTGGTCACGGCGGCGCTGGCTCAGGCGAGCAGTGTGTTCGCGCCGCTTGCGGCGGCATTGTTCATCATTGCGATTGTGTGGCCGATCCAGAAGCAGTTGCAGTCATGGATGCCAAAACTTGCCGCGCTGGCGATCACCATTGTCGCCACCGTGGCAGTCTGCCTCGGCTTCGCCTCGCTCGCAGCCTGGGGATTTGGTCGGGTTGGGCAGTCACTGCTCGCCGACCTGGCGCGCTACCAGGCCCTTTATGCGGCGACGGTAGATTGGCTGGACGGCCACGGCGTGTCCGTTGCGGGCCTGTGGGCCGAACATTTCAACGTAGGCTGGCTGCTGCGCGCCACGCAATATGTCACCGGACGGGTGAACACGACACTCAGCTTCTGGGTGATTGCGCTGGTTTACGTCATGCTGGGGCTTCTCGAAGTCGAAAGCATCAGGCGAAACATCGAACGGCTGGACAACCGTACTGCAGCACGCGTGCTGCTCGACGGCAGCGAAGCGACCGCGGCGAAGTTCCGAAAGTACCTCTTGGTGCGGACGCAGATGAGCGCCGTCACCGGCCTGCTGGTCGGCAGCTTCGCCTGGATTACCGGGCTGCCATTCGCGCTCGAATGGGGCGTTATCGCGTTCGTGCTGAACTATATCCCGTTCATCGGCCCGTTCGTTGCGACACTGTTTCCAACCCTGTTGGCGATGACGCAGTTCGAGACCTGGCCGGCGGTGCTCGGCGTATTCGTGTGCCTGAACATCATTCAATTCGCGGTCGGCAGCTACATCGAGCCGCGGGTGGCCGGCAGCCTGTTGTCGATCTCGCCGGTGGTGGTGCTATTTGCGATCTTCTTCTGGACGTTCCTGTGGGGCCTGTTCGGGACCTTCATCGGCGTGCCCATCGCGCTCGCCACACTCACCTTCTGTGCCCAGCATCCGTCGAGCAGCTGGATTGCTGATCTGCTCGGCGGACCGGAGCCGGAGAAACCCGGCAAGCTCTAGTCGGCTGTCTCGCCTTCGATCTCTACCCGCTCGGGCGGCAACAGGCCCAGCCGGCCATCATGGCCGGCCGTCAGCGAATGAATATAGAAGTACGTCGCCGCAGCGTCGGTCGCACCCATCACTGGCGACGGAGCGGAGATGATTTTTAGCCCGCCGCATGCGCCGATCCAGTCGATATGACGGTGGCCATGCATCACGACGGCGCGATCTCCCAGCGCTTCCAATCTGCGGACGAACCAACTGCCGTTGATCAGCGCCGTTCCGATGCGCTCGGAAAATGCTTTCACCGGCATGGGATATTCCGCCAGGTGGTGGTGCAATGCGACGATCCAGCGCGCCCGCGGAAAATATCCGATGGCTGCCTCGAGGCGATGCGCCTGTTCGACGGATACCAGTCCGAGCGCGTTGGTGAAGGAAAAGTGGGTCTTTGCATTCGAGTTCAGGATAGCTATTCCGAGGCCATCTGCCGGCTCCGGCGGGAGGATCATCGGAAACTGGTCGTCGAAGAGGCTGCGCAGCGCGGCGACACGGCGCAAACCTCCAGACTCCGCAACGGCCACGATCGCGTCGCGGTGCAGCGCCAGCGCCTGTTGCAACGTAGCGGCCGGTCTTCCCTTGGCATCGACGACGTGCACCCGTTCGCCCTGCACGGCCGCCATCGCCGACAGCGTCCGGATCTGCCGCAGCCGCTTGCCGATGCTGAACGGCAGGTCGAGCCTAGCCGGATTGGCGCGGTCGACGATGTTGACGTCGTGATTGCCCGGCAACAGGATCGTGCGCGCGGCAAGCTCCGGGTGGCGCGCCAGTGCTTCGAGGACTAATGCCCATTCGCTGGCGCGACCGGCGTCGGTCATGTCGCCCGTGATCAGAACGTGATCGAGCGGATTGCTGGCGTGGATGGCGGCCAGCCGCGCGAGAATTCGATTGAGCCGGCCATTGCCGCGCGGACCAGCCCGCCCGCTTTCGATGCGAAAGCCATATTGCTCGCCGATCACGTGAATATCCGACAGATGCGCAACGCGCCAAGTCCGGCCCTCGGCCGAGGCGGCATCGAACATGGCAAGATCTAGCGGTTGAGGCATGCTGGCATCGGCAAAACCCCAAACCAGCGATGCGACCGCCAGATAGCCTGCCATCAGTACAACTGCATTCGCAAGCGTGGGCACGGCGAGCCGATGCAGCAAGAGCAGATCGCTCCAGTTACCAGCCCAACGCGAGGCAGGCCAGGCGAGTATCGCGATCACCGCCGCGCATGCCGACAACATGATGCCGGCGCCAACCGAATTGGCGCTGCGCAAGCGCGCCCGGCCGGCAGGGGTGAAGTTTTTTCCTACGATCAGTTCCGTCAGATGACGCAAGGCTTCGCGCGCAAACGCATAGCCCGGCTGCACCGCGAGTGCATTGAGCGACCAGAAATTGATCTCGGCGATCCGAAGCAGCGGGCGCCATCCGACCCATCCCACCGCGACGATCGCGGCCAGTAACAGCGCGGTGCCGATTTCGGTCAGCGCTGCAAGCTGTTCCGACAAGGTGGAAAACCAGGCCGAAGCCAGCAACGGCGCCAGACCGAGCAACACCGACGGCAACAACAGCAAGACCGTCCAGGCGAACAACAGCTTCGGCAAACTGATTTCGACCAGCAGGCTTCCGGCGATTGCCAGCAGCGACCGCTGTCCCGGACTGGCGGCATCATCCTCGATATCGCCGTCGCGCGGATCGACCAGCGTATTCTTTGCGGCTTTGATGGCGTGTCGTTCGGAGATCGGCTTCGTCATTGCTCAATACCGCATCCTGCCGCTCGCGCCGTCTCCGGCTAAACGCCCCAGCGGAGGCCCAACAGGTACCACGCGACAAAAAGAAGTGTCCAAAGTGCGGACATGTAGAGCACATAGGGCAGCATCAGCGCGATGACGGTGCCGACGCCTGCCCTGCGGTCGTACTTCTGGGCAAAGCCGACAACGAGCGCGAAGTAAGGATTGAGCGGAGTGATCGAGTTCATCGGCCCGTCTCCGACCCGGTATGCTGCCAGAACTGCCGCCGGATCGACGGCCAACTGCACGAACAGCGGGACGAACACTGGCGCAAAGATCGCCCATGTGGCGATAGCCGGCGTGAAGACCAGATCGAGTATTGCAACCACCGCAATAAGTCCCAGCAACAGCCATAGCGGGCCGATGCTCGCGTCCTTCAGGGTATCCGCCATCTTGACCGCAAGCAGCGTCGGAATGTTGCTGTAGGTGAAGTAATCGACGAACTGGCTGATGACCAGGAACAGCAGGATCGTGCCGCCCATGCCCGAGACCGCCTTGGTCATCGCATCGATGACGTCGGTAGCGTGCCTGATTGTTCCTGCGCCGATGCCATAGGCGATGCCGGTCACCAGGAACAAGATCATGACGAGGCCGATCAGCCCGTTCATGAAAGGTGAATTGCCGACCAGCGCTCCGGTCGCTGGATCGCGGAGAGGGGCCCATGGCGGCAGCGTCAGCAGGCAGAAGACCAGCGTGACAGCCAGCAGTCCCGCGGCGGCATACCTCAAGCCGCGCGTCTCTCGTGCGGAGAGTTGTCCGCCCTCGTGCGGGGGCAGCGTTGCGCTGGCCTGATCCTCGCGATACGCGCCAAGGCGCGGTTCAATGATCCGCTCCGTGATCAAGGCAATCACGATCGTCAATACGACGACAGACACAATCGAGAACCATAAATTGGCTGTCACTTCGATCGAGAGTGATGGGTTGACGATGTGAATGGCGTCGTTGGTCAGTTCGGTGAGGACGGCATCGAGCGGCTTGATCAGCATGTTTACGCTGAAGGCACTGGCCACGCCCGCGAAGCCTAGCGCCAGACCCGCCAGCGGATGCCGGCCGACGCTCATCAGCGCCGTGCCGGCGAGCGGGATCAGCACGAGGTAACCCGCATCGGAGGCTACACTCGAGAGGATCCCGACGAGGGCAAGAATGTACGAAAGCGTCCAGCGCGGTGAGGCGGCGACGAGCTTGCGGATGCAGGCGTTGACCAGGCCCGATTCCTCGGCGACACCGACGCCGATCATGGCGACGATCAGCAGTCCGACCGCGCTGAAGCCCATGAAGTTAGGCACCAGCCGCGTATAGATGTGCCTGATACCTTCCGTCGTCAGCAGGCTGTTGGCGCGGGCTGTCACGGTCTCCGTGCCGTGGGTCGTCGGATTGATGATTTGATAGGAAATCGACGCGTCGAGCAAATAGAGCAGGTGCGAAGCGATCACGGCAATGGCGATCAGAATCAGGAAGATCAGAACCGGGTGGGGAACGCTGTTGCCGATCCGCTCGATCGCGTCGAGGATAGCCGGCGTGCTTGCCCTGGCCGTCTCAGTGCCTGCTTCGCTTGCGCGGCGCATGAAAGCCGTCCTTGCTGAGCGCATCCTTCGAGGAGGCCGGCCGCGCTATCGTTACCGCCACCGGCAGGTCCTACGGACCTCGTCCGCCAGAGCTAGGCGGCGTCCGTCTGTGGGGGCTGCTCGGCACTCGCCTTTGCGAGCGCTTCGCGAAGCTTCTGCTCCTTGCTGTCATCCAGCGACGTCTTGAGCACGGTACCGCCAGCGTCCTGGATCTCGCGCAGCACCTTGTCAGCGGTCATGTTCTTGACGAGAACAAACAGCGCAGCGTTGCCGGGTTGCAGGCTTGTCGAGAGATCCTTCATGAATGCGTCATCGATGCCGTAATCGGACAGCGCGCCGCCGAGCGCACCGGACGCCGCACCGAGGGTGACGCCCAGTATGGGATTGAGAAAGAGCACGCCTATCAGCAGTCCCCAGAAGCTGCCCGATACGGCTCCGACCGCTGTCGTGTTGACGAACTGATTGAGCTTGACGGGGCCGGCTTCCGTCTTCACCGCAATCACGGCATCGCTGATCGTGATCAGGTATTCCTTCTGCAACTTGAACAGGCGCTGCCGTACTTCTTCTGCCTTTGCTTCCGATGGATAGATGATTGCGCTCAGATCTGACATCTTCGTATCCTCCAACTCGATGTGATGGACGGTCCGAGTCATACGCGGCGCGCGAGGGGTCGACGCCTTTCTGCGGCAGTGAAGCAAACAACACAGCTCGTCGGGAAAATCGGCCGATCAGGACGATCCCGCAGAGCCGCGGTTTGCCAACGGCAGGCAGCTTCGCCTTGGCGGCGCACGGCATAGTTTTGACTGTATCACAACCTGCGAGCGAGCGCATCATGGCTCGCTGATCGCTCCCACCAAACCCGTGACAGCGCGCTCGGTCAAATTGGTTTCTAATTCGCCGAGGTTTGTCGATAGATGATCAGCATCATGCGACTCATCACAAAACTTTGTAGCGGGCGCCTAAACTACGTTAAGGTTGTACGATTGACTCAATGCACTTTCGAGCGTTTGCTCAGTTGCAATGAGAGGCGGTCAACGCAGACCGCCTATCGGCGTGTAATTTGCGTTGCCGACCGCTCGACCCTTGCGAGCAGCCGGGTGGAGGAGTCCCATGGACTCACGCTTGATCTCGGAACGATCAGAACGGCCGTACATCTCGACGGGACATCTGCCCGAGCCAGATATGGTGCAGAGGTTGGTGTCCGATGCCCATCGGCGCTTCAAGTCGAATGGCGAGGGACAAAATTCACAGGTCTATCCGGCCCTTGCCAGGGTTCCCCGCGAACTGTTCGGGATTTGCGTCGCCGGCACCAGCGGGCGCCTCTATGAGGCCGGCGACACCCAATATGAATTCTCGATCATGAGCGTATCGAAGCCGTTCGTGTTCGCGCTGGTCTGCGAGACGATCGGCCCGGAAGAGGCGCGCAGAAGACTTGGGGCGAACGCCACCGGGTTGCCCTTCAACTCCCTCGCGGCCATCGAGCAGGGCGGTGGCCGCACCAACCCGATGGTCAACGCGGGCGCGATCGCGACCACCAGCCTCGTGCCGGGCCTGACGGCCGAAGGCCAATGGCAATTCATTCATGACGGGTTGTCGCGGTTTGCGGGGCGCAAGCTTGCGCTCAATGAAGAGGTGTACGCCTCGGCGTCGCAAACCAACTATCGCAACCGCAGTATCGCCCGGCTGCTGCAGAGCTACGACCGCATCTATTGCGACGCCAAGCAGGCGACCGATCTCTATACCAAGCAATGTTCGCTGAATGTGAGTGCGCGGGATCTGGCGGTCATGGGCGCGACGCTGGCGGACGGCGGCGTCAATCCGGTTACCCGGCAGCGCGTGGTGGATGCTGCAGTCTGTCACTATGCGCTGACCGTGATGATTACTGCCGGCCTATACGAGACGTCGGGCGACTGGCTCTACGACATCGGCCTGCCCGGGAAGAGCGGAATCGGCGGCGGCATCGTCGCGGTCTCGCCGGGGAAGGGCGGCTTCGGCACCTTCGCGCCGCCGCTCGACGCGGCCGGCAACAGCGTGAAGGGACAGCTCGCGGCAAAATTCCTCTCGCAGCGGCTGGGAATGGATCTGTTCGTATCGCAACCGGAAAACTGAAGCAGATGCAAAGAGTGGATTGATCGAGTGGATAGCTCGATCGATCCCGAACCGAGCCGCTCGGGAGGACACCATGGCGACGCACTCGATGTCGATCGGAGCAATCCGGGAAGGTGCGCGGGAGTCATGGGTACCGATGATCGCCATCGCGCTCGGCCAGATGATCATGTCCTACAACGTCGCCTCGCTACCAGTGGCGCTCGGCGGGATGGTGAAGAGTTTTGGCGTCCCGCCGACGACGGTTGCGACGGGTATCGTGGCCTATTCCATGCTGGTGGCTGGCTTCGTGATGCTCGGCGCAAAACTCGCGCAACGATTCGGCGCGTTGCAGGTGTTCCGCTTCGCCGTCATCCTGTTCTGCGCGTCGCAGATATTGATGACCTTCAGTCCCACGGCGACGTTGATGATCACAGCGCAAGCGCTTTGCGGCGCGGCCGGCGCCGTGATCGTGCCGTCACTGGTGGCGCTGATTGCCGAGAATTACACGGGACGGCAGCAGGCGACGGCGGTGGGTGCGCTCGGCTCCGCGCGCGCGGCGGCCGGCGTGCTGGCGTTCATCATCGGCGGCGTGCTCGGCACTTATATCGGTTGGCGGCCCGCATTCGGCATCCTGATCGCGGTTTCCGCGATTGTGTTCCTGTTGAGTTTCCGGCTCAAGCGCGACTATGGCCGCCCGGATGTGCAGATTGATATCTTCGGTGTGGTTTTGGCCGCATCGGCGATCGTTCTCATCAGTTTCGGCTTCAACAATCTGAACGGATGGGGGCTAGCGCTGGCCACCGCCAATGCGCCGTTCGATCTGCTCGGCCTTTCGCCGGCGCCGATCATGATCGTTCTCGGCGTCGTGCTCGGGCAGGCATTCCTGATGTGGACGCACCGGCGTCAGGCCGTCGGGAAGACTCCGCTATTGGCGCTCGAGGTGATCGATTCGCCGGAGGAGCGCTGCGCGGTCTATGCGCTGTTTGCCGTGGTCGCGCTGGAGGCGGCGCTTAATTTCTCAGTGCCGTTGTACATTCAGATCGTGCAGGGGCGCTCGCCGCTTGCGACCGCGATTGCGATGATGCCGTTCAATCTGACGGTGTTCTTCACGGCGATGCTGATCGTCAATGTCTACGACCGGCTGACGCCGCGGCAGATCGGTCGCTATGGCTTCCTGCTGTGTACGGTCGGTCTGGTGTGGTTAGCCGTTGTCGTGCGCAACGACTGGAGCGAGATTCCTGTGCTGATCGGCCTGGTTCTGTTCGGGATCGGGCAGGGCTCGCTGGTAACGCTGTTGTTCAACGTGCTGGTCACCGCCTCGCCCAAGGAACTCGCAGGCGATGTCGGGTCGCTGCGCGGCACCACGCAAAATCTGGCCGCTGCGGTTGGAACGGCGGTGGCGGGTGCACTCCTGGTCGGTCTGTTGAGTGCGATCGCGCTCGGCAGTATCGCGGCCAACCCCGTGCTGCCGAAGGAAATCCAGAGCCAGGTCGATCTCGACAACATCACCTTCGTCAGCAATGACCGGCTGCGCAGTGTGATGGAAGGAACGACCGCGACACCGCAGCAGGTCGAGGAAGCGGTGCGCGTGAACACCGAAGCGCGGCTCCGTGCGCTGAAGACCGGACTGCTGATCATGGCCGGTCTTGCGCTGCTGGCGATCATCCCGGCGGGCCGGCTTCCGAACTACCTGCCGGGCGAGATACCAAGTGATGCGCCCGGCAACCGATTGAGGTCCGGCTGATCAGCACGAGCATGCGAGGAAAGGGCGTCCCAAGAAGGAGAACAACAATGGATGCAATCGACCGTCGCACTGCGCTGCGGACTCTGGCGTGCGGTGCCGTGACCATGGGCCTGGCCACAAGCCTGCCACCAGGCATGGCCGAGGCGGCGCCGCTCGCGGTGCAGAAGGATCCTGGAAAGGACGCCGGAGATTTCAAGCTCGAGGCTCAAGGCCCAGGCACGCGGCCGCCTGGATCACCGGCTGGACGGCCACCGGGACGACCGCCTGGACGGCCGCCCACGCGGCCGTCGCGTCCCCCTCACTGGCATCGTCGTCGGCGTCGCCGTTGGGTCTGCTGGTGGCACCGCGGCCGTCGCCGGTGCGGCTGGCGATGGCGGTGATGGCCACGCTGCTCGAGGCTGCGATGAGACGTGAAGTGAGGAGACTGCCATGACTACAATTGACAACAGCTCGCCGATGGGCGTCACCAACCTGCCTGCGCCGCCGTTCTGGATCTGTGTTCTGCTTGGACTCGCCTTGATCCTGGCCGGCTTCCTGGTTCTCGGCGACGTCATGCTCGTCACCGTGATCAGCACTATCTTCATCGGCTGGGTTTCGATCATCGCCGGCGCCTTCGAGATCGTCCATGCATTCTGGACCAAGGGATGGGGAGGTTTCGTATGGCAGGTGCTCCTCGGCATCCTGTACATCGCCTTTGGCGTCGTGCTGGTGGGCCAGCCGGTCGCCAGCGCCTTGATTCTCACCTACGTCCTGGGCCTGGTGTTGGTGATTTCCGGTTTCGTCCGCATCCTGATCAGCATCAGCCATTGGCGAGAGGCGGGCTGGATCATGCTGCTATCCGGCGCGTTTGGCGTATTGGCTGGCCTCATCATTCTGACTGGATTTCCGATGACCGGCTTGTGGGTCCTCGGATTGCTGCTCGGCGTCGATCTGATTTCCCATGGCATCGGATGGTTGGCTTACGCGTGGCAGCCTACCACCCGAAGCGCGTAGCTCCTCCCTGCCTACTTGAGCGAGATGGCTGTTCTTCGAATCGTTATCTCGCTCTTTTTTTCTGTTTGAGCATGATCTCCGGGCAAACACCTCCAAATCTCTCGTCACGGTCGCGATGTTTCTGGTTCTTGCCGAACTCCAGCGTTATTCAGCCGAGGTCTTCCATGTCTTGGCATCGGGTCGTCAAAATCCTTGCAGTCGCTGCCTCGACAGCATTGAGCCTCGCGGCGGGTTTACCCCCTGTACAAGCTCAGCAAGGCGCGGCAGTGCTGTTTCAGAACGTTCGTATCTTCGATGGAAGGAGCGACACGCTTTCAGCATCGTCCAATGTGCTGATCAGGGACAAAAAGATCGAGAAAATCTCGCCCGTAGCGATCACGGCAGACGTCGCGCGAGCGGTCGTCATTGACGGCCGAGGACGCGTGCTGATGCCGGGACTGATCGACATGCATTGGCATGCGATGATGGCACGGTTGACACCCGCCGCCGCCCTCGGTGATGTCGCTTACAATAATATCGTGGCGGCCGACGAGGCTGCCGACACCCTGATGCGCGGCTTCACCACCGTTCGCGATCTCGGCGGACCCGCATTCGGACTGAAGCGCGCCATCGATGACGGACTGGTGGCTGGTCCGCGCATCTATCCTTCCGGTGCTGTGATCACCGTCACCAGCGGCCATGGCGACTTCCGCCAGCTAACGGACCTGCCGCGAACAATCGGAGGGCTGCTCAGCCGCATGGAGCAAATCGGCGGCAGCATGGTTGCGGATAGTCCGGATGAGGTTCGCGTGCGTGTGCGCGAGCAGCTCATGCAAGGCGCGTCGCAGATCAAGCTCACGGCGGGTGGTGGTGTCGCGTCGCCATTCAGCCCGCTCGATGTATCCACCTTCACCGAGGCCGAGTTGCGCGCGGCCGTCGAAGCGGCCGACAACTGGGGCACCTACGTCGTCGCGCACGCCTATACGCCGGTTGCGATCCAGCGAGCGATCGCGGCTGGCGTCAAATGCATCGAGCACGGCCACCTGATGGACGACGCAACTGCGAAGCTCATGGCCGAGAAGGGGATTTGGCTCAGCCCGCAGCCATTCTTCGATGACGAGGACGCTACCCCGCTGCCGCCCGGCTCGGAGGAACGGGCGAAACAATTGCAGGTCATTAGTGGTACCGACACCGTCTATGCGCTGGCGAAGCAATACCGCCTCAAGACTGCCTTCGGCACCGACATATTGTTTTCCCAGAAGCTGGCGAGGCGCCAGGGCGCTCAGTTGGCAAAATTGACTCGCTGGTACAGCGCCGCTGAGGTCTTGAAGATGGCGACCACGGCTAACGCCGAGCTGCTTGCCCTCTCTGGACTTCGCAATCCCTATCCCGGCAAGCTGGGCGTAGTGGAAGAGGGTGCATTTGCCGATCTGCTGCTGGTGGACGGAAATCCAATCGACAACATCAAACTGATAGAAGATCCGGCCAAGAATTTTCTCGTCATCATGAAAGACGGCAAAATCCACAAGAATCTCGTTGCGGGCGACAAGATTAGGTAGCCGAGAGTGCTTACGAAAAGAACGCGATCTTCTCGGCTTGGCTCATGCGCCGGATCGGCGCCAGCGGGTCGTTGGCCGGCGTGACCGGCTTTCGCAGTATGCCGCTCGCGATGAGGGTCGAGCCGAGCGACACTTCTACTGCCGCGACGGGTGCCGGTGCGGTAGCAGGCGGCGGAGGCGGCTGAACCATCTGTTGGACCGGCGGCGGCGACGATGTGGCGACCGGTTCGGGCGCTTCGGCGACGATCTTGGCAGGCTCCGCCAAACGGACCTGCTCGGCTATCGCTTCGGCAACCTCCTCGTCGCTGATCGGATCCGGTGCGCCCATCTCCATCGCGATCATGTCGAGGACCGCCTCGTCTTGCGCATCAGCGTCCTGGGCATCAGCGGCCTGAGCGTCGGCGTTCTGGACGGAGTTGTCTTGGGCAGCAGCGTCTTGGGCGGCCGCGTGCTGGACGGTCGCGTCCTGCACGGAGGTATCTTTGGCCGAAGCCTCTGGAGCGGTGGCGCTTTCGGCAGCCAGCGGCGTTTCCGCTTCCGTCAGCGCGGCTTCCGCCGCTGCAAGCGCGGCCTCTGCGGATGCGGCCATCGAAGGGAATGGCGTCTCGGCAGCTTCCAGTGCTTCCTGCGCGAAGGCTTTCTCCGCTGCCGGGGAAGGCGCCGCCGCCTCGGGCTCGGCAGCCGGCGCCGGCGACTGGTCCTCGTCCCCGAATTCCACAAGCCGGCCCTGGAGGGCGGCGAAGGCCGCACGCAGCGCTGCTCGCGCCTCCTCGGAGGAGAACTGTTCGGTGCCCTTTTCGATGACGGTGACCTGCGAATCGATCAGGTCGCAAATTCGCCCGTCATTGCCGATTTCCCGCAACCGCCAGGCGATTTCGCGCAGCACCCGTGCGCCCTTGCGGACCGGGGCCAGCCGCTGCTCCAGCGCGAGGCTGTCGAGCGCCTCGACCGCGGATTCCTCGGCCGCCTCGACCGCGCCGCGGATAGCTGCAAGCGCCTCGGTCAGGCGCTCTTGCGCCGCGGCAGCCGCAGCGACGGCTTCGGCCGCCTGCTGCGCCGAAAGGCCTTCCTCCCGCTGGAGGTTTGCTTCCCGCTGAAGGGTCTCTTCCCGCTGGGCGGTGAGGCTCTGCTCGATCCGCGCCACCGCGTCCAGCACCATGCGGGTGTCGGCGTTGCGGTTGCGCTTGGCGTATTCGGTCAGGAACCAGCGGCCCCGCGAAGTCTCCATGAAGGCTTCGGCAATCGCAGCATAGTCCTCCTCGCTCGGCAGCGCGGCGCGTGCTGAGATCGGCGAAAGGGCGAATGCTTCGTCGGCCATGTCAAACTCTTCGCGCAAATCGGCGCGCATTGCGATAACGAAACAACACGATATTGACCGAATCGCAATTGAATTGATGCCAAGCGAATCACAAATCCCCATCGCTTCTCAAGGTGCATCAAAGCGATTCGCGACCCGGGTGGCGCTGTTTTACGGCACGCTGTTCGGCATGACCGGCGCCCATCTGCCGTTTTTCACGATATGGTTGAAGGCAGTCGGGATCGATGCGTTTTGGATAGGGCTGATCACGGCCGTGCCGCCGGTGAGCCGATTTACCGCCCTTCCGGTGGTGACGGGCCTTGCGGAACGGCGGCAGGCCTTGCGCGGCGGCATCATCTTGACCGCCTTCGCCACCGCTTTGGGCTTTTTCGTGCTGGGCACCCAGCATTTGCCGGTGCTGGTGTTCCTGATCTACGCGCTGACCTGCTGCCTGTGGACGCCTATGGTGCCGCTCACTGATGCCTATGCGTTGCGGGGAGTGAAGCGCTACGGCCTCAACTATGGGCCGTTGCGGCTGTGGGGCTCCGCCGCCTTCGTCTTGGGCGCGCTGGTCTGCGGAATGCTGCTCGACCTCATCGCCGCCCGAAATCTGATCTGGATCATCGCCGGCTCGGCGGCGCTTGGGGCGCTCGCCAGCCTCGCGTTGGAGCCGCTAGACGACGTCAAGAGCGCCCGCCCGGTCACCGGCGGCGCGAGCGCATTGCTGCGCGACGGCGGCTTTCTCGCGATCATCGTGGCGTCGGCGCTGATCCAGGGCAGCCATGCCGCCTATTACATTTTCGCGTCGATTGCCTGGCAACAAGCGGGGTTCGACGGGCTCACGATTGCGGCTCTGTGGGTGCTCGGCGTGATCGCCGAGATCGTGCTGTTCGCGCTGTCGCCACGGTTCACCCTGCAGCCGTCGATGCTGGTGGTGATCGCGGCGCTGAGCGCGGCCGCGCGCTGGGTGTTGACGGCGCAGGACCTGCCGCTTGCTGTCCTTGCGATCGTCCAGCTCGCGCATGCACTGAGTTTCGGGCTGACGCAGGTCGGCATCATGGGATTGATGCTGCATCACGTGCCCGGCCACGTGATGGCGCGCGCACAGGGCTATCTGACCGCCTGCGGCGGCATCGTCGCCGGCCTCGCCTCTATCGGGTCAGGCACGATCTACGAGACCTGGGGACAAGGCATCTACTACGTGATGGCGGCGATGGCCGCCCTCGGCGGGCTGGTGGTCTGGCTGGCGCGGGACCGGCTCGCGCATCAGCCCCACAAGGCGGCTTCCGGGGGATAGACCAGGCTGCCGTCGTAGCGCAGGCCGCCGTCGCGGTCGCGCGCCAGCAACAGGGGGCCATCGAGATCGACGAATCTCGCCTGCTGCGCGAGCAGCATGGCCGGCGCCATCGCCAGCGAGGTCGCAACCATGCAGCCGATCATGATCTCGAAGCCGAGCGCCTGGGCGGCATCCGCCATCGCCAGCGCCTCCGTCAGCCCACCGGTCTTGTCGAGCTTGATGTTGACGGCATCGTAGCGCGTGCGCAGGCCTTCCAGCGAGGCGCGATCATGCACGCTTTCGTCGGCGCAGACCGCGACCGGGCGCTTGATGCGGGCCAGCGCCTCGTCGCGCCCGGCCGGCAGTGGCTGCTCGACCAGCGTGACCCCGGCGTTGGCGCAGGCGGCGAGGTGGTATTCGAGATTGTCCGCCGTCCAGGCTTCGTTGGCATCGACGATCAATTCGGATTCGGGAGCCGCTTTGCGTACCGCCGCAATCCGCGCTTCATCGCCATCGCCGCCGAGCTTGATCTTTAAGAGCGGCCGATGCGAGGCCTTGGCGGTTGCCGAGGCCATCGCCTCCGGCGTGCCCAGCGAAATCGTGAAGGCGGTGGTGCAGGGGCGCGGCGCCGGCCGTCCGAGCAGAGTCCATATCCGTTGGCCCGAGCTCTTGGCTTCGAAGTCCAATAGCGCGCAGTCCAGCGCGTTACGGGCGGCGCCGGCCGGCATCGCCGCTTGCAGCGCCGCTCGGTCCAGTCCCTTGGCAAGAGGTTCCTGCATCGCATTAAGGACTTCAAGCGTCGCTTCCGCCGTCTCGCCGTAACGCGGGTAGGGCACGCATTCGCCGAGCCCGGTACGGTCCCCCTGGCTCACGGCGGCGACGACGGTAACCGCTTCGGTTTTGGCGCCGCGGCTGATGGTGAACGCGCCTGCGATGGGCCAGCGTTCGATGCTGACGGCAAGCTTTCGAGATGGGCTGGAAGTCATTTTAAAATCTGGCAATTTTGTGAACCGCAAGCTTGCCCGCCGCTACCAACTATGGCTGGTTAGGGACAGATTCGACAAGGCAATACGGCGTGCGGAACCCAAGGGATTCGCATCGGTATCGGCCGAGGGGTGGGCATTGGTGAGCGGCGACCCGACGTTGGAGCGGATAGCGAGGGGCGACGGGCTGGCGCTGTGTGCAGCCGGTTCCTGGACGGCGCGCTTTGCGCCGGTGCTGGAACGAATGGTCGCCGACGCCGAGAAACTCGGCGGCACCCGGCCCAACATCTCCATCGACGTCTCGCAGGTGTCGAAGCTCGACACGTTCGGCGCTTGGCTAATCGAGCGGCTGCGCCGCAGCCTGACCCATGGCGGCATCGAGGCTCAGATCGGCGGGCTCTCGGCCAATTATTCCAGCCTGGTCGACGAGGTGCGGCGGGTGAAGGCCGAGCCAATCGTCGAAACCGATCGGCTGACGATCACCGGCATGCTCGAGCAGATCGGCCGCGCCGTGGCCGGCATCGGCGGCACCTTGATCGGGCTGATCGATATGCTGGGCGCGGTGCTCGCCGCAGCCGCCCATGTCCTGATTCGTCCCCGCCACTTCCGCCTGACCTCGACCATCCATCACCTGGAGCAGGTGTGCTGGCGCGCGGTGCCGATCGTGGTGCTGATCACGTTCCTGATTGGCTGTATCATTTCGCAACAGGGCATTTTCCATTTCCGTAAGTTTGGTGCCGACATCTTCGTGGTGGACATGCTGGGCGTGCTGGTGCTGCGCGAGATCGGCGTGCTCCTGGTGGCGATCATGGTAGCGGGACGTTCGGGCTCGGCCTACACCGCCGAGCTCGGCTCGATGAAGATGCGGGAAGAGATCGACGCGCTGCGCACCATGGGGTTCGATCCGATTGAGGTTTTGATCCTGCCGCGGATGCTGGCGCTAGTGCTGGCATTGCCGATATTGGCGTTCCTCGGCGCGATGGCGGCGCTTTACGGCGGCGGGCTGGTGGCGTGGCTCTATGGCGGGGTCGAGCCCGAAGCTTTCCTGCTGCGGCTGCGCGATGCCATCTCGATCGATCATTTCATCGTTGGTCTCATCAAGGCGCCGGTGATGGCGGCTGTCATCGGCATCGTCGCCTGCGTCGAGGGACTGGCCGTGCAGGGCAGTGCCGAGTCGCTCGGGCAGCACACGACGTCCTCGGTGGTGAAGGGAATCTTCTTCGTGATCGTGATGGATGGCGTGTTCGCCATCTTCTTCGCGTCGATCGGAATGTGACCATGGTGGGTGAGCTTTCCGACGCGATCATCCGGGTCCGCGACATCACCGTGCAGTTCGGCAAGACGCGGGTGCTCGACGGACTCAACCTCGACGTCAAGCGCGGCGAGATTTTGGGATTTGTCGGGCCGTCGGGCGCCGGAAAATCGGTGCTGACGCGCACCATCATCGGTCTGGTGCCCAAGCTCAGTGGACGCATAGAGGTGTTCGGCGTCGATCTCGATGCGGCGAGCGCCTCCGAACGCCGCGGCGTCGAGCGCCGCTGGGGCATCCTGTTTCAGCAAGGCGCGCTGTTTTCCTCGCTCACCGTACGGCAGAACATCCAGTTTCCGGTGCGCGAATATCTCAACGTCTCGCAGCGGCTGCTCGACGAGATCATGGTGGCCAAGCTCGGCATGGTGGGCCTGCGGCCCGACGTCGCCGACCGCTATCCGTCCGAACTGTCGGGCGGCATGATCAAGCGCGTGGCGCTGGCGCGCGCACTCGCGCTCGACCCCGAGCTGGTGTTTTTGGACGAGCCGACCTCGGGGCTCGATCCGATCGGCGCGGGGGATTTCGACGAGCTGGTGCGCACCCTGCAGCGTACTTTGGGCCTGACGGTTTTCATGGTAACCCATGATCTCGATAGCCTTTACACGGCCTGCGATCGCATCGCGGTTTTAGGGAACGGTAAGATCATTGCCGCAGGATCGATTGCTGACATGCAGGCCTCACAGCATCCCTGGCTGAGGCAATATTTCCACGGCAAGCGCGCCCGCGCTGTGATGGGATAGGGCCCCCCAAAAGTGTGATCGGTTTTTCGGGTCAGATCGTGCTCAAACATGAGATAAATGAAGGGTCTATCGGCAACGCTGGATAGATCTGATTTCGGAGTACCTTGAATTATGGAAACGCGGGCGAATTACGTCCTGATCGGGGCCTTCACGCTGGCGGTGATCGCCGCCGCATTCGGCTTCGTGCTGTGGTTTCAGAGCCTGCACACCACCAAGCAGCGCAGCCCGATCCGAATTGTATTCGAAGGCCCGGCGTCCGGGTTGCGCAACGGCGGCAGCGTCAACTTTAACGGTATTAGGATAGGGGAGGTTGTCTCGGTCAAACTCGACAATCCGCGGCGCGTGGTCGCACTGGCAATGGTCGAGAACAACGCGCCGATTCGGAAAGACACGCTCGTCGGTCTCGAATTCCAGGGGCTGACCGGCGTCGCGGCGATCTCGCTGAAGGGCGGCGAGGAGAGCGCTCCCGCCGTGCCGCTGGACGAGGATGGCGTGCCGATGCTGACCGCCGACCCGAGCGCGCTGCAGGATGTCACGGAGTCCATCCGCGCCACGTTGCAGAACGTCAACCGGCTTGTCGCCGATAATCAGGAATCGGTGAAGAACTCGCTGCGAAACCTCGAGACCTTTACGGCAGCGCTCGCGCGCAACTCCGAGAAGATCGACAACGTCATGCTCAGGGTCGATGGCGTGATGGGCAAGGCCGACAGTCTCATGCTCGGGTTGAATACGATCGCCGGCGGCGCCGCCGGCGGCGAGTTGAATCTCATGGTCAAGTCGATCCGCGAACTGGCCGAGGATTTCGACAAGCGGTCGGGCGCGCTGATGGCCGATGGCCGGCGCACGCTCTCCGACATCAGCCGCGCCGTGAACAATTTCGACCGCAACCCGACCCGGGTGATCTTCGGCGGCGGCAGCAGCAGCAACAGCCAGGCGGCAGCACCGCCGCCACCGCCGCCAGCCGCCGCGGCGGCCCCAAGGGCGCCGAACGGGCAGAAGCGGCAGTAGCAGGGGGCGAGGGCCGGCCGAAGGCCGGATCCGGTGGCTCCTCGCAATGACGGCGAGCGCCGCATCTTCGATTGTGGTTGAAAAGCTAAACGGAGGCCACGAGGCCTCCGTTTTCATTCGCTATTTGCCACGCGCTATTCGCAGCCGTTACCCCAGCCGTCCCGCTGCGTGAGCGAGCAGGGTGTAGACCAGCCCGGTCTCCGAGGTGAGGTGGCCGCGCAGCGCCTGCGGCCCGCGATCCTCGCGTGCAACTTCGTCCAAGAGCCGTTCGAACTCGGCGATGTAGCGATCGACCGTCTGCTTGAAACTGCGATCGGCGCGATATTTGCGAGCGACCTCATCGAACGCCTTCTGGCCGGCCGGTGTGTAGAGGCGTTTGCTGAACGCCTTGCTCTCGCCGCGCTGGTAGCGATCCCACATTTCGGCGGCGAGATTGCGATCCATCAGCCGGCCGATGTCGAGCGACAGCGACTCCAGCGGATTGACCGGAGTCTGCGGCGGGCGGCCACGGGGAGCCTCACGTCCCGTACCTGCGTCGGTGCGGTGGAGCAGGTCGGACAGCCATCCGTCGCCGCGTCCGGCATCCTGGCTCACCGGACTGACCGGCGGAGCTTCGGCGCGGCGCTGGGCGGGCATGCCGAGATCCGGCGGCGGCAGCGTCGATGCGCTGCCGGCTTCGCGCATCCGCACTTCGTTGCGGCCGCCGGCGGCCGCTGCCATCACGGGCTCTTCCTGGCGTTGCACGCTGGCGCGGCCGGCAGTCACGACGTCGAGACCGCGGCCATGATGCGCGACAATACGATTGAGCTCGGCAAGCGCCTCGATCTGGTCGACGATCACCTTGCGCATCTGCGCGGTGTTGTCGGCCGCCTCCTGCGGCATCTCGAGCACGCCGCGGCGCAGCTCGTTGCGCGTCGCCTCGAGCTCCTGATGCATTTCGGCGGCCATCTGCTTCATGGACTGTACCATCGCAGCGAACTTCTCGGTTGACTGCTTGAACATCGCGTCGGTTTCATGCGTGCTCTGTTGGTACAGATCGTTCATTGCGTCGAGGGTCTGCTGCCGCTCGTTTTCGGCCGCAGCGCGCACGGCTTCGAACTGGCGGCTAATCGCGGCCGATCCTGCGCCGGCGGTTTCCGCCACGACGCGCGCGATATCGCGGGCGCGTTCTTCCGCCGCGGCAAGCGATTCGTCGAGCAGGCCGGTGAAGCGCGACAGCCGCTGGTCGAGATCGGTTGTGCGCAGGTCGATGGTGGTCACCAGCGATTCGAGCTGCGACTTGCGGTCGGCGACCGACATCGAGGTGGAGCGGTTCGCCTCTTCGACCACGCCGGCTGCTTCGACCAGCTCCTTGCCGTGTTTTTCGAACTCGCTCGACAGCGCGCCGAGATCCTCCAGCGCCTTCGTCGTCTTGGAGTTGAACACGGTCAACTGGTCTTCCAGGGTCTGGGTCGCGACGCCGTTGCGCGCGGTGACATCGTTCATCGCGGATACGAAGTCGGCCACGCGGGTCACCAGCGCGCGTTCCAGCGAGTTGAGATTGTCGTGGGCGCCGGTCAGCACTTCCTGCAGCAGGATGTTGCCTTCACGCAGCCGCTCGAACAGCGCCACCGTGTCGGTGCGCAGGATCTTGCTGGTCTCCTGCATTTCGGTGACGGCGGCGATCGATACCTGGCGCGACTGGTCGATGGCCGAGCGCGACGCCTGTTCGAGGTCCTTCAGCGACTTGGCTACCGCGCCGGTGGCGAGGTCGCCTGCGGTGGTAATCGTGCGCGCGACTTCCGAACCGTGGGTCGACATCGATTGCGAGAACGCCTGGCCGCGTGTTTCGATCGATTTCAGGGCGTCGCCGGTGACACGGTCGATGTCTGTCGTCAGTTGCGTGGTCCTGGCGCTGAGCGCCTCGACCAACGAACCGCGGCGGCTGTCGACGATCTGCGCCAGACGGTCGGTCTGCTGCTGGACGTAGGTGACGATTTCGTCGGTCTTGCCGGTCATCGTCGAGCCGAAATTGCTGCTTGCGGCGAGCACCGAACGTTCGATATCGGCCGAGGTCGACTTGACCTTGGAACTGACCTCGTTCGTTGCGGCGACCAGCACGCTCTGCGCGTTCTGCGCGGTGGTCTGGATGGTATCGGTCGTGCTGGCGGTGACGGCGCCGAGCGAACGCTCCATGTCGGCGGCGATCGCCTTGATCTGGTTAGCGGCCTCCGCAGAGGTCGCAGTGAACGAGTTCTGGGCCTCGCGCGCGGTGCCGAGGATGGAGGCCGCAGTGTCGGTCCCGACGGAAGTCAGCGTGCGTTCGACGTCGATCGCCAGCGACTTGACGTGGTTGGCGGCTTCCGTCGACGCCGTGATCAACGCGTTCTGGGCTTCGCGTGCGCCCGACGTGATCGATTCGGCGGTGGCATTGCCAGCCATCGAGAGCGAACGCTCCATGTCGGCGGCGAGCGCCTTGACCTGGGTCGATGCCTCGGCGGACGCGCTGATCAGGGTATTCTGGGCCTCGCGGGCGCCTGCCGTGATCGCCTCGGCGGTCGCCGTTCCGGCGATCGACAGCGAACGCTGTACGTCGGCCGCAAGCGACTTGACCTGATTGGCGGCCTCGGTGGAGGCGGCAACGAGCGTGCTCTGCGCCTCGCGGGCTCCTGCGGTGACGGCCTCGGCGGTTGCCGTGCCGGCGGCCGAGAGCGAGCGTTCGACGTCGGCTGCAAGCGACTTGACCTGATTGGCGGCCTCGGTAGAGGCGGCAACCAGCGTGCTCTGTGCTTCACGGGCACCTGCGGTGACGGCTTCGGCGGTTGCCGTCCCGGCGACCGACAGCGAGCGCTCGACATCGATGGCGAGCGACTTGACGTGGCTTGCGGCGTCGGCGGACGCGGTCACCAGCGTGGTCTGCGCCTCGCGCGCGCCGGCGAGAACCGATGCGGCCGTGGCGTCGCCTGCGGCCGAGAGGGTGCGCTCGACGTCGGCGGCGAGAGATTTGATTTGGGCGGCAGCCTCGGAGGACGCGGACACCAGCGTGGTCTGGGCATCTTTGGCGCTGGTCAGGATCGAAGTGGCCGCGCCGGTGCCCACCGCGGTGAGGGCGGCCTCGACCTCGGCCGAGGTCAGTTTGAGTTGCGCGCCGACATCGGAGGAAACCGTCAGCAGCGCCTGCTGCGCGCTGCGCGCGCCGGTCTGGATGGTTTCGGAGGTATTGACCACGAGGTTGGTCAGAGAACGTTCGGCGTCCTCGACATGCGACTTGATGCCGGAGGACAGCATTTCGGCGCGCGACATCAGATCTTCGCTGGCCTGGCGGCCGCTGCTTTCGATCCGGCCGGCCACAGCCTCGATGCGCGAACCGAGCAGATCCTCAAATTGCGCCACGCGGGTGTCGATGTCGCTGGCGATGGCGCCGACCCTGGTCTCGACGCCGTTGGCAATGTCGCCGACGCGGGTTTCAATGCCCTGATGAATTTCCTGGAACCGCGCCTGGATAGTGTCGGTCAAATGGGCGCTGCGACCGTCGATGGTCTCGGTGACGTTGGCAATGCGATGATCGACCGCGGCAATCGCCTGTGCAGTGCCCTCGGTCAGCGATGAGGTGAGCAGGGCGAGCCGCTGGTCGATCGACTGGATCGCCTGCGCCGCGCCATCGGTCAACGAGGTTGCCAGCGTACCGAGGCGGCCATCGATGGTTTCGGTGACGGATTTGGCGCGGGTGTCGAAAGTGGTTTCCAGCGATTTCAGGCGACCGTCGATGGTCTCGTCGAACGACTTGATCTTGCTGTCGAGCGAAGCGTCGAGACTGTTGACCCGGGTGCCGAGCTGGGTTTCGAACTGCAGCAGCCGCTGATCGAGCGAAGCGGTGATCTCGCCGCTGTTCGAGACCAGGCGGGTGTCGAAAGTGTCGACGTAATTCTTCAGGTTGTCTGATATCTCCTGGGTCCGCTGGCCCATCCGCTCAACGATCTCGCCGCCAAAGGTTTTGACGGTGCGGTCGAATTCGGAGATGTGCCGCGTGATCAGCGCGCCCAGGGTGCCGCTGTCGCGGGCGAACTTTTCCGAAAGCTCCGAGCCCTGGTTCTTCACCAGCTCGTCGAAAGCGTTCATCTGCAGGGCGAGGCTGTCGTGCGCGTTCTCGGTCTGGCTGATCACCTTGGCGACCAGCGTGTTCACGGTCACGTCCAGCGCGTCACTGGCCTTGTCGCCGGAGGTGAGAATGCGGCTCGCGAGGCGGTTGCCGGCGTCGTCGATCTTGCTGACGAGATCACCTGAGCGCAACTCGAGTTCGAGCAAGAGCGAGTCGGACGAATTCTTCAGGGAGTCGTGGACCTGCTCGGTGCGGTCCGAGATGCCGTCGACGATGGTCGAGGAGCGCTGCTCGAATTCGCTAGTTATGCGATCGAGGCGCTCGTTCAGCATCTCATGGACGCGATCGGCCAGATCGACGAACTCGTCATGGACGTGCCCGGTCTTGAAGTTGAGGCTGGTGGTCAGCCGCTCCGAAGCGTCGAGCACGGCACGCGTGGTCTCGGCACTGGCTTCTTCCAGACGATCAAGCAGGTCGCCGCCGCGCTCGCCGAGCGCGAGGATCATGTTGTCGCCGGCATGGCTCAAGGCGCTCGTGATGTGTTGGCCGCGCTCTTCCAGTGCGCCGGTGATGCTTTTTGCGACCTCGTCGACGCGCGAGGCGATCGCGTCCGAGATCAGTGCGATGTCGTGGCGCAAGTCGATCTGAACGCCGGAAATGGCGCTGCGAACCTGCTCGGCCTGGCCGACCAGATTGTCGCGCTGATGGGCGATGTCCTGCAGCAGCGCGCGAATGCGAACTTCGTTGTCGCTATAGGCGCGCTCCAGCGCTGCGACTTCATTGGCGACCAGCGTTTCCAGCTCGCCGGCGCGCGCGATCGCACGCTCGACGCCGTCGCCCATCGCGGCGACTTCACGGCGGATTGCCTGACCGACAGTCACCATCGAATCGGCGGCGGCTCCCTCGGGCTCGGAGAAGCGGATCGCGACCTGCGCCATCGACTGCGCGATCATCCGCATTTCCTGGCCGCGCCAGGCAAGGCTGGCGAGGAAGTAGAACAAGAGCACCGGCGCAAAGAACAACGCCGCGAGCCCGGCGAGCACCAGCACGCCGCCGCTCTGTCCGATCGCCGCCTGCAGCGAGGGCAGGAAGCTGGCGGTCAGAAGGACGCAACCGAGCACCCAGACGCCGCCAAACACAGTGGCAAGCGTGTAGACGCTGCGGGCAGGATGGTTCTTTTGGATCGCCTGCAGAATCTGGCCGATGGTTTCGCGATCGTCGTTGGCGGCGCGGCGGGGGCCGCGCGGCTCTTCGATCGAATTAAGCGCCGGCCGCTCGGCGCCTGCGCGCGTGTCGAACTGCGTTTCTGAATAGGGCGGCGCGGCGGTGGGCATCATCGGCTGCGTGAGTTCGCCGCCGATCGAATTTCGGCTGGGGTCGACGGTCGTATCGCTGATGTTGAGCGCTTCCTGAATGGCGGAGAGCGCGACTTCTGTGGGATCTTTGACCTTCTTGGGATTGTTCGCCATGTGCAGTCCGAGCCCTCTTAAACTTACGCATCCGGCCGCCCTGGCAAAAATGCCCCCGCAAGCTCGAAGCCGGATTCATAATCCCCCGCGGACCGCAAGCATGCCCGCCGGCAGCTTGTCCGCTACGTCCGCGAACATCCTATTGGTTGAGCGATACGAATGAAATGGCCGTGATTAAGACTTTCTTAATCATCGTTAACAGCTTTGTTCCTTAAGGCCCTAAGGATACACAGTTTTTTGGAACCGAATCCAGGATCAGGGCAGATTGTCGGCGGAAACAAGGCAAAGTTGCGGCGCATTCCGGGAACGTTCCGTTAACTGCTGTCGTGATTGGCTGACCAAAATGCCCTCCGGGAATCACGCGGCGGGGCGATCCGGACCTTGCCATGCCGCTTCATCTCGAACGGGTAGAATGGATGCCATCGCCACCGCTGGCTCCCGGCGACGAGCCGATTGATTTCGAACATCTCGACCGCATGACGTTCAGCGATGCTGGCCTCGAGCGGGAGGTATTGACGATGTTCTCGGCCCAATCGGCAAGACTGCTGCACAGGCTCGCCGCCATGCCTGCGGATGCCGGCGCGCTGGCGCACACGCTCAAGGGCTCGGCCCGTGCGATCGGCGCTTTTGCGGTCGCCGACGCCGCAGCCCGGCTGGAGGCGGCAGTCGCTGGTGGCTCCGACGTATCAGCGCCGCTCGCCGAATTGGGCGGGGCGGTTGAGCAGGCGCGTGCAGCGATCGAAGCGGTTCTGCATCGTTCCTGAACGGAAAGCGGTCCGGATCGGCCAAAATCCCGGTAAAATGCTGCCTCAGGTTTTCGTCTCGACCGCTGGCGCTGTGCGGATCGACCCGTTATAGGACTGCCGGGACTTCTATTCCGGCAGCACGAGCGATCATGGCCAAAATCCACTTTGTCGACCACACGGGCGAAAAACGAACCATTGAAGTCGAGAACGGCGCGACCGTGATGGAAGCCGCGATCCGCAACGCCATTCCAGGCATCGAAGCCGAATGCGGCGGAGCCTGCGCCTGCGCAACCTGTCATGTCTATGTCGACGAAGCCTGGCGCGAGAAGGTCGGTGCACCGACTCCGATGGAAGAAGACATGCTGGATTTCGGCTTCGACGTGCGGCCGAACTCGCGCCTGTCGTGTCAGATCAAGGTGAGCGACGACCTCGACGGCCTCGTGGTGTCGACACCGGAACGGCAGGCCTGAGCTCCGGAAGACGTTCAGTGCGATTCGGCGTTTGCGGTCTCCGCGAGATCGTGGTCGACCGCATATAGCGTGCAATCGGGCGCGTACTCCGCGCAGGCCAACCTCGCCGCGCGCTTCATGCCGGCTTTGCTCCGCGACGGATCCAGCGCTGAAAATTCGCCAGGATCTCTGGTGTCAGCGGCGTCGGCTTGCGCGTGGCTTCGTCGAGCAGCACCGACACCGATTGCGCCGACGCAACGCATTTGCCTTCGGAGAACACTACCTGATCGAAGGTGACGGAAGTTCTGCCGAACTTGACGACGCCCAGTCCCATTTCGATCGCGCCTGGCCAGCGCAATTCGGCGCGGAAATGGATGTCGAGCCGGACCATGATCCAGCCAAAGCCGTCCGGCATCAAACCATAGCTGGGGTCCTTCATCAGCGTGACGCGGCCGGTTTCGAAATAGGTCGCGTAGACCGCGTTATTAACGTGCTGGTTGGGATCTAGGTCGGCAAATCTCACATTGTCCGACAAGCGATAAGGATAATCCTCCAGACGCGGGGTTGCGTCGGGACGCAAGTGGGCATTCACGGGGCCATCTCCGAAAATCTCGTTCCCTTACAGCCCACTTGTCGAATGACGGCAAGGGGTTGCGGCCGTCGCAAACGCCATATTATGGCTTTCCTGTTAGCCCTGGGTTGGTTAGACAGATGCGGCCTTCCCGCCAGGTTCAACCGAAAGAAGCTGACATGAGCGAAGCGATCAAAACCGATGTGCTGATCATTGGCGCAGGTCCGTGCGGCCTGTTCGCGGTCTTCGAATTGGGCCTGTTGGACATGAAGGCGCATCTGGTCGACATCCTCGACAAGATCGGCGGCCAGTGTGCCGAACTCTACCCGGAGAAACCGATCTACGACATTCCCGGCATTCCCTTCGTCACCGGGCAGGGCCTCACCGACGCGCTCTTGGAGCAGATTAAACCGTTCGGCGCGACCTTCCATCTCAACGAGATGGTGGAGACGATCGAGAAGATCGGCGATCCGGTATTCCGCGTGACCACCGATGCCGGCAAGGTGTTCGAGTGCAAGGTGGTGGTGATTTCCGCGGGCGGCGGTTCGTTCCAGCCGAAGCGTCCTCCGGTGCCGGGCATCGAGGCCTATGAAGGCACCTCGGTGTTCTATGCCGTGCGCAAGATGGAGCAGTTCCGCGACAAGAGCATCCTGATCGTCGGCGGCGGCGATTCCGCGCTCGACTGGACGCTCAATTTGCATCCGATCGCCAAGCGCGTGACGCTGCTGCACCGGCGCGACGATTTCCGCGCCGCGCCGCACAGCGTCGAGCAGATGCGTGCGCTGGTCGCGAACGGCAAGATGGATCTGAAGATCGGTCAGGTGACGTCGCTCGAAGGCGAGGGCGGCAAGCTGTCCGCGGCGATGATGAAGGGCAACGACAACGCGGTCTCCAAGATCGAGTGCGATACGATGCTGCCGTTCTTCGGGCTGACGATGAAGCTCGGTCCGGTTGCGAACTGGGGCGTCGCGCTCGAGAACAATCTGGTGCCGGTCGACACCGCGGCGTTCGAAACCAATGTTCCCGGCATCTTCGCGATCGGCGACATCAACACCTATCCCGGCAAGCTCAAGTTGATCCTGTCCGGATTCCATGAGGGCGCGCTGATGGCGCAGAAGGCGCACCGCTACGTCTATCCGGACAAGCGGCTGGTGTTCCAGTACACCACCTCTTCGTCGAGCCTGCAGAAGAAGCTCGGGGTCAGCTGATTCCCAAAAATGACAGTTGGGCTCGCGGAGCTTTGTCAAGGCGCGCGGCGATCGTCGCTGGAACCGTCCGCGAAATGGCCTTAGTCTGGGGCCATTCCATGTTTGGGGCCATTCCATTAGCGAATTGATCAGGTGATGACGTGCGCAAGCTGACCGTGTTTCAACTGATACTCCCGCTTCTGATCGGGCTCGCTTTCGCCGGTGAACTCGCCGCGCAGCCGGCGGAACCTTCAGCAGCCGGGCTGTGGGAGAAGGTCGAGAAGGGCAAGCCGGTCGGCTGGTTTCTCGTCGTTGATCGCAACGGCGCCTTCGAGGGCGTGTTCGCCAAGCTCTTTTCCGAACCCGGCGATGCTCCCAATCCGACTTGTTCGAAATGCACTGACGATCGAAAGGATGCGCCGTGGCTCGGGCTCTCCTTCATCCGCGACATGAAGCGCGATGGATTGAAGTACGAGAACGGCAACGTGCTCGACCCGCGCGATGGCAAGATCTACAAGGCGAAGATGACGCTCAGTCCCGATGGGCAGACGCTGACGATGCGCGGCTATCTCGGCATCTCGCTGCTAGGCAGGGATGAGGTCTGGACGCGCCTGCCGGATACGGCGCTGGCGCAGGTCGATCCCGCGATCATCGCAAAATATCTGCCGGCGCAGGCCGCTGCGATGAAGCAGCCCACCGGTGCGGCAAAGACCCCCGCAGCGCCCAAGAAGACCACTGCGCCAGCACCGGCTCCTGCACGCTAATTCAATCCGGTTCTGCCTGGTGGACGCGGCACGTCCGGCAAAACCGGTATCGGCCGCATTGGTTGCGAGGTGACTTCAGGCACCGCCGCATCGAGCTGCAGCACGGCGGCGGCCGCCGGCACGGCGGCATCCGCCATCGCGGCGTGGCCCTCGGCGCTCGGATGCACCGCGCCGCCATAGACCGCGGACAAGACGCCCCAGGTCGCATCATGAATATCGGATGGCTGCTGCGACGCCGGCAGGCCCTGCGGGTAGGTCATCGCCGCGAAGTAGCTGTCGTTTGCGTCGCGGATCCAGCGCGCCCGCGGCAGATAGGCGCGGTACTCGCCGGCGCTGCGGCCGCACAGCATCGGCTGGTTGGCGGCCGTGACGAGATCGGGATCGAAGCTGTCGCCGGTCGCCGAGAAACATTGCCGGTCGAATTCGGGATCGTTTTCGGCGCGTGCGCAGAAGCCGTGATTGGCAAAACTGGCTTGATGGCTGTCGACGAAGGTCATGCGGTCGGCGCGCGGATTGCGGCAGAGGATGCCGCCCTCGCAGAGCGCCAGCGCTCGCAACTGCGGCAGGAATTCGCTTTCGACGAAGTTCGACACGGCCGCCAGCCGCTGCGGCTGGGCATTGAACGAGGGATGAATGTCGAAGCCGGCGCGTCCGCCGGGGCAGGGCGCGCCGCCATTCGACAGCGTCGGATTGGCGTAGGCGGTGTAGACCACTCGCGACAGGTCGCCGCCGAGAAGCGGCTTCAGCGCCTCGCGCAGCTTGGCAAAACCCTGCGGCAGGTCCCGCGTCATCGCACTCCGTGCGTCGTCCACCGAGGCCATCACGCCGCTGCGCCGAAACAGCGCGCGTTCGGTCGCCGTGTCGACGATGACGTCAGCGACAAGGCCGGAAAAGTAGATGTCGTTGGCGCCGATCGACAGCAGCACCAGGTCGAGCTGGCGGTCCGACTGGCGGCGTTTCGCGGCGGCGACGGCTTCACGCAATTCGGCCAGTTGCCCGTTGACGGTGCCCTGGCACGCACCGCCCGATTTCGACGGCAAGCAGTCGCGGGCGCGCTGCGAGCCGAACAGCCCGTCGGCAATCGTGGCGCCGGTGCAGGCCAGCGGCAGATAGGTCACAGCGATGTGCGGATATCGTATAGCAAGGGCCAGTGCGGTCCGGGTCTGATAGCTGTAGAGCGAACGGTGGCAGGCAGGGTTGAACCAGAGCGCGCTCTGCCGCTGCCATACGGCGAGGGAATCGGGCGCCTCGCAGGCCCGTCCGCCTTTATACCCCGCGCGGCTCGGCCGGTAATATTGCGAGGCCGCTGTTCCGAGATAGGAGCGGAAGCAAAAACCTTCATCAGCTAGCGCAACGGGACGGTCCGGATTTCCCTCGCCGGAAGCGATGCTGTCGCCGAGACCCGCTATGAAGATGTCGCGTACCGCGATCTCGGTGAAAGCGCGCTGACTGCCTTCCGAGCTGGATATGTCGGCGGTCACGACTGTGGTGCGGCCATAGCGGACGCGGAGATTGACCGGTTCGGCGCAGTCGAAAGTGGAAGTTTGCGGGCCGTCGCCGTCGTCGACCGTCCAGGCGCAGGTCGCGCCGACCGGCACCGGGCCCGTCAGGCGGATCACGACCGGATGATCGATCGGCGTCAGATAGCTTTCTTTGGTGTTGTCGCGCGTGCAGGGCTCGCTGACGCGGCCCGCAAGATCGATACAGAGTCGGTTCACGGTGTTGCGCGCCCAGCCGCGGCCGTCGCTCTGGATCGCCAGCACCTGCTCCGAAGCCAGCACGCTGCGGCCGCGTCCGCTTTCGGCATGCAGCAGGAAATCCCGCTCCTCGCGGAACAGGCGGAAGCGGTTGCGCACCTCCCAGGAAATCTGCAGCGGCCCGTAGCCGCCGGCGGTCTGGGCTTCCGCCGCGGACGTGATTATTCCAATCAGCACGCCGGCAAGCAGCGCGGCCGACATCATCGAACGTAGGAGAATTCCAGCCATGGCGTCGTTTGACGTTAGTGGTAAGGCAGAAATAAGAGAATGAGGCAGCTCTGGCCCAAAACACCAGACGGCGCAGATAACGACGCCGTTACCGGCTCAGGGTTGTCGGCCCTTGATCGGTTGCCGCACCCTGGCCTTGGCCGTACACGCTTCGCTGAGCCGGCGCCGTTCCTGCCAGGGCTGCACCACGCTGAGCCAGACTTCGCGCGTTCCCATGATCGAAATCGAGATGCCGAAGGGGATCAGGAAGTAGAGGATCCGGAACACTACCAGCGTCGCCAGCAATTCTTCCCTGCCGAACTGCGGCAGCGCCACCAGCATCGCCGCATCGAACACGCCGATGCTGCCCGGCGCATGGCTGGCAAAGCCGAGCAGCGTCGCCAGGATGAATACCACCGCCAGCGAAGCGAAATCGATGTGCGGCGCCATCGGCATCAGCAAGTACATCGCTAGCGCGCAGAAGCCGAGATCGACGACGCCGATGAGGACCTGCAGCAGCGTCAGCCGGGCGGAGGGCAACACGACCTTCCAGCCGTTCTGGCCGAGTTCGCGCCGGCCCTCGCCCATCAATAGCCAGACGAAATAGGCGGCGATGCCGGCAAGGCAGCCGATCGCGATCAAGCGGTTCATGGCCGGCGGCAACAGGTCCATCGCCGACGCCGCCTCGGGATGCCAGGCCATGCCCAGGCCGAGCACGAACAGATTGCCGAGCCAGAAGGTGAGGCCCGAGAGGAAGCAGATTTTTGCGACATCGATTGCCGTCAGACCGTAGTCGGAATAGATTCGGAACCTGATCGCGCCGCCGGTAAACACGGTGGCGCCGATATTGTGGCCGATGGTGTAGCTCGTGAAGCTCGACAGCGCGGCGATGCGATAGGGCACGTGCGTCTTGCCAATGGTTCGCAGGGCAAAGAAATCATAGAAGGTCAGCGTGCAAAACGCTCCCACCACGCACAGCGCAGCCAGCGCGATGCGATGCGGTGCGATTTCGGTCAACGCAGTCAGAATGACCCCGGTGTCGACGCCCTTGAGGGTGCGCACCAGATGGGTGATCGCAAGAGCTATGATGAGAAGACTCGCGACAATTCCCAGCCGTTTCCAGCCGATCTTCTCCTTGAAGCCACGCCTGAGCGCGGTCAGCAGCCGATGCATTCATCCTCCCGGCGGGGCGGCAATACGTAAAAATGGGGCCTGCCACGACGGGTGACAGTCGACGGTCAGAGGCACCGTGCGCGAAACCCATAAGCCAAAACCAGGCCGTTGTGCAGCCCTTGACAAGCATGCCTTTTGGCGTCGTTCGCCGCCTTTGTCATACGCCATACATATGTCGTGGCGTTAACGAATTTGAGTCGCAACGAGGTCCGTTCCGCGGGCGCTTTTTGCCGCGCCGTTCCGTCCGTTCCATCGCGGCGTTTTCGCGGCTTTCAGGAACGTCCTTTTCGCAAGCAAGTTAGCCTCCAACAGCACCGAACATAAGCGCGTCCGGCCAGCACGGGGCATGCGCCGTGCGTGTTCCCGAATGAAGGAGAACCGCAATGGGACTGTTCACCACAGACATCAAGACGATGAACGACCTGTTCATCCATCAATTGCAGGATATCTACTATGCCGAGAAGCAGCTCGTGAAAGCGCTGCCAAAAATGGCCGAAAAGGCCACCGACCAGCAGCTCAAGCAGGGTTTCCTGAGCCATCTCGACGAAACCAAGACGCATATCCAGCGCCTCGAAGATGTATTCCGGATGCACGGCGCCGAGGTGAAGGGTCGATTGCCCGGCGATCGACGGGATCATCGAGGAAGCCGACGATGTCGCGGGCGAAATCGCTGATAAGTCCGTGCTGGACGCGGCCCTGATCAACGCCGCCCAGGCTGCCGAGCACTATGAAATCACCCGTTACGGCAGCCTAGTCGCGTGGGCGCGGCAGCTCGGCCGCAACGATTGCGCCAGCATCCTGCAGAAGACGCTCGACGAGGAAAAGACGGTCGACAAGAAGCTGACCTCGCTGGCGGAAGGCATGGTCAATCTGCGAGCCGCAAGCTGATTCATCGCACCATTGAGGCAAAACGCCGCGCCGGCACGTAGCTCGCGCGGCGTTTCCGTCGGCATGCCTGGCATGCCAAAAAGCGTTTGTTCACCATCCGCGCAACTGCGTCGCGGCGGTTACGCCAAATATACCAATAGGGGTGCTGTTACAGGCCTTCGGGGGTCTGTATGTACCGCGTCCTAACTTGCCTCACTTCCGAGCATGACTGGCGTCTGGTCGTGCTTGCCGGTGCCATTTGCTGGCTCGCCAGCGCAGTCACCATCAGTCTGTTTCATCGTGCCAGGGCCTCGCGCGGCCGTACGCGCGCGATCTGGATCGGCCTCGACTCAGCGGTCGGCGGCTGCGGAATCTGGGCCACCCATTTCGTCGCGATGCTGGCCTACGATCCTGGCGCCGGAGCCGGATACAGCATTCCCGTTACGCTGTTGTCGCTGGTCTTCGCGGTAGGCATCGTCGCCGTCGGTCTGTGCATTGCGCTGTCGAGCGCACGTTGGCCGGTGGTTGCGATCGGTGGCGCAGTGATCGGCGCGGGCGTCGCAGCGATGCATTATACCGGCATGGCCGCACTCGAGCTTCCGGCCTTCATTGTGTGGTCGCCAGGCATCGTTGTGGCCTCGATCGTGCTTGGCAGCGTGTTTGCCGCCATGGCGCTTCTTGTTGCCGTGCGTCGTGACGATCCCGTCTATACCATGGGCGCCACGGGGCTGCTGACGATTGCCATCGTTTCGCATCATTTCACGGCGATGGGCGCCGTCACGCTGATTCCCGACCCGACGCTCGGGACCGACGGGCTGTCGATTTCACCGACCGCGCTTTCCTTCCTCACAGCGGTGGCGGCGTTCGCCATCCTCGGGCTGTCGCTGCTGGCGGCCATGATCGATCGCCGCGCCAAGGGTGAGCTGCATCAACAGAAAGTCCTGCTCGATAGCGCGCTCGACAACATGTCGCAGGGACTTTGCATGTTCGATGCGGACGGCCGCATCCTGCTATTCAACCAACGCTACGTCGAGTTGATGGACCGGTCCGGCATGCCGCTGCAAGGCCGGTTGCTGATCGACGTTCTGCGCGAACTGAAATCGGTCGGCGAGTGGGACGGCGATCCCGATGAATTCTTCGCTGCGGTGGTAGCGGATGCCAAGGCCGGCAAAACCGTGACCAAGTCAATCGGCCGCAACGGACGTTCGCTCCGCGTCGTCGACCAGCCGATGAAGGGCGGCGGATGGGTCGCGACCTTCGAGGACATCACCGAATGGCAGGCTGCCCAGGAACAGATTTCCCACATGGCGCGCCATGACGCGCTGACCAATCTGCCGAATCGGAGGTTGTTCCGCGAGCAACTCGAAAAGGCGTTGCGGCTCGCCAAACGCAGCGATCAGCTTGCGGTGCTCTGTCTCGATCTCGACCACTTCAAGGACATCAACGATTCGCTCGGCCATCCGGTCGGCGATGCGCTCTTGAAAGAAGTCGCCCGCCGTCTCGGCGAATGCATCACCGAGAATGACACGGTGGCGAGGCTGGGTGGAGACGAATTCGCGATCGTGCAGTTCTGCAACGATTGCGACCCGTCCGCCGTTTCCTTGCTCGCCAGCCACGTGGTCGAGAAGGTTTCCGCGCCGTACGAGATTGCCGGCCACCACCTCGTCATCGGGGCCAGCATCGGCATTTCGCTGGCGCCGGAGGACGGCAAGAACCCCGACGAGCTCCTCAAGAAGGCCGACCTCGCGCTCTACCGCGCCAAGGAGGACGGCCGCGGCACCTACCGCTTCTTCGAGACCGGGATGGACGCCCGCGCGCAGGCCCGGCGGCTCCTGGAGCTCGACTTGCGCGCCGCGCTGCAGCGTGGAGAATTCGAAGTCTATTACCAGCCGATCCGCGACGTCGCCAAAGACGTAGTCGTCGGTTTCGAAGCGCTGGTGCGGTGGAGTCATTCACTACGCGGCATGATCTCTCCGGCCAACTTCATTCCGCTCGCGGAGGAAACCGGCCTGATCGTGCCGATCGGCGACTGGGTGTTGCGCCGAGCCTGCGTCGACGCGGCCCAGTGGTCGCAGGATGTCGGCGTCGCCGTCAATCTCTCGCCGGTGCAGTTCAAGAATCCCAATCTGGTATCGACGGTGATGGAGGCGCTGAAAGCCTCGGGTCTTCCGGCGCACCGGCTCGAGCTCGAAATCACGGAATCGGTGCTGCTGCAGAGCAGCGAGGCGACGCTTTCGGTTCTGCACGAGCTTCGCGCTTTTGGCGTCCGGATTTCGCTCGACGACTTCGGAACCGGATATTCGTCCCTAAGTTACCTGCGCAGCTTCCCGTTCGACAAGATCAAGATCGATCGCTCGTTCATCACCGAACTGGCGACGCGCGATGATTCGATGGCGATCGTCCGCGCCGTGACCGGCCTCGGCAAGAGCCTGGGTATCATCACCACGGCTGAAGGCGTCGAGACCGACGCGCAGTTCGAGCTATTGCGCCAGGAGGGCTGCACGCAGGCGCAAGGCTATCTGTTCAGCCCGCCGCGTCCCGCTGCCGAGGTGGAAACGATGCTATCGAAGCCACGGGCGCGGGTCGTCGCTTAGCTTCTCGAGTCTTGGTTCTTTAAGCCTCGCGCAACGCGAAATGCGCGCCGCAGAATGCCATCACGGCGCCGAGGCATAAGGCTGCAAGGCCGGCGAGCACGCCCGACACGGTCGAGACCGGGCTCGGCGCCGAGGCGGCTTGTCCGGCGCCGGCAAGGATCAGTACGCCGACTGCGATCAGGAACTGTCGCATCCGCTGCGGAATTTGGCCCGAGGCCGCGCTGTGCATCAGGTCGGCGGTAAAATAGCCGCCCGAAAAGCCCACTGTCGCGATCAGCCACCACGCGATCGCCGCGCCCGCGGGCATGAATTCGCTTGTGTCGGTTCGCCACAGGCCGCCGAGATCGAGCCCGTAACCCGCGCCCAGCATGTGCACGGCCAGCGCCAGCAGCACTCCGGAAACAATCGCGCCGGCCAGGATCAGGCGACGCGGAAAATAAGTCGTATCGGCCATGGCCCGCTTGTAAGATAAAGCCAGCGCGCCGCGCAAGCAGGCCGCATTCAACCGACAACGGGATTTTTGAATTGTCCCCTTCACTAACGGAACAGGCCACGACAGCAGGGGAGGGCACGCCCGGAACCCGCTATGTTTACAAGGCATCGCTGGTCGGATCGGCGCATGAATTCGAACTCAGGGATGAAGGGCTGTCGTGGCAGGCGAGGGGAAAGGCCGGGATCTGGCCGTACGCCGATATCGTGGCTGTGCGTCTCTCCTACCGGCCAATGTCGATGCAGTCGCGCCGCTTTCGCGCAGATATCGAACACAAGAGCGGCCAGCGCATCACCGCTTTTTCGACAAGCTGGCACACCGTCGTGCTGATGACGCCGCAGGACCGCGATTACCGCGCCTTCATCGAGCAATTGCATGCGCGCCTGAAGGCCGCGCGCGGCACGGTCGCGTTGGTCGGCGGCATCGGGCCGATGACCTATGCCGGCGGCTGTCTGCTATTGGCGTTGGTCGCGATCGCGATCGCAGGATTGCTCGCGCGCGCAGTCGCTACCGGTGAATTCGCGGGCGCCTTGTTTCTGGTCGGGTTCGCCGCCCTGTTCGGATGGCAGATGGGCGGCTTCATCTGGCGCAACAAGCCGCGGCTCTACACGTTCGATGAACTGCCCGAGACATTGCTCCCGCCGCCGCCTCGCAATCCCGCGAAATGAGGCGAAATGAAATGTGACTTCGCCGGACGCCTGACGCACAGCATCATGATCGGACCGTTTTCGTTATTAGACGAACTGCCGTGACAGATCGAAACAGGCGATCGCCAACCGAGGCCGAGATTGCCGCGATCAACGCGCGGCATCTGATCGAGACGCCGTTACGGCCGGCCGATCTGCTGTTCGTATTCGGGACGCGCGAGGATGTCGAGGAGCGCGTCGATGAAGCCTGCAGGCTGTGGCGCGACGGATATTTTCGCTGGGCGACCGTGAGCGGCGGCGTGACGCCGGGATCGGATCTGTCGGAATGCGAGGTCATTGCGGGTGCCATGATCGCGCGGGGCGTTCCGGCCGACATCATTCTGAGAGAGGACCGCGCGATGAACACCGGCGAAAACGTCATCTTTTCGCTGCCGATCATCGATGCTGCGCTCGGCCTCGCCAACATCCGCAGCGTTATCTGCCTTGGCAATACGTGGACCGCGCGTCGCTATCCGATGACGCTGCACCGGCACTGGCCGGAAGTGGAGAAGATGCTGGTCATGGTCGACAGTTTCAAAACGCCGCGGGCGCTCTGGCACACCGACGCCGAATTCAGCCGCCGCATGCTCCACGAATGGGACAAGATCGAGCCGTACAAGGCGAGAGGCTTTATCGCAGAGTGGCCGGCAAGCCCGGCAGGCGACCGATAGTTCTACTCGGTCGTATCGACATCTTCTTTCGCCGTCAGCATTCCCGACAACGTGCGCAGCGCCAGATCGAGCTGTTCGGTGCTGGGGGCGCCGAGCGCCAGGCGGACCGCGTTGGGGGCGTGGCCTGGACTTACCGCGAAGGTGGTCGAAGGCGTCAACGCGATGTCGCGCCGGGCCGCGGCCGCGACGAATGTCTGCGAGCGCCAGTGCTGGGGCAAGGTCAGCCAGAGATGGTAGGATTTGACGTTGGCCTGAACATCGAATCCGGCGAGGTATTTGGCCGCCATCTGCTGGCGCCGTGCCGCATCGATTCGTTTCAGGCGTGACAGCTCGGCAACGGTGCCATCTGCCATCAGCCGCTGTCCGGCGGCAAACGCAAATCCCGAAGCCGTCCATCCGCCCGATCGAACCGCGGACATGACGCGTTCGCGCAGCCGCGGCGGCGAAACGATGAAGCCGAGGGCAAGGCCGGGCGCCACCTTCTTCGACAGGCTGTCGAGCGTGATGCAACTATCCGGCGCGAGCGCGGCCATCGGGGTTTCTTCGTCAAGAAAGCCGTAGACCGTATCCTCGATGACGGTGAGGCCGAGCTTCTCGACCACGCGCAGCAAATCGGCGCGGCGCGCCGCTGGCATGGTCATGCCGAGCGGGTTTTGAATCGTCGGCTGAACGTACAGCGCCGACAAATGCGCTTCGCGGTGAGCCTTCTGCACGGCGTCCGGGCGAACGCCGTTCTCATCCATCGCAAGCGGCACCAGCGTCACGCCAAGCCTGACGGCGATGTCCTTGATGAACGGATAAGTCAGCGCCTCGACGCCGCAGCGGCCGCCGCTCGGCACCACTGCCGCTAGCGCGGCGGCAATGCATTGCCGCCCGTTCGCCGTGAAGACGAGTTGATCGGGGGCGGGAGACCAGTCGTCGCGGGAGAGAAACTCGGCGGAAATGGTCCGCGCCGCCAGCGTGCCTGCCGTGGTCGAGTGCCGTAATGCGAGATCGAGCACTTCGGGCCGCTCCAGTCCGGCCAGGCTTCTCGCGATCATCGCCGATTGCGTCGGCAGTATCGGATAGTTCACTTCCAGATCGATACGCGCGCCGCGCGGCTCTGCCGGCATGGCGATACCGCGCCGCGTCTCGCCCGAAACGAACGTGCCGCGTCCGACTTCGCCGACCACCAGGCCGCGGCGCAAGAGCTCGGTGTAGACGCGGCTCGCGGTCGAGACTGCGATCTTGCGCTGATAGGCGAAGCTACGCTGCGGCGGCAGGCGATCGCCAGGCTTGAGCGCGCCATTGGCGATCTCAGCGGCGACGGTATCGGCAAGCTTCAAATACTCGAACTTCGACATTATTGCACCGAGAGCAATGTTTTCCTTGCACCGAGAAATGTATCGGATCATTTTGAACCCATCAAGCCCGTGATTGCACTGAGAGGGGTGCAAGCAATCAGAACCCAATAGGTGCAGGCGCTATCTGCAGCGTTTGCGCCAGCGGCAGTGCTTTGCCGCGCGAAAGCAAGGAGAAGAACGATGACGACGATATCCCAGACGGCAGGTCAATCTGCGTCCCGAGCCTTCGCTGGTGGCTTTTTCCGCCTGCTCGGTCACTGGGTGAACGCCGTCGTCACCTACTTTGCGCGCCGCCAAGCCATCAAAACGCTCAGCGAGTTGGACGATCGCGCGCTTCGCGACATCGGTGTCGAGCGCAGCCAGATAGCGTCGGCCGTGCGCGGCGTCATCGATCCGATGTACGGGCGAATGATGTGAGGCGTCGGAATTAATCGCTGGTAGATGAAACGGCCCGGTCGATCGATCGGGCCGATCTTTTCCGTCGCATGCCGCGCACGCCCGATCATTCAGCGTGACCAAAATGCCTCACTACCCGGAATAGAAAGGAAGCGGGTCATCATCTCCTAGGTTCGTAGGACGCGGATTTCGTGCGCGATCGGTACCGACGATCAGCGCGGAATCGAACGAATCTGGAGATGGAAATGACTTGGGCGGGAAAGCGGCGGGGTTGTGAAGTCCACAATTCCCCATCGGAAATTAGAACAGGACGAGATCAGGTTGGGCCATGACGGCAGACCATTTCGGGACCGGACGCAAGCGGCGTGAATGCTGCGGACCCGGTCCGTCCTACTTTGCATGGGGTTATTTTCGATATTTTGTGTCTGGGCCCTGCGGTGCAGGGCCGACGCGCATTTGCACGGCGTCCGGGATACGACATCGTTAGTGCTTTGCACTCCAACTAATGGCGGACCACCAGCACCGAGCACTTGGCATAGCGCACCACATGGCCGGCGTTGGAGCCGAGAAAATAGGTCCGCATCGCCGGCCGGTGCGAGGTCATCACGATCAGGTCGGCCTTGACCGTCGCCGCCTCTTCAAGGATCTCGTGATAAATGCCGCCTTTCCGCACGGCGGTGGAAATGCGCGGCGCGTCGATGCCGGATTCCTGCGCCACGATCGCGAGCGCTTCCTCCGAGGTCGCGCGCTGCTGGGCGTCGAAATCGGCCGGCACGTATTCGGCCAGCATCACCGGCGTCATCGGCAACACATTGAGCAATCGTACCGAGCCGCTCCAGGTTTGCGACAGCGTTGCGGCGGTCGCGATCGCGGGCTTGGCCAGATCGGTATCAGCCAGATCGATCGGCACGAGAATCGACTTGAACATCTGAGCCTCCCGCTGCAGCCCGTCGCGTTCTGATTTGTCAGAACCCGACTCCAGCCCTTTGTTTTGACGCGCTTTCTTTTACGCGAACTTGTCTTAATTCGCTCGAAAACTGCATCTTGGCGAGCTTAGCACGGGAGAGCCATGTCCGCGCGCCTCAATCGTCCAGCGCCTGCTTCAGCAATTTCGGGCTGGTGAAGCGCACGAGCTTGCCGCGGCGGAACGCCACCTCGCTCCAGTCCTCGGTGGCAAAGTCGAGGATCGCCAGTCCCGCGGTCGGCAGATTGTCCTCGAGCGCCTTCTTCGCCGCCGCGTCGCCGCTGCCGGCGAGCATCAGCGCCAGCTCATGCATGCCGGGATTGTGGCCGACCAGCATCAGGCGCGCGGGGTCGGTGACCTCGGCCATGCGGATGATCCGCAGTAGCTGCGTCGGCTCGGCGCCGTAGAGTTCATCGAGCAGTTCGACCTGCGGCTTCGGCGGCCGTTCCCGCACTGCATCCTTTATTGCATCGCGCGCGATTTCCCAGGTCTGCCGCGCCCGCACCGCAGTTGAAACCAGAACGGCGTCGGGAAAAGGCGGATGCCGGCCGATCCAGGTTCCGATAGCGACGGCATCCCGCCGGCCGCGCTCGTCGAGTCGGCGGTCGTGGTCATGGCCCGAAGGCGCGTCGTGTTCAGTCTTGGCGTGACGCAGCAGCATCAAACGGCGCATTGGCGCGATCTCGATTCGGTCTTAGTCTGGACTAATCTACAAGCTCATGTCTGGGACGAGGTGACAAGCGCTGCAGCCGGCCGTAAGAAACGCCATGCCCGAGACTTTCTCAAGTGCGACCAACGGCCCCGACGACGGCCCTTTTCGGTCGCGTCTTTCGTTCGACCTGGATGTCGACATTTGCGTGGTGGGAGCCGGACTTGCCGGTCTTACGGTAGCGCTGGAGGCCGCGCGACGCGGCGCCAGCGTGGCCGTGCTCGAAGGACGGCATGTCGGCTGGAACGCGTCCGGCCATCAACTCGGTACGGTCATGCCGGGCTACAGTCTTCCGATCGGCGACCTGATCGAGCGCGTGGGCATCGAAGACGCGCGCGAATTGTGGGCACTGTCGAAGGAGGGTGCCGATTACGTTCGCGCCGCCGCAACCGACGAGGCGATGCCGGGAATTGCGCTCACTGAAGGCGCGCTTGAGGTTTCCAACGTCGATGCCGGCGAGACGCTGATCAGCCGGCTGCAGACGCTGAGCGAGGATTTCGAGACCGAAGTCGAGGGATGGCAGGTCGATCGCGTTCGCGATCAGCTCGGGACGGCGCGCTATTTCCACGGCATCTACTATCCGCGCGCGTTCCAGATCGACGGCCGCAAATACATCCATGGCCTTGCCGCGCAGGGAAGGCGGGCGGGCGCGCGCATTTTCGAAGATACCCCGGTCGTCAGCATCGATCCGTCGGGCATTCGCAAGCGCATCGTGACGCCGTCGGCGCGGCTGCGCGCCTCTCATATCGTGCTGGCCGGCAACGTTCATCTCGGCGCCCCGTTACGCCGCCTGTCGGAGACGCTGCTGCCGGTCTGGCGCTATGCCGCCGTGACAGAGCCGCTCGGCGAACGGCTCGGCGAGGTGATCGCCTTCAGTGGCTCGGTGGCCGACAGCGACGGCATCGATCATTTCCGAATCGTCGACGGCGACCGGCTGATGTGGGCGAGTCCGGAAACCACCTGGGAGGCGCGGCCGCGCCGCTTTGCCCCCCTCATTCAGCGCCGTATTGCCACCATCTTCCCAAGCCTCGGCAAAGTCCCGATATCAGACGTGTTCGGCGGCGCGGTCGGGGTGACCGTGCACGGCATGCCGCAGATCGGGCAGTTGCGCAAAGGGCTGTGGGTTGCCAGCGGTTTCGGACGCCACGGGCTGAACACTTCGGCGATGGCCGGGCAGGTCATCGCGCGCAGCATCCTGTGGGGTGAGGACCGCTGGAAACTGTTCTCGCCATTCGAACTGGTATGGGCGGGCGGCACCACCGGCCGCGTAGCCGGCCATTTGATCGGCCTGTGGGGGCGGGGCCATTCCGCGGCGGCGGGCGCGCTGGCCCGTTACCGCGAAGGCGCCCGCGCTCGGGAACGGGTGCGCGAGGCGCGGTTGGCAGAGGCCAACCGGCAGGCGGGAACCAGGCCGCCGCGCCGTCCGCCGGTCGCGCCGCGCCCCGTGCGTCCACAGCCGCCACGGCCGGCAGAGGCGCGCGACGGCAGGATGCCGGACGTTCCCTCGCAGGAAAGTGAGAAGATCCGGGACGGATCGGTGTAACTTCGGCGCTTCCGGGCCGTACTCGATGGCGAACCGTTAGGCCCGCCTCGCACGGAGAATTCCATGTTCGACCGCCGTATCCTGCTCGCATCCGTAGCCGGCCTGTTTGGCCTGGCCGCTTTCCGCTGGCTGCGCACCACGCCGGCGCAGGCCGCCGGGAAATTCGAGGTGGAGAAGACCGACGCCGAATGGCGCGCCCAGCTCACGCCGCAGCAGTATGAAATCCTGCGCAAGCACGGCACCGAGCGGCCCGGCTCGAGCCCGCTCCTGAAAGAAAAACGCAAGGGCATCTATGCCTGCGCCGGATGCGACCTGCCGCTGTTCTCCTCTGATACCAAATACGATAGCGGCACCGGCTGGCCGAGCTTCTGGAAGCCGCTCGACAATGCCCTTGGCGAAACCAAGGACACGACGTTCGGGATGGCGCGCACGGAAGTCCACTGCCGCCGCTGCGGCGGGCATATGGGTCACGTCTTCGACGACGGACCGAAGCCGACCGGCTTGCGCTATTGCATCGACGGGTTTGGGCTGGTGTTTCACCCGGCCGGGCCACAGGCTTCGTAACGGCACCGCTCGGCAATTGTTGCCCCGCCCGGCAAATGTGCCCCGGTCTTTGGACCGGGGCTTTTTTGTTAAGGCTTTGATTTTTATTGGTTTTATAGTTTGGCACGACGCTTGCGACATGTTCTCCCGACGCGGCCTCGGTTTCCCAGGAACGGCGAGCCGCCCGGATCGAATTTGGAGAAAATGTCATGGGTATCTTCGGCGCTCTCACCACGTCCGTCGCGGGTCTGCGGGCGAATTCCTACGCCCTGGAAAACATTTCTGGCAACATCGCGAACTCGCAAACGACTGCATTCAAGCGGATCGATACCAGTTTCAAGGATATCATTCCCGACACCGGTAACACCGCGCAGCTGGCGGGCAGCGTCACTGCCGGCTCGCGCAGCACCAACACCATCGCAGGGTCGGTGCAGTCGGCGGCGGTATCGACTTACATGGCCATCAACGGCGACGGATTCTTTGCGGTGCAGAAGCCCGGCAGCTTCTCCGACAACAACCCGGTATTCGACGGTGTCGATCGCTACACGCGGCGCGGCGACTTCTCGCTCGACAAAAACGGCTATCTCGTCAACGGCGCCGGCTACTTTCTGCAGGGCGTGCCGATCGACCCGACCACGGGCAATCCGAGCGGCAGCGTGCCGGAGGTTCTGCGATTCCAGAATGACTTTCTACCGTCGCAGGCCACGACCAGGATCGACTATCGCGCCAACCTTGCGAGCTATCCGCTGACCGCCAACCACGAAAAATCGGTGCCGGGATCGGAGTTGCTGCGTCCGGCCGACTTCGCCAGCAATCCGAGAATTCTGGGAACGCCGATGGCTCCATTCACCGACAGCAGCAGGACCGGAACTTCGCAGAACAACAAGCTGACGATTCCGGCCGCGATAGGCCCGACGACAACGCTCTCCGGTGCCGCAAACACAAACTCGATCGCTTCGAATTTCGCGGCCGGCGATACCATCACCGTCAACGGCACCGTTGTGACCTTCGTCGCCGCGGGCGCCGTCGGCAACCAGCTCAATGTCACCGACACCATCGCCGACCTGCTGGCGAAGATCGACTCCATCACCGGCGCAGGCCCCCCGTCGTCGACCCCTTCATCATCGGTGGCGTCGGGCGCGCTCACGATCCATACGGGGGTATCGTTCGATCTGACGATGTCGAGCTCGAACGCCGCGGCGTTCGGCGCGCTCGGCTTCACCGGCACGGTGACGGCGCTCCGCGGCGGCGGCGGCACGGCAGGCACCGGCGTGGTGATCGGCAGCGACAACCAGACTTTCCTCGACGAGTCGATCAGCGGCGGCGCCGCGACCGCCTATGACGGCAACGGCGCCCCGGTCAGCATGCAGTTGCGCTGGGCGAAGATCGACTCAGCCAGCCTAGGCCTCGGCCACGTCGATACCTGGAATCTGTTTTATCAGGTTAACCCGAGTGCGACCGGCAGCGCGGTCGCCTGGCAGAACGTCGGCACCGATTTCACCTTTGGCCCGAACGGCCAGATGAATCCGGTGGTAGGCCAGATCACGCTCAACAACCTCACGGTCAGCGGCGTGACGCTCGGCAACGTCACCATGGCATTCGGAACGGGCGGCCTGACCCAGTTCGCAGACACCAACGGCAACGCCCAGGTCAACCAGCTGCAGCAGGACGGCTATGCGGCCGGCCAGCTCCAAAGCGTCTCCGTCAGCAACGACGGCCGCGTGGTCGGCAGCTACTCCAACGGTCGCAACATCGATCTCGCCGAAGTCAGCGTCGCGACCTTCAACGGCGCCGACTTCCTGAAGCGCATCGACGGCGGCGCGTTCGAAGTCACCAACGAATCCGGCGAGGCCCTGTTCGGCAAGGGCGGCAGCATTTCCGGCTCGTCGCTGGAATCGTCCAACACCGACATCGCCGACGAATTCACCAAGCTGATCGTCACGCAGCAGGCCTATTCGGCCAACACCAAGGTGATCACGACGGCGAACACGATGGTCCAGGACCTGCTGAACGTGATGCGGTAGTTCGCGCGTTATCCGGTGGTGGTTTTCGAGAGCGGTAGTTTGTCATGAGTCTCAGCGACGCACTCTCCATTGCGATGTCCGGGCTGCGCGCCAATCAGGCCGCGATGTCGCTGGTGTCGTCGAATGTCGCCAACGCGGAAACGCCCGGCTATGTTCGCAAGACGCTGAATCAGGTCACCGTCGATTCCGGGTCGTATGGCAGCAACGTCCGGACCGTTGGCGTCAACCGCGAGTTGGATCAGTATATCCAGGCACAGCTACGCACGGAAACCTCCGGCGCGGGCTACGCCTCGTTGCGGTCGAACTTCCTGCAGCAACTGCAGAGCCTCTACGGCAACCCGGGTTCGGTCGGTACGCTCGAGGATGCCTTCAACAAGCTGACCACGGCGGTGCAGGCGCTGTCGACCAGCGCCGATAGCCAGTCGGCGCGAATCGGCGTCATCAATGCGGCGAATGTGCTGGCAAGCCAGCTCAATTCGATGACGCAGGGCATTCAGACGCTGCGCGGCGCTGCCGAAAACGGTATCAACGATTCCGTCAACACCGCCAACAACCTGATGTCGCAGATCGCGATCATCAATAACCAGATAGCGGTCAATCCGCTCGGCGGCACCTCGACTGACGCATCGACGGCGGCTCTGCTCGACCAGCGCGATCAGTACATCACGCAATTGTCCGAATTGATGGACATTCGCGTCACCACCAACGGCTCCAACCAGGTTACGGTCTTCACCAGCTCCGGCGTGCAGCTCGTCGGCAACGAGGCCGCCACGCTTTCGTTCAATGCGCAGGGAACGGTCAGCCCCAACACGCTGTGGAATTCCGACCCGTCGAAAAGCAACCTGGGCTCGGTCGTCGTCTCATTCGCCAATGGTGGATCGATCGATCTGACTGCCACCGGTGGCATCAAGTCGGGCAAGATCGCCGCCTATACGGAGTTGCGCGACAAGTCGCTGGTCGAGGCGCAGAACCAGCTCGACCAGTTCGCGGCATCGCTGTCCAGCGCGCTGTCCGACAAAACCACCGCGGGCACCGCGGTGACGTCCGGCCTGCAGTCGGGATTTGATTTGAATGTCGCCGACCTGAAGGCCGGCAACATCATCCATGTCACCTACACGGACACCGCGACCAACACGCAGCGCCAACTCTCGATCATGCGCGTCGATGATGCCAGCGTACTGCCGCTGTCAAACGATGCGACGGCCGATCCCAACGATCAGGTCGTTGGCGTGGATTTTTCGGGAGGCATGGCGTCCGTTATTGCGCAGCTGAACACAGCGCTGGGTGGATCGAACCTGCAGTTCTCCGGCGCTGGCTCCACGCTGACGGTGCTGAACAATACCGGCTTCTCGACGGTCAATGCAGCTTCGGTCACCACGACGCAGACTAACCTGACAAATGGCAGCGCCGAGCTCTCGCTGTTCACCGACAACGGCTCACCCTACACCGGCGCGATCAGTGCGACGGGTTCGCAGATCACGGGCCTGGCGGGACGTCTTGCCGTCAACAATGCGCTGGTTGCGGATCCCTCCAAGCTTGTGCTCTACAGCGCTTCGACTGCCGCGGGCGACACGACGCGTTCCGACTTCATCCTGTCGCAGCTGACCACAGCAACGTTTCAATACTCGCCGGCATCGGGTGTCGGCAGCGCCAGCGCGCCGTTCAAAGGCACGCTGTTGAGTTACATGCAGCAGTTCACCAGCGCGCAGGGTGCGGCCGCCGACGCGGCAGCGCAACTCGCCGACGGGCAGGACGTGGTGCTCAATACGCTGCAGGAAAAGATGTCAGCGACCTCGGGCGTTAACATCGACGAGGAGATGGCGCATCTGCTGTTGCTGCAGAACTCCTATTCGGCCAATGCGCGTGTGATGTCGACGGTGAATGAAATGTACAAAACGTTGATGCAGGCAATATGAGGCAGTCATGACCATTAGTGGCGTCAGCGGACGGACATCATACATCGGCTCAGGCATCCTCGATCTGCGCAGCCAGCTCGACACGCTGACTCAGCAGTTGGCGAGCGGCAAGATCTCCAACACCTATGCGGGGCAGGGCAGCGGCCGCAGCCTCGCCATCGGCTTGCGCTCGCAACTCAGCGGCCTGGCCGGCTATGCCGACACCGCGGTAAACCTGAACACGCGGATCAGCGTCGCAAATCTGTCGCTGCAGCGGCTTGTCGACGTCGGTTCGTCGGTAAAGGGCGCCGCGGTCAGTGCGGTCAGCGAGATAGACAACACCGGCCAGACCGCGGGACAGAAAACCGCATCGCTCGGGTTCTTCGATTCCGTCGACATGCTCAACGCCAAGTCGGGCGATCGCTACCTGTTCTCAGGCCGTGCCACCGACACGCCGCCGGTGACTGCCGCCGACGTGATCATGAACGGCAACGGCGCCCAGGCCGGGCTCAAGCAATTGATTCTGGAGCGCAAGCAGGCCGATGTCGGTACCCTCGGCCTCGGCCGCGTCGTGCTGACGGCGGCGTCGGCGACGTCAGTGCAGATCGCCGAGGACGCTTCGCCGTCCGAGTTCGGCCTCAAGCTCAATGCGATCACCTCGACGCTGACGGGCGCGACGATCACCCAGCCGGCCGGCACGCCGGCGGCGATGTCGGTCGACCTGGGCGCCACCAACCCGGCTGAGGGCGAACAGGTCAAGTTCACCTTCAATCTGCCGGATGGCACCACCGAGGACATCACTCTGACGGCCTCGACGGCGACGCCGCTGCCGGCCAACAGCTTCGCCATCGGTGCCAACCCGACCGCGACGGCTGCCAATCTCAACGCCGCGCTCAATACCTCGATCGGCAAGCTCGCCAATGGCGCGCTGGTCGCGGCGTCGGCGGTGACGGCCGGCGACAATTTCTTCGACCAGCCGCCGATGCGCGTCGGCACCACACCGTTCGGTGCTGCGACAACATTGGTGGCGGGCACGGCGGCGAACACTGTCAGTTGGTACAATGGCGAAACTGGCACGGATTCCGCGCGCGGTACCGCCGTCGCGCAGATCGACCAATCGATCACAGTGCAATACGGCGCGCGCGCCGACGAACAGGCGCTGCGCTCGCAACTGCAGACCGTCGCGGTATTTGCCGCGGTGACGACGTCGGTGACCGATCCCAATGCCAACGCGCAGATCGCTGCGCTGAACCAGCGCATTGCCCAGAATCTCGCTGATGTGCCGGGGACGCAGTCGATTCAGGACATCCAGGCCGACTTTGCCGGCGCCGCGGCGTCGATCAAGGCGGCCAAAGATCGCCAGGCCCAGACCAAGGCAATCACGCAGACGATGCTGGATTCGATCGAGGGCATCAACGACGACGAGGTCGCGACCAAGATTCTCGCACTGCAGACCAGCCTGCAGGCCTCGTACCAAACCACCTCGATGCTCTACCAGACCTCGCTGACCAAATATCTCTGATGATCGCCGGCTGAATACTCCGATACGCAAAAAGGCCTCCTTGCGGAGGCCTTTTGTCGTCGTGGTGTTGTCCGGCGCCGATCAGGCCGACTTGCGATCGGCTTGGCTGCCGGAGTTGGCCGCTCGCAGGCTTTTCGCGTCCGCGATCAGCTCTTCTTCGTGGCCGATCAGCTTCTTTGATTCCTTCAGCGCGTGATACAGGTCGCCGTTCAGGATGTTATTGTTGATGGCTTCTATGAAGGGCCACGCGCTCGGCATGGTGCTCAGGATGCCCCGCACCAGGTTGAAATAAGTCGGGTGATGCGCCATCGGATCCGGCGACAGATACATCAGTTGGACTGAGAGATAGATCAGCTTGGCCGGCGTATCGGCGGTCTCGGGCGTCAGGATGTCTTTCTCGCGCAGAATCGGGATCCTGTCGCCGTCGATCAACAGGCGCGCGCGCTGGTCGGTGTTGGTCACCACGCAGGCGCCGATGATAATCCGCTCGTTCGGCTTGAGTTCAACCTTCAAGGCCATGCCTGTTCTCCGTCGCCGCTTTTTGAAAGCGCAGTCATTGAAGAGGGAATGCGTGGCGCCAGCTACCCGCTGGTGCTTCTCCAGGCGATCCGAACGCAATCCTTTCCCATTATAGTTAACGATTGGTGAACGAGACCAAGCGGCTGCTTTTTTGTCTGTCGCGCAATATGCAGCAATATCAATGGTTTTTCGAACCACGTCGCGTCAATGCGAACAATTTGTCCCTCTTTTAGCGCTGGAGGAGTCCAGTTTCGATTCATTTGTTTTTTAGAGGCCCGGTCCCAGGCTGGCTCACCCGATCGAAAAAGATTGGGACAACGATTGTTCCTCGATTTTCACACCAGAAAGGTATGAAACATGTCTATCGTTCTCTCGGCTTCGGTTCGCCAGAACCTGCTCTCGCTTCAGTCCACCGCCGACCTGCTGTCGACCACCCAGAATCGCCTTGCGACTGGTAACAAGGTCAACTCGGCGCTCGACAACCCGACCAACTTCTTCACGGCGCAGGGCCTCAACAACCGCGCCAGCGACATCAACAACCTGCTCGACAGCATTGGCAACGGCGTGCAGGTTCTGCAGGCCGCCAACACCGGCATCACCTCGCTGCAGAAGCTGGTCGATACCGCAAAGTCGATCGCCAACCAGGTGCTGCAGGCTCCCGCCGGTTATACGAGCAAGTCGACGGCGACCTCGGTTACTTCGATCGGCCTCGGCACCGCGGACGACCTCGTTGACGGCACTGTCATCGACGCCACCGACCAGCTGATTATCGCGGCTTCCGCTGGCCATGCGGCATTCAGCTTCACCTTCACTGCCACCACGTCGCTCGCCGACTTGAATACGGCGCTGGCGGCCAGCAATTATTCGGCCAGCCTCGACAGCACCAACAAGCTCGTCATTACCACGACCAACGATACGGCGTCGTCGACCATCGGTGCGATTACCTACACCAACACCGGCGGTGGTACCCTGACCTTTGGGGCCGTCGCTGCGCCGGTCGCCGATGCGGCTTCGCAGACCATTCGCTCGAGCCTGGTGAAGCAGTATAATGACATCATCACCCAGATCACGACGACCGCGCAGGATGCCTCGTTCAACGGCATCAACCTGCTGAACGGTGACGATCTCAAGCTGACCTTCAACGAGACCGGCAAGTCCACCCTGAACATCAAGGGCGTGACCTTCAACGCAGCGGGCCTCGGCCTTGCTTCGCTGACCTCGGGCACGGACTTCCTGGACAATTCGTCCGCGAACGCCGCACTGGTCAAGCTCAGCGCCGCCAGCACCACGCTTCGTACCCAGGCGTCGTCGCTCGGTTCGAACCTGTCGGTCGTGCAGATCCGCCAGGACTTCAACAAGAACCTGATCAACGTGCTGCAGACCGGCTCGTCCAACCTGACGCTGGCCGATACCAACGAGGAAGCGGCCAACAGCCAGGCGCTGTCGACCCGCCAGTCGATCGCGGTGTCCGCGCTGGCGCTGGCCAACCAGTCGCAGCAGAGCGTGCTTCAGCTCCTGCGCTGATTTCGACGACATCTTGAGCGGCGGGGGAAATCCCGCCGCTCCAGACCGCTGACAAACCCCCGATCGAAAAGGATCGGGACAACGACTGTCCTCCCATTTCACACCAGAAAGGTATGAAACATGTCTATCGTTCTCTCGGCTTCGGTTCGCCAGAACCTGCTCTCGCTTCAGTCCACCGCCGACCTGCTGTCGACCACCCAGAATCGCCTTGCGACTGGTAACAAGGTCAACTCGGCGCTCGACAACCCGACCAACTTCTTCACCGCACAGGGCCTCAACAACCGCGCCAGCGACATCAACAACCTGCTCGACAGCATTGGCAACGGCGTGCAGGTCCTGCAGGCCGCCAACACCGGCATCACCTCGCTGCAGAAGCTGGTCGATACCGCGAAGTCGATCGCCAACCAGGTGTTGCAGGCCCCCGCCGGCTATAGCACGAAATCCAGCGTCACCAGCGGCGCGATCACCGGGGGCACGGCAGCCAACCTGCTAGGCACGGGGCTTGTGCAGGGCGACCAACTGACGATCGCAGCGACCGGCGGCGGCACGGCGACGAACATCACGTTCGGCACGGGCGGGTCCGAAGTTGACACGCTGACCGAACTCAACGCGGCCCTGGCAGCCAACAACCTGCAGGCTTCGGTTGACGACGCCACCGGTAAGATCACGATCACGACGACCAACGACAAGGCTTCGGCCTCCATCGGCGCGTTCAGTGGCACCGCGACTGGTGCGGGCAAAGCATTCCTGCCCGCTAACACGACCGTGGTCGCCGCTCCGGTTGCCGACGCGGCTTCGCAGACCATTCGCTCGAGCCTGGTGAAGCAGTACAATGACATCATCACCCAGATCACGACGACCGCGCAGGATGCCTCGTTCAACGGCATCAACCTGCTGAACGGTGACGATCTCAAGCTGACCTTCAACGAGACCGGCAAGTCCACCTTGAACATCAAGGGCGTGACCTTCAACGCGGCGGGTCTTGGCCTTGCCTCGCTGACTTCGGGCACGGACTTCCTGGACAATTCGTCCGCGAACGCCGCACTGGTCAAGCTCAGCGCCGCCAGCAGCACGCTTCGTACCCAGGCGTCGTCGCTCGGTTCGAACCTGTCGGTCGTGCAGATCCGCCAGGACTTCAACAAGAACCTGATCAACGTGCTGCAGACCGGCTCGTCCAACCTGACGCTGGCCGATACCAACGAGGAAGCGGCCAACAGCCAGGCGCTGTCGACCCGCCAGTCGATCGCGGTGTCCGCGCTGGCGCTGGCCAACCAGTCGCAGCAGAGCGTGCTTCAGCTCCTGCGCTGATTTCGACGACTTCTCAAGCTCAAGCGACGGCGGCGGGGGAAACCCCGCCGCCTTTTTGTTCTCAAGGGCCGCAAGGGCGAAAATGCGCTGCGCACCTCCAGGTAAGGAAGCGTTAATCATATCCCTTAAGCCGGCGTTTACCCTAATTTAAAGGAAACTGAGTAGAACTGCGGACGTAAACTAGGAAGGTCTGATTCATGTCCGTTGTTCTTTCGGCCTCGGTTCGCCAGAACCTGCTCTCGCTCCAGTCGACCGCTGATCTGCTCGCCACCACGCAGAACCGCCTCTCGTCTGGCAAGAAGGTCAATACGGCGCTCGACAATCCTACCAACTATTTCACTGCCGCGGGGCTCGATAACCGGGCCAGCGACATCAACAATCTGCTCGATGGCATCGGCAACGGCGTACAGGTCCTGCAGGCCGCCAATACCGGCCTCACCTCGCTGCAGAAGCTGGTCGATACCGCGAAGTCGATCGCCCACCAGGTGCTGCAGACGACCGCCGGTTATTCGCCCAAATCCAGCGTCACCAGCGTCGCGAACGCCGGGGGAACGGCAGCCAACCTGCTGGGCGCAACGCTTGCGGACGGCGATATCCTGACGATCACAGCGACCGGCGGCGGCACGCCGACGAACATCACGTTCGGTACGGCCGCGAACGAAGTTGACACGCTGACCGAACTCAACGCGGCTCTGGCAGCCAACAACCTGCAGGCTTCGGTTAACGACACCACCGGCGCGATCACGATCACGACGATCAACGACAAGGCTTCGGCAACCGTCGGCACCCTCGCTGGCACCGCGACTGGTGCGGGCAAAGCATTCGAGATCGCTAACTTGACCACGGTCGCGGCGGTCGCCGACGCTGCTTCGCAGACCATTCGCTCCAACCTGGTGGCCCAGTACAACAACATCATTGCCCAGATCTCGACGACCGCGCAGGATGCATCGTTCAACGGCATCAACCTGCTGAACGGTGACGATCTCAAGCTGACCTTCAACGAGACCGGCAAGTCCATCCTGAACATCAAGGGGGTGACCTTTAGCGTGGCGGGCCTTGGCCTTGCTCCGTTGGTGGCGGGCACGGACTTCCTGGACAATGCCTCGGCCAAGGCGACGATCGACAAGATAAGCATCGCGTCGGACATGTTGCGGACGCACGCCTCGTCGCTCGGTTCGAACCTGTCGGTCGTGCAGATCCGCCAGGACTTCAACAAGAACCTGATCAACGTATTGCAAAACGGCTCGGCCAACCTGACGTTGGCCGACACGAACGAGGAAGCGGCCAACAGCCAGGCGCTGTCGACCCGGCAGTCGATCGCGGTGTCCGCGCTGGCGCTCGCCAACCAATCGCAGCAGAGCGTGCTCCAGCTCCTACGGACCTAGCGCGGCGACGAGACAGAAAACAAGAGCGGTGGGGGAAACTCCGCCGCTTTGTTTTGAGCGGCGGCGACGGAGCCGTCGCTGCCGCTTAATGATCACATTTGGTAACCGCAGCTAACCATATTTAAAGGCACGGCTTGTATGAAAGTTGGGCAGTTTGAAGCCCCGCGGTTCTGTGAATCGCTCCCCATCGAGGTCAGTGTATGTCTAATGCAGCCCAAGCCTACGCTCGCACGTCGCAAACCACCGCATCCCCCCGTGAAATTGAAGCGCAGGCACTGCTGAAGGCCGCACGACAGCTCCAGGACGTCCAGTCCAACTGGGCTGGTCCCGACAAGAACATGCACAACGCGCTGCTGTTCAACAGCCGGCTTTGGTCGATCTTCATGAGCGCCGTGGAGACCAACGACAACCCGCAGCCGATGGAAGTCCGTCAGAACATCGCCAATATCGGCGTCTTCGTGATGAAGCAGACCATCGAGATGCAGATGGATCCGGATCCGGCCAAATTGAAGTCGCTGATCGACATCAATCGCAACCTGGCGGCGGGCCTGTCGGGCCGCGGCTGACCGCTTAAGAGGGCGCGATCATGGCTGACGTTTTCAGCATCCTGTCGGCCAACTACAAGACCGTGGGAATGGCGGTTCCATCCAAGACGCCGTATGTGCCGGTCGATCCCACGCTCTATCAGGGCGACTGGACCGGAAAATACGCCAACAACAAGTCGTTCAAGATCTCGGTCTCGAACATCACGGGATTTCGCGCCAAGGTCCACTACCAGAGCGGCAGCACCAACAAATACGCGGACGTTCTGATCAGGGACAATGCATTCCGGATCGGTGACCTGAAGTTCATGGTGACCAAGGAAGGAACAGCGGTCATCAAGAACGTCGTAACCGACCCGGCAACCGGCGGAACGATGCTCGATACCGCCTATGCGAAGCAGAGCAAGTGAGCTCAAGCTTTTTGAATTACGCCTTGACGTCGGTGGCGAGCAGCCGCGTCGGCGCGTCCCTGGTCAGGTCGAGCGCGCGGAAGTAGGCGCGGCGGCGAAGAATGGCTTCATCGGGAAACTGCTTCACCACAAGGCTCGTCCTGGAATCGACCACCTGGTAGACGATCGAGGCGGCAGCGCGATCGATCACCACCTGATTCGACAAGGAAGCATTCGCAACATTGGCATCGACGCGTGCGCGCACGCTCGCGTCCGTCACCGTGACGCTCTGGCGCGCGGGCAATTCGGTCGCGACGGCACGACCGACCGCCTCGCTCACGGGCGGTGCGATCGGCGTTGCAACCGGGGCCCCCACCGGCTTGATGCTGAAATCCGTACTCATGGCAGCCTCCTGGCTTCCCTCGAGTCAAATCCCAACCCCTCTCGGACCGCAATATAGCTCCACACCTCTCAATGGGATGTTAGGGAATACGCTAACCCCCGCGCTGACGCAGGCGCGGCAATTTAGTGAAAAATGTAGCGACCGCATGACCCGCCGGAGTGCGAGCGGCTTGGCGACGAGATCAAGCGCTTTAGAGGCTTACAGCGAGCGGCTGACCGAGAGCGGGGTGATGTTGCGCGGTCCCGGCGCGGTGCGTTGTCCCGAAGCCGTATAGGTGCTCGGAATGTTCTTGCGCTGAATCTCGGCGTTGACGCCGCGCACGATGCCTTCGGACACCGCGCGCGCCGTCGCAAGCACGGTGAGATTGATCTGCAACATCGCGCGAAAGGTGTCGTGGTGGCGGCGCAGCGTGGTCAGCAGTTCCGGCGACACCTGGGTCAGATATTTTTGCGCGTTCTTCAGATTCTCGACCGCGATCATGTAGCGGCGCGACAGCTCTCCCTTTTGCTCTTCCAGCCGTATCGCCTCGCGCACGTTGCCGGCACGAACCAGTTCGGTTTCGCGCTCGATGGTGCCGAGCAGCCCGCTCATCACGACCATCAGTTCTTCCGCGAGCTTGCGCGCCTCGGTTGGCGTGGAGATCGCTCTTGCTGGCGCGGCGGCCGGTTCGGGCCTGGCCTGAGGATGCTGATTCATGTCGGGGGTTTCCTTTGGATCAGCCGATGCGGTTGGCTTGCTGGAGGATCAAGGTGCGGAAGACATCGTTGGAGATGCCGATGCCGCCGGACTTGGCGAAGGATTTCGAATACTCGTCCGTTAGCATCGATCGCCAGACGCCGGTGCCCGTCGTGTCACCGAATGGTCCTTCGCCTTTGACGCCGGTGGTCATCTGCGACAACATCGAGTTGAGGAACATCGCCTCGAACTCTTCGGCCTTGGCGCGTGTCTTTTTCTGCGCTTCCGGCGAAATCTTGGTCAGGGCTTCGGCCAGCAGCGGGTCCTTGCGGCCGTTGATCAGCGAGGTCTTGTCGTAGGAGTTGGCGATGCCGTTCATCACATCACCTCGATGTCGGCCTGGATCGCGCCGGCGGCCTTGATCGCCTGCAGGATGCTGATGAGGTCGCGCGGGCCGATGCCCAGACCATTGAGGCCGTCGACCAGTTGCTGCAGCGACACGCCGTCTTTCACGACCGCAAATTTCTTGCCGTCTTCGGAAACGCTGACACCGGTGCGGGGCGTGACGACAGTTCGGCCGCGTGACAGCGGATTGGGCTGGCTGACTTGCGGGCTCTCCGAAATCGAGACGGTGAGATTGCCTTGCGCCACAGCAACCGTAGCCACGCGAACGTCACGGCCCATCACGATGATCCCTGAGCGCTCGTCGATCACGATCTTGGCAGCGAGATCCGGATCGACCTGTAATTGCTCGATCTCGGTCAGGAAGGCGACGACATTGCCCTTGAATTCGGCCGGGATCGAGAGCTGCACCGTGGAGGGATCGATCGGCTCGGCGGTCTTGACGCCGAGGAAATCGTTGACCGCGGCCGCAATGCGCTTGGCAGTGGTGAAGTCGGCATTGCGCAGCGCCAGCCGCACATTGGGCAGGCGATTGAGCGCGAATTCGATCTCGCGCTCGATGATAGCGCCGTTGGGGATTCGGCCGTTGGTCGGCACGCCCCGCGTGACGCTGGCGGCGGCCCCTTCGGCCGCGAAACCGGCGATGGCGAGCGAGCCTTGGGCGACCGCATAGACGTTGCCATCGGCGCCGAGCAGGGGGGTGACGAGGAGGGTGCCGCCCTGAAGATTCTTGGCATCGCCGAGCGCGGAAACCGTGACGTCCATCCGCGTGCCCTGAGTGCCGAAGGCCGGCAGGTTGCCGGTGACCATGACGGCTGCGACGTTGCCGGTGCGGATGGTGGCGCCGCGGATGTTGACGCCCATGCGTTCCAGCATCGCCTGCAGCGACTGCTTGGTGAAGGGGATGTTGTTCAGCGTGTCGCCGGTGCCGTTAAGGCCGACGACGAGGCCATAGCCGATCAACTGGTTCTGCCGCACGCCTTCGATATTGGCGAGATCCTTGATCCGCGACGTCGCGCCCGCGGACGAGGGCGTTAGCGCGAGCGCCAGCAGCGCGGCGCAGGCCACCCAAAATAGTCTTGCCGAACGGATGCCGGGCATCCTGTGCTCCCCTCGAGGTCTTCCACCGGACCGCAGGCGCCACTCCCATGACGACGGTCCGGCATTAACTATGCGAGCGCCGTGCCACACTTCATTTCCGATGCAATGCATTGATATTGCTGGGCCTTCCTTGGAGGCGCGAGGTCGCGGCGGCTTCACCACGATGGGCGAAACTGCCGCATGTCGGCAGATTTTGCCGAGCCGTTTACGCGTCATTAACCATAAGAAGGCGAAGGTCGCTCTATTCTCAGGGTGAGATCACCACGATGCGCATCTACGGACCGAACGGCACCACGCTTGGATCGCCCGCAAGTCACACGCGGCGAACCAGTTCGACCGGCTTCTCGCTGCCGGAGGCGCCGACCACGCCCGAGGAGCCGCGCGCGGCTGTGGCGCCCAAAGCCGCCGGTAACATTGACGCGCTGCTCGCCCTGCAGGGCGTCGAGGATCCGACGGAGCGCCGCAAGCGTTCGGTGGCACGGGGCAGGGGCGCGCTCGACGTGCTCGACGAACTCAAGATCGGCCTGCTCTCCGGCAATCTCGATGCTTCTACGGTGAACCGGCTGCGCGATGCCGCTGCCAATCTGAAGTCGTCCTCCGGCGATCCCGGCCTCGATGCGGTGCTGGCCGAGATCGAGCTGCGGGTTGAAGTCGAGCTGGCGAAGGCCGGACAGTTCTAAGATTTTCTCCGCCTGTCCCCGGATGATGGGGTGGATTGATTCACGCCGCCATATCCTTCGCCGCGTCGTAACGGCGCTGCGCGTTCAGCACCTCCTTCAGGTTCTTCTCCGCCCAGTCCCGCAACGGATCGACCGCATCGGCGAGCGTCGCGCCGAGCGGTGTGATCGAATACTCCACCGTGACCGGCACGGTCGCGATCGCGCGGCGTTTGATCAATCCGTCGCGTTCGAGCGATTTGAGAACCTGGCTCAGCATTTTCTGCGAGATGCCTTCAATGGTGCGGCGTAACGCATTGAAGCGCATCGGTTCGTGCCTGATGAGAAGCAGGATGAGCACGGCCCATTTGTCGCCGACGCGATCGAGAATCTGCCGCGTCGGGCATTGAGCCGAATAGGCGTTCGGGATTTTGGCGTTGGCTTTCACGGCGGTTACTCCGGCGTAATCAGGTGATCCAAAAGTGCTCTCTTAACACTTACATTCAAATCGCTATCTAGTCACCATTGGATACCACATCCGCGTATCGCAAGGGAGACCTCCATGAAAATCGCCGTCATCGGCGCGTCCGGCAATGCCGGTTCGCGCATCACCGCCGAACTCGCCCGCCGCGGCCACACCGTGACCGCCATCGCTCGCCATCCCGAAAAGGTCGCCGCCCAGGCCAACGTCACGCCCACCGCAGGCGATGCCATGGACCAGGCGGGACTGGCCCGGCTGCTCGACGGTCATGATGCCGCGATCAGTTCGATCCACTTTCTCGCCAGCGACCCGGCCAAGCTGATCGGCGCTGCCAAGGATTCGAAGGTCGGCCGCTACCTCGTCGTCGGGGGCGCCGGCAGTCTTGAAGTGGCTCCGGGCGTTCGGCTGGTCACTACCCCGGGTTTTCCCGTGGCATACAAGGCGGAAGCCGAGAAGGGCGCCGCCTTCCTCGATCTGCTCCGGGCCGAAAAGGAACTCAACTGGACCTTCCTGTCGCCCTCGGCCCTGTTCACCGCCGGCGAGCGAACTGGCAAGTTCCGCCTCGGGACCGATCAGCTTTTGACCGCCGCCGACGGCAAAAGTTCCATTTCCTTCGAGGATTTCGCAGTTGCACTCGCCGACGAGATCGAGCGTCCCGCCCATATCCGCCAGCGCTTCACAGTCGGCTACTAGCGCCGGACGGTCCCGATAACTTTGCCTGTGCAAGGCCTTGGGGGAGGTACCCCCAAGGAGACGGCCTATATTGTCTGTCACAACCCGCCGCTATATAAGGCCCGCGCGGACGGACAATTTTCCGCCCCGCCTTGCACGTGAAGATGGGCTGGCCTTGGAAAAGTTGAAGAATTATCGACCCTCCGAAAAAGAGCCTTTCATGAACGACCGCCAGCGCGAGTATTTTCGCGCCAAGCTGCTGGCGTGGAAGGACGAGATCCTGAGAGAATCGAAGATCACCCTGCAAACGCTTCAGGAAGAGAACGTCAATCATCCGGATCTCGCTGATCGCGCCTCTTCCGAAACCGATCGCGCCATCGAACTGCGCGCCCGCGACCGCCAGCGCAAATTGATCTCCAAGATCGACGCAGCGCTGCAACGCATCGAGGACAACACCTACGGCTATTGCGAGGAGACCGGTGAACCGATCTCGCTCAAGCGGCTGGAGGCTCGCCCCATTGCGACGCTGTCGGTGGAAGCGCAGGAACGTCACGAGAAGCGCGAGAAGGTTTATCGAGACGAATAGGCAGGGCCTGGCGGCTGACCGCGAAGGGCGGTCAGCGCAGCAGGCTGCAACCATGAAAGCCGCCGCTGATGGACAAGATTCTCGCGGCCGCACAGAACATCGCTACCGCCCGCCGCAATCGCGCGCCGCTGGCCGCGCTGCCGCCTGAGCTAGCGCCTGCAGATGAAGCCGAAGGCTATCAGATCCAACGCGCCGTCCACGATCTGCTGCTACCGCAGACCGGCGCGCTGGTCGGCTACAAGATCGGCTGCACCAGCCCGGTGATGCAGGAATATCTCGACATTCCCCATCCTTGCGGCGGTGGCGTGTTCGCCAAGGGCGTGCATGACTCCGGCGCCAAGCTGCGCTTCGCCGATTACGTCCGCGTCGGCGTCGAGTGCGAGATCGCGGTGCGGCTGGCACGTAATCTCGCGCCGTCGGAAGCCCCGTTCACCCCGGAGTGGGTGATGGAGGCAATCGAGGCGTATCACCCCGCAATCGAGATCGTCGACGACCGGTACGTCAAATGGGAGACGATGGGCGCGCCGACGCTGGTCGCGGACGATTTCTTCGCCGCCGGCTGCGTGCTCGGCAAAGCGGTGGCGCGCACCAAGGCGCCGGACCTGCTCACGGCCAAGGGCCGTGCCGTCGTCAACGGCAAGGAGGTGGGCCGCGGCACCGGCGCCGACGTGCTCGGCCATCCCCACAACGCGCTGGCCTGGCTTGCCAATCATCTCGCCGAAGAAGGCACGGGGCTGCATGCCGGGCAGATCGTTCTTACCGGCAGCCTTGTGAAAACCGTGTGGCTCGACCAGGGCGATGCCGTGAAGATGGAGTTGGAGGGCCTAGGGACGGTAACCGCGACATTTGCGTAGATCTCGTAGGTGGGCAAAGGCGCGCTTGCGCCGTGCTCACCATTTTTGTGTCGGTGGGCACGCCGCTCTTTGCCTACCCTAGGGTCCGAGTGAGAGTGATGGCAGAGAGCGTTCCGTCGGTTCTCGAATCTGAAGCGAGAGGCGAAATCGCAGACATTTTTACTGACATCCGCAAGGTGCTCGGCACCAGCGTGGTCAACTTGATCTGGCGCAACCTCGCGACCATGCCCGGCGCACTGCAATGGACGTGGGCGACGGTGCGACCGCTCTATCTCGGCGACGCGCCATTGCATGCCGAAGCCGTCAGGCGAACGATCGCGCTGCCGGATTGGCCTGGCTTCTCGATCGACACTTTGCTCGCCGTCGGCGTAGACGAGACCGAGCGCGCGCTGATTCGTGACGTGCTTGACAGCTATCAGCATGCCAATGCGCTCGCGCTCGTCGTGCTGTCGGCGTTGCTGGCGCATTACGAGCCGCGCCCGGCCGATGCCGTGACGACCCCCGATAATGCGCCAAGGGCGCCCGGCGCCAAAATTCCCGAGCTGCCGCCGATGGAGGCGCTGGACCCCGAGGTGGCGGCGCTGGTCGCCGAATTGAATTCCTTTGGAGAGGACACCGAACCGCAACTGATTGCGAGTATGTACCGGCACCTGGCGTACTGGCCGTCCTATCTGGCGCTGGTGCGAACGATGCTGGCGCCACTGCAGCGGGAAGGGCGGCTGAACGCGCTGACGCTTTCGACTCGCGCGCTCGGGTACGCGCATGGTGCGACTCTCGCAAAGCAACTGAGGCCGCCGGCGCCGCCGGACACGCTGAAGGGCGCGCTCGCTTCCTGCCGCCTGTTCGTCGAACACCCGATCGCACGGATGACAGGGCTTTGCGCCCTGATCCGGCGTGCGACGCCGGAGTGAGGCATCAGCCGTCAGAGCACTTCAACTCGGACTTATCCCAGAATGATTTGATTGCATGGAAGGGGACGGTGACCCGTTCCCGAGCCCCCCTCAATCGCAGCAGGACATCGAAGCGGTCATCCCTTACGTTCAACTGCTCGAAGTCACTCTGCAGGATGATGGTCATATCGTCGGGGTATTTCGTCTTGAGGCCGATCGATAGTTTCACGCCGTCGGCGCCGGTGCGAAACGTGAGATTGACAGGCCGCTGCTCCGAGGCGAGACGGAGCGTCTCGGCAATCTTGGAGCGCGCTGCCGGCTTGCTGCACGGCTCGGCGGATGCAGGCGAGGCCGGAATCAGGATCACGAGGAAGAGAAGCATGGCCCCACAAGCAATGGTCACACCCCGCACTTGCGGGGTAGCTAGTACGCCGCGACCTGTCGTTCCCATCACTGCGGTCTCTGGAATACTCGATCGCCTGCTTCTCGGGCGAATGATGACTGGGTGTTGCTCGCGTCCCCGCGGCTTGCCGGGTCATGCTAACGGGTTCCCTCAAAAAAGAAAGAGGGAGTGGGAGCGCCAGATGCCCGCAGCACCCGCCGTCCGTGTGTATTGGTAGTAAGCATACGGTAATCATCGCAGGTGTGGCGATCCACCGGCGGTACCCTGCGCAATGAGTTTAACGGCTTGTATCGTGCTTTCCCCGGCCATGAGTTCATCATGAATCCATCTTGCCATCGTCGCCGGCGAATTAATGGTTAACTAGAAACTTTGCCGGGCTCGGAGCGCCTTCGCCGTTCGCCCGCGCGATTGCTCGCTCAGTTGATGCCGCCCTGCGACAAACTTGCGCACCCGAGGTGATGCTACCGGCGGTAGCCACCATGAAGAACGCCGCAACGGGCACCACGACCAGCAACTCCAGGCCCTCATCCAAGAATGCCGGCACGCAGGGCGCGCGGACTGCAGGCGCGGTGGACAAGAAGGGCGATGCTACTTTCTCCGCGGGAACCATGAAGAAGTAACGTTCTGGCGGGGAACGATTCCTGGCCGGGAAAATTATGCAATCGTGTTTTTGAACACGCGGCAATCCTTCAGGCTCTGGCGCAATCTTCCCCCGAGAGGCGCCGGGGCCTGCTTTTTGGCCGACCGGTGGCCGACTCCACGCCCGGCGCTGTTTGATCGAACTGTTTGGTAAGCCGTTTCGCTGTCACAGGCTGATGACGTACGCGCTCATCGCCAGCAAAACGGCGACGCTGACAGCGATAATGATCAAGAAGAATTTTCCCATTGCTCTGCCTTTCGCAGATCACAACGCAAGGCAGCAGGAATGGTTCTCTGCTGACAGGCGAACGCAGGCCCTGCGTTCGCGGCTGTCAGGCAAAGAAAAGCCCGCTACTGAGGCGGACCCCAATGAGCAACCACGATCAGATCGCGACGCCGTAGTAGTCGTTGACGGCGCGGGTCCGGGTCGGATCGCTCCAGTTCCAGGCGTTGTCGTTGCCGTAATGCGGTGCGCTCTTGAGCTGTGCTTCCGTCACGCCGGTGACGTAGCCACCGAGCGAGGTATCGTATTTCAGCGATTGCCAGGGTAGCGGATAGTGGTCGTCGCCGATGCCGAGAAAGCCGCCGAAGGAGAGCACGGCGTAGGACACTCTGCCGCTCTTCTTGTCGATCATGACGCGCTCGATCGAGCCGATCTTATTGCGATCGGCGCCATAGACGGCAGTTCCCTCGACCTTGTCGCTGCCGATCAGGTTGCCGGTTTCGTTTGCCTCCAGTGCCATGGGATTCTCCTCCTGCTAGTTGGATGAACGAAAAACGAGGGGCGGGGGGAGACGTTCCGGAATGTGGCGGCTACCCATCGACGCATCGATTGGTTGTTCCCGGGAATGCAACATGCGGGTTTGATGCTCTGGCGCGCGCAGCAACATTCGCCGAGGTCAGCGCTGCGCTTGTGCGGGTGGCGAAAAACCTGAATAATTTCTGTCGCTCCGACGGACGGATCGGAGGATTGCGGTTGCATGCTTGCAGCCGCTTGTTGGAGCTATCCACATGTCGACGCTCACCGCGCACGGCGCGTGCTTACTGTGGAAGCCGGAACTGATCTGGCTGAATGTCATTTCCGACGCGATGCTCGCCGGTGCCTTCTTTGCTACGGCGTTCGTCCTCGCGTTCTTCGTGTGGCGGCGCTACCGTGAGCTTATGTTCCGGGGCGTATTCTTGACATTCGCGATCTTCGTCGCGGTCTGCGGAGTGACCCGCCTGCTGTCGATCTACACCATGTGGGTGCCAGCTTATGAAATCGAGGCCCTGACCAAAGCTTTCCTGGCGCTGATCTCGGTCGCGATCGCGGCAGCACTGCTACTGCTGCTGCCGCGGATCCTGGTGCTGCCCACGCGCATCCAGCTTGCGGGTGCCTATGCGGCACTTGAGGAGGAAGTCAGGCAACGCCGCGAAGCTGAGGCCATGGTCAGGCGTTTTGAGGAGAAAGAGGCCACCGAATCCAAGCTCCGGCAAGCGCAGAGGATGGAAGCCATCGGCCAGCTCACCGGTGGCGTCGCGCACGACTTCAACAACATTCTGACTGTGATCACCGGGACCATCGAAATCCTCAGCGATGCGGTCAAGGATCGTCCACATCTCACTCAGATCACCAATCTGATTAGCGGAGCCGCAGCAAGGGGAGCTGAGCTGACGAAGCATCTGTTGGCCTTCTCCCGTCGACAGCCGCTGCAGCCGCGCAATACCGATGTCAACGCGTTGGTGATCGATACGGCGAGTCTGCTACGACCGACCCTTGGTGAACACATCGAAATTGAATCGATGCTGGCGCACGATTCCGCGCCGGCCCTGATTGATCCCAGTCAGCTCTCGACCGCGATCCTGAACCTCGCCCTAAATGCGCGTGACGCCATGCCTAACGGCGGGAAGCTGACGTTAGAAACCAAGAATGTGGTGCTTGATGAGAACTACGCTCGCCTGAACAGCGAGGTTAGACCGGGCAACTACGTCATGATCGCAGTGAGTGACACAGGGGACGGAATCCCCAGCAGCCTGCTCGAAAAGGTGTTTGAACCATTCTTTACCACCAAGGAGGCCGGGAAGGGATCGGGGCTCGGCCTCAGCATGGTCTATGGCTTCGTTAAACAGTCGAATGGACATATCAAGGTCTACAGCGAACAGGGCCACGGCACGACCGTGAAGCTATACCTGCCGCAGGCCACGGGTGGTGGCCCGGAGACGCCCGCCGGCGAGACAGGCGGGTATGCAGGCGAACACAGCGATGAGTCTATCCTGATTGTCGAGGACGACCCGCTGGTTCGCGAATACGTCGTGGCGCAGATCACACGTTTCGGGTTCCGCACGCTCGCCGCCGGCAATGCTGCCGAGGCGCTGGCCATCATCGATGGACCCGAACGCATTGACCTGCTGTTCACTGACGTAATGCTCCCCGGGGGAATGAATGGCCGCCAGCTCGCGACCGAGGGGATCAAGAGGCGCCCAGGGCTCAAAGTTCTTTATACCTCTGGCTATGCGGAGAATGCCCTTGTACATCACGGTCGTCTCGATGCTGGCGTGCTGCTGCTGCCGAAGCCTTACCTCAGCGCTGATCTCGCGCGGATGCTTTTAACCGCGCTGGCATCGTGAGTTCTTCTGATGAGCAGGCGTTTCCTTGACTTCGACCTACGCGTGGTCTCCGCCCAAAGGAACTCACGGAGACCGCGTTGATCATCGTCTCGTGCCTGAGTTCGCTAGGGGACGACGGACCGCTCCGCTGATCCACACCCAAGCCCGACGATGAAACGATCAGGTCCAGTTCTTAAATCGATCGCCGTTGCCGGCCGGCGAAGAGGCCGTAGACGAAGAGCACAATGATGGCGCCGACCACCGCGCCGATCAGGCCCGCGCCTTCTCCGGGCCGATACCATCCGAGCGCCTGGCCGAGGTAGGTCGCCACGAAGGCGCCGACGATGCCCAGTATGGTGGTGAGAATGAAGCCCGAGGGCTCATTGTCTCCGGGCATAATGAATTTCGCAATCACGCCAGCAATGAAGCCAATGATGATCGTCCAAAGTATGCCCATCTCGATGCTCCCTATTGTTTGCTCCAACGTCACGTCCATTAACTTATGCTGCGGGCAAACGGCCGTCCGGTGTGTACTTGTCGACGGCTGCCGGAAGCTCGCGAGACAATCTCGCCAGGATCTCTTCCTGCGAAAGTCCGGTCTGCTGTTCGAGTTGTGCCAGAACGTCGGACCCGATCGCTTGCTTCAATTCCGGCGGCGAGACATCCTTGTTCGGGCCTTGGTTGATCCAGGATTCGGCCTTGTCGCCCTGGCCGTTTTGATTGAACCTTTCGAGCAACTCGCCGATCCCGCCGTTGAGCAGGCCGCCAACCCCGGCGCCGCCCAACATTCCGCTCAAATTGCCCAGCAAACCGCCCAGCGGCTGCTGTCCCCCGCCTGTGTTCGGCTGGCCCCCAACGCCCTTGAGAAGTTCTGCCAATTTGTCGCGATTCTGATATCCCGCAATGGCGAGCAGCCCGAGCAGAGCAGTCATCGATGGCATTCCGCGGCCCATGATTAGCCTCCGTGCAGATTGGTTGCTGTCAGGAACGCCGGCGGGTAGGTTCGGTTCCAACGCGAAGACGACGAGGGGCAGGCGGCTTGCGCTGGAGCAAGCTCTAAGGCTCCTTGGATCACAAAACGACCACGGCCTCCGGCAGGGGAGCTGACGGAGGCCGCGTTGATACACTTCATCGCGCCTAGGTTCGCGATGGAGTGTGGGAGCTCGGGAGAAACTAGAACGGCAGCAGCACGTCCATCACCTGTTGCCCGTAACGGGGCTGCTGCACGTCGGTGATCTGGCCGCGGCCGCCATAGGCGATGCGGGCCTGCGCGATCTTGGTGGAATCGATGGTGTTGTCGCTCTGGATGTCCTCAGGGCGGACGATGCCGGCGACGATCAGTTCGCGAATTTCGAAGTTGACGCGGATCTCCTGCTTGCCTTCGACCACGAGATTGCCGTTCGGCAGCACCTGCGTGACCACGGCCGCGACGTTGGTCTGCAACGCTTCCTGGCGGTTGACCGAGCCCTTGCCGTCGCTCGACGATGTCGAGTCCGTGGTCAAGATCTTGCCGGGCAGGATCTTGTTCGCCTGCGTGATCGTGCTTGACCCAATGAAATCGGTGATCCCCGAGTCTTCCTTGGCGGAGCGGCTGCGCTGGGTTTCGTTGGACAGGTTGGCCTTGTCGGTGATGTTGACGGTCACCGTCAGGAGGTCGCCGATGCGTGCCGCGCGCTGATCCTTGAAGAAGGCGCGAGAGCCGTTCCGCCACAGCGAGTTGGCGTTATAGGAAGCCTGCTCCGGCTTCGGCATCGGCATCTGCACCGGCTTGTAGCCGGGCTGCGTAGTCGGGTTTTCGATCTCCGTCAGCTTCGGTTTTTCGCCGATCTGCGACAGACGGTCGATCGAGGAGCAACCGCTCGCCAAGGCGGCCAGCGACAGCATGGCGGCGGAGAGAGCGAGGCGGTTGAGACGGGTGACTGACATTTACATTACTCGGCTTTTGGAGCGACTGGCGAACTGACGGTAGCTACGGCGACGGGTGCGGGTTGTGCTTTGCCGAGCGAGGAGGTGGCATCGCTGGCCTGCGGCAGGCGAGACGCCGGCGGTGAGATCGAGACCTGCCCACGGCCAGTCACGGTGCCGGACACCGTGCGCTTCGACTGCAGGTTCATGACGGTGACGACGTCGCCTTCGGTACCGCTGTCCAGCGCCTTGCCGCGCATGGTGAGGTAGATTCCGGGCGTCTCGTAGATCAACATCACGTTCTGGTCGCGCTGTACCAGATCGGGCTTGGCGAGATCTGCCGTCCTGATGGCCTGGCCGGCGCGGAGCTGGCGGCGGGCCTGCATGCCCACGGCGCGATCGCGCGCGGCGGCATCAGGGCCGACTTCCGCTTTCGGGCGGCGCTCGATCACCACGTCGGACGATTTCAAGATCTCATTGCGCTCGACGTTGCGCGCCAGCACCGCGGCCTCGACGGTCTCGATCGCCGTGCCGATAAAGCGCAGCTTGGCAGCAGCGGCGCTGTTCTCGTTGGCGATCTCAAAGGTGACATCGAAGCGGCCGTTGCGGTTGTCGTAGCGCACGATGGTCGCCTGCAGGCTGCCACTGAAGCCGGCATCCAGCCTGACGTCGCCGGGATCGCGGTCGAAAGTCATCGACAGATTGGCGGCGTCGCCGAGACCATTGCGGCGCTCCAGCGCGCGCGCAACCTGCAGCTCGATGTCCTTGCCTTCGAGCGTGCGAGCCAGACGCGTGACCGAAATTTCCCTGAGGTCGCGGGTGTCGACGCCGATCACGTGATGGGCACGGAGGGTGTTGAGCACCTGCGCTACCGGCAGCGAGCCGGTGGTGCCGAGATCCGGGGCGCGATAGATCGCGATCTGCGCGGCGCTGCCGGCGTTGTCGATCACGTCGCCGATCCGCACGAGGTCGCCCGATACCTGCACGTTGGCACGCAGCACGGGCGCGGCGATCACGTTGCGGTTCGCGAAGCTTTCCCGGGTCTGCGCGACGGCGGCCGTAGTCGATGTGGCGATCAGGGCGGCAGCCAGGAGGAGGGCGCGGGCGATCATGACCATTCCTTTAGCGGAACATGTTGGAGGTGGATTGCAGCATCTGGTCGGCCGCGCTGACGACCTTGGCGTTCATCTCATAGGCGCGCTGGGCGGCGATTAGGTCGGAGATTTCGGTCACCACCTCGACATTGGCTTGTTCGAGGTTGCCCTGCTGCATGTCGCCAAACCCGTCGGTGTTGGCGACGCCGTCCTGCGGCGTGCCGGAGGCCGGGGTGTCCGTGAACAGATTGTCGCCGATCGGATTGAGGCCGGCCTTGTTGATGAAGCGCGTCAGACCGATCTGGCCGACGAGTGTCGGCGTGGTCGAGCCCGGCAGCATGACCGTGAGCTGGCCCTGCGCGTTGATGGTGATCTGCGAGGAATTCTGCGGGATCGTGATCGTCGGCTGCACCGGGTTGCCCTGGGCGGTGACGACGCGGCCTTGCGCGTCCATCATGAACGAGCCGTCGCGGGTATAGGCATAGGTGCCGTCGGGCACCTGGATCTTGAAGAAACCTTCGCCGCGGATCGCGACGTCGAGGTCGTTGCCGGTCGGCGACAGTGTGCCCTGGCCCATCAGCCGCGGCGTGCCGACGGTCTTGACGCCGCCGCCGATGTCGACGCCGACCGGCAGGATGGTGCCCTGGTCGGAAGCCTGCGCGCCGACGCGGCGCACATGGTCATAGATCAGGTCCTGGAACGCCGCGCGCTGCTTCTTGTAGCCGGTGGTGCGCATATTGGCGATGTTGTTGGAGATCACCTGAACGTTGAGTTCCTGTGCCGCCATGCCGGTCGCTGCTGTGTAAAGTGCGCGCATCGATCTATGCCTTAAGCGTTATGCCGGAACGTCGGCGAGTTTCTCGACTGCGGTTCGGTGTAGGTCGTGCTGCTGCTGCAGCATCGCCGAGATCTGCGTGTAGGTGCGCTGGATCTCGATCATGCGGCTCATTTCGTGGACCGAATTGACGTTCGACTTTTCGATGAAGCCCTGGCGTACCCGCGAAGTGGTGTCGGGCTGGGCGGCGACGCCCTGGCCCGCCGAGTAAAGGTTGCCGCCTTCCTTGACGAGCTTCTGCGGGTCGGCAAAGGAGACCAGCCGCAGCTTGCCACGGATCGAGTCGGTGCTGCCGGTGCCTTCGAGAACCGTGATATTGCCGTCTGCGGCGATGTTGATCGCCCTGTCGGTCGGCTGGAACACGATCGGGCCGGAGGTCCCCAGCACCGGATCGCCGCTTGCGGTTACGAGTTGGCCCTGATTGTTGATCTGCAGGCCGCCATCGCGGGTGTAGCGCTCCCCGGCGGCCGTCTGCACCACCAGAAAGGCGTTGCCGTCGATTGCGACGTCGAGCGGGTTCTTGGTCTGCTCGGAGGGACCGGCCGAGAAGTCGTGGAAGGTGGCGCGGTCATGCACGAAGGAGACGCGGCGGTCGGCGCGCATGAAATTGTCTTCATGCGCCGGCGAGCGCAGATATTCCTCGAACAGCGACCGGTCGGCCTTGAAGCCCGTCGTGTTGATGTTCGCGACGTTGTTGGCAACGACATCCAACTGCCGTTCCAACGTCATCTTCCGCGAAAGTCCGACGAGAAGCATATTCTCCATCGGTGGTTCTCCCCTTGATCGATCCGAAGCAGGCTCTCCCAAGCCCGTAATCCGGATCCGTCGTAAACCTTTGGGCTCTCCCAAGCCGGCGGGTCCACGCCGCTTACTCAGCGAAAGCCGTGCCAAGTACGGAAGTGCTGATTTTTTAAGGGGTTAGGCATTCTTCTGCGGGCGGAGAGGGCGGCAGAAAGATCTTGTTGACCATGTTTGCCCGGCAGATTTTTCCCAGTTGGGTGCGAATGGAAAGGTTCCGTTAACCATTATTACCCTAGCGTTGCACGTGTAGAGGGCGCGTGTGCGCTGGCGGCTTTTGTTTCGCGTTGTGGGCATCGTTACCCAGGCTGGTGGCAACCGCGTTCGTTCCCAGAGGGAAGCGGGCGGGGCAATGGCTGACAACGAGCAGGCGGAAGGCGCAGACGGCGCAGAAGCCGCATCGTCGAAAAAGGGCAGGCTCAAGCTGATCATTGCGGTCGCCGGATTCGTCGCCATCCTTGGCGCCGGCGCCGGCTGGTTCTTCCTGACGCGCGGCCACGGCGAGGAGAAGCACGCCGAAGCGCCGCCGCTGAAGCCGCCGTCCTTCATCGAAGTGCCCGATATGATGGTCAACCTGGTCGGCGCCCCAGGCGAGCGGGTGCAATATCTCCGCGTCAAGGTCGTTCTCGAGATCAAGGAAGAGAAGCAGGTCGAGGCGATCAAGCCGAACCTGCCGCGCGTCACGGATCTGTTCCAGACCTACCTGCGCGAATTGCGTCCCTCCGACATCAACGGTTCGGCGGGCCTGTTTCGTCTCAAGGAAGAACTTACCAAGCGCGTCAACAACGCGGTGGCGCCGCAGCAGGTAAGCGCCGTGCTGTTCAAGGAAATCGTCGTGCAGTGATGGGGCGGATCTAGCATCATGGCCGGCAACCAAGACCAGATGGACCAGGACGCCATTGCCGCGCAATGGGAAGCCTCGCTGGATTCCGAAGATCCCGCGGCGGCCGCGGAAGAGGCTGCCGCCAATGAACTCTCCGAGAGCATGGCGCTCCAATGGGCGGCCATGGTCGAGGATGGCGGCCGCGAGTTCGGCAACAAGAATTCCGGCGAGCGGGTTCTGTCGCAGGAAGAAATCGACAATCTGCTCGGCTTCACCGTCGGCGATGTCAATCTCGACGACCATTCCGGCATTCGCGCCATCATCGATTCCGCGATGGTGTCCTACGAGCGTCTGCCGATGCTCGAAATCGTGTTCGATCGCCTGGTGCGACTGATGACCACGAGCTTGCGCAATTTCACCTCTGACAACGTCGAAGTCTCGCTCGACCGCATCACCTCGGTCCGCTTCGGCGACTACATGAACTCAATTCCCTTGCCGGCCGTGCTCAGCGTGTTCAAGGCCGAGGAGTGGGAGAATTTCGGCCTTGCGACGGTCGATTCCAGCCTGATCTATTCGATTATCGACGTGCTGCTCGGCGGCCGCCGCGGCCAGACCTCGCTGCGCATCGAGGGCCGGCCCTACACCACGATCGAAACCAACCTCGTCAAGCGGCTGGTCGAGGTGGTGCTTTCAGACGCCGAGCAGGCGTTCCGGCCGCTGTCGCCGGTGACGTTCTCGATCGATCGGCTGGAAACCAACCCGCGCTTCGCCGCGATCTCGAGGCCCGCCAACGCCGCGATCCTGGTGCGGCTGCGCATCGACATGGAAGACCGCGGCGGCAACATCGAACTGCTGCTGCCCTATGCGACCATCGAGCCGATCCGCCCGGTTCTGCTGCAGATGTTCATGGGCGAAAAATTCGGCCGCGATCCGATCTGGGAAGGGCACTTCGCCACCGAAGTGGCGCAGGCGGAGATATCGGTCGATGCCGTGCTGTATGAAGCCGACATTCCGCTCAAGCATTTGATGAAGCTGAAGGTCGGCGACACGCTGCCACTGGAGATGCGGCCCGATGCGCTGGTGTCGGTCCGCTGCGGCAACGTCACCCTGACCGAAGGGCGGATGGGCCGGGTCGGCGACCGCGTCGCCATCCGCGTCACCAAGCAATTGCGCAAACCTAATACTACATTCGCGATGTTCGAGAAGGCCGACGAGCAAACCAAGTTGATGGAGGCACAATGAGTCATTTCCTCGGCATTGTGATCGAGAGCCTGGTGGCGGTTTTGCTACTGCTCACGATCGGTTACTGCATGCTGCTCAACAAGCGGCTGAAGCGGCTGAAGGCGGACGAGCATTCGCTGAAAGCCACCATTGCGGAACTGATCACGGCAACCGAAATCGCCGAGCGGGCGATCGGCGGCCTCAAGCACACCGTGCGCGACGTCAACGAGAATCTCGGCAGCCAACTCGCCGCCGCGACCCAGATGGCGGGGCACCTGAAGGGCATGCTCGCCGAAGGCGACGGCGTCATTCGACGGCTGTCCAAGATCGCGATCGCGGCGCGGCCGCCGCAAGAAGCCGAACCCGCAGCACCCAGGGTCTCAACAGCCAAGGCGGTGGCCGCGGCGGCTGAAGCATTCTCCGAACGCCGAAAGGCCAGTGGCCTCGCCGCATGAAATCGTTTCGCGATATCCGTGTTATTCCGGTCGTGCTGGTCGCGATCTTCGGCCTTGCAGTGCTGAAGGTCGCCGGCCTCGTGATCGATGGCGGATACGTGTTCGATTATCAGGTCAGCCAGCCGGCCAAGCGCTCCTGGGCGCAGGACAATCTGGGCTATCCCGGCGCCCGCGGGCCGGACCCCGCCGACATCACCGGTTCGGTCAAGAAGGAGGAGAAAAAGGAGGAGGCGCCGAAGCCGGCGGCGCCGGCTACGGAGGCACCGAAGCACGACGGCGTCGTGGTGTTTCCCGACCAGAACCCGCAATCGGTGTCGCCGTCGGAGCGTGCCATCCTGGAACGGCTGCAGGCGCGGCGCCAGGAACTGGAGCAGCGCGCGCGTGAAATCGAAATTCGCGAAAGCCTTCTGAAATCAGCCGAGAAGCGCATCGAAGGCCGCGTCGAGGAAATCAAGGCTACCGAGGCGCGGATCTCGACAGCGAGCGGGCAAAAGGCCGAACAGGACGCTGCCCGCTTCAAGGGCATCATCACGATGTACGAGGGCATGAAGCCGAAGGACGCCGCCAAGGTGTTCGACCGGCTGGAAATGTCCGTGCTCTACGAAATCGCCTCCCAGATTGCGCCGCGGAAGATGTCGGACATTCTGGGCCTGATGCAACCGGAAGCGGCCGAACGGCTGACGGTCGAACTGGCCCGCCGCGCCGGCGCTGACAAATCCGCTCCCGTGGCCGAGTTGCCGAAAATCGAAGGCAAGGTCCTGCAGCCAAAGCCGAATTGACGCAGGACGCGCCGCCGGCCACGGTATTGACGCGTCCGGTCAGAACCTGCGCGGCCCTGACGAGACAAACGAGCGGTGGGCTACGGCGAGCGCGCCGCGCTCGTTGGTTTCAAGGGCGATTTTCTGCGCCAGCATGACATCGCCGGCGACGAGGTCGCCATCCGGAACAAAGCACCATTTGCAGACATGTTGGCCGGTGCCGCTGATTTCCTCGATGTTCGTCTGCGTCCCATGATGGATCCGATAGCGCGTCCCGGTGTGGCTGCCGACGACGTCGAAATATCGGAATCGCTCGTAAGAGGCACGCTGCTTCGGCGACAGCCAATCCTTCAAGAGCGTAAGGGCTCGCGCCTCAGTCTCGAAGCGAAACGATTTACTGCAGGAGCCGGACCGCGCCACTGCCAGCGAAAGCGCCGACAGCAGCACCGTACCGAGTAAAGCCAGGACGAACGAGCATATCGCAAGGACGATCTGCTGGGTCACTGCCGTCAGCCGCCAACGAGACGCGGATAAAACAGCGTTTCTTCCGCGGTCGGATCGAAGGAGCGGATAACCCGTTGCTCGCCGGGTCCCGTTCGGACCGCTGCGGTAAATCCTGCGCCGGTCAATTCCATAAAGCGCCGCTCGGCCTTTTCGACCTCCGCGCGGTCATGGACGTCGAAAGTATGCCGGGTGTCGCCAGTACGATCCATCACGATCTGGGTTGCCATTTCACGCACTCCGAATTGGCTGCCTGAGGCAGGTTAGCGACCCGGGAGCGTTGGTTGATCGACTGCCGGCCCCGCTTCCCGGGTCCATTGCTTCCCTAAGACGGAACCGCCGATGTTAGTTCCAACGCTGCGTGAGATAAATAATGCAGATCAATCATGGCACGGGCGTGATGATGATCGCTGCGGCCCCGAGGCTCGCGACGTTTGAGCGGTGATCCCGAGAAAGGTCCGGATACCGACCCATTTCGATGTGTAATTGCTCGAGGCCGCAGCCCATCGTCCCATCAATGAAATCAATTGGTTGACGTTAACAAAGCCTTAAGCCGGCCAATCCAAGATTCAAACGTGCGGGCGAGAGCGCTTCGCCGAAGAATTCATCGAGGCACGAGATCTTCTGGATGGGGCGAAGGGCTGCCGCTGAAACTGGGTCGCCGGGCCGCGCATTGGCGCAGGCGGCGCGGCATTGCCTTCACAACTATCTTGGCCAGCCCCTTGCTGTTGCTTTGTTATTCGCCGGCCTGACGCTTTCGCAGCCCTGCCGTGCTGACGATCCGGTCCGAGGGGAGGCCACGTTCACGTCCGGAGGCGGCTTCGCGCGGCTGGTATTGAAACTGGCCGAGGACGTCGAATCCGACGTTTCGACCGCGGGTTCGATCATTATCATCCGCTTCAAGCGCCCGGTGGATATTCCCGTCGACAAACTGTCGGACGCCGTCCCCGATTATGTCGGCTCGGCGCGGCGCGATCCCGACGGCACCGCGATCCGGCTGTCGCTGGCGCGGCGGGCAACCGTCAACACCATGACGGCGGGGGAGCGGATCTTCGTCGACTTCCTGCCCGATAGCTGGACCGGGCCGCCGCCCCCGCTTCCTGCCGCGGTCGTTCGCGAACTGGCGGAGCGGGCACGGGCCGCCGAGCGCGCGCTCCGCGCGCAGCTTGCGGTGGCGTCCGCGAAAAAGAGGCCGCCGGTGCGTGTCCGTGCCTCGGTGCAGCCGACTTTCGTCCGCTTCGTGTTCGAGATGCCCGACGGCGTCAACGTCTCGTCGGTGCTGAACGATCAGAAGCTGACGCTGCAGTTCAACAGCGTGCTCAATTTCGACCTGGCGGACGCGAAGGTGGCGGCGCCGCCCAACATCGCCTCGATCAACCAGCGCGCCGACGTCGATTCTTCCGCCGTCGACGTTCTGCTGATCGGCGAGGTCGACGTGTATTCCTTCCGCGAGGAAAAGAACTATGTGATCGACGTCGCCTTCCAGCAGCCGGAAAAGCCCGCGCTGGCCGAGCCGCAGGCCGCGGCCAAACCGGTCGTGCCGGCCAAGCCAGGACCCGCCTCGCGGATCGCGCGCGATAAGGCGCTGAAGGAATCGCCGCCACTACAGCAGCCGGCCGAGATTCCGCCCGTCACGTCGGAGATGATTGCCGAACAGGCCAGGATCGAAATCAAGCCCGCGCAGGCGAACGAAGCACCGGCCGCTGCGGAGGTCGCAATGCCTGGCCTCGAAAAGGCGCCGCCGGCCAATGGCAACGCTATCCCTCCGACCGAGAAGATGGCCGCTGCACCGGAAAAGACGTCGTCTCCGGCGGCAGTCGCGAAAGCGGTGCAGCCCGCCGAACCGGTGCAGGCCGCCGCGGCGGAAGCGCCAAGGTCCGTGGCATCCAAGCAGGCTCAGTCTTCCGTGGAGCCGCCGGAAAGTGGTGCCAAGGACAAGACCCCCGCCGTCGAGGCAAGGCGTGACAGTGACGGCCTGCGCGTGACGTTCTCCTTTGCCGCGCCGACCCCGGCTGCGCTGTTTCGCCGTGCCGACACGGTATGGCTGGTATTCGACCAGACCAAGCCGGTCGATATCGAGCCGATCCGCAGCAAGGGCGGCGCCATCATCGGCGATGTCAGCCGGTTGCCGCTCGAAAAGGGCCAGGCCGTCCGCATCCGCCTCAATCGGCCGCAGATCCCTTCGCTCGAAAGCGAAGGCCGCGCCAACGGCGCCGAGTGGACGCTGACCTTCGCCGACCGCGGCCAGACACCGCCGCTGCCGCTCATGGTGCTGCGGAATATTACCGATCCCGCGCTTGCCAATGTCACTGTGCCGCTGGCCAATCCCGGCGCGATGCACCGGCTGGTCGATCCCGACGCAGGCGATACGCTGTGGGTGGTGACCGCGCCGCCACCGACCCGCGGCCTTATCAAGCGGCAGGATTTCGTCGAGCTGTCGCTATTGGAATCGGTGCACGGCGTGGTCGTTCATCCGAATTCCGATGACATCAACGCCGAAGTCGGCGCCGACAAGGTGATGCTCGGCCGGCCCGGCGGATTGACGCTGTCATCCGCCGACGTCGCGGCTGAACGTGCCACCGCGGCGGTCAGGCCGCTGTTCGACGCCGATGAATGGCGCAAGAACCGGGAAGAAAAATTTCTTGCCCGGCTGGATGCGCTGATCAAGGCGGCCGCCGCCGCAGGCCCTGAGCAAAAGACACACGCTCGCCTCGAACTAGCGAACTTCTACATGTCGCGCGGCATGTATCAGGAGGCGAGAGGGGTGACCAACCTCATCCTCTCCGAAACAAACCCCGGGAACGAAGACGGCGCCGTGCTGATGGTGCATGCGGTCGCCAGCATCTTGATTGGCCATCCCGAGCACGCGCTGAAGGACCTTGCCAATCCGGCGATCGGCAACGGCCACGATTCCCAATTGTGGAAAGGGTTCGCCTCCGCCCGCCAGGAAAAATGGGTGGACGCGCGTGAAAAGTTCAAGAACGCCGAATTCTCGATCGCCGCGCTGCCGCTCGAACTGCAGCGCATCATCATTACCGACGCGATGCGGGCCTCGCTCGAGGTAAAGGATTATGGCGGGGCCTCGCGGCGGCGCAGCGAGTTGGAAGTGATCGGCATTCCCAACGAGATGAAGCCCGAGATCGCCGTGCTGCGCGGGCGTCTTGCCGAGGCATTGGGGCACGACAAGGATGCGCTCGACGCCTACAGGTTCGCGGCGCAGTCCGGCGACCGGGAGGCATCGGCAGAGGCGAGTCTGCTGCAGGCCCTGCTGCGGCACCGGCGCGGCGAACTCGGTCAAGCCGAGTTGATACGCGAACTAGAGACCTTGTCAGTGATCTGGCGCGGCGACGCGATCGAGCTGAAGGCATTGAACAAGCTGACGCAGCTCTATGCCGAAAACGGCCGTTATGCCGAGGCGCTCTCCGCCGCCAAGACCGCTACGAAGCTGCAGCCCAACTCCGAACTGTCGCGCCAGGGCCAGGATGCGGCGTCCGCGCTGTTCACGGACCTCTATCTCGGCCAGAAGGGCGACGACATGAAGCCGGTCGATGCGCTCGCCATGTTCTATGAGTATCGCGAATTGACGCCGATCGGCCGGCGCGGCGATGAAATGATCCGGCGCCTCGCGGACCGGCTGGCCGCTGTCGACCTGCTCGACCAGGCCGCCGAACTGTTGCAGTACCAGGTCGACAAACGCCTGGAGGGCGCCGCGCGCGCGCAGGTGGCGGCCCGGCTTGCCATGGTCTACCTTGCCAACCGCAAGCCGGACCGGGCGATCACAGCACTGCGCCTGACTCGGATCTCCGATCTGTCCGGCGAATTGCGTCAGCAGCGGCTACTACTGGAGGCGCGGGCGCAGAGCGATGTCGGTCGCCATGACCTCGGGCTCGATATCATCTCCAACCTCACCGGCCGCGAAGCGATCCGGCTGCGCTCCGACATCTATTGGGCGTCGCGGCAGTGGCGGGAGGCTTCCGAACAGATCGAATTGTATTACGCCGACCGCTGGCGGGACTTCAAACCGCTGAATGCCGCCGAGAAGAGCGACATAGTCCGTGCCGTGGTTGGCTATGCGCTGGCCGAGGATGCGATCGGCCTAGCCCGTTTCCGCGAGAAATACGCGCCCCTGATGATCGGCGAGGCCGATCGGTTCGCGTTCGAGACCGCGAGCAAGCCGGCCGCTTCCAACAGCGCCGAGTTCGCTCTGATTGCCAAGATGGCCGCCAGCGTCGACACGCTCGACGGCTTCATCCGCGAAATGAGGATCCGCTTCCCGGATGCCACCGCCCGCGCACCGCTGTCGCCGGAAATCTCCAGGGGCGAGCCGGTTCACACCGGCGCCTTACCGGCCATTGCCGGCATCAAGCGGATCGGCGCGGCAAGATAGCGCCGACTTCGTTCCCCCGGTGAATTGCTCGCAGTTTGAAGTCGGAGACGGCTTGCTCGCCCGACCGCCGATGCATTTTCTGTGGCGTGGACCCAATGCCCTCCCGGCACGTTATCGCAAGGCATGGTCGGTCGAAACCAGCCATGGAAACAGTTGAGGCTTATCTCGACAGGAAATACGAGGAAATCACGTTGCTGAACGGTTTCCTCGACACTCCTTTGGCGCTGCGGTGTCCGACCTCGGTGGCCGAGGTGATTGGACAAAATTTCACATCGCCGCGGCCCTGAAGGCCCAACATGCGCTGCACGATTGGGCGTTCACGGAAACAGCCTGGGCACATCCGGGCCGGCTGCGCGCCGGACCGTTCACGTTCAGCTACGATTATCAGCGCGCAGACCTCGAAGTGCGCGGCCCATCCTTTTACCAGTTCGACCATTCGACATTGGCGAACCAGACCATCTATACGTCCTCGGGGATGGCGGCGATATCGGCACTGCTGCTGGCCTTCGCACGCTTGGTATCTGAGGCGGACATTCTGGTTTTGCCTGGCGCCTATGGCGAGACCCTGGAGCTCATCGAAAATCATGCACGTCAGTTTCGCTTGGTCCGGCTGGAAAGCTCGCCCGACGAGGTCGCATTTTGTGCTGATCGACCGCGAATTCTTCTGTTCGATTCATGCACGCCCGCTGCCGCATTCGAGGCGACCCTGCATTGTGCAAGGCCGCGCCTCGATCTCGTGATTTTCGACACGACCTGCTTCTCGACGGGCTCGGGGCGGATCCGCCGGGTTGTGAGCTGGGCGCGACGTTGGAAAGTCCCGATCGCGCTGGTGCGCAGCCATACCAAGCTCGAATGGTGGTCGGCGCACGAGGGCGAGTCCCAACAGCCATACCGCGCAGACGACCACGCCTATTCCAATGAGCCCGATAACGCAGCGAGGTAGTGGATTTGGCCGCAGGTTCGGCCAATTTTTGACGTGTTGGCGCAATACGAAGCTCCGGCGCCTTCTCACCCGCTTCTAGCCACGCCTACCGTTCAAAGCTGATCGTTCGATGCCGTTGACCCGGGACAGAATTGTTGGACATGACAGAGAACGCCTTGCGTTCAAGTTCACCATGCTGAACGACGGCGAGACGGTCGAATGCCAGATCAGCGATGCCGCGATGGATGAACTCGGAGGTGTCAGGGGCACCGAGAGCATCGCAAGGCAGGCGCAGTTCCTAGCCTTGCGGGGCGCGGTGGAGGAGATCGCGTCCGATCTCTTCGACAAGCTGCCGCCCATCAAAGGCCGTGTCATCCGGATATTCACCAAGCATATCCCGATACAGCCGGCTCCGGACAACTTGCCGGCCAGGCCGCCACCTGCTTCTGCGGCCGACGATCACCTCGGCATCAGTTCGTAGACCTGACGTTCGATATGCGATCGCCAAGCACCTTCACACCGTAAAAATTCGCCCCGGGTTCAGGATGTTCTTCGGGTCGAGCGCGCGCTTGAGCGTGCGCATGGTTTCGATTTCCTCTTCGGTGCGACTCATTTTCAGATAGGGTCGCCTGAGGATGCCGATGCCGTGTTCGGCCGAGATCGAGCCGCCGAACTCACCCGTGAGGTCGTAGACCAGCTTCTCGAACTCATCGTGCTTGTCAGGCGTATGTTCGTGATACACGCTGGGATGCAAATTGCCGTCGCCGACGTGTCCCATCACGATGGTGAAGGCTTGCGGATCGATCGCTTTGACGCGTGCATCCAGCGTATCCGCATATTCCTCCATCCTGTCGATGGCCACACTGACATCGAACCCCATCCGTGCCGTGAATGGAAAGCTGCGACCGAGTTCGACGCTGGAATCGCGGATGCGCCAGATCGCAGCCACGGACGCGTTCGAGGTCGAAAGCGTGGCGTCGAGGATCAAATTATCTCCCATCGCCGTCTCCAGCACCTTCTCGAGGCCGTCCCGAATGCGTTCAGCGTCGCTTCCTGAGGCCTCCAGCAGCACATAGAAGGGATGGTGGGTCGGCAGCGGGCCAACCACGCCCTTCACACGCTCGACCGTCTGGCGGTAGTAGGCATTCCACATCACCTCGAACGCGCTCAGATCGCCGCCGAGCGATTTTCGCGCCAGCTTCAGGAATGCCATGACCTGGCCGAACGAAGGCAGGGCGCACAGCGCCACCTGCCGCTCCGCGGGCGCGGGAAAGACACGCAGCGCAGCACGTGTCACGACGCCGAGGATGCCTTCGCTGCCAATGAAAAGCTGCTTTAAGTCGATGCCGGTGTTGTTCTTGATGTATTTGCGCAGGCCCTTCAGAACGGTGCCGTCGGCGGTGACGACCTCAAGGCCGAGAATCAGGTCGCGCATCATGCCGTAACGGATGACGCGGTTGCCGCCGGCATTGGTCGAGATGTTGCCGCCGATGGTGCAACTGCCGCGCGCGCCGAGGTCGAGCGGAAACATCAGGCCGTCCTGCTCGACACGCTCTTGCAGTTTTTGCAGTGGCGTGCCGGCCTGCGCGATGGCGACGCCGGCTGAGGCATCGACCTCTTCGACGCTGTTCATGCGCTCCATCGACAGCACAATTTCGTCCGCATTCGGCAGCGCGCCGCGCACCAGCCCGGTCATGCCGCCCTGCGTCGTAACCGGCACGCCTTCGCGGTGACAGAGCCGCAGCAGCAGGGAGACGTCCTCGGTCGTCTTCGGGCGGACGACTGCGCGCGGCTTGGGCACCGGATTGCCGGCGAGGTCGTGGTGATACCGCGCGTCGATGTCAGCGCCTGATAGCACCGCGCCCTTGCCGAGCGCGTTGTGCAGTTTGTCAATGAAGCCCTCGGACATGCCCTGCCTCTTCTTCATGTGGAGTTTGGCCGAAGCTATACATGCGGCGTTCCTGGGATGGAACCCGGTCCAGCCGCAATCGCGGCATTTTCAGGAATTAGGAAAGTCGCGCTCTGGAGCCGGCGGTCAGTGTGGCTGTCGCCGGGGGACCCTGTGCGGAGCCTTCTTGCTGCGCGGCTTCGGCATCGGCGGGGTGACGGTAGGGCTGATGGTGGGGCTGTCCTGCCGCTCGGGCTCGATCGAAGTGATCTGGTTGCAGGTCTCGCACTTATAAACGTAAACGAGAGGACGCAGTCCGATCCGGGGCAGCTTTCCGATCTGGACCGTACCACCGCCGCAGATCTCGCAGCGCGGCGGCAGACCGGTTTCTGAAGGTTGGGCGGGCATATCGAACTATCGCTGAAGCAACAAACGACTCAATTCAGCAATGCTGGTTGCCGATTGCATCCTAATCGTGGACAGAAAGTCCGTAAGACTACGAGGTTATGCCACTCATTCGCCGCCGGTGTCCGTGTTCTGCCACCAAATCGATCCCGGCCGGGCATCCAACCAACACACTGCAAGGTGCAAACTCGCAACGCTGGCGCGTCACTCCACGGAAAGTCCACCGGACCGAGTCCGGTCGGATTGCGCATTTGTGAGGCGTGCAAAATGTCTTCCACCAACGGTCGCGATATATCGCAAGCAGCGCTGGCAACCGCAGAGGCCGCCGCGTCCCGCCCATCGCCCGCCGACAAATTTAATATTGATCGGGGAGGGCCGGCGAAACGCGCCGTCAAACTCTTGGCGCTGCAGCAACGATTCCAGAAGTTGAACGAGTATTGCGACGAGGCGGCCGCCGAAATTCGCGCTTCGCTCGGGCGCTCGGCACGCTAGCGGGTGATTTGCGGCAGATCAAGGCAACACCGGCCGGATTGCCCTCAGGTGCGCTTTATGCCGAGCGGCTCCTTGTTCCGGATGGGGCGGCTCTGGTGACGATGCCCGGACTCCCTAAGTAGAATGACGTTTCGAAGAAACGTCATTCTACTTAGGGCACTCCGGGCCTCGCTGTTTTGATGGAAGCAATGCATCACAAAGTGGGATGCTGCTTCGCCTCATTTCTTCTCGATCTTCGTAACTGCGTCCGTCTTGTCGATCTTGGTGATGGTCTTGGTCCCCGGCGTGTCGTTTACGGCGAAGGTGACCCTGTCGCCGGCGTGCAGGGCGTTCAGCCGCGCGCTATCCTGGATCTTGAATTCTTCGGCTGCAGCGCCGGTATTCGCGCCGGTGGTGCCTTCAGGCATATCCCTGATTGTGATGGTGCCGCTGATCCGGTCTATTCTCGTTACCATTCCCGTACGCGGTTGCTGGGCAAGAGCCGACGTTCCGGCGATGCTGAGGGCCGCGGCGGCAGCCATAATCATCCCTGCGATCTTCATGGAATACTCCCGGCTGTAGGGCGTCCACGATAAGCCGGGATTGCGGCAATAGTTCCGCGCCGGAGCGGGATAGCGACTTTTTCTCCCATACGAATTAAGGCAACTCTGCAAACGACCCAGGACGAAGGCGCGGTTCTGCTTAATCAGAACGGATAAAGCCTTAGGCCGCGCCGGCCTCGGGCTCGAGCTGGAGCTCGGTTTCCGTCACCGTGCGGTTGCGGCCGAGTCGCTTGGCTTGATAAAGCCCGCGGTCGCAGCGCTCGATCATGGCTTCCGCGGATTCGGCGAGGCGGAATTGCGACACGCCTATTGATACCGTAATGCTGCCGATCTCCTTGCCCGTCGCGCGGCGTGTCAGCTTCGCTTCGGCAATGCGCCGGCGAATGCGTTCGGCAACGGCCGTGCAAGCCTGCAGATCGGCGCCCGGCAGCACCGCGATCAACTCCTCGCCGCCGTAGCGGGCGGCGAGATCGACTTCGCGAACGCCTTCCTGCAAGACCTTGGCGACCAGCCGAAGCACCTGATCGCCGACCTGGTGGCCATAATCGTCGTTGAATTTCTTGAAGTGATCGATGTCGATCAGGAAGACGCTGAGCGGCTCGTCCTTTTCCATTGCCGCGATCTGGGCGAGGCGAAGGAATTCATCCATCGAGTGGCGGTTGGCCAGCCCGGTCAGCGCATCGGTGTTGGAGCGTTGCTCGGCCGCTTTGAGCGAGTCGCGGATGCTATCCAGTTCCTCCGACGTGGCGGCGAAATTCGCCTCCAGCTTGGCGGCCCGGGCCGTCGCCTTTGACAATTCATCAACCAGTTTTGCAATGATCGTCCGGGGATCGCCGGTAGCAGCGGCCTCAGAAGACACTTCACCGAGCGCCTCGATGTGGCTGCGGTTGTCGGTGACGGCAGTGTTGAGGAATTGTTGCGCGGTCTCGATCAGCCCGCCCAATTGATCGGGAAGGTCGCCAAACGGATCGGTGCCGGCCTGCGCCACATAGGTGATGTAGAGTCCGTGGTTGGTTGCCGGGTCGAATTTGCGCTTGCCCGCAATCAGAATGTCGATGGTCTTTCGCAGCGCCAGCGAACTGCCGAGCGAGTATTCGAACCAGACGGCGAAATTGGTGGGGGTGGGAGGGACTGACTGCTGCGACATCAACCGCATAGCCCGGTCGGCAATCGTCGTGGCGTATTCGACGTCCATGTCGCCGATCGGCTGGCCTGCCATCTCTAATCCGGTGATGCGTTTGGTAAGTCAGTTCGTGGCATCCATTGTGCATGAAGGAACTAATCTCACCTTAAATTACCTGTGAAACTCCGCTGCAAATACGTAAGTAATGTTGACCTATTGCGCGCGGAACCGGCAGAAATCGGCCGCTAACTCCCACCGTAGCTCTGCACCAGGCTTCCTGCCACCAGCGACCAGCCGTCCACCAGCACGAAGAAGATCAACTTAAACGGCAGCGACACCACGACGGGTGGCAGCATCATCATACCCATCGACATCAGGACTGATGCGACCACCAGATCGATAATCAGGAAGGGGAGGAACAGCAGGAAGCCGATCTCAAAGGCGCGTTTCAGTTCGGAGATCATGAAGGCCGGGACCAGAATCCGCAGCGACAGGTCTTCCGGCGTCGCCGGCGGCGGCTCGCCGGAGAGATCCACGAACAGCTTCAGATCCTTTTCGCGGACATTCCTCTGCATGAAGCCGCGCAGCGGCACAGAGGCCTTTTGCAGCGCTTCTTCGACGCCGAGTTCATTGGCGACCAGGGGCTTGATGCCCTCGTCGTAGGACTTCTGCAGCACAGGCCCCATCACGAACGCGGTCAGGAACAGCGCAAGCGCAATGATCACGGAGTTGGGCGGGGCGGTCGCGGTGCCCAGCGCCGTGCGCAGCAGCGACAGCACGACGACGATCCGTGTGAACGACGTCATCATGATCAGGATCGACGGCGCGATCGACAGCACCGTCAACAGCGCGATCAACTGGATCGCGCGCTCGGTCACCCCGCCGCCGCCCTGGCCGAGATTGATGCTGATGTCCTGCGCCATCGCCGGATCGGCGAGCGATCCGGCGATGGTCAGGATTAAGAAAAATAAAACTCTACGCGGAGAAGTCGCCGGCCTCACGAAGGGTTCTTCGGACGGCCCAGCAATGATGCCATCTCATCTTCGAGATTCTCGAAGCCGCTCTTCTGCGGAGCGGGTGTGGGAGCGGGGGGTTCGCTGCGGGAGGTACGGGCAGGCGGCGTTTCCGGCGCTACCGGTGGCGCCACCGGTTCGGCCGGCCGGCGCAGGGCGGCTTCCAGCCGCTGCGCCATCTCGGCGAGATTCTGGTCGGCGCTCGAGGGTGCGGAAGGTGGAGGAGGCGGCGGAGGCGGCGGTGCCGCGGCGCGTTCGGGCGCTCGAACCGGTGCCTCGCGAACGGCAGGTACCTCGCGGACAGGCGGCGCCTCACGGCCTGTCGGTGCCTCGCGGACCGACGCTGCCTCACGGACCGACGGTGCCTCACGAACTGGTGGCGCCTCACGGACCACCGGCGGTGCCTTGGGCAATTCACGCTGCGGCCGCGGCATCAGCGGTTCGTTGCGGGTGAGGCGCGGCGGGGCCGCTTCGGGACGACCGGTGATCGATTCCGGCGCAAAGCCCGTCAATGGATCGCTGCGACGCTCCGGCGGCGGCGCGGGCCGGCGGAGATCGTCTGCGAAAGAGGGGCGTGCGGGGCGCGGCGGCGGCTCCGGCATTTGCGGTTCGACGTGGTGATCGAAGCCGTCCGTCGGTCGCAAATCGGCTCTCGCCGCTTCCTCGCTCCAGGCGGCATCGGGCAGCGGGGCAATCCGCGGCGCCTGCTCGCCGACCGCCGGGCGCGGCGCCATCTGATCGCGATTGGGCATTGCGCGCACGATGTTGGGTTCGACCACAATGTCGCTCGGACCGCCGATCATCAGGAGATGCTCGACATTGTCGCGCCGTACCAGCACGAGGCGCCGGCGACCATCCACGGCGGCGGCGTCGATCACGGCAAGCCGCGGCATCCGCCCGCGCTGGGTGTTGGCGCCAAGCCGGTTGTTGGCGAAGCGACGGACCAGCCATGCGGCCACGCCGATCAGCGCCAGAACGGCGATGAATGCGAAGAGGAATGTCAGTGTCTGCATTCTTTAGTCCCCGGCCACGGGCCGTTCTCTTGCTGCTGGCTTCGACGAGTGCGGTCTTAGGTATTCCTGTCCGAGCATGTTCCCTTTGGGAAAGCGGTTCCCGTTTGCCGGATCATGCCCTGAGCGATCCGCATCCGGCGAATCATGCCTGAGATCAGCCTTATTTCTTAATCCCCACGGCGAGCGCCGCCATCCGGGTTAATTAATAGACCAAGAATCGTTTGACCCAAAACGACTTCTGAGCGCCCCACGCCGGGTTGGTTGCTGCTGGTTAACGCAGTTTTCGTGGCGAAAATGCGCTCGTTTCGTCGCCAGCAGCGGGCATTGGCCGACGTCCACCGGCCGCCAGGCGTGATTTTAACCAGCCGTTAACCATACACCGGGCAAATTCTGCCTACCTCGCGGCGTCTGCCAGAGGTTAACGGGGAACGGCTCGATGGCCATCAACGATCTTCCGATCCTGTCGGCGCTGCGCACCAAGATGCAGTGGCACCAGGAACGCCAGCGGGTGCTCGCCGAAAACGTATCCAACGCAAACACCCCGAATTACAGGCCGAGCGACTTGGTCGAGCCGAAATTCGACAACAAGGGCACAGACATCGGCGGCGCGATGGGCTCGCTCGCCATGCTGCGCACCAGTGCCACCCACATCGGCGTCTCCGGCGGCCTCCAGAGCTTCAGAGGGGACGGCGGCAGGAGCGGCTTCTTGACCAAGCCTGCCGGCAACTCGGTCAATCTGGAAGACCAGATGCTGAAGGTCTCGGCCAACCAGATGGATTACGCGGCCGCCACTTCGCTCTACAGCCGCAGCCTCGGCCTGCTCAAAACCGCCATCGGAAAGCGCTGACGCGGCGCGATTAGGAGAACCGGATCATGGCAGATGATGGAAGCGATTTCGCCCGCTCGATGAGTATCGCCACCTCCGGCCTGCGCGCGCAGGCGGGGCGGATGCGGGTGATCTCGGAAAACATCGCCAATGCGGAATCCACCGCGCCATCGGCCGGCGGCGATCCCTATCGCCGCAAGGTGCCGACATTTTCCTCGGCGCTCGACCGCACGCTCGACGCCCGCGTGGTGACGCTCGGCAAGGTCAGAGCTGACCAGTCGGCGTTTCGCGTCAAGCACGAACCGAGCAATCCGGCGGCGGACGCGGCCGGCAACGTCAAATATCCGAACGTCAATCCGCTGGTCGAAATGACCGATATGCGCGAGGCGCAGCGGTCCTATGAAGCCAACCTCAACATCATCAGCGCCACACGCCGCATGATTCAACGCACCCTCGACATCCTCAAGGCCTGAACAGGAACTATAGAAAATGGCTTCACCGACCGTTGCAGCAAACGCCTACGCCGCGCTTTCACGCATCATGGAAACCGGCGGCGCCGAGAAGGGCGGCCAATCCACCGGCGGCCCGTCCTTCAGCGCGCTGCTCAAGGACGCGGTGGGAAGCGTGCTGGATGCCGGCAAGAAGTCAGACGCCCAGACCATGGCGATGACCGCGGGCAAAGCCAACGTCATGGACGTGGTGACCGCGGTGGCGGAGACCGACGTCGCCGTCTCGACGCTGGTATCGGTGCGCGACCGGGTGATTCAGTCCTACGAAGACATCATGAAGATGCCGATCTGATTGATGCTGTCATTCCGGGGCGCGGAGCGAACCCGGAATCTCGAGGTAGTTCGATGCTTCGCATCGCCCCGGAACGACGTAGCAAGTGAAGAGCGAGAAACGACAATGACCGGTGCCGAAACCCTCGACGTGGCGCGCGATGCGATCTGGACCATCGTGGTGGTGTCGTCGCCCTTGATGGTGATTGGCCTGGTGGTGGGCGTCGTGGTGTCGCTGTTCCAGGCGCTGACGCAGATTCAGGAACAGACGCTGATCTTCGTGCCGAAGATCCTCGCAATCTTTGTCACGCTGCTGCTTGCCCTGCCGTTCATGGCCGATTCGATGCACAGTCACATGATGCGGATATCGTCGCGAATCATAGGCGGTTGATGCATTGTGAATAAATGCGCGTCGACATATCGCTGCTGCCGGCCCTTGCCGCCACCTTCATGCTGGTGTTCGCCCGCGTGGGGGCCATGGTGATGCTGTTGCCGGGGTTGGGCGAGAGCAATATCCCGGTGCGCGTCAAGCTCGGCATTGCATTGCTGTTGACATTGATCATCCTGCCGCTGCACCGCACTGCTTACCAGGTCGACCTGACCTCGATGACGGCGATCGGGGTGCTGCTTGTGCACGAGATCGCCATCGGCATCGTGCTCGGCGCCACGGCGCGCGTGACGCTGGCGGCGCTTGCGGTGGCAGGCTCGGTAATCGCCCAGCAACTCGGTCTCGGCTTCGTCACCGCCGTCGATCCGACGCAAGGGCAGCAGGGCGTGCTGATCGGCAACTTCCTCTCCATTCTCGGCGTGACGCTGCTGTTTGCGACCGATACCCATCACCTCGTTATTGCGGCGCTGAACGAGAGCTACCGGATCTTCTCGCCGGGCGAGCTGATGCCGAGCGGTGACGTGGCGGCGCTTGCCACGCGCGCCTTCGCGACCGCCTTCAAGATCGGCATACAGCTCTCCGCGCCGTTCCTGGTGTTCGGTCTCGTCTTCAATATCGGCCTCGGCGTGCTGGCGCGGCTGATGCCGGCGATGCAGGTCTATTTCGTCGGCGTGCCGCTGTCGATCATGGTGGGCTTTCTGATCTTCGCCCTTGTCCTCACCGGAATGATGGCGACTTATCTCAACTACTTCATCGGCGTGATGCACGAATTGACGCCGCTGAAATAGAGCATGGTCCGGAAAAGTGGGGGCCGGTTTTCCCTCGCGACAAACGCGGAACGCGTTTGCGCGGAGATCATGCTCAAACAAAATGCTAGGACGCCGCGATGGCCGACGATACCGACGACAAAACAGAAGACCCTACGCAAAAACGTCTCGACGATGCGCTGGCCAAGGGCGACGTTGCCAAGAGCCAGGAGGTCAACACCTGGTTCATCATCGCAGGCGGCACGCTGATATTATCGACGTTCGCGGGATCGATCGGCGGCGGCATTCTGATGCCGTTGCGCAACCTGATCGCCAATGCGGGCCAGCTTCGCGCCGACGGCGCGGCGCTGCTCGCGCTCGGCAACACGCTGGGTTACGCCGTGCTCGGCGCGATCGGCGTGCCGCTGCTGATGCTGGCGCTTGCCGCGATCGCCGGCAACATGATCCAGCATCGGCTGGTGTGGTCGTCGGAATCGCTCAAACCGAAATTCAGCAAGGTATCGCCCGGCGCGGGACTGAAACGCATCTTCGGCAAGCAGGCGGTGGCGAATTTCGCCAAGGGCCTGTTCAAGCTGATCGCGCTCGGCGCCGTCATGATGGCCGTGCTGTGGCCCGAGCGCGATCGCCTGGAATCGTTCATGATGTTCGACCCTTCGGCGATCCTCGGCGTCACCACCAATCTGACGCTGCAGTTGATGGGCGCAGTGGTGGCGATGCTGGCGGCAGTCGCGATCGCCGATTACTTCTTCCAGTACCGGCAGTGGTTCGAGCGCCAGAAGATGTCGCTGCAGGAGATCAAGGACGAGTTCAAGCAGTCCGAAGGCGACCCCCACATCAAGGGCAAGATCCGGCAGTTGCGCCAGCAGCGCATGAAGAAGCGCATGATGGCCGCCGTGCCCAACGCCAGCGTGATCATCACCAACCCGACCCACTATTCGGTGGCGCTGTCCTACGATCGCGGCATGTCGGCACCAGTCTGCGTCGCCAAGGGCGTCGACAACATCGCGCTCAAGATCCGGGAGATCGCCAAGAAGCACGACATACCGATCGTGGAGAATGTGCCGTTGGCGCGTGCGCTTTATGCCACCGTCGATATCGACGAGGAGATTCCGGTCGAGCACTATCACGCGGTGGCCGAGATCATCGGCTATGTCATGCGCCTCAAGAACGGGTTTGCTAACCGAGGAATGTGAGGGGAACCGCTGGAAAAAAGCCTTGAAATGCCTTCAACCTGTCAAATAACCGCCTGATGGACTTGCGCTTGCAGGTCCGATTCAGGCACTCAGGAGCGGCGCGCGACCCTGCGCGTCACCTCCTTGCCGACGGGCAGTGCCTCTTCAGATGACCGCCGAAACCGACAGCCATCCGCCCACCGAGCCCTTCGCGGCCCACGAGCCGGCGCGGCGGGGCGGTAGCATCGTGCTGGTATTGCTGGTGGCCGCCGGCATCATCGCGGTGGCGGTGGCTCTGATGACCATCGGCCGCGCCCAGGCTCAGCCTTATATTCTCGGCGTGCTGGCCCTTTTGGCCATGGTCGGCCTGTTCAATCTGTTCGCCTTTGCCGCCGGTATCATTCGCTTCACCGACCGCGGGGCCGACGATCCGGTGATGGGCCGCATCGCCGATCATGCCTATGACGGGCTGGCGGTGACCGACCCCAAAGGCCATGTGGTCTATTCCAACGCCGCCTATCTGGCGCTGACCGGAGCTGCCACCGCGCAGGACGTGCGGCCGGTCGAGCGCGTCTTCATCGGCAATCCCGACGTCTCCGAAGCCGTGTTCCGCCTGCTCAAGGCCGCCCGTGAAGGCAAGCGGCAGCAGGAGGAGGTCCGCATCGCCGGCTCTGACGGCGCGCAGGGCCGCTGGCTCCGGATGCGGGTTCGTCCGCTTGGCCAGAGCAAGCGCGAAGCAAAATACGCGGTGTGGTCGATCGCCGACATCACGCGGGACCGCGAGCGTCAGGAAGATGTGTTCCGGGAACTGCAGCACGCGATCGAATATCTCGATCATGCGCCATGCGGCTTCTTTTCGGTCGATCCGGCCGGCGACGTCATCTATGTCAACGCCACGCTGGCGAACTGGCTCGATTACGATCTCGCCGAGATTGGATCCGGCGGGTTGAAGCTGACCGATATCGTCTCCGGCGATGGCGCCTCGCTCCTGACCTCGATCGTAGCGGTACCCGGCGAGGTCAAAACCGAGGTGTTCGATATCGACCTGCGCATGCGCGGCGGCAAGACTATGCCGGTGCGGCTCTACCACAAGCTCGCCTTCGGCGCCGACGGCTCGCCGGGTTCGTCGCGCACGCTCGTGATCAGCCGCACGCGCGACGAGCATTCCGACCCCGAACGTGCCGCCGAAGTCCGCTTCATGCGGTTCTTCGATCATACGCCGATGGCGATAGCGACCGTCGATCGCGGCGGCACGGTGGTGCGCGCCAACGCCCGCTTCGCCAAGCTCGCGCAAAGCCTGAGCTCGGACGGCGCCGCCAACAAGTCGATCTTCCGCACTGTGAATGCACGCGACCGCGGCCTTTTGATCGCGGCGATCAACCAGGCGGCCGAAGGGCAGGGCGACATCGCACCCGTCGAGGCCATGCTCGACGGCGCCAGGGAACGCTGGGGCCAGTTCTTCGTCACCGCGGTCGAGGAGGACGAGCGCGATACCGAAGCCGCCATCGTCTATCTGCTCGAGACCACCGAGCGCCGCACGCTGGAAAACCAGATCAATCAGTCGCAGAAGATGGACATGGTCGGCCAGCTCGCCGGCGGCATCGCGCACGACTTCAACAACGTGCTGTCAGCCATCATGATGGCGAACGATTTCCTCTTGAACGCGCATAAGCCGACCGATCCGTCGTTCCAGGACATCATGCAGATCAAGCAGAACGCGACACGCGCGGCGACGCTGGTGCGGCAACTGCTTGCGTTCTCGCGCCGCCAGACGTTGCGGCCGCAGGTGCTCGACCTCGGCGATGCGCTTTCCGACCTCACCATGCTGCTGCGCCGCCTGATCGGCGAGAAGGTCAAGCTCGATCTCGTGCACGGTCGCGATCTCTGGCCGGTCAAGGTCGACGTCTCGCAGTTCGAACAGGTGGTCGTCAATCTCGCGGTCAATGCGCGCGATGCGATGCCTGATGGCGGCAAACTGACGGTAAGGACCGCCAACGTGACGGTGGACGAAGCTGCGCAGCTTTCGCACAAGGGCATGCCGGCCGCCGATTACGTGCGGATTGACATTTCCGATACCGGCACCGGAATCCCGGCCGATATCGTCGACAAGATCTTCGAGCCGTTCTTCTCGACCAAGGAGGTCGGGAAGGGCACTGGGCTCGGTCTCTCCACGGTGTACGGCATCGTCAAGCAGACCGGGGGCTTCGTCTATGTCGACTCCACGCCTGGCGAAGGCACCACGTTCCGCATCTTCCTGCCGCGTCATCGTCCCGAGCTGGAAGCGCAGCCGGAGGCGCCCGCCGCCACTGGGGCGGCCAGGGAAGGGGCGGCCGAGCCGCCGAAGCCGCGGCCCGACCTGACCGGGCAGGGCACCATCCTGCTGGTGGAAGACGAGGACGGCTTGCGATCGCTGAATGCGCGCGGCCTGCGTTCGCGCGGCTACAGCGTGATCGAGGCCTCTAACGGCATAGAGGCGATGGAGGCGCTGGACGAAAAGGACGGAGCGGTGGATCTGGTCGTTTCCGACGTCGTGATGCCGGAAATGGACGGTCCGACGCTGCTGCGCGAAATGCGCAAGCGCAATCCGAATTTGAAGATCATCTTCGTCTCAGGTTACGCTGAAGAGGCTTTCGACAAGAGCTTGCCGGAGAACGAACAATTCGCTTTCCTGCCAAAGCCGTTTGCGCTTTCCGCGCTGGTCGAGAAGGTCAAGGAGACGATGACGGCGTCGTGAGGTTGGCTCACCGGTTCACGCTTTCCAGGCGGCTTTGAGCGATCTTGGGCGCCCGTTCGTCAAACCGGCGTGAGCCTTTTCGGCTTTATCGTCACATCCCCGCGACCGAGGGCCGCAGCCATGCGTCCCTATAGCGGCTTCACTTTTGGGCCGGTCTGCCCATCTTAGGGGCACTTCCCCATGTCGGGGAAAGAGGAAAAAGACATGAATTTCACGCAGACTGCGCGCGGAATTGTACGGGCGATGGCCATTGTCCTGTCCGTGGCGGTTCCCCTGGCGATCACAATCGATGCGGCTGACGCTCGCGTTGGCGGCGGCGGCAGCTCCGGTTCGCGGGGATCCAAGACCTATTCGGCGCCCCCGAGCACGACCACCGCTCCGGGTACGGCGCAACCCATGAACCGCACCTTTACCCAGCCGGGCACCCCCGCAGCGGGCAATCCGGCCGCGGGCGCAGCCAACAAGGGCGGCTTCTTCAACCGGCCCGGCATGGGCATGCTCGGCGGCCTTGCCGCTGGCTTCCTCGGCGCCGGCCTGCTCGGCATGCTGTTCGGCGGCGGATTGTTCTCCGGCCTCGGCGGCCTGTCCTCGATCATCGGCCTGCTGCTGCAGATCGCGCTGATCGTGATCGTGGTGCGTCTGGCGATGTCGTGGTGGCAGCGCCGCCATACGCCGGCGTCCGCCTATGCCAACGGGCCTGCCGCCAGTGGGCCTGCTGAAGGTCCCGGTGCCCAGACCAGCTTCCGCTCCGGACTGGGTGGCTTTGGGCTGGGTTCGAGCCAGCCGGCGCTGGAAATCCAGCCGGCCGACTATGAAGCCTTCGAGCGGCTGCTCGGCGAGGTTCAGGCCGCCTGGTCGAACGAGGATGTCGCCAAACTGCATACGCTGGCGACGCCCGAGATGGTGTCCTACTTCTCCAAGGATCTCGAGGAGAACAAGGCCCGCAACGACGTCAACAAGGTGTCCGACGTCAAGCTCTTGCAGGGTGACCTCGCGGAAGCCTGGCGCGAAGGCGAAACCGACTACGCCAGCGTGGCGATGCGGTTCTCGCTGGTCGACAAGACCCTTGAGCGCACCACCGGCCGTTTGGTCGCGGGCAGCGAAACCCCGATCGAGGCCACCGAAGTCTGGACCTTCGCCCGCCGCCGCGGCGGCGACTGGGAACTCTCGGCGATCCAGCAGACGAGCTGATCGCCTGCACCACACCGAAGAAGGCGCTGCGGTTTGTTCCGCAGCGCCTTTTTCTTTGTCCTGGCGAAGCTGATTGTGTGTCCTGGACGCGGTGCGACGTTCTTCACGTTGCACCGCAGAGCCGGGACCTCGCGCAACTTTTGGGTCCCGGCTCTGCGTCTCGTCACTTCGTGCCGCGCCGCGTCCGGGCGATACGACTTCCGATCTCATTCCTTTCACGATGCTCGCGCCGGAATATTCGCTATCGCAGCGGGTTCATGACATCGAACGAAAAGCCACAGGGAGAAACCCAGATGAAGAATCTTGCCAGCATCGTTGCGCAGACCTGCATGACGGTTGCCGTTATGTGGGTCATCCCTGCAGCGCCTGCGCCTGCGCAATCCGCCAATACCAGCTTCTTCGTGACCAGCAACGGCATCGGCAATGGCGGCAATCTCGGCGGACTTGCCGGCGCCGACAATCATTGCCAGACGCTGGCGCAGGCCGCCGGTGCCGGTGGCAAGACCTGGCGCGGCTATCTCTCAACGCAAGGCGCCGACGGTGCGCCCGCGGTGAACGCGCGCGACCGTATCGGCAAGGGACCGTGGCAGAACGCCAAGGGCACTGTGATTGCCAAGGATGTCGCCGAACTGCACGCCGCCAACGGCCTCACCAAGCAGACCGCCTTGAGCGAAAAAGGCGAGGTCATCAATGGCCGCGGCGATACGCCCAATCGCCACGACGTGCTGACGGGATCGCAGCCGGATGGCACCGCATTTACCGCCGGCGAAGATCGCACCTGCAGGAACTGGACGAGTTCGACGCAAGGCGCAGCCATGGTCGGACATTCCGATCGCGTGGGACTGCGCGACGACGACGCCTCGAAATCCTGGAATTCGTCGCATCCCTCGCGCGGGCCCGATGGCGGCTGTTCGCAGGCCGACCTGAAGAGCACCGGCGGCGACGGGCTGTTCTATTGCTTCGCGGCGAATTGACGGGCGGTCGGTCTTGCGCTCGCCCGGCGAGTGACACAAACAGAATCGACCAATCGAAGTCCTTCGCACGAACGTGCGTCCAATGACAGTTCCGCAACATCGATATGCTTCCTGCCCTCTCGATGTCACGGAACCCGTGCAACCTATTTTCTTGCTCGTGCAGTCCGGCTGTCGATCGCGGAACTCCAGAGTGTTTGACGAGTTGCCAATCGGAATCCGGAGGCCTTGAATGAAACGAGTCCTTGTCGCGTTGGCTTTTACCGTCTTGGCAACGCAGCTGGCGCTGGCTGGCAACACATCGTCGAACTCCAGCTCTAACTCGTCGAATGGCGTGCACACCCGCGTCGACACAATCACTACCGACGACGGCCGCGGACGGACATTTTATCAGCGGCGCAGCGTCCGCATCGACGCTGATCGCGGACGACCGACATACAAGCGCTACGGCGTTCGCGAAGGCTACGGCCCTGTGCGCCGCTGGCACCGTGACGATGATGATGATTGAAGCCATTTGCGGCCGATCCGGTACCTGACGAGGAGGGCGGCGCTCGGGTCGACAAATTTCCCGGGCGCTCGGCGCTGAAGCCCGTTAATTTTCAAGTTATCAAGGCCGCCCCAGAGGCGGCGTTTTAATTGCGCCGCTCTCGAAAGCATTCCTGTCCAGTCCAGTTCCGCAGCGTCTGGCGTGACGAACGAATGGCGGGATGATTTGTTGGGCCTGTCAATCCGGATCTAGGAGGCGCCTTCGATGCATTACGAGCTTTATTACTGGCCGACCATTCAGGGCCGCGGCGAATATGTGCGTCTCGCGCTGGAAGAGGCGGGTGCCGGCTATACCGACGTGGCGCGCCACGGCAACGGCATGGCGGCGATGACGCGCATGATGGAAGTCGGGAAGGGAACGCCGCCTTTCGCGCCGCCGTTCCTGAAAGCCGGGAAGCTCGTGATCGGGCAGACGGCCAACATCCTGCTCTATCTCGGATCACGGCATGGGCTGGCGCCGAAGACGGAAGCCGGCAGATTATGGGTGCACCAACTGCAGCTCACGATTGCGGATCTGGTGCTGGAAGTTCACGACACCCACCATCCGCTTGGTCCCTCGCTCTACTACGAGGAGCAGAAGGCCCCGGCGAAGAAACGCACCGATGAGTTCTGGAAGGCGCGCGTGCCGAAATATCTCGGCTATTTCGAAGATCTGCTGCAGGCCAATGGCGGGACATATGTCACCGGCCGCCGCCTGACCTATGTCGACCTGTCGCTGTTTCAGATTGTCGAAGGCCTTCGCTATGCATTTCCGAACCGGATGAAGGCATTTGAACCGGAGATTCCCGGCTTGATCGAGCTTCGCGACAGGGTGGCAGCGAGGCCGAACATCAAGGCGTATCTGGCGAGCGATCGAAGGATTGAATTCAACGAGGACGGGATTTTCCGGAGGTACAAGGTGCTGGATGGTTGAAGCCGTCGTTCCGGGATGGTGCGCTAGCACCAGACCTCAGATGCGCAATTGCGCATCGGGGAAGCCCTAGATTCTCAGGGGCGCAAGGGCGCCCCATAGTTCGATGCTACGCACCGCCCCGCAATGACCGCTCCGCCGTCACATGTTCCTGCCATCCACCGGTGTCATCTTCAACTTCGACAGCTCGATGCCGTCGAAGCAGCTCACATTGACCGCCACCACGTCAGTGCCGTCGGGCTTCTTGCCGCGTGCGAAGACGTCGACGCCGCAATCGACGCAGAGCTGGTGGTGGATCGCATGCTTGTTGAACAGATACTCTTTCAGATTTTCCTCGCCGGCACGGAGATGAAAACTCTTCGGGTCGAGGAAGGTGAAATGCAGCCCCTTCTTGGTGCAGATCGAGCAGTTGCAGGCGGTCACCATCGCCAGATCGGTGGTGCATTCGAAGCGTACCTGCCCGCAATGGCAGCCGCCGGTATAGGTCTTGCTGTCGGGCATCTCTCCGTCATCCTCCTCACCAAATTCCAGGCACCAGACGATAGCGCACGCGGGCGGCGTAGTCAGCATAGCCGGGAAGCCCTTCGACCAATGCGCGCTCCTCGATGCGGGCGCGAATGGCGAACAGCACGGCGAATACCGGCGCGAACGCCACACCCCACCACGATCCGAGGAGCAGCGGTATTCCGATGAAGTACAGCATGACAGCGCTGTACATGGGATGGCGGATGAAGGCGTAGGGTCCGCTCGAGATCACGCGTTGGTGGCGCGCTGCCTGCACCTTCACGACCGGAGCGGCGAACGAATTTTCGCGGAACACCCACATGATGAACGCGATCGAGAGCAAGAACATCGCAAGGCCGAGCGCCTGCAGCAGCAGCGGAACATCGGAGGCATCGGCCCGCCGGTCGAGGCCGATCGCGACGAGCCACATCAGCAGCGTCGCGACAAATACCAGCATGAATATCTTGTCGGCGGTGGGCTGTTCGGCCTGAAATTTTGGCCGCATGCGCTCGGCGAGCAGCGCCGGATCGGTCTTGGCAAGCCACAATCCGCAGGCAGGGCCGAGGATCGCGCTGACGATCAACATCACCCACGCCCCCGGCCAGTCCAGCGAACCGGCCGCGGCGAACAATAGCGCGCCCATGCCGACGACGACGATTGTGTTCTGCAGCAGAAGTTTTGCGATCATGCGCGGGCTCCGTTGGCCCCACGCGCAACAGGATCGCGCATTTTTTCGGCAAACTTGCGGCGCTGAGGTGAGGAAGGGTACCCGCTTCCTTCGCCTGTCATACCCATCCAGTACGCCGCGGCCTATCGGCTCAAGGCGACGTGTCTGGAATACTGGTTCACCCGCTGGAGCCTGTCATCGGGCGGCGCTACGCGCCGACCCGTTGGCGGGTGACGAAAACCGGATGATTGGCTCAAGCCAGTTGGTCGATCCGCGTTCCCTGACCCGGCGGTAGGGGGGCGACCAGCGTCGGCTGCGGCGTGCGGGTGCCGTCGGCGGCAGCGCCGTTCTGCACGTCGGGGGTCTTGTCGGGAGCCTTGAACACGGGGACTTCGGGCGGTCTGACCACCACCGTTGCGGGGACAGCAGAAACACTCATCGGAAGCATCCTTTTGGCTGGCCTCCTACACTGGCCGGGTTGAAACGAACGGTTGGTGAATCCGGCCCGGCAATCCCGCGCCAATGCCGTCAATCCCGTTCAATGGTGAACAGACGGCTCGCGGAATTGTTAGAATGCAACGGATCGGGAGCGCCGCGCTATTCGTCCTTGCCGCGGGTCACCGCGATCGAGGCTTCGGTCTTGGTGCGCGTGCATTCCATGTTGAGCCGGCGGAAGCGCATGGAAACCTTGTCGCCGCGCAGGATGCCCATGCGCTTGATGCAGCGCGAGGAGCCGGTCGCAACGTCGGGCTTCGGAATCGTGAAAATGATGGCGCCGGCGGAGGCGACCAGCTCGAAGAATTGCGGCTTCGGCTTGCGGTCCGTCTTGGCGTAGAGCTCGTTGGAGTAATTGCGGCCGCGGCAGCCGAGCGACAGCTCCTTCGCCGCCGGATGCGTCAGATAGATCATGTTGCCGGTATTGACGCTGATCTTGAGGCCGTCGATCTGGTTCTTCAATTCCTTGGCGATATCGTCGCAGCGGTCGGCCTGCGCCGGCGATGCAGCGGCCGTGGCGACCAGCGCCGCGGCAAGCAGGATCGGTCGTCGAAGGTGTGGTCCCAAAGCCATTATGAATGCCCCCATGCACCATTGAAGCCCGGATTTCCTGCAAGGAGCGCGGGCGGAAGTCAATCCGATCTTGCGAGTGTCAGAACCCGTAGAGGAAAATGCCGATGCCGAAGGCGATCACCGAGGCCACGCCGTACAGCGTTGGAATGCTGACCAGCATAGTGGCCAGTCCCAGCCGCTCGCCGCGTGCGGCAAGCGCGATAGCGCAGGCGGCCATCAGCGGAAACGCGATGATTCGGACCGGCGTCTCGAAGGCGGAGACGCCACGGAAATCCAAGCCGTGCCGCACCACTGAGGGCATGAAATTCAGCCAGGTCATGAGCACGAGCGCGCCAAGCGCGAGGATGGCGTAACGCAGCCTTCCGATGGTTGCAAACCCCAGCGCCGCCAACGCCAGCACCGGATGGCTTGCAATATACGTCTTGATGATCGCACCGCCGACGCCAGGGCTAGGAACTTGCGACATGTCGCCGAACAGGACCGGCGCGTGCGAGAGCCCGTCGAAAGCTTCGATCGCGGCAATGATGATAAGAAACAGATACAGCCCAAGCAGCCGCGGGGGACGGATCGGAACGGAAGCCGTGTCGGGCACTGTGGTGGCGGAGTTCATTACCATCGCAATCGGTTGGGGAGTATCGAAAGTCTCGGTTTGTCTGGAGATGGCTGGGAACGGTTCAATCGCCGATTGGCGGCCGAAAATTGCCCAGCTTCGGCCTCGTCTGCCGGGCCGGCAGAACCTTCCTTTTGGTCGAAAAATGCTTAGAACGGGTCTATCGTCGCGGCGCCGCTCTGGCTGCCGCCGGCTCCAACCCCGAGATACCAGCATGAACGCCCCGACCGCTTTTCCCGACCAGAAACCCGTTCCGCCCTACAAGCATACGCCGCTGTTTCCGCTAGGGCCGGACACCACGCCCTACAAGAAGATCACGACCGAGGGCGTGCGGGTCGAGAAGGTGCTCGGCAAGGACATGCTGGTGGTGTCGCGCGAGGCGCTGCGGGCGCTGTCGGAGGCTGCCTTCGGCGATATCAACCACTATCTGCGGCCCGGCCACCTGAAGCAGCTCCGCTCGATACTGGAAGACAAGGAGGCCAGCGACAACGACAAGTTCGTCGCCTTCGACTTCCTGAAGAACGCCAACATCGCCGCCGGCGGCGTGCTGCCGATGTGCCAGGATACAGGCACCGCGATCATCATGGGCAAGAAGGGCTGCAACGTCATCACTGATGGCGACGACGAGGCGGCGCTCTCGGAAGGTGCGCGTGACGCTTACTTGCGCCGCAACCTGCGCTATTCGCAGGTGGCTCCCTTGTCGATGTATGAGGAAAAGAACACCGCCAACAACATGCCGGCGCAGTGCGAGATCTACGCCGAGGGTGACGATGCCTACAAGTTCATGTTCATGGCCAAGGGTGGCGGTTCCGCCAACAAGAGCTTTCTGTTTCAGGCGACGCCCTCCGTTCTGACCAAAGATCGTCTGCTGGCGTTTCTGAAGGAGAAGGTGCTCACGCTCGGCACCGCGGCCTGTCCGCCGTATCACCTCGCCATCGTCATCGGCGGTACCTCGGCCGAGCTGTGCATGAAGACGGTGAAGCTCGCGTCCGCGCGCTATCTCGATGCGCTGCCGACGCACGGCTCGGCCGACGGCAACGCGTTCCGCGATATCGAAATGGAGCAGGAAATCCTGAAGATGACGCAGTCGCTCGGCGTCGGCGCGCAGTTCGGCGGCAAATATTTCTGCCACGACGTGCGCGTGATCCGGATGCCGCGCCACGGCGCCTCGCTCCCGATCGGGCTCGGCGTCTCCTGTTCGGCCGACCGCCAGGTGCTCGGCAAGATCACCAAGGATGGCGTCTACCTCGAGGAGCTCGAGCACAACCCGGCGCAGTATCTGCCCGCGGTCGAGCAGTCGCTCGGCGGCGAGGTCGTCAAGATCGACCTCAACCAGCCGATGAAGGAGATTTTGGCGACGCTGTCGAATTATCCGATCAAGACGCGGGTCTCGATGACCGGCACCATGATCGTCGCGCGCGATTCCGCGCACGCCAAATTGCGCGAGCGGCTGGAGAAGGGTGAGCCGCTGCCGGACTATTTCAAGAACCATCCGGTGTATTACGCCGGCCCCGCCAAGACGCCGGACGGTTACCCGCACGGCGCGTTCGGCCCGACCACAGCGGGACGGATGGATTCCTTCGTCGACCAGTTCCAGGCGGCGGGCGGTTCGATGGTGATGGTCGCCAAGGGCAACCGCGCGGTCGCGGTGCGCGAGGCCTGCAAGAAGCACGGCGGTTTCTATCTCGGTTCGATCGGCGGAGCTGCGGCAAATCTCGCCGAGCACTGCATCAAGAAGGTCGAGGTGGTGGAATATCCCGAACTCGGCATGGAAGCGATCTGGCGCATCGAAGTGGTGGATTTCCCGGCCTTCATCATCATCGACGACAAGGGCAACGACTTCTTCAAGGAATTGAATTTGGGCTAACCTCTTCGCGTTCAGCGTGAAATGTGAGCGAGGACGCGATGATCGAGTGGTTCGACGACCTGAAGATTGGGATGCGCTTCAAGAGTGAGGCGGCGACGGTGTCGAAGGAGGACATCATCCGCTTCGCCAAAGAGTACGATCCGCAGCCGTTTCATCTCGATGAGGAGGCGGCCAAGAAGTCCATTCTCGGGGGCCTCGCCGCTTCCGGATGGCAGACGGCGGCGATCGCCATGCGGCTCGCCGCGAGCGCGCGCCCGTTCGGGCCGCATCCGCTGTTCGGCGCCGGCGTCGACGATCTGCGCTGGCTGAAGCCGGTGCGGCCCGGCGACACCATTTTTCTCGAAGGGGAGGTGGTGGAATTGGCAGCGTCGCGCACGAAGCCGCAAGGCATCGCCCGGGTCGAGTGGACCGCCTACAACCAGCATGGCGAAGCGGTCTATACCTTCAATCCGATTGCAATCGTGCCCCGCCGGCCGAGGTGAGCAAGAGGTCGGGCTGCAGGGCGCTTGGCCTCGACGGGTTCAGCAAAGGCTGGGTCGCCGTTCTCCTCGACGGTGACGTGCAGGAAATCTCTTTTCATCGCGACATCACGGACGCGCTGTCGCGTTCTTGCGACAGAGCGGGGATCGATATCCCGATCGGGATGAGCGATCACGGCGAACGCTGCTGCGACCTGCTGGCTCGCGCAAAATTGCGGCCGCACGCGTCGCGCGTCTTTGCCGGCGCTCGCCGCTGGCTGTGGTCCGAGTTCAGCGATCCCAATGATGCCAACCGGGAGGCGCAGCGGCGCGGGCAGAAGCGGGTGTCCCGCCAGCTCTGGCATCTGGGTGCGAAGATCATGGAGGTCGACGCGTTCGTGCGCGCGAATCCATCTCGCGATATTCGCGAGGTGCATCCCGAACTGGTGTTTCTGCGATTGAACGACAACGAGCCCTTGCCGTCGAAGAAATCCGCCGGGGGAGTTGCGCTGCGCCGCGCGCTGCTCAAGCAATCAGGCTTTCGGCAGATCGATCGCTGGCTGACCGATGAACGTGGCGGTGCAAAGCCTGACGATGTGCTGGATGCCTGCGCGGTTGCGATTGCGGCCCGCGAGCCTGCGGGCAGCCTCCCCGAGGGGGCGCCGCCCGTTGATGCGCACGGCTTGCCGATGCGGATCTGGTTTTAGGGGGAGAACCTACGCCCGCGACCCCGTGAACGGGAAGCTGCCCATCGGGCCAATGCCCATTTCGCCGGACATGGTGTCGCCGGAAACCTTGCCGGTGAAGGCAAGCGTGAGCGGCATCGGGTTGGTGATGGAGATCTTCCAGGCGACGTCATCGCCGTCGACGGTGCCGTCAAAAATTTCGCCGGAATTGCCGTCCGCGCCTTGCGTGCCCGTCAGCGCGCCGCCCGCGCTTTGCAGCGACAGCGTTGCCTTGCGCTCGCCCATCGGCGTGCTCATGGTGATATTCCAGTTTCCGTCCACGGCCATCTTTGTCTCCCCGACATTTCCACGGCAAGCCGAAATGGCCTGCGAGATCCGCTAAACTCGAGCGCGGTATAGCCTATCTCGCCACACAAGCCCAATCGTCTCAAGCGCCTTTTGACGCGTATTTTCAGGCTTGCTGGGCGGCGGTGCGAAGCCGGCTGCCGACCAAAATACGAAACGCGACGTATTGAATTGCAAAGACGGCAATCTTGGCGCCGACCAGCACCACGGTCACATAGAACGTCCACAGCTTCATGTCGCCGGTCATCGCGATACCGATCGTGCCGGCGGCGAGTGTGAAGCACAGTGCGGCCCAAGCGTAACCCGCGAAAGTGACATATTCGGGAATGGTCTGGGTCACGATGGAGGGCATGTAGCGCAACATCCAGCCGCGCTTGAGCATGATGACGCCGATCGCGAAATGCCCAATTGCGGGTTTCGCCAACACGAAGCGTGGGTCGCGGGTCAGAAGCGTCGCGCTGCCGAGCACGATGACGAGCCCAAGGCTGGCCCATGTCATGTAGCCGAGTTCCTTGCCCTTGATGCGGGAGTAGATCACCTGCGCAATTGCGCCAGCGATCGCGACGGCAGTCGCCAGCAGCACGTTGTCAGTCGTCAGGTAGATCGCGATGAACAGGATGGTGGAGAAAAAATCGGCGCCCAGTCTGGCGAATACGTCCTTCATCGTCTTGCTCTCTGCTGATCGTGTTTCGGTTGGAAGTCTGCTTCAGTTGATCCCGGGAAGGGCGTTTGCAGGCGGCTTACCATGCTTCGCCTTGCGATATTGCGGATACCATGCCGTGAAGTAGAGGGCGCTGTTGCGGGCGGCGAACGCGATCGCAAGTCCCGACCAGAGCGGCAGACCCGGGACATAGATCGGCAGCACGTTGCCGATAATCATCAGGACAAACGCGGCGTTCCAGGCCCAGGTGATGAGGTAGACGGTTTTCAGAAAACCGGGCTGCTTGGCCGTTTCGGCATCGACCTCCTCAAGTGCATATTGCAGGACGAACGGCTTGCGGATGATTAGCGAAACCAGCGAGATCGCGAGCACGCCGACGTCTACCGTCAGCTTGACGGCCGAATGGCTGAGGTTCGGATCGACCAAGGAGATGTATGCGCCGAGCGCGGCAAATACGACGACCGAGCCCGCGCCGAGCATCTTGACCGAGCGGCCGCGATAAAAGTCGATGCCGATGACGGCAAGGCAGATTGCGGCCGCAACGAAGAGGCTGATCTCGGCCGAGGTCACCAGCATCAGCAGGGCGAACGAGCCGAACGGGGCGAGGACTAGGAAGATGGTCATGACGGCCTCTAGGAAGCTAATCTTTACATCGTAAAGATACCGTAGGGTTGGGCGTCGGGGCCGTCAAGAAAAATCTTTACAGTGTCTAAATTTGACGACGCGACGATATGTGATTGTCTTTGCAACGGTTTGCGGGCGCTTCAGGCGCCCAATGTCGCGACCGAGAGAAACATGAGGGCACAGGCGAGTAGCAAAACGAGCGTGATCGTGATGCCGCCGATTCGGCCGACGCTTGCAACGCAGGGCGCGACAACGTCGCGCCCTGGCATCGCGGAGGCTATAGCGCGCTTAGGCCGCGGCAACCCAATTGCCGTGGATGCCGTCGGGGACACGATGTCCGAGCTTCACCAGTGCCACCGGTCCGGCGTCGACATCGGTGGCATTGAATACCGCGAGGTCGCTGCGGTTTTCGCGGGCTCGCCAGACCACCGACATCAGCCAGCCGTCACCCTCGCTGGCGTCATCGCCGCGTGGAACGAACACTGCTTCCGAGATCGTATCGCCGGCGGGCAGCAGGTACTGGCCAAGCCGCGATCCATTGCCGTCGACATGTACCAAGCCCGACAATCCGGCTGAAGTCGGCAGGTCGGGATTGGCGCAGGCGTACCATCCATGCCGGTTGGCTGAACCGACGCTTCGATCGCAGACGCGGGGGAATTCGCCGGTAATGTCGTCGAGCCAGGTTTGCGTGAAGCGATCGGTATTGCCTGCGAGATCGAAGGTCCAGCGGCACAGCCGGGCGCGCGACTTGGCGGGATTGGTGGGCGTGCCGTCGGGATGGGTGAACAACGGCGGCTCCTCGTACTGCATGACGTCGGCAATGATGCGGTCGCCGTCCTCCCACGCGTTCATGACGTGAAAAACGTAGCAGCACTCGGCGCGAAACCAGACGATGTCCTTGGCGGAGCCGTCGCGCTTCATGACGCCGACATAGGCGCCCTTGTCCGGCTCCCAAGCATAGGGCGGCCGGCCAGTCATGGCGCGCTCGATGCTGCCGGTGAGCGGCAGGATCGGAAACAGCAGATGATTTTTGGTGACGATGAAGTCGTGCACCATGCTCGCATAGGGGGCCTCGAAGCGATCAAAGCGCGTTACTACGCCGGCGGCATTGACGGAGCCGAAGGAGAGGGCGGGGGTGAGGGGGCCTGCGGCGTTGTAGCCGAAGAACACCATCTCGCCGGTAACGGGATCGATCTTGGGATGCGCCGTGAACGGTCCAGAGATGCCTCTGCCATAATCGCAATAGCCGAGCCGGTTGAGGGTGCCAGGCTCGATCTCGGTCGGCAAATGGCCTTCCTCAAGGGCCAGCAGGCGGCCGCCATGAAAGATGATGTTGGTATTGGCGACGCCGCCGTCTTGCGTAACCGAGGCAGGCGTACCCGGCAGCCTGCGGCCGAAGCCGCCGAACAGCGCACGGCCGGCGTCGTGCTCGGCCAGCCATTTCGGGGTGCGGACCCAGCGATTGCGATAGCTGGCGCGGCCGTTCTCCAGATGGAAGGCGTGGAGCATGCCGTCGCCGACGAACCAGTGGGCGTCGGGCGCGTCGAATTGCGGGTTGGGGCCGTTGCGATACAGAGTGCCGTTGAGCTCGCGCGGCAATTCGCCTGATACCTTGAGATGTGCCGCGTCGCATTCCATCGGGATCGGCGCCAGATTGTCCCCCGTCGCATTGGTTGTCGCCAATTGGTCGAGCATCACACGTTTCCTCCGGTTACATCTTTACATCGTAAAGATATCAGTAGGCGCGCCGCCAATGGTCGTCAAGCAAAATCTTTACAGTGTAAAAATTGTGGTTATAACGATTCGCATGGCAAGATTATCGAGAGCAACCAAAACGAACCGCCCGGCCGCGAAGCGCAGGCCCGCGAAGACTGTAGCCGAAAGGCCGGCCAGCCGGCGGCGTCGTCCGGCCGGCGAGACGCCTTATCATCACGGCGATCTGCACGACGCCTTGCTCGCCGCGGCGGAGCGGGTGCTGGAACGCGACGGGCTGTCGGGCCTGACGCTGCGGGCGGTTGCGCGCGAGGCCGGCGTGTCGCATGCGGCACCGACCCATCATTTCGGCGATCTCACCGGGCTCCTGAGCGAACTTGCGGCCATCGGATTTCGGCGCTTCAACGAGGCGATGATCGCGGCGAGCAACACCGAAACGCTCCCGCTCATGAAGGCGTTAGCGCGCGCCAAGGCCTATGTCGCCTATGCGCAGGCGCGCCCCGGCATGTACGGGCTGATGTTCCGTACCGAGCGGCTCGACATGACACGGCCCTCGCTGCACGAGGCGGCGACCGCCTCCTTCGAGGGACTGGCCACCGCGGTGAGCCTCAGCCGTAACGAAAAGCTCACCGGCGAAGCGCTGGAGACTTTGTCGCTCGACCATGCTGCCGCGATTGCGCGCGCGTGGTCGCTGGTGCACGGCTTCACCACGCTGCTGCTTGATGGAAGGCTCAAGGACATCCTGCATCGGCTGCCCGAGGGGACCGGCGTCGATCAGCTTCTGGATGCAATGCTGCGTTCGACAGTGCCACGACCGCCGGGGGCATAAGACGGCGGCCGCTCTGCGGGAGTTCGCAGGCGGGATGAAGCTGCGCTGCAGTTGCGGCTGGCGTCCCGCTCAGCAACCTCTGCAAATCTTGGTTTGCCGTGCGAGCCTTGCGTCGGCTTCCGCGTCTTCGTTGGGCTGCCGTGTCCAATCGTCGTAGCGCGCTCTGGCGTCCGATCCGGTTGACCTGTCCCTGGAAGACGCTTCGTTCAGCGGGCCCAGAATGATCTCGCTGTTGCGCGCCGTCCTCCGCTTTGGCTTGGCCACCCCGGCTTGTTCGCCATCTGCGGTCGGCGGTTCACCCAACCCGTCCCAGGCAATCGGCGCGCCCGCGGTCTGCGTCGAGCAGCCAGTTCCGGAGGCGCAGCAGCCGGAGAGGGCGATGCCGGCGATGAGGAGTGCCAAGAGTTTTATGTGCATCGCTGCCCCGGGTAATGCCGTGAAATAATTAGGTTTGACAAGGTTCAAGCACTCAAGCCTGAAGCTTTGACGTTAATGCGGCAAGAAAGTGCCAGACTGCGTCTACCATCACCGCTTTGCCAATTCCACCGCGCGGCCGCGCTCGCCAATCACCTTCACTTCGTCCTTGCCGCACTTGAAATCACGCGCAAATTCGTCCGCGGCCTGGCGCGCGAGCTCGTTGGCATTGCGGTTGGCCTGGCCGTCGATATGGGCGACGTGGCAGACCGGCCCGGGCGGCAGCCGCGTCACCGCGAGCATCGGTTTCGTGATCGGGCTTCCGGTCTGGTCCAGGTCATTGTTATCGGCGATCAGCCAGCGCTGAATGATCGCGAACGGCCTGCCATCGACCGCCCGCCATTCTACGGTGTGGCCGGTCGAATTGAAGGGGCCGAACCAGGCCTCCGCGGCCGGCTCCTTGGCGGCGACCTCGCGGTTTCGCCCCACTGAGACGGTTTCACGCAGATCGCCCTCGCTGATCAGTACCACCAACCCCGATTTGCCGGGGCAGACCTGCGTCGTGCTGCCCTCGGATTCGGGCTTGCCGACCGTTTGGCAGTCCTTTGGAGCGGTCGATGTGTAGCTGCTGCTGAAAGTTTGGGCGTTCGCCGGCGACATCAGACCGGGCAACAGGGCTGCGGCCAATGCGATCAATTGTGGGGAACGTTTCATCCTGCCACTCATTTGCTCTGGAACCTCGAAGATCAGACATGCGCAATCTGGGGAAGGTTCACGGAAACGCCGCGAAATACCTGACATTCGGTTGGAATCGTCCTAGAAGGGCGGCTTCAATTCCTCGTTTTTCGAGCGCGCAGTTATCCAATCGTCATGCCCTCCATTCCTTCGAATAAACCCTATCGCGTCGGCCGCTCTCGCACCGGACTTGGCCTTTTCGCCACCAAGCCGATCAAGAAGGGCACTAAGATTATCCGCTATTTCGGGCCGCTTCTTGATTCGAAGAAGAAAGAAGAAGACGCGATCGAGAATAAATATTTGTTCGAACTGAACAACCGCTGGACCATCGACGGCTCGGTGCGCAAGAACATCGCCCGCTATATCAACCATTCCTGCAGGCCAAACGCGGAGTCCGATGTCAAACCCCGTAAACGCAAGGTGTTCATCCGCGCTATCAAGAACATCGAGCCGGGCGAGGAGATCAACTACGATTACGGTACCGATTACTTCAAAGCCTATCTGAAGCCGATCGGCTGCAAATGCGCAGCCTGCGAGAAGAAGCGCGCAAAGAAGCGCGCCGAAGCGCGCGCCGAGAGAGCGCGGCTGAAGGCGAAGGCCGAGCGGAAGGCGCTGAAGCAGGCGGAAAAGTTGGCCAAGGCCGACGCGAAGCTGAAGGATAAATTGAAGGCGAAGGCTGAGCGGAAGTCGAAGAAGAAGCTCAAGCTGAACGGCCATTCGGCCAATGGCATGTCACTGAATGGGTCATCACTGAACGTCAACAGCCGTGTCAGAGCGTCCGGCAAGAAATCGGCTGCCAGGAAACAGCCGGTTTCCGCGCCGGCGCCGACCCTCCAGGCATAGGGCTGCTTTGCGCGGATTGAATCGGAGCAAGGCTCTTGCCCTTCGTTTCGACGCGCTTCTTCAGGAGGCGCCGGGGCTCACTTAGCTAACGCGAAAATGATCCCGAAGCATCTGCCTTCACGAACGCCAAGTTTGTCCAGGTGATGCCGGCGGCGAGATTTCTCTCCTGGTGGGATCCAGAAGCCACATTCAAGACACAGCGCAAGCCGTGCGCCTGCGCGAGCCCGATAGTCTCCTCGGCGGGGATTTCAAACATCCGCCGCGCGGGCGGCACGGGCCCATGCCGGATCGTCATAGTGATAGTGCCGCCTGACCCAATCAGCGAGGCCAGATTCGGCATCGCATATTGACGCTGGGTCTGGTCGAGATGCATCCACACCGCGGTCAGCATCACGAGATCAAACGTCTCGTCGCGTGCCCGCAGGCGGACCAGGTCGGGCAGGCTGTCGTCGAGCCATTCGATCAGCGGAGAGGGATGCAGCGCCATCGCGGGGATACGCAGGGCATCGGTAGGCTCTACGGCGATAACACGATGTCCGAAGCTTGCGAGCCAGGCCGCGTCCCGTCCAGTTCCTGAACCGATATCGAGCACGCGGGCCGGGGCTTTGGGTATCAGATGCAGGACATGGCGGTGATTTTCAGCCGCCGGAATGCTTTCGTAGCGCTGGAACAACTGTTCCGCTTCGCTGGCATATCCTTCCGTGCCGCTGACTTGTGCTGATGTCATCTGTTTCCTGCACAGCTTTCTGAGCGTGCGGCGGTTCACCTGCCAGGCTTGCGCACCGATTTCGGCAACGGCGAATCGCCGAAGTCGACCGCCGATTGTTGAAGGATAGTGCCTGTTTCGTCGACTACGACGCGAAAACGCCGGTGCTCGGAGAAGAAAGTCAGGCGGTGCCGGCCGGAATCGGCATCGACCCCGCGCTCGGCAAGGCTCGTGATCCTGCCCGCGCGCATCTCCTCCTGCAGCAGGGACGGCGCGAGGCCGAGGCCTTCGGCGATGATGGACGCATCGATCTGCACGATGCCATTCTCGAACTCGATCGGTTTCATGTTCAGGTCCTGATGCTTCGGTAGAGGCCTCACGCGGTCAACGGACTGCGTCTGGGCTGCGCGGGGTAGGCGCATTCCGCCAGCGTCGTGGCGTCGAGCTCGCGCATGAAGGCCTCGCGCGCGGCAGCGAGCCTCGCCTTTAGCCGGCAGCGCGGCTTCAGCACGCAACTGCCGCCATCCTCACGAAAACATTCGACCAGCGGCGGCCCTTCCAGCGCGCGCACCACCTCGCCAATGGTGATCGACTGGGCCGGGCGGGCCAGCATGAAGCCGCCGCCGGCGCCGCGCTGGGTCGAAATGAAGCCGCTGTCGGCGAGGTCGCGCACCACCTTGGCCAGATGGTTGCGGGAAATGCCGAACTCGGACGCAATTTCATTGGTGGCGAAGGAACGGTCGGGGTCGCCCGCCAGCCGCATCAGCGCGCGCAACGCAAAATCTGTGAACGACGTCAGGCGCATGGGGTCCCTCTCAAAAGATCTGCTTGCAAATCATCTATAGCCCGTCTAAATAGGTATTTGAAATACCGATTTAAGGGCAGGCGGAATGGAAGCGATCTTGGCAGGGCCGGAGCGGCGCGAACGGCTCATGGCCGAAATCATGGAGCGGACGGGCATCGACGAAGCGATGATCGAGCGCCTGGTGCGCGGCTTCTACGCCAAGGTCCGCGAGGACGCGGTGCTGGGGCCGATCTTCGATACGCGCATCAAGGATTGGGAGCCGCATCTGAAGCAGATGTGCGCATTCTGGTCATCCGTCGCGCTGATGACCGGCCGCTATCACGGCACGCCAATGGCGAAACATCTGCCATTGCCGGTCGATGCCGCGCATTTCGACCGCTGGCTCGCACTGTTCGAGATCACCGCGCGCGAGATCTGCCCGCCGGAGGCGGACGCGCATTTTGTGGAACGGGCGCGGCGGATTGCGGCGAGCCTCGAGCTTGGTATCGCCGGCGCCAATGGCGTCATGCTCGCAAACGGTGAAAGATTTCGACGCAATCAGGCAGGAGCAGTGTGATGGCTTATCGAGCACATATCGTGACGAACAAGGAGCAGGCCAACCCGTATTCGGGCAGCAGCCTGGTGCCGATGCTGGTCATCGGGCTGGTGCTGACTTTTGCCGGAATGATTGCGGCGGTGGTGTTGAGCTGACGCGCTCGCGCGTCATCCCGGGGCGATGCGAAGCATCGAATACGGTGCGCAATTGCGCACCTGAGGATCTCGAGATTCCGGGTCTGGTGCTTGCGCACCATCCCGGAATGACTGCGTTAGAACTGCGATCAAGCGGCTACGACACCGCCACTCTTCCGCAGCCCAATATACTGCAACTCGGCAAAGACGCCCGTTGCAATCGCCTGCGCCACGATGAACACCTGACCGAGCAGGTTCGGCGACACCGCGCCCGAGAAAAGCAGCGCAATGCTGCCCAGCGTCCACGCGGCGTTACCGATGATCACGAACAGCACCAGCGCCTTCATCACCGTCGACCTCGTCGCCAGCCAGCCGACCAGCGCGGTATAGGCGATCAGGAACAGGCCAGTTTCGCGCAACAAGACTTCCGGCAAATTGAGGAACGGCGCGAGCGTGCCGGCGCCGAGCGTTAGCGCCACAGCGGCGACGCCGCTGAAGATGGCGTCGGCGAGCAGGGCGCGGCTCAGGAAGGTGGACGGATGGATCATGACGTTCTCCTTTGCTTTAGAATGACTGGTGGCAGGGATCAGCGTTGCAGCAGCGACCGGAGCTGACGCATCAGCCGCACCGGGCAGAGCGCCTTGCCGACCCTGTTCTCGATCGTTTGCACCTGCACGAACACGAACACACCGGTGTCATGCACCAGGGGCTCGGGCATGTTCAGGGAGCGTGCCACGAGCCAGGTGACCAGATTGCGCACCCAAGGGATCATGGCGGCGGCGAAGCGGAACAGCGAAAGCATCAGCATGGGTCATCTCCTGTGCCGCCAAGATGACCCGGCCTGCGACCCGTTTCGATTACCTTGGACGTAATGGAATGGATGAAATTCGCATGGTAGGTTTTCCACCATGAACGCACATGCTGCCACGGCGCGAGCCGAACGAACCCAACCCCTCCACATTGGCGATCACTTGCGCGAATGGCGCCAGCGCCGCCATCTGAGCCAGCTCGATCTGGCGAGCGATGCCGAAATATCCGCGCGTCACCTCAGTTTTGTCGAAACCGGCCGCGCCGCGCCGTCGCGCGAAATGGTGCTCAAGCTTGCCGAGCGATTGGAGGTTCCCTTGCGTGAACGCAACGTACTCCTGGTCGCGGCGGGTTTTGCCCCGGCCTTTCCGCAACGCTCGCTGGATGATCCAGCGCTAAAGTCAGCCCGGCAGGCGATCGATCTGGTGCTGAAGGCACATGAGCCCAATCCGGCGCTGGCCTATGACCGGCACTGGAATCTGGTGACGGCCAACCGCATGGTGGCGCCGTTGCTCGAAGGTTTGCCGCCGCATTTGCTCCGGCATCCCCTCAACGTTATGCGGCTCGCCTTTCATCCAGAGGGGCTCGCGCCGCGCACGGTCAATCTTGCCGAATGGAGCGCGCATCTTCTGGAACGGCTGCATCGTCAGTGCGAGGCAACGGCTGATCCCGAACTGCTCAAACTGTATCAGGAGCTGAAAGCCTATCGCATGCCGGCGCGTTCGGGACCGATCTCGGCCGACAATGTCGCGATTCCCTTCAAGCTGCGCCACAATGGCGACGTCCTGAGTTTCATCTCCACCACTATGGTGTTCGGCACGCCCGTCGACATCACACTGCAGGAGCTGGCGCTGGAAACGTTCTTCCCCGCCGACGATCTGACCGCCGATCGGATGCGGCAGATCGCGGCCGGTTTGACCTAAGAGTCGCCGCCTTGCACCGTCATCAGCGCTGTGGTCCCGCTGCCCTGCAGCATATCCGGTGACCACGGCCCGCCCGCATGTTCGATGGCGCGAAACAGGAGGCTTTCCGGCCTGAAAATGACGGTCATTGCAGGGCTCCGTGGTTCAAATCGAGGCGCGGAGTTCTAGAAGGGCTAGCCGTTCGCCACAATAACCGTGGAGGTGAAGTGATACGAGACATGCAGGCCGCGCCCTTGTCTCCTTGTCCGATCGGACTACCTTCCGGGACATCATTCAGCGAGGACGTCCCGATGAGCACCCTAAAACCCCTCAAGATCGACATCGTCTCCGACGTGGTCTGCCCCTGGTGCTACATCGGCAAGCGCCGGATCGAGAACGCTCTGGCGCTGGTGCCCGATGTTCCCGTCGAAGTGCGCTGGCGGCCGTTTTTCCTCAATTCCTGGGTGCCGCGCGAGGGCATCAGTCGCGACGAATATCTCACCGCAAAATTCGGTTCGGTCGAGGCCTACAAGGGTATCGCTGGCCGCGTCGTGGCGGCTGCGGGCGAGGAGGGGCTGACCTACCGCCCTGAACTCGTGAAGCGCCAGCCCAATACCATCGACTGCCACCGGCTGATCCACTGGGCGGAAGCGCAGGGCAAGGCTGCCGAGATGAAGCAGCGCCTGATGGAATTGTACTTTCGCGATGGCGGCGATCTGACCGATGTCAACGTGCTGGTGCAGGCCGCGGCCGATGTCGGCCTCGACGCCGACGATGTGCGTAAGCGGCTTGCCACCGATGAGGATGTCGCGCTGATCTCGGGCCAGGCTCAGGAAGCGTCCGACAAAGGCATCTCGGGCGTTCCCACTTTCGTCTTCGCGCAGAAATATGCAGTGTCCGGCGCCCAGCCGGCCGAGCAACTCGCCCGCGCGATCCGGCAAGTTTCCGGCGAAATCAACGCGCAGGCCGCGGAGTGACCTTGCGTGTCCCGACGCGGCGCGCAGCGCTGCGCCGCAGAGCCGGGACCCAACTCCAGCGATGGGCGCCGGATCCTCAGCGCACCGCCATAGCGTGTCGAAGACGCGCGTAACGGGCTTATGACGCTGCGCAGCATCCGGGGAACGCGGCAATGAAACTAGAATAAACTTGGGGAGGCAATCATGATCTACGAACTGCGCACCTACACCTTAAGACCCGGCACGCTCGGCGACATGATCAAGGCCGCGAGTACGATATCGCGCGAGATCCGCAAGGACGATTACGGCAAGCTCGAAGGCTACTGGTCGACCGAGATCGGCCCGCTTAATCAGGTTCTGCACATGTGGAGCTACAACAGTTTTGACGAGCGCGCCCGGTTGCGCGCCGAGCTTGCGAAAAACCCGCGCTGGACCGGCGAGTACGTTCCGCTGATCCGCCCCTGGTTGGTCCGCCAGGATGTCCGCCTGATGAATGCAGTGAGGCCTCCGGTGGCCCCGGCATCGACGGGCAATGTCTACGAACTCCGCAACTACCGCGCCAAGCCAGCCGGCGGCCTGAAGCAATGGCTCGATGCGTTCACCGCGGTGCTGCCGGAGCGCGAAAAACATTCAAAGATCGTCGGCCTCTGGACCACCGAAGCGGGCCAGCCGAACGAAGCCTGCCACATCTGGGCCTATCCCAGCCTGAACGCCCGCGCCGAAGCGCGCGGGAATGCGATGAAGGATCCGGCCTGGCAGGAATTTCTCGGGAAGGGTCCCGGATTTCTCGACGAGATGCACTCAACCATCATGCTGCCGGCGCCGCATTCGCCGCTGCAGTGAGGCTGGTTACGCCCCTTTCAAATAATAGTTCGCGCGTTTCCCGAGCGCGATCCGCCGCAGCACGCGGCGCATCGCCATCGAGGCGCGCAGCGGCGTTATCGCGGTCGTCACGGTGCGATAGAACGCCAGCTTGAGCGCGTCGAGCAGCGGCTGTTTGCCCGGCGGCTGCTGCGGCAGGCCGATGCTGCGCAGCATCGAATTGAAGAAGTGCAGATCGTTCATCCGCCGCACCTCGCGCGTCTTCCAGGTGATCGCCATCGAGATCGAGAACGAACCTGCGGTGCGCACCCAGTGCGGCCATTGATACGGCACATAGCAGCCCTCGCCCGCGAACAGGTGGAATTCCTTACCCAACGGCGCAATGCTCTCGTCATATTTCAGGTTACGATGTTTGGTCATCGAGCGCTCGATCTCGTCGTCGGAGACGATCGAACGGTCGGTGTTGTCGAAGATCGTGAAGAATTTTTCGCCGTGGATGTGCACGAAGAAATTGTCTTCGCTGTCGAGATGAAAGGGCGTGGTCGAATTCGGCGAGGACACGAAGAGGAAACCTTCGACCTGCTCGAAGCCGGCGTCAGCCAAGCTGTTGAAGCCGCGGGCGCGGGCGACGGACAGCAGGGTATCCTCGAGCAACGCGCGATAGTCCGGCGAATTCTCGATCCGCTTGAGCACCATCCAGGCGCCGGCGGACTCAATGCTCTTCACGACTTCGACGGGGTCGAGGTCGACGGAAGGAATCGCATCCGGATCCTGGCTGATCGCGACCTTGCCGGAATTATGTTCGATCAGGTCGCGCGGCAGCTCGGAAGCCAATTGCGCGATGCGTGGCAGCGTCAGCAGCGGATGGCCGGCGAGCTTGTGGCGGATCGCGAACGGCTTTAGCGGAAAGTCGCGGCGGAGCGCGTCATGGTCAGCCGTAATGACGGGCGCTATGGCGGTGAGCGTATTCATTTAGGATTTCTCCCGGCTCTTTCTGATGAAATGGACGAGACGCCGCGCCGGCTCGCGGATTGCGGACCGCAAGGGGAGCGCGGCGCGAATCAACGCCACCACCGGATCGTTCCGCCGCAGCGGAATCAACACGTCGCCGATCGCAAGGCGTCCGCGCCAGATCGGGTTGATCATGGGATGGTCGGGATTTGCGGTGGAATCCACCATAGCAATGGCTGGATCGGCGCAAAGATGCTGCGTCAGCTCCAGCGTCAGTTGCACGCCCGGCGAAAACTTCGCAAAGCGCTCGTCAACGCCGAGCTTGAAGTAGAAGGCGCGATCCTGATGGCGCAGCACGATCGCTGCCGCCACCGGTGTTGCGCCGGCGCGCAAGGTCACGATCTCGCATTGGCCGGTCTCTGCCAGCGCCGAAGTGGCGCGGCGGACGAACGCCGCATCGCCCTCGTGCTGGCCAAGGGCCGTGCCACGCTGGCCCTTCCAGCCGCTGGCTTCCAGTACCAGGAAGGTTTCGACGGCGGCAGTGATCTCACCGGGCGTCCGCGCCACGTCGAAATGGACGGCGCCGTGTTCGGCGAGGCGATTGCGCTGGCGGCGCAGTTCTTTCAGTTTCTTTGCGCCGAGCGCGTCGCGCAGCACGGTATCGGCGTCGGCCGTGGCATCGAGGCAGGCGCGGACATGCGATTGCAGCACCAGCGGCTGCATGTGGCCGCGATGCAGCACATTGGTGAAGGCCTTCATGGCTGCGCCATCGAGCGGGGTGGCGCGGAAAATCAGCGCATGCGCGCCGGCCCGCCGGGCCCGGCGCAGGATGCTTGTGACGGCTTCCTCCGCCATATCAGCGTCGAGCAGCGGCGTGCAAAGCGTGCCGTAGGGATCGGCGCTGACCAGAGCGGGCAGCGGGATCTTGTAGGCGCGCCACATCGAGATCACGGGCACAAGGCCGATCAAGGCGGATGCATCGTGCCACGCGCCGAGCGCGGCGACATTCGAACGGCCCCGCGCCGAAGCGTTCACCGCCAATTTCCATTCGGGCAAGTAATAGCCGTTCGGCTCGGCGGCGCCTTCGGCGAGCGCACGCCATTGCGGCGCGGAGATGCCGGTAAGCGGCGTCAGCGCTTCGCTGATGGCTGGCGCATTCGCCTCCTTGCTCGATGCCCGGCGCACCGTCGAGATGTCGGCAATATCGGCCACTTTCCCCGTATCCCCATTCGCGATTTATGTGGCGACGACGCCTTAAGGGCATTCCTTGGCTATCGCGTTCACTGGGCGACCCTAGCGAAAAGAGTTGGAAAATAGCGTTGCTGCGACGCTCGGATTTGAGGTGTCGCGTTAACCGATCGTTCAGCCTGAGCGAACCGCGCTCGGCGTCACGCCACCTCGGCGGCTGCGGGAGCGGTCAGGAATTTGGCCTCAAAATCCCGAGCGGGCATCGGCTTGCCGAAGAAATAACCCTGTCCCTCTTCGCAGCCCATCCTGACCAGGCAGTCGGCCGTGGCGCGGTCCTCGACGCCTTCCGCGATGACGGACAGGCCGAGTTGCTTGCTCAGCCCGATGGTCGAGCTGACGATCGCCGCGTCGTCGGGATTGGTCAGCAAGCCCAACACGAAGGACCGGTCGATCTTCAGCCCGTCGAGCGGGAATTTCTTCAGATAGCTCAAACTGGCAAAGCCGGTGCCGAAATCGTCGAAGGACAGGCGAACGCCAAGCTCCTGAATCTCGAGGAACGTATTCAGCGCGCCTTGCTCATCGTGGAGCAGGATGTCTTCGGTGACCTCGAGCTCGAGGCTGGTTGGACTCAAGCCGGTGCTGGCGAGTACCTGCGCGACCGAGACCGTGAGGTCACCGGACTCCAACTGCGACGGCGAAAGGTTGACGCCGATGCGGAGCTTGTGTCCTGCGCGTTCCCAGGCGGCTCCCTGGGTGCAGGCGGTTCGGAGAACCCATTCGGCGATCCGCTCGGAAATCGGAGAGGTATTGACGACCGGCATGAATTCGCCCGGCGAAACCAGCCCCCGCACGGGATGACGCCAGCGGATCAGGGCTTCGGCGCCGATCAACCGGCCGTCGGCCAGATGAAATTGTGGTTGAAAGAACAATTCGAACTGATTGCGTTCCGCGGCCAGCGCCAGCTCCGCTTCCAGCGTCAGGCGCGTCTCTAGCTCGCGGCGGATCGAGTCTTCGAACAGCACGTGGCCGCCGCGGTTGGTCGCCTTGGCGCGGCTCAACGCCAGATGGGCGTTGCTGAGGAGTTCGTCCGCCGTTCGTCCATCGCTCGGGCAAACGGCGGCCCCAATGCTGACCTTGACGCGGAGGTGGCGGTTTCCGGCCAGCAGCGGCGCGTCGAAGCCGTCGCCGATCTGTTCGGCGAAGCGGCTGAGGTTTTCTCCGATATCGCTGGTCGGAACGGCGATGGCGAATTCGTCTCCGCTCAAGCGGGCGACCAGACCCGCCGACGGAACAGCCGCCGTCAGTCGCTGCGAAATGGCACGAAGCACGAGATCGCCACAGGTGTTGCCGAGCATGTCGTTGATCTGCTGGAAGCCGTCGATGCCGATCACCAGCAGTGCCACCTTGCGGCTGTCCATCCCGGCCGCGGAAATTTTTGCCTCGAGCTGGACGTGAAGCGTGTTGCGGTTGATGAGCCCCGTCAGCGTGTCGTGTTCCGCAAGATATCTCACTCTTTCGGCTTCGCGCTTGCGAACCGAGATGTCGCGCAGGATCGCGCCAAACTGAAGCCCGTCGGTGCCTTGCCAGCCGGAGAAGGAGGCTTCGACCGGAAACACCTCGCCATTGCTGCGGCGTCCGTCGAACTCGACCACCGATCCGGCAGCCAGATGTGCCGCGTTCTTGATGGAGAAGGCGGATGTGGCCAGGGCCTCGTCACGTGCGCAAATCTCGTCGAACGGCCGACCGATCATCTCTTCGGGCAGATAGCCGAAGATCGCGGTCGCGCCCGGATTCCACACCGTGATCAAATAGTTAGAGTCGGTACAGATCAGGCCGTCGCCGAGCGACATCGCCACGCGCTGAAAGCGGCTCTCGGCGACCCGGCCGAGCAGATCCCTGATGTCGATTTCGTCGAGGGCGATGGCCGCGACGTAGACGATGATGGCGATGTGAAACAGCGACGTATCCACAATGAGCGGGAACGCCGTCTGCAAGGCAAACGCGCCTGCCTCGAGTGTGAACGCCGTTGCGCCGAGCAGCGCGACCCGCTTGCCAGCGGTGAGGCGGCGCCACGAGAACAGCATCAGCACGGCGAGCAACGCCAGGCCGGCCGCGGTGACGACGCCCGAGGTCCATTGCAGCGCGCGGTTCTGCAGAAGCGACTCCGCGGCCAGCGTCTGCAGCACCGGTCCGGACAGGATCACGCCGTTCGGCACGCTGAAGCGGTCACCAAGTTCGAGCGCCGTGCCGCCGATGACGACCTTTTTGCCCCGGAGTTTTTGCAGTGTCGCCGGGTCGCCGCTCAGAACGTCGGCAAAGGATACTTTGGGAATTCCGGCCGTTCGGATGCTGAAGTCGATCAAAAAGGGCGTGCGCTTTTCGGCGTATTGGCCGGCGAGCACGGCAGCCATCGAGGGTACGAATTTGCCGTCCAGCTTCTCACCGAACGGATAACGCCGGACGAGTCCATCGGGCCCGACCTCGACATTGACGATCGCCGACCACGAATGTTCGGCGAATTGCTGCAGTGGGCGATTGATGTGAAGCGTTGTCCTGTCGGTGCGGGGCTGCTGGAAGGAGGGCAGTACCACCGATCCGCCGGCGCCCTCGAGGGCTTCGGCAAAGTTTCGGTCCGATGACGCATCCGAAGGTGTCGAGAAGTCGACATCGAGCGCAATGTCCTCGACGTCCGCCTTCTGAAGCTGCCGGATCAGGTCGGCGTGGAGCAGGCGCGGCCACGGCCAGACGCCGATCCTGTCGATCGACGATGCGTCGATCGCGATCACCACGATGTCGCCGCTGACTTGTCGCGACTGCCAAGCGAACCGCAAGTCGGCGAGCACGTTGCGAAGCGAGCTGTGCCAGCCGCCCGCTAGGACGATTGCCAGCGCAATCATCACGAAAATATGCGGCCGATATCGTTTCACTTGGTCACCATTCTGGTGTTTCGGGTTTGACTGGTCGTTCAGTTCTCTTGCAGTGGATCGTGCGGTTAGCGGCCTCTTCCGTGTCCACTGTTGCCACGGCCACTGCCGTTGGCTCCGTTGCCGTTCCCGTTGGCGGCATTTTCGCTGCTGCCATTGCCATTGCCATTGCCATTGCCGTTGCCGTTACCGTTGCCGCTGTTGCCATTGCCGCTATTGCTGTTGCCCCCGGCGACAGCCGCTACCGCGCTTGCATTTGCTCGACCGGCGGCACTGGCGACGGATCCGTTGCCATTATCTCCCTGACCACTGTTGGCGGCGGCCGTGTCCGTGCCGGGAGTTGATGAACTCCAGACCGTCTTGGGTTCGGAGGCGCCCCGCGCCGCGCTGGCCGAAGCCGAGGTGCCATGGGCGAGACCGTTGGTAACGCGATGGAAGTTCACCCGGACTTCGCCGATCGACGAGGAGATGCGGGTGACGCCATGTTTGGCGGGATGGGCGCTCGCATGTTTATCTTGTCCGTTGGCCGCATGGCGCGGCGCGGAGAGACCGTTGCGCGGCACCGGCACGCGGTCGATCGAAGGTGCGCGGGGCTTGCCGTGCTCGATCGGGACGAGGACGCCGGCTCCACCCAGCGATAGCCCGGTCTTGCCGTTCGCGAACGCGGTCGCGTGCTGCCCGGCCATTACTTGCGCGATCTGGCCTGACTTAAAGTCGGCGACTTCGACCTGACCGCGGATCACATCGACGGTGGTCTTGCCGGCGTTGACGGTGACGCGGAATTGCGTGCCCTTCACCACGGCGGCGAGGTAGGGCGTTTCGACCTCGAAATGCTTGACGTTGCGTTTTTCGACGTCGAGCAGGATCGAGCCTGCCCGCTGCACGATCGTTGTCGATAGCCCTTCCTTCTTCTGGGCCGGGACGCCGACCACGGAATTCGGCCCAACCATGATTATTTCCTCGCCGCGCTTCAACAGAACGCGCCCGGTGCGGCCGGTGCGAACCGTATCGCCCGGCTTCAACGCGTCTTCCTGCTTGATCGATGCCTGCTGCACGCCGCTGCCGGTGACCCAGACCTCGCCGGAAGATTTGCTGACCGTCCACTCGCCGCCATCGGCGGCGTTAGCGATCGAGGCCGTCGCCAGGAAGAGCATCGCCGCGAGTGTTCTCGGGACATGAGGGATCGCACGCATGAAGCTCTCTCCGATTTGCCGCTTTATCCCGTACGCTATTGGAAATGTTTCAACATTGAGTGAGCGGAAACCGTGCTCTGCGAGGGACGCGTTAACCATTCGTTGACCATAATTTTCTATTAAAAATCAGATGGCTAGCGGTTCCGCTCACGATTCCGGTTTCTTGTCCGTACAATTACGGAACTGGGCCTGTTCAGCTTTGTCCCGTGTGGTGGTTAGCCTCGGGCTGTGGACTTCGCTCATCTGTTTGCCGGCGCAAGCGCAGCAGGCGCATCAGCCCGGTTACGATCCGCGGCAGACCGAAAAGCGTTTCGAGGACCAGCAATCGAGCCAGGGCGCGAACGGGCGGCCCCGATTGCCGTCGCCGCAGTTTGCCGGGACGGAGGGGCAGGGAGACACCAAGCCGCTGTTCGTGCTTCGGCGCGTCTCGATCAGCGGCGCCGTCGCGATACCGCAGGACCGGCTGGTGACGGCATATCAACCCTACATCGGGAAAAAGGTGTCGCAGGCAGATCTGGCGGCGATGGCCAGCGCGGTCAGCGAGGTCTATCGCGCCGCCGGCTTTCACCTCAGCCGGGCGATCATCCCGCCGCAGGATATCCAGAGCGGCGAGCTTCGCATTCAGGTCGTCGAAGGCAGCATCACGGAGCTGACGCTGAAGGGGGACGGCGCCGACGAATTCGGCGTCCGGCCCATGTTCGATGCCGTGTTGGCCGAACGGCCCTCGCGGCTTGCAACGCTCGAACGGCAATTGCTCCTGATCAATGGCCGCCCAGGCCTGCGCATCATTGACACCGCAATCGACGAGATCGGCACGACGAGCGGCCATTTCCGCTTGATCATCTCCGTGAAAACCTGGCACGTCTTCACATCGTTCGGCATCGACAATCTCGGATCGTCGTCGGTCGGACCCTGGCAAAGCTACGGGACAGCCGCGTTCAACTCCTATCTCGCGCCCGGCGATTCGCTGGTGTTCAACCTTTCGACCACGCCCGGCGATCCCAGGCAGCTCGCATTCGGCCGTCTGTCCTACGAAATGCCCGTCGGCACTGACGGCGCCCGTATCGGTGCGTACGGCTATTACACCGAAGTCTGGCCCGGTGATTACCGCCGTCTCTACAGCGACAACATCAAGACCCATTCGTTCGAAGTTCGCGGCAGCATCGCTCCGGTGCAGTCGCAGAAGTCCAGCCTGACGCTGACCGCGGCTGCGGGATTCACCAACGCCACCGAAAACGACGTGTTCGGCCTGATCTATGCCGATCGCATCCGCACAGCGAGCCTCACGTCGGACTACCGCCTGCAGGATAATTTCGGCGGCACCAATTATCTGACGGTGAACTATCGCCAGGGCCTCGACATTCTCGGCGCCTCGCACCGCGACGACGATTATCTGTCGCGCGTCGGCGCGTCCGCCACTTTCTCCGCGCTGAATTTCTGGTTCACGCGCTATCAAACGCTGACGGATGCATGGTCGGTGAAGCTCGCTGCCGCCGGCCAGGCGGCGTCCCGTCCGCTCTTCACCTCGCAGCAATTCTACCTCGGCGGCATTGCGTTCGGCCGCGGCTATGGCAGCGCCGAGATCAGCGGCGACAACGGCCTCGCGGGCTCGCTCGAACTGCGCTTCGACCAGAAGACGAACCTGCAATATCTGAACGGCTACCAGCTCTACGGCTTCGTCGACAGCGGTGTGGCCTGGAATGACGGCTATCGGCTCAGCGACGGGCTGTCGCTGACCTCGGCCGGCGGCGGCATTCGCTTCTTCCTCGCTGAAGGCCTGCAAGCCGATATCGGCGCCGCCGCGCCGCTCAGCTACCGCGCGCCCGACAATCCGACCCGCGGGGCACGGGTGCTGTTCTCGCTGACCAGCGCGCTGAAGCTCTGTCCGGTGCGGGCGACGACGCGCTGTCTGTAGAGCTAGACCGGCTCGTAGCTCTCGGTCGCGCAGGTATCCTCGGCTTCGACTTTTTGGCGGTCGGCGATCGAGCCGTCGGATATTTCGATCCGATAGGTCTGCGTGCCCAGGGGCTTGCCGGTCACGGAAACCACTTCGGCCTTGACGCAGGCGGTCCAGCCCTGGCCGCGGAGGTTGGGGCGCGGCTCGGAGACGCGGACCTGGGTCGGTTGCGAGGCCGCCACGAACACCGAATCGAGTCTTTGCCGCAGCAGCAGCTTGACGTCGGGCGGCGTCCCCAGCGCGGGCGGGTCGGGCGCCTTGGCGCGCATGAAGTCGGGCACGGGCGCGCGGACGTCGGCAAAACCGCAACCCGCAAGCGTCAGCGCTGCGCCCGCTACCAGCGCTATGTGAACCACGATCCGCCGCATCGGAGGTTGTTTTACCCCGGCGGCGCCATTTCGGACAGGGGATTGCCGTGCACATAACGATCTCGCGACTGTGATTTGGATCACTGCGCGGGATTCTGGGCCTGCGACAAGGTCGCCTTCGAATGGGGCCGCCATCACGTCTCACAGGGCGCGGCCGGCTTGAACCTTTGGCTTCGAGGCCGTGACCAATCCGAAGCCTGCATTGTCGGGAGGTGGCATCATGTTCCGTCACGCGCTGCTCAAGCTGATGATTCCTGCGGCGGTTCTGCTGGGCGCCCATTCGGCCTCCGCCGAAAGCCGCCTCGCACTGGTGATCGGCCAATCCGCCTATCGCTCGGTGCCAGCGCTGCCCAATCCGGCCAATGACGCCAAGGCGGTCACGCAATTGCTGACCGATTCCGGCTTCGAGGTTTCGACCGCTGCCGATCTTTCGCAGAATCAAATGCGGGAGGTGGTCAGCGAATTCGCCGGCAAGGTAGCCGCGAAAGGCGCCGATACGATCGCCTTGGTGTTTTACGCCGGCCATGGGCTGCAGATCGACGGCGAGAATTTTCTGGTCCCGGTCGATATCGATCCGAAGCGGGAAGCCGATATTCCGATCCAGGCGGTGCGCCTCAACGACATCCTGAACACGCTGACATCGGTTCCGAGCAGGATGCGCATCCTGATGCTCGATGCCTGCCGCAACAATCCGTTCCCCGATCTCAAGACCGCCGGCAGCGGCCTTGCGCTGGTCGATGCCAAGGTCGGTGCGCCCGGCACGTTTCTGTCGTTCTCGACTTCGCCCGGCGCGGTCGCGGAAGACGGCTCGGGCTCCAACAGCCCGTATACGACCGCGCTGCTCGCGGCCGGCAAGGAGCAGGGGATTCCGATCGAGGAGACGTTCAAGCGGGTGCGGCTTGCGGTGAACAAGGTCACCGAAGGGCGGCAGACGCCGTGGGACAGCTCTTCGCTGACGGAGGATTTCCGCTTTTTTGGCGCCTCGGTCGCCGGACCCAAGCCTGCCGCAGCTCCGAAGAAGACGGTTGCCGAGTGGACGCGCGATCTGAAGGGCAAGCCGGTCGAGGCGGCAAACGAATTGATCGTGGCCGACGGCACCGACGAAGCCTATGAGGCCTTTGCCGGCCTTTACCCGCAAACGTCGCTCGGGCGGCTGGCGCGGGACTGGCTGGTCCGTCACCGGCGCATGGTGGCGTGGAATAACGCTGTGCTGATCAATACCGCGTCCGCTTATCGTTCGTTCCTGACGCGATTCCCCGATAGCGATTTGGCCGCGACCGCGCGCAAGCTGGAGGAGCGGCTGCGTAACCGTCCGGATTTCGCGCCGCCTCTGGTCGCCGCGGGCGCCGTGCCGCAAAACGTCGCGCTCGCCGCGCCGATGTGTCCCTGCAACATCCAGCCGCCGCAGCAACCGATCAAGGTCAATGCACCGGTCAAGCGCGTCGAGCCCGATCCGCCGAAACGCGCCGATCGCAAGCCGCCGCGGCGTGTGCGTGAGGTAGATGACGACGTTGTGGTCGTTCGCCGTCCGCCCCCGCGCGTGGTCTACGAGCAGCCGCCACCGCCGCCGCCGGTCAGCATCGGCATCGGGATCGGTCTCGGCGGGTTTGGCGGCGGACGCGGCGGCAATTATGGCGACCACGGCAGTCGGGGTAGATACTGACCTGCCCATAGGGTAATCAATCCCGCAAGCGTGGGTTGCGCTTGCGGGGGCAGGATGCGAAATCCGATTTGTCTGTTCGCTTTGATCGTTGCCATCTTCTGCGCGGCCAATCCGCTTCCTGCTTCCGCCTGGGAGCATTGGGGCGGCGATCGCGGCGGATCGCGATTTTCGCCGCACAAGCAGATCACGCCCGACAATGTCGGCAATCTCGTCCGCGCCTGGGAATTTCGGACTGGCGACCTTGATCGCCGGCCGGTCGAGGCGATGAAGCGGACCAAGTTTCAGGCCACGCCGCTGCTTGTCGAGGACAGCCTGATCTTCTGCTCGCCTTTTAACGAGGTCATCGCGCTCGATCCCGGCAGTGGTGTGCCGAAGTGGCGATACGATCCTGGTATCTCGACAGCTCAACGCCCGGCCAACCGCTACACTTGCCGTGGCGTCGCCTATTGGCTCGATGAGCGCGCCGCTGAGACTGCCGCCTGCCGCGCACGGATATTCATGGGCACCAACGACGTGCGCCTGATCGCGCTCGACGCCAGGACCGGCGTTCCCTGCGCCGATTTCGGCAACAATGGCGAGATCAAGTTCGCAATCGGTCCATTGGAGTGGCCCGGCGAATTCCAGATCACGTCGGCGCCCGTCATTATCAGCGACACCGTCATCGTCGGCTCCGCAATTGCAGATAATCGCCGCGTCGAAGCGCCGCCGGGCACGGTGCGCGCTTTCGATGCACGAACCGGGCAACCGCGCTGGAGCTTCGATCCGCTGGTGCATGATGGCGTGATTGCCGGCCACGCCAATGTCTGGGCGCCGATGTCGGTGGACGAGGAGCGCGGCCTGGTATTCTTGCCCACGTCCTCGCCGAGCCCGGATTTCTGGGGCGGCAAGCGGCCCGGCAATAACGACTACGCCAATTCGATCGTCGCACTGCGCGCGGAGACCGGCGCACGGGTGTGGTCGTTTCAGACCGTGCATCACGACGTCTGGGATTACGACCTGCCGGCGCAGCCGACATTGGCGCGCATCGACACCGGTGAAGGCCTGCGCGACGTGGTGATCCAGCCCACCAAACAAGGCTTCGTGTTCGTGCTCGACCGCGATACCGGCGAGCCGGTGTGGCCGGTGGAGGAACGCGCGGTGCCGCAGGGCGGGGCCGAAGGCGAGCAGCTCTCGCCGACGCAGCCGTTCCCGACCCACGTCCCGGCGCTGCTGTCGCAGCAGATCTCGGCCGACGACGTGTTCGGCCTGATTCCGTTCTGGGACAGCGGAGCCTGCCGCGCGCAGGTCGCCTCTGCCCGCAACGAAGGCCTCTACACGCCGCCGTCCACGCAGGGCACCGTGGTGTTTCCGATGACCGGCGGCGGCGTGAACTGGGGCGGCGTCGCATTCGATCCGGTCAGCCAGATTCTTTACGCCAACACGACGCGGGCGATTCACATTATCAAATTGTTTCCACGTGCCGCTATGGCCGATAGCTTTAGCCCGCCGCCCGGTCACGATTTCGGACGGCAACAGGGCACGCCGTTTGCGATGACCCGTGCGGTTGCACTGTCGCCGTTGGGGCTGTTGTGCAACAAGCCGCCCTGGGGCGAGATGGTCGCGGTCGATCTCAAGGCCGGCAAGATTCTCTGGCGATCGAGAGTCGGCACCACGGAAGATCGTGCGCCGCTCGGCATCGCTTTTCCCTTCGGCACGCCGCTCATCAGCGGCGTCGCGATCACTGCCGGCAGCCTCGTCTTCACCGGCGCAATGGATGCTTATTTGCGCGCCTTCGATGCCCGATCGGGGCAGGAGCTGTGGCAGGGCCGGTTGCCGGTGCCGGGCGTCGCCAATCCCATGACCTACATGTGGAAGGGCGAGCAATACGTCGCGATCGGCGCCGGCGGTCATTCCGAGTCCGGCACCACGATCGGCGACAGCGTGGTGGCGTTCCGCCTGGCGCGGCCAGGTGAGGCGCCCTCGCTGTGGTCGCGCACCATCGACCGGCCCGGTGGACGTTTTATGAGCGGGGCGATTGCGGTTGGGTTGGTGATCGTGGTGATGGCGATTGCGTTGTGGCGCTGGTGGCGGAGCAGGGCAGGAAGGGCGTGAGTGTACGCATCCTCTGCTGTCATCGTCCGGCTTGACCGGACGATCCAGTACGCCGCGGCTTCTCGGTTTAATCACTGGCGTCTCTGGAATACTGGGTCACCCGCCTTCGCGGGTGACGACAACGGAATATGAAGTGACATTCTCGCGACGCATGGCGCCCGAGCTTTGCCATCAACTTCCCGCCCTCTCATTTAGAGGGCGCAGGGAAGACCGGGTGCTGGCTGCACCCGCGGTCTCGTGTGCGATTTGCGCTAAAGAAAATGCACACGAGCATACAGGTACAGCGGGAGCATCCCGGCCT